>JAEYWX010000004.1 GCA_023428755.1 Bacteroidota bacterium
CGATGTCGGTTCGTCACATCCTGGGGCTGGAGAAGGTCCCAAGGGTTCGGCTGTTCGCCGATTAAAGTGGCACGTGAACTGGGTTCAGAACGTCGCAAGACAGTTCGGTCCCTATCTGTGGTGGGCGTTAGTAAATTGAAAGGACATGACCTTAGTACGAGAGGACCGGGTCGTACACACCGCTGGTGTATCTGTTGTGCCGCCAGGTGCAATGCAGAGTAGCTACGTGTGGCCAGGATAAACGCTGAAAGCATCTAAGCGTGAAACCTTCCTTAAGATGAGTTTACTTTTAAGGGCCGTCAAAGACGATGACGTTGATAGGCTACAGATGTAAAACTGGTAACAGTAAAGTCGAGTAGTACTAATTACCCGTAAGCTTTAATTTTTTTTAATTGCCGCTTGCAATTACAACCTCCCAATATGTTATATTATTTAAGAGTTTATGGTGGTTTTTCCGAGGGTGTTCACCTCTTCCCATACCGAACAGAGAAGTTAAGCCCCTCATGGCCGATGGTACTGCACAACAATGCGGGAGAGTAGGTAGCTGCCATATTTATTCTAAGCCCTTCAGTTTACTGAAGGGCTTTTTTGTTTGCTGTAATCTATCACCTAACCATTTTTATATTCTTCAGTTCTTCCACCTTCACCTGCATCGGTAACCCGAATGGGTGATTTTATATTCAATATAATTTGCAGAGGTTTGTACTTGCAGAAAAACTGCAGTACTTTCAAAAGACCAACCTTCTGCTTATGTTCCCAATTAAGTCTGTTGCTTTCATAGCTATATGGTCTGCCATTATCTTTCTTTCGGTTTATTTCTTTCTTGATAACGTACTTGCCTATTTCTATGGCTATCGCAGCCAACTGTTTGGTCATAGTTTTTTTCAAAACCAGTTATGGGTAGTGATGCATATGGTTGGCGGAACATTTACATTGTTGCTCGGTCCGTTTCAATCCTGGCCATTTATTCGAAATCGATTCCTGAAGTTTCATCGGTTTACTGGTAAGGTTTATATGGCAGGTATTGGATTGATCGGAATTTCAGCAGGGCGCTTGTCGTTGATCAGTAGTTGTGTGCCTTGTCGTATTTCACTTTTCTTATTAACAGTATTTGCAATGTTAAGCACATGGTTTGCCTGGAAGGCGATTAAGATGCGCAACACCAAAGTGCACAGGCAAATGATGGTGCGAAGCTATGTGTGCGTGTTAGCATTTGTATTTGTCAGGGTGGATGATGTGTATTCACTGGACTTCCTGTTTGGCAGTATTGCCGATCCCGTTTTCAGACGAGTGGTGAATGAATACTTCTTTTCATTTGTACCGCTCATTTTTGCAGAGATCATTATGGTTTGGTGGCCGCAGGTTTATTATAAACAGAAAAAGAAAATATGAGAATTTTTATTCTAACATTACTGCTGTTCTTGATGCAAACTTTGTTTGCACAAAGCAAAAAAACATTGCTTGCTGTTTTTCCTCATCCGGATGACGAATCAGCCGTTGCGGAAGTGCTCATAAAATATGCACAGATGGGTTACAGTGTACAACTCATTATTGCTACAGATGGCAAAGATGGTACAAGAGTTACAAAGATCCCTGCTGGTGAGTCGTTAGGAACAATTCGCAAAGAAGAAACACGATGTGCCTGCAAGATCATGGGTATTGCAGAGCCCATCTTTCTTGGTATCGACCGGCTTGATACAAGAATTGGTGTAGGGAAATACTTTGCCGAGCACAAAAAGTTTCTTGAATTATTGAAAGAAAAAATTGCAACCATCAATCCTGATTTCATCCTCACATTCGGACCCGATGGTGATACGCACCATGCCGAACATATTGTTACAGGTTCAGCCGTTACCGAATTGTTATTGCGTGAAGGTTGGGTAGAAAAGTATCCATTATATTACTTAGCCTGGGATAGAGATCAAGCTGAAATGTTTGATCTCGGTTATGTAAACGAACAATACTTTAATGTGCGGATTGATTACACACAGGAACAAGAAACAAAGGCATTGGCAATTATGCCCTGCTATGTTACGCAATACACAACAAAAGAATTGAAGGAGGACCGGGAAAAGAAATTGAACGATAAAAATCATGCTCTTCATTTCAGAAGGTTCGTTACAGGTAGAGGAATACAAAACGGATTTTGATCACTCAAAAAAATAGTACATGCGAAAATTTTTTGTCGGCATACTCTTACTGAGTTTCTCGTTAACAACAATTGCCCAAGGAAAATTAATCAGGCGTGAGTTTATGGCTGCATCGTTGCAAAACAATCGAGGAGGTGAAGATCCTTTGCGACAGTTAACGGTGTATCTGCCTCCCGGTTATGAACAGGGAATGCAACGCTACCCGGTTATTTATGTGCTGCATGGATATGGAGGAACCGATAGTGTAATAATGAGTGTATGGATCAATTTTAAAAAATTACTGGACGAAGCAATCAAAACTGGGAAAATGCGCCCGATGATTGTAGTGGCGCCTAACAGTACTACAAAACTGCAGGGGAGTTTCTATACGAATTCATCGGTAACCGGTAACTGGGCCGATTATATTGGGAAGGATGTAGTGCAGTACATGGATAAAAATTTCAGAACAATACCTGATCGAAAAAGCCGTGGACTTTGCGGTCATTCAATGGGCGGCAATGGTGCGTTGAAATTAGGGATGCTGTTTGCTGATACATTCAGTGCCGTGTATGCATTAAGCCCGGCTGTCTTAGATTGGTATGGCGATTTTTCGCTATCAAGCCGTGGTTTCAAACGCATCAGTAAACTGAAGAACGAAGAAGCGATTGTAAAGGCATTGAATGAATCAGGTGAGAATGGCGACTTTGATACATTCTTTGCAGCAGTACTCTCAGCTATGGCAAGAGTGTACTCGCCCAACATTGTCAACAAAGAATTATTGGCCGATTTTCCTGTTACGTATGCTGGTGATAGTGCTGTGTATCATCCGGCAGTAATCAGTGAATGGGAAAAGCAATTTCCTTTTTATATGATCGATCATTATCTGCCCCAGTTACGAAGCCTTACTGCTTTAAAATTAGATTGGGGACGTAATGAAGATTTTTCGCACATCCCTTTTACAAGTCTGCAGTTCAGCAAGAAACTGGAAGCCTACCGTATCAAACATTTTGCTGAAGAATATATTGGTGATCATGGAAACATGCTGGATGGTTTTGATGGACGGATATTTAATGAAATACTTCCGTTTTTTGATAAATTTCTTGTTTTCAATCCAAATTCACCTTTGCCTACATACAGTAAGTAGTTCACAAAAACGGATACTGCTGGCTTCCATATAATGGCATAAATAATTGACTTTTGAAATTAATACTCATTGGTATTACGCCTTGCTGGATCATTCATTTTTAATGAACCAAAAAAGGAGGCAAATACCTAAGCTCGGTTTTCAATCGAGAGCGTTTGTACAAATTGATTGCATCCTTTTTCAAATGGATGGAAGCAGGGTGGTATGGTCATAACGTAGTCAACTTTGAAGAATCAACTAAGTAGCCAGCAAGATCTTCTATAAAATAGTAGTACAAAATATGTTCATCATGATGAAGCAGCTTATTTGCAGTCATATGCTTTCAATCCTTGTTAAAAGATTGAAAGCAGAAAGGAAGATTTGTTTAACAAGAGTAAACAACTATAAAGTGTATTATAACATCGATGTGAATAAAAGCTCTGTTAATTCGTATTCTTTCCTACAGGGTATTGCGGCATTTGCTGATTCCTGTTTGGGGATAATACGTTTTGAATAGAATTAAGTGTTTCGTGCATGTACGACCAGTAGTTGTTGATAAAGGAAACACTTAGCTCGTACTTTCCATAAGTAGTTATTTATTGAAATGAGTATCGATTTTTCTATAGGTTTGTAATGTCTTTAAAAGATATTTACATTAATTAAAATTCATATCCTAAACCGTATCCTAATGAAAAAAGTAGTACTTCTATGTGCTTACGTATTGTTTACTGTATGCGCAAATGCCCAAACAATTATGGGGCGGCAAATTGTTGATCAATTTCCAATTAACAGTAGTGGTACATTAACTTATGGCCTTACATGGCTTCCTGCAACTTACTCATCTACTACACGAACATACCCGTTAATAATATTTCTGCATGGGGCGGGAGAAACCGGAACAACGGTTTCAAGTCTGTCAAAGTTATATACAGCCTCACCTCGCTCAATTTCAGGAAGAATTGCTGACGGATGGGATCCCGTAGCTGTAAATCCAAGAACAGGTGTTCAGGATAGTTTCATTGTAGTGTCGCCACAAGCACCATCGTGGAGTTATAACTATACTGATTTAAAACATATACTTCCGTCTATTCTAAAAAAATACCGGGTTGACAGATCACGAATTTACTTAACCGGGTTGTCAGCAGGCGGCGGCGGAACCTTTTCTACTTTCGGAAGTAGAGACTCATTATTTATTAAAAATTTTGCTGCTATGGCTACTTCCAGCAGTGCGGGTACGAATGCAAGTAACGGATATACTTCGCTTGAGGTCGAAGAAGGCTTACGGTATGGATCAACCTTTGGTGTTAAGATGTGGACTATTGCCGGGGAACAAGATTATCTCTTGAATACAGATGTTCGCTACCATGATAGTACTAATATGCTAAACCCAACTACTCCTAATAAATTAACTGTTATCCAAGGTGTGGGTCACTCTGCCTGGGGAAGAATGTTTGATCCTGCTTTTCGACCCAATGTGAACTATTATGGCAAAACAGGCTCATGCAATAATGGATGTAATAACGGAGGTATACAGGTTGCCCCGAATGCAAATGGCTCCTCAATCAGGGGTAGTGGGATTACACAGGATAGTTTAAATCTTTACGAGTGGCTCTTGCTTTCGCAACGGACAGAACAAAGCTTTTCACCCAATATCGGCGATTACAGATCAAATGCACCAAAATCAACAGGCGGGAAATGGAGCACTACTTCAAGTTGGAGAAGGTTTGACGGAAGCAACTGGGTTGCCACAGCAGTTTTACCAAGTGCTTCGGCAGGAGCTATTACCATCAGAAACAATGATAGTATTGATGTAGACGTAACTGTTACAACAGATCAACTGATTGTAGAAACAGGGGCTGTTTTAAATCTTCAGGCTGGAGGATTGATTGTAAGTGACGGATCTTCGCCTACCGACCTTTTCGTGAAGGGTGTTCTTAATCTCTCAGGTGCAGCCAGTATTACCGGAGCAGGCTCTGCTTTATTAAATGGAAGCTTTAATTGGTCGGGAGGCACTTTGGATATCAACATAATTTCAGCGATTGGAGCGGTTACCAATGTGTCGGGCAGCACTACCAAAATGATGTCGGCGAATTTTACAAACAATGGAACCTTTGTTTGGTCAACGGCCGGGGCAGGTGGAAATATCCTATTAACAGATGCCCGTTTTATCAATAATGGCCTGCTGAAAGAAGAGTTTACTTCAAATAAAGGCTTTACAAGTGGTGGCGGTGCAGTTGATTTCGTAAACAATGGCACTTTCCAGAAAATGTCTGCCAATACCTTTCTGAATAATAGTGTAAGCTTTACGAATACCGGAACACTGCAGGGAATTGGTGCATTTAATTTCAGCGGAACAGTAAGCAATACGGGTATTATTAAACCGGGAAATTCACCTGGCATACTTTCAGTAAGTGGCGGTATAGTTACAGGACAAAACGCACAGATCAATATTGACATCTTTGATGGCTCTGGTGCAGGTACAGGTCATAACAGGTTAGATTTAACAGGCGATATCAATCTGTCTGGCAATAATATTACTATTACAGAAAGCCCTGCAGCACCTAACCAGTCGTATGTTATTATGACAACTACAGGAAGTTTTTCCGGCTCATTTGCAAACGCAAACCTCCCTGCAGGATATACAATAACGTATAATCAGCAAACAATTTCTGTTTCAAAAGGACAAGGCACCTTACCTGCTGTATGGGGTGCATTTGAACTTGCTACTGTAAACGGCAAATCGATCGATTTAAAATGGAACACATTGCAAGAAGAAAATACCAGTTATTTTGAAATAGAGCATTCAAAAGATGGAGCAGTGTTTACTCCAATTGCAAGGATACAAGCAGCTGGTAATAGCTCATTGGAAATCACTTACCGGTTTACGCATCACAAACCTTTGTTGAATGCTGCTAATTACTATCGTATTAAGTTGGTTGATCTCGACGGAAAGATTTCATACTCAGTTGTGAAACTCCTGAAATTAAAGCAAGGAACATCTGCTGTAAGAATGTTGGCCAATACAGTATCAGATAATCTGCAAATTCAGACACTCACCAACAATCTGCAGGTTACTGTAATCGATATGACAGGACGGGTATTTTGCAATAAACTGCTCGCCGGAAACGGACTGCAAACACTCAATACGGCAGCTTTAGCAAAAGGAATGTATAAACTTGTTGTGCATTCAAACGGAAGAGTTTTACAAACAGAAAGTTTTATAAAATATTAAACAGAAAGTTTTTAATTTATGCATATTAGAAAAGCCAGTACACAAAAGTGCTGGTTTTTCTTTTTTGTGAATGTTTGTTTTCTTTCTGATGTTTTCATCAATGAATTTCTGAAACGGTACAATGAATAATCAGTTCTTTTTTTTCGCAGCAGGTTTCTTCTTTACCTCTGGTAATTCTGATACACTCGGATAAACTTCTTTGATGCCATCATCGCCATAAAAACGCAGGAGCAGTTGTACACTTTCGTTGAGAATATTGTAGCGGTTGGCATTGAAGAGTTGCATTTTATCGTTGGGCAAACGCAGATCAAACGGTTTGTTGGTTGCCAACACTGCATCAAAATTGGGATTGAGCTGATTGAAGCGTAACAGATCGATCACTAAATTTTTCGCCATCACCACCGAACTGAATTTTCCAACAATCGTTTGAACGCTGATGGTAGGGTCTGTTTTCTCCGGTGCAAAGTCGGCATTGGCCGGTTGTTTGCCATCATTTACAACAGTGGTTACGCCACCTTTTCCTTCCATGATATAATGCGTGGCAATAAACTTTTTTACATGGTTGCGGCTTTCGGCCGGTAAATAATATTGCAGCTTCCAGAAATCACGGCTGCCACTTTTTTTAATGGCGCTGTACACACGTCCGGGGCCACCGTTGTAGGCAGCAATTACCAGTAACCAATCGTTCAGGTCTTTGTAGAGATAGGTAAGATATTTTGCAGCAGCATGTGTACTGCGGAAATAATCAGTTCGTTCATCGATCCATCCATTTACATGCAGGCCATATTCCTTGGCAGTGTAAGGCATAAATTGCCATGGCCCACGGGCGCCCACCCAGCTTGTGGCATTAGTACTAAGTCCGCTTTCAATCACCGCTAAATATTTTAATTCGTGCGGCAAACCGTATTGCATCAAAACATTATCGATTAATGTAAAATAGGGGACACCCCAGCTTTTCATTTTCTGCAGGTTCTTTCCATGCCGGTCGAGATAATCCTGGATAAAGCCCCACGCCTGCGGATGGATCTGTGCATCGTAGGAAGCAGACGAATTAAATTCTTTGTTGACAAACAGCGACTGGAAACCATACTTTGAAACATCGCCCTGTTGTGTTTCAAATGATGTATCGGCTGCAGTAGCTGCAACAGTATCTTTCTGTGCAAATGAAAACACAGAACAACTGATAAGAAATATGGTAAGAATAATTTTCTGCATCGGTCATCTCCTTACGATGCCTTGTAGTTTTTTAACAACACATCCGCAAGGCGGAGCAAAGATACTTCATCGAAATGCTTTGTCATGAGTTGAAGTCCGAATGGCAAGCCATTGCTGTGCTGAAATAAAGGAATGGAAATGCCGGGGATACCAACGAGGTTGGCAAATACGGTGTAGATATCAGCCAGATACATTTCAATCGGGTTGCTGTTTTTCTCCCCGATCTTAAAAGCGGTGGAAGGCGATACCGGCATCAGCAATACATCTATATCGCTGAAAACCAGTTTTGTTTGTTCGTATAATTTACGACGAACCTGTTGTGCTTTTGTGTAATACGCATCGTAGTAACCGGCGCTTAATACAAAGGTGCCCAGCATGATGCGGCGTTGCACTTCTTTACCAAAACCTTCGGAGCGATTGGCCGAGTAAAATTCTGTTAATTCTTCTTTTAACGGTACCGACTGATGTCCATAACGGACCCCTTCATACCGGGAGAGATTACTGCTGGCTTCAGCAGTTGTAAGTACATAATAAGTAGGAACGATATAATCAATCAAATCAAAATCAAGTTCTTTCACTTCATAACCATCGTTTTTTAATTGATGGATGAAATGGCGGTGTGCTGTTCGTATCTCTTCATCCAATCCTTCGTGTTGCAATGTTTGTTTGAAATAACCCAATACAGGTTTGATTGACTTTACATTGCTGATTTCTGTAGAATAGTCGGGAACGGGTAGAGAAGAAACAGTACTGTCAAAATCATCTGCACCGGCAATTACTGAAAGTACCAATGCTGCATCTTCAACCGAGTTGGCCAATACACCAATCTGATCGAAGCTGGAACCATAAGCGATCAATCCATGCCGGCTCACTCTTCCATAACTTGGTTTCATTCCCACAATCCCGCAAAAATCGGCTGGTTGACGAACAGAACCTCCGGTATCACTTCCAAGGCTTATCATACAAAGATTCGCCTGAACAGCTACAGCTGATCCGCCGGAAGAGCCACCGGGTACTCTTGTTTCGTCGAGTTTATTTTTTACCGGACCATATGCAGAGTTTTCATTACTGCTGCCCATTGCAAATTCATCGCAGTTATTGGTGCCAATGATGATGGCATCTTCGGCCAGTAATCGTTGTACAGCAGTTGAATGATATATGGAATGAAATCCTTTGAGAATATTTGAAGCAGCAGAAAGTGGATGTTGCTGCCATGCAATCACATCTTTGATGGTTACCACCACGCCATGCAGTTTCCCGGTTGGTTTGCCTGCTTTGCGTGCCTGGTCCAGTTCGGCTGCACGTTGCAATGCTTCATCAGCAAACACATGTAACAATGCATTGAGGTGTTCAAATTTTCCAATTTGAGACAGATAAAAGTCAACGGATTGTTTGCAGGAAGTAGTTCCGTCAAACAAATGCTGCTGGTATTCCTTTATGGTTGCAAATGGATACAATGAAGACAGTCGCTTCAATACAATTGAAATGAAAAATAAAACAAGAAGCGAAAATGCTTACTGTTTGTTCTGCGGAGGAGTATCGGTTGTTGAGCTTTCCTCGATTTCCTTGCGCACGGTATTCTTGGCATCGTTAAACTCACGGATACCTTTACCTAATCCTTTCATCAGTTCGGGAATCTTACGACCACCGAATAACAATAAAATGATTATAGCAATAATGATGATCTCCTGTGTGCCGAGTACGCCAAGCAATATGGGCTGAAAGTTCATGATATAAAATTTAGAGGAACACAAAGTTACAGTTATTTCTAACGCAGGCTTCGAAAGAGGCAATAAAAAAACCTTCCGGTAAGGGAAGGTTTCAATGCGTTTTGTTTCAAAAGAGCTTAACGGATAAAATTCTTACCGCATTTACCTGCTTTGCCGTTAGCCGCCTGGTAAGGCGTAATACCCCTGTTACAGGACATTAAAAACAGTGTAATGACTGCAAGTGCTACTAATACCTTTTTCATAATCGAAACCTGATTTAGTTAATAAATAGAGTAACGAAATTTCAAAAGGTATGGGATTAAACCGAACATTTACATTCGATGGACGGTAAATATAAGAACGAAATCCGAGGATACAAAGAACAAAGGGGGAAAGTTTCTTTCCCCCTTTGGTACAAATATGCTTGAACGCCTGATTATTTCATGCGCTTTTCCTTAATACGGGCACTTTTACCGCTTCTTTCACGCAGGTAAAACAGTTTTGCACGGCTCACTTTACCCACTTTGTTGAGTAAAATTGAATCTACGTTCGGTGAGTTTACTGGGAAAGTACGTTCAACGCCTACTCCATCAGAGATCTTACGCACTGTAAATGTAGCAGTTGCGCCCTGGCCCTGACGTTTGATCACATCGCCACGGAAGCCTTGGATACGCTCTTTTCCACCCTCAACGATCTTGTAATTCACAGTAACGTTATCACCTGCTTTAAACTTGGGATGTTCTTTCCCAACAGTTAATTGTTCATGTATAAATGCAACAGCGGCGTTCATATCTCTTAATTTTTAGGACGGCAAAGGTAGGGGGTTTTTGCAGGAATTGGTAATTTGTTGGCAGGAATTTGGAAAAAAAGTTCAACCTCTAATTCCAATCCCCAATTCCAAGTACCTTTTCTTTTATCTCGCCACATTCACTGCTCTTTTTTCCCTGATAACTGTTACTTTGATCTGGCCGGGATACACCATTTCGGTCTGTATCTTTTGTGCCATTTCAAAACTCAGTTTATCTGATTCGGCATCGGTTACTTTTTCAGCTTCTACAATTACACGCAACTCACGGCCAGCCTGGATAGCATACGCTTTTTCCACGCCGGGATACGCCATGGCTAGTGTTTCCAGGTCTTTGATACGCTGCAGGTATTGCTGCATAATTTCACGACGTGCACCGGGCCGTGCACCACTGATGGCATCACAAGCCTGTACAATTGGAGAGATCACATACTGCATCTCCATTTCATCGTGGTGGGCACCAATGGCATTTACTACTGCCGGATTTTCACCATATTTTTCAGCCAGCTTGGCACCTAACAGGGCATGGCTCAATTCAGTTTCTTCTTCCGGAACTTTTCCGATATCGTGTAACAGACCGGCACGCTTGGCAAGCTTCGGATTCATACCCAGTTCCGATGCCATGATCGCACACAAGTTGGCGGTTTCACGACTGTGCATCAACAGGTTTTGCCCGTACGATGAACGGAAACGCATACGGCCCACCATCCGGATCAGTTCCTTATGCATTCCATGAATCCCTAATTCAATAACAGTACGTTCACCGATTTCCATTACCTGCTCTTCAAGTTGGCGACGGGTTTTTTCAACCACTTCTTCTACACGGGCAGGGTGGATACGGCCATCGGCAACCAGTCGTTGCAAACTCAAACGGGCCACTTCACGACGAAGGGGATCGAAGGATGAAAGAAGGATCGCTTCCGGCGTATCATCTACAATAAGGTCCACACCTGTTGCTGCTTCAATTGCACGGATGTTACGTCCTTCACGGCCAATGATCTGGCCTTTGATCTCATCGCTTTCCAGGTTGAAAACCGTTACAGTGTTTTCAATGGTTTGCTCAGCCGCTGTACGTTGGATCGACTGGATCACAATCTTCCGGGCTTCTTTATTTGCTTTCAGCTTGGCATCTTCAATAATTTCCTGCTGCAGTACCAATGCTCTTGTGTGTGCTTCCTGTTTCAGGCTTTCCACCAATTGGTTCTTGGCTTCTTCCGCACTTAAGCCTGCAATTTTTTCGAGGCGACGGATATGTTCTTCCTGGTGTTTTTCCAGTTCCGTACGTTTTAAGTTTACTACCTCGATCTGGCGGTTGAGGTTTTCTTTGATGGCCTCGTTTTCTTTGATCTGCTTATCGAGGTTTGCCTCTTTTTGATTGATCGATTGTTCTTTCTGGCGAGCACGGTTCTCACTTTCGTTGATCTTGCGGTTACGCTCCATTACTTCACGGTCGTAATCCGATTTAAGCTGCACGAATTTTTCTTTTGCTTCGAGTTCTTTTTCCTTTCGGATGGTTTCGGCACGCAGCCCTGCTTCTTTAATGATGGATTGAGCCTGCAATTCGGCCTCTTCAATTTGTTTCCGGGTGTTTTTCGCAAAGATGATTTTCCCTGCAAGTACACCGGCAATAAGGGATACAACTCCTATGATAATGTATAAAATTACTGGTTCCATTTTTGTTGACTGGTTTGTTGTTTGTTATCGGCAAATCGTTCCTTTCTATGGCGTTATCTAAGTTCATAGCGGGACAATAGTGAGCGAAAGTACAGAAAAAACAGTAGGAACGGGCATAAGAACTCCATGATGATCACTGCTTTAACACTTACATTCTTAAGCAAGGAGAATTGATGCCATCCAAAGCTTTTAAACAGATTTATCCTGATTCAATAATTGGTCAATTTGCTGCTCCAGCTTTTCTAAGGCTACTTTTGATGCGTTTATATCTTCTGCCGGTTTATTGTTTACAGTAGTTACATCGGTGGCATACCATATAAGAACCATTGAAATGTAGTCCTGCATATCCTTGCCGGCAAAGATTGAACGGAATTCGAGAATCTTATCGTTGATTGTTTTAACGGTCTTGCGCACATGTTCTTCATGCTCCGGAGCCACTTTGATTCGATAGTTACGGTCGCCGATTACGATGTTAACAGGAATTAACTCATTCATAATTAGGTTTTTTGAGATCGAAAACTTATTTTGTGCATATAATGTTGATAAAATCCGGTATCCAATAGGCTTTCCTATTCGAAACTACCTCTTTTGCGTTTCATTAAACCTCAAACCACGAAACCGACATGTTTGCGAAAATTAAACCACAGGTTTTCATTGATAGCCTGACGCTTGAATTGTTTGCCCCACAAAATAACGGGTTAAAAGCGGTATTGAAGGACGAAAAAGGTTCCGTTTGCCGAAGCCTGGAATCAGACGGTCATCAACCAAGCCTGACATGGAATGGTTTGAACGATCTGCCATACGGAGTTTATACACTCGAATTGCAGCAGGGTGATGATGAGATGAAGATGCGGATCATTAAACGGGTGTAATTATTCAGTAAGCAGGGCAATGCAGCGATCGATCTCTTTGATGTAGAGCGACAGTTTTTTTTCCAGTTCTTTTTTCTCCCGTTCATCCAGATGCTGTTGCGATGCTTTTAAAATTGCATTCTGCATTTCCAGCACCTCCACTTCCTGCTTTTTTTCAAACTGTGTTTCTTTCAACTGTTTCAATTCTTCTTTCAGCCGCATATTTTCTTTTGCCAGTTGCTGGTGTTTTTTCACCAGCAACTGCATTTTCTGCTGAAGCGATTGAATATGTTGATCGAGTGCCGACACAAAGCTGTTTTATTTTATTACAAAAGGTTACTTCCTGATTTCTGCTGCCAGTTGTTTTTCCAATGATTGAATCAATGTGTTCATCATCTTTTCTGTTTCATTATCGGTGAGTGTTTTTTCATCGTCCTGGAACACAAAATTGAGTGCCATTGATTTTTTACCGGCACCGATTTTCTCACTTTCAAACACATCAAACAACGAAACCGATTGTAAGCGGCTCACTTTTGCCTGTGCAATGGTTTGCTCCACTTCTGCATAGGTTGTCGTTTGTGGAATTACAATGGCCAGGTCTCTTTCTACAGCAGGGAAACGGGCAATTTCTTTGTACTCCAGTTTCGCTTTTGCCGCCAGCTGCGTTAAAATATTCCAGTTGATATCTGCGAAGTAAACCGGTTGCTTAATATCAAATTGTTTCAATCGGTTACTATCAACAATTGCAACGGTTGCTACAATTTGTTTTTTGATTTTATAAGCAACAACACCGCTAAAACCAGGCGTTGCTTCCATCAACTGCGTTTCGGCTTTTAAACCTGCCTGTTGTAAAATACTGTTTACAACAGCTTTGAGATAATAGACATCAGTTGCAGATGCTTTCTGTTTCCAGGAAGCTTCTGTATTGCCGGATGTATAAATTGCCAAATGATCGGTTTCGAAATACTTGCCTGTTTCTGTTGTTGTGTAGGTTTTTCCAAATTCAAACAGACGCAGGTTGTTGTTTCTGCGGTTGAGGTTAAACGATACACATTGCAATCCTGTTTCCAACATCGACGGACGCATTACATTCAATTCTGCACTCAGGTTGTTGAGCATTTTTACCGTAGTTGCCAATACTTCTTCACTATACCAGGCACTGTTGGCAATGGAGTTGGTGAAGATCTCATGAAAACCCTGTCCGGCAAGTACATTGCTGATCTTTTCTTTATACGCAAAGGTTGTTTGATCTGATTCTGTTGATGGCGAAATGGTAATGCTGGTTGGAATTTCCACATTATCGAGTCCATCGATCCGCATTACCTCTTCTGCTAAATCGGCCGGCAATTCCATGTCAGGTTTGCTGAAAGGAGCTGCCACCCAAAGTTCATCAATCGAATCTTTTACAATTTCAAATCCCAGCGATTCAAATATCTTTTTGACTGTATCAGGATGGTAATTTTTACCACTGATCTTTTTCAGGTAATGATATTTGATAGCGATCTGTGTTTTTTCTTTTGGTGCCGGATATACATCCACCACATCGCTTGCAATTTCACCACCACCCAATTCTTTGATCAACAGAGCAGCACGCTTCAACACATTTACGGTATTACTGATGTCAACTCCTTTTTCAAAACGGGTAGCAGCATCGGTACGCAGGTTATGGCGAAAAGATGTTTTACGTGTGGTAACTGGATTGAACCATGCGCTCTCTAAAAAGATATTCGTTGTGGTTTCTTTCACACCGCTTTTCACTCCACCAAACACACCTGCAATACACATCGCTTCTTCTTTGTTGCAGATCATCAGGTCTTCACTGTTCAGCTTACGTTCTTTTTCATCAAGCGTGGTAAACACGGAACCTTCGGGTAAATTCTTTACAATTACTTCTGCACCTGCAATTGCATCGGCATCAAATGCATGCAATGGCTGCCCGGTTTCGTGCAATACATAATTGGTAATATCAACAATATTATTGATGGGGCGTACACCAATGGCTTTTAACCGTTGCTTCAGCCAGTCGGGACTTTCTTTGACTGTTACATTGCTTATGCTTACACCGGCATAACGCTGGCAGGCATCTTTGTTTTCAATCACTACTTTTACCGGCAGTGATTTATTGTTGGCTTTAAAGCCATTGACAAAAGGCGATTTAACGCTGTAGTTTTTCTTATCGTGAAAATTCAAATAAGCAATTACATCTCTTGCCACACCCATATGACTCATCGCATCCATATGGTTAGGCGTTAATCCAATTTCAATGATCCAGTCGGTATACGGTTTGAAATAATCAGCAGCCTCTGTTCCTACACGTGCATCGTTGTTCAGGATCATAATGCCTGCATGACTGCTGCCCATTCCAATTTCATCTTCAGCACAAATCATTCCATGGCTTTCCACACCACGGATCTTTGCTTTTTTCATCGTCATTGGTTCACCGGTAGTGGGATAGATGGTAGTACCAACCGTTGCCACCACTACTTTTTGACCCACTGCAACATTGGGAGCACCACACACAATTTGCAGTGGTTCTGCAGCACCCACATTTACAGTGGTAAGCGATAATTTATCTGCATCGGGATGTTTTTCGCAGGTAACCACTTCGCCGATCACCAGGCCCTTCAATCCGCCTTTGATCTCTTCGTATGCTTCCATGCTCTCCACTTCCAATCCTATTGATGTGAGGATGCGGCTTAATCGCTCCGGTTCCACCTGCACAGGCAAATATTCCTGCAGCCATTTATAACTGATCGTCATTCGTTTACAACACTTTTATTCAGAAAGCTGCAAAGATAATTCTTTGAAGCCTTGTTCACGAAATCACTTTTAAGGGTTTTTGCTTACGAAAAAACGTTCAAAAAGGCCTAACAGTAAACGGTAAACGAAAACGGTGGTAAGAATCGGAAACGAATTGCTGAAACCCTTGCTGCGGTTGATTTTTGGACTATTTTTTTGCCGAAAAATAGGCGAAAGTCCATATTGTAGTTTGCGGCAGATAGCCAAAAAAAAGGTTCAAAATCTTTCTGCACAGCCGGTGTGCAAATAGTTCGGGAAAGAGCGAAGAAATAAATTAAATTGAGGATAACAGGAACTAAAAGTTTGAACAAACGCATTTTTCGGGTGGATAACCGTTGAATGGGTGTGAATAACCCTTGCATAAATTTTGGAAAAGAAATGTTTTTGCAGTCAGGTCATTTGCATTTACATTCGTCGCCCTTGTTCCATAATAATTGCTTAACATCAAAAAAGCAGCAGCGATTGCAGGAAAAGGAACCCGGAATCAAAAACTTGCATTTTACAGCGAAACATGGATCTTACTAACTTAAACAAAGACCGAAAAACAAAGAGAAAACCTGCTCTTGACCTTTCCACCATGGTGTATGGAAAGGTGCCGCCACAGGCGAAAGAACTCGAAGAAGCGGTATTGGGTGCCGTTATGCTGGAGAAGAGTGCGTTTGATGCCATTAGTGAAATCTTACGTCCCGAATGTTTTTATGTGGATGCTCACCAGCGCATTTTCAGAAGCATGCAAAGTTTAACGGCCAAGAGTTTACCAATTGACCTGTTAACGGTGGTGGAAGAATTGAAGATGAAGGAAGAGCTGGAAATGGTAGGTGGAGCCTACTATGTTACCCGCTTAACCAATACCGTTGTTTCTACGGCGAATATTGAAGCGCATGCCCGTATTATACTCCAGAAATTTTTACAGCGTGAGTTGATCCGCATCAGCGGTGAAACCATTGGTGATGCATACGAGGAAAGTACCGATGTGTTTGATTTGCTCGACGATGCAGAAAGTAAACTGTTTGAAATTACCAATAACTATCTGCGCAAAAACTTTGATTCGTTCGATAATGTGTTGATCAAAACCATTCAGCGGATCGAAGACATGCGTAACAAACAGGAAGATATTACCGGTGTGCCCAGTGGTTTTCCAACCATGGATAAAGTGATCTACGGATGGCAACCATCGGACCTGGTGATTCTTGCCGCACGACCAGCCGTGGGTAAAACAGCGTTTGCGTTAAACCTCTTGCGGTATGCAGCACTCAATCCCACCAAGCCTACTCCTGTTGCCTTCTTCTCACTTGAGATGGGTGCAGCACAGTTGGTGCAACGTATTCTCTCTGCTGAAAGTGAGATCATGCTGGAGAAAATTTCACGTGGTAAACTGGAAGATCATGAAGTGCAGCAATTGTATAAAAAAGGAATTGAGCCGCTGGCCAAAGCACCCATCTTTATTGATGACAGTGCTGCGTTGAATATTTTTGAACTGCGTGCGAAAGCCCGTCGTCTGGTAAACAAACATGGCGTGGGGTTGATCATTATCGACTACCTGCAATTGATGAGTGGAAGCGCCGGCAATAAAAATACAAACCGTGAACAGGAGATCAGTACTATTTCACGTGGTTTGAAACAACTGGCCAAGGAATTGAATATCCCCATCATTGCACTGTCGCAGTTGAGTCGTGAAGTGGAAAAACGGAAAGATGGAAACAAGATGCCACAGTTGAGTGATCTTCGTGAATCGGGTGCTATTGAACAGGATGCCGACATGGTAATGTTCCTGTACCGCCCCGAGTACTACGATATTACATCGAATGAATTTGGCGAAAGTAATCGTGGTGAAACGCATGTGCGTATTGCCAAGCACAGAAATGGTTCGCTTGAAACAATTAAGCTGCGGGCATTATTGCATATTCAGAAATTTGTAGAAGATGTATCAGGTGACGGTATGGG
>JAEYWX010000037.1 GCA_023428755.1 Bacteroidota bacterium
ACCGTTCAGGCCTTCGCCTTACATTTGTGTTTGCGCAAGGACGGCAGGCGGATGTTGCTCCCGGTACGGTCAAAACTCCGCTTCGCTGCGTTTCACCCGTCCCTTCGCAAACACCCGGATCGTTAGCGGCAAGTTGACTGCAACTCAAACCTTAAAAACCAAACAATGACAGAACTAACTCAAACTACTCCAAAAAAAGGAACGAATTACTTAGGTTGGATTATTTTCATTCTAATCGTTTTAGGCTTGACGCTACCTTTTCATTATGTTCCAAGCGCAATGCGAATGTTTCCTAAAGACCATTTTACTTTCAAACACACAATTATTACACAAGAGGACGTTGACGATATAATCAATCGGTACAACAATGCAAGAAACATCTTTGAGCAAAATGCAATGAATAATGACCCTTTTATCAGAACGCTTAGAGAACAAGGTATTATCGTTGACAAAGACAAAAAAGATAAAGGCGACGATACAAATTATTAGGTAATGATAAACAAGGATAACATCTTTCTCAGCAACGTCTCCCAATAGATACTGATGAATGAGAGCACAAAGCTGAGTGGGGACGTTGCGTACTACGGAGCAAAGAAGTAATTTTAACCACATGCCCGTAAAGCAAAACATACCATACACCGATGGGATTTTCTCCATTACGTTTACATGTGCCAACTGGTTACCATTAATTGAAAAAGTGAATGGCTACGATCTGGTATATCATTGGTTCGATCACTTAAGGGCAAACGGTCATTTTATTATTGGCTATGTGATTATGCCGAACCATGTGCACGTCATCATTGCTTTCCGAAATACGGGCGAATCAATTAATACGATTGTTGGTAACGGAAAACGTTTCATGGCTTACAAAATCGTTGAGCGATTAAAGAAGCAAAATGAATCAGAACTGTTACGTTTACTTGAAAGCAAGGTTGAACAAAGCCGTAAGGCGAAAAACAAGCAGCATCAAGTGTGGGAGCTATCGTTCGACTGGAAGCATTGCATCAGCAACGAATTTATTTTGCAGAAGCTGGATTACTTTCACAATAACCCCTGCCAGGGGAAATGGAATTTGTGTAATAAACCCATCGATTATAAACATAGTTCTGCAAAATATTACCTAACCGGAGAGCACGGATTGTATCCCGTAACGAATTATGCATATGTTACAGGAGAGGTTGACTTAACAGGTAGAGATCGGGCTTCGTAATACGCAACGTCCCCATCATCTTTTGTCTAAAAATTCAACATTAGCTATAGGGAGACATTGCTGAGAACTCATTTTAACTTAACAGGTGGAGATCGGGCTTCGTAATACGCAACGTCCCCATCATCTTTTGTCTAAAAATTCAACATCAGCAATTGGGAGACGTTGCTGAGAACTTAGATTGAACTCCATCAACCAGCACACCCCCCTATTTCTCTTTTGCAGTTAACCCGATCTTCGTATTTTCAGTTACGTTTTACAAACACGATTGCCTTACCAATAAAAATCAGTAACAATGATCCATCAGCAAAAGGAAAGCCCGTCAACCAACAGCCGCAGAGAGTTCATCAAACAAACCGCTACTGCACTTGCAGGGTTTATCATTGTACCCCGTTATGTGTTGGGCGGCAATCGTCCGGATGGTTCCAGATACATTGCGCCAAGTGATATGATAAAACTTGGCTTTATCGGTTGTGGCAAGCAGGGTCGTATCCTCAGTAATAGTTTTTTATCAACAAACGAAATCCGCATACTGGCATTGAGCGAAGTGTATAACGACAAAACGGAACTGATGCTGCGCACTATCAAAAGCAACCAGGAAAAGTATAAGCAAGCCGGCAACGGGCAGGAAATTTCGGTGTACACCGATTTCAGAGAATTACTTTCACGGAAAGATATTGATGCAGTTGTAATTGCCACACCCGACCATTGGCATGCGGCCATGGCTGTGCGGGCTGCTGAAGCAGGGAAAGATATTTATTGCGAAAAACCATTGTCGCTTACTGTAAAGGAAGGCAGGGCCATGGTGAATGCCACACGCAAACACAAACGTATATTTCAAACAGGAAGTATGCAACGTTCGTGGCCCGAATTCAGGCAGGCGGTTGAACTGATCCGCAATGGTTATATCGGCGATATAAAAAGTATTAAAGTAAATATTGGTGCACCACCGGTTGCGTATAATTTACCGGAAGAAGTTACACCGGCCGGTTTAGACTGGAAAAAATGGCTGGGCCCAAATGAATACAAACCATTTAATGCAGAACTGGCCCCGCCCATTACAAAAGACGTGTACCCTAACTGGAGACTGTACAAAGAATTTGGTGGCGGCATGGTGACCGATTGGGGTGCACATATGTTTGATATTGCTCAATGGGCGTTGGATATGGACAAAAGCGGTCCGGTAGAAGTGATTCCACCCGATGCTGATCATCAGTTTCTCACCTACAAATACAAAAACGGTGTTGTAATGACCCACGAAAAATGGGAATGGAACAATGCTGTTTTATTCACCGGTACAGAAGGTGAACTACGCATCGGACGTGGTAAACTTGAAACCACACCTGCATCCATCAAGAGTCAACCGATTGGCGACAAACAAAAGCATGTGTACAAAAGCGAAAATCATTACAAAGATTTTTTAAATGCTATTCGCACAAGGGTGAAGCCGATATGCGACGTTGAAACCGGGCATCGTACCGCTACCGTTGGAAACATTGGCAATATTGCCTACCAGCTGAAACGTCCATTAAAATGGAATCCGAAAAAAGAAAAATTCAGAAACGATGCGGAAGCCAATGCGTTGCTGGGAAGGCCCATGTTAAATGAGTGGGGAATAAAATTATAAATGAACTAACGCCTTGAAGGATGGATGCATCTCATTTGTACAATCGCCCTGATTGTATTCTCTCAAAAATATTTGATGAAGCAAAGTAGACACCTAATACAATTACACTTAAAAAGAGAACCTGCTCTTTCATGAAATTTTTCATGACCATATCGACATTTCTATTTTTTCTTAGTTGTGTGAACAACAAAGAAGATAGAATATCAATAAATCAAGCTGAAACCAAAAACAGCAATATGAATCATGAGAAGAGTTCTACTCCAACGAAAGATCTGAAGACCGGAACAATACCATGTGATAAGACTGCAATAGACATTTTAATCCTCTTAGATCAAAAAAATCAGGCTGACTTTTTCCATCAGTTGGACTCACTTCGTAGAAGTCAGTATCCCGACAATGATCAAGACACAGCAATTTTTTTTGACATTACACCTAAACTTCTCAATAGGTTTCTGCGAGATTTAAATAAAGATCAATTGATCAAAACTGGCAAATTTGAGAAAGTATATTACTTTAATATTGCCCCTGCAGGATATAAAGATTCAAAAAAATGTACGGACAAAATCTCACTTAGATTCAGTAAAGAAACGTGCAGCTTTCACATTACAATCTTTAATGAATTTTTTGCTGAATGGTGTCAGGAATCAACTGTAAGCTATATTTTCCAGGTAAAAGGCAATAAAATTTCATTCTTAGATAGATACGAAACAGGATAGCTGCTGCAAATATCGCTTTTCGTTGATGGCAGCCAGCCTACAAAATAACTACAGTTACATCATCATACCCATGCTTAAAAAAATAGCCACTCACCCGCAGTATATTTTTCTGTTCGATAGTATTGGCGCTTTCACAACCGCTTTGTTGCTGTTCAGTATCGGCTTCATTTTCCCAACGCTGTTTGGCTTGCCGCAATACATCCATTTTGTATTGGCTGCCATTGCGCTTCTGTTTTGCTTGTTCTCCTATTCTTGTTTTTACAGGCAACCGGTAAATTGGAAGCCTTATTTAAAAGCAATCATGCTGGCCAATGTGTTGTATTGTGTACTTACAGCAGTGCTTATATTCTCTTTTCGAAGCAGCATCAGCTTGTGGGGCATCCTGTATTTTGGAGGTGAACTGATTGTGATACTATCCCTTGTGTATTTCGAATACATGGTACTTACCAAACGTACTTCTTGAGAAACTGTATCTTTAAAACAAGTTCATGCCGGATTGAGGAGATTCATCTGTGTAAATGAACATTGCATCCAACGTTTGTTTCACAATCATCGTCGTACAACCATGCAACAACGGAATCATGCAACAAAAATATACGAAGCGGCAGTTGCAGCTGTGCAACCGGCCACATTGCTGCAACAGCAGCTGGCAGTAACGGCCACGGGTATCCGAATCGGTACACAGCAACTCAACATTCCGGCACAATCAGTTGTGGTAATCGGAGCAGGCAAAGCTGCGGCAGCCATGGCACAAACAACGGAAGCAATGCTGGGTAACTACATAAAAGCAGGCATCATCAGTACAAAATATGAACATGCATTGCCATTGCAAACCATTCGTTGTTTGGAAGCAGCACATCCCGTACCCGATGCAAACAGTAAAAAAGCGGCGGAACAAACCATCGAACTTCTGCAACAAACAAAACCCGGCGATGCAATTCTTTGTTTGTTAAGCGGGGGCGCTTCTTCACTCTGGGCCGATGTACCCGAAGGTTGTACGCTGGAAGAAGTGCAGCAAATATTTCAACTCTTGTTAAAAAGCGGTGCAGCCATTGATGAAATGAATTGTGTGCGCCGTCATTTGTCGAGTATCAAAGGCGGACAATTGTTACGCTATGCCCCGCAGGCAAATTGGTTTACACTTATGATCTCGGATGTACCCGGTGATCAACCGGAAGCCATTGCCAGTGGCCCTACTACTTCCGATCCATCAACCTTTGCCGATGCATGGCAAATTGTTGAACAATATCAACTGCAACAGCGTTTACCCGCCACCGTGATCCGTCACTTGCAAAACGGATTAAATGGAAAATTGGCAGAAACAATCAAACCAAATGATCCGTTGTTGAAACAGGTACAAAACCATATCATCGGCAGTAACAAGATCGCTTTAACAGCAGCAGCAGCCACAGCCAAGGAACTTGGTTACACAGTACTGTTACAACAGGAACTGCTTACCGGCGATGCTGCTGTAACGGCTGCCACCATTATTCAGGAAGCGAAGCAATACAATGGAAAAAGACCAGCCTGTTTGTTATACGGAGGCGAAACAACAGTAGCTGTTACCGGCAATGGTAAAGGTGGCCGCAATCAACATCTTGCATTGTGTGCGTTGCAACATATTTCTGCTGCAAATGGCATCACCTTACTTGCTGCCGGCACTGATGGTACCGACGGGCCTACCGATGCTGCCGGCGCCTTTGCTGATGCACAACTGGCAAATGCCATTGCGCAAAACAAACCGGCATTGGAAGAAGCCATCCTGCAGAATAATGCGTATCCTTTCTTTGAAAAGCTGAATGGTTTACTAAAAACTGGTGCCACGCAAACAAATGTGATGGATATTCTCATTGTATTGATTGATTAAAAAAATTCTTCCGTTAACTTTAATACACAGAACTGCATAACAAATGAAATATTGCACACGTGCCACCCATTTGTTGTTCAATTCGTCTACCAACAAATCAGCACAACGGCTGAGAAGGAATTATTCATTTAACAGGAGAATTGTGTAAGCTATGTCGTTACGTCAATTTATTGCATCACGAAAATTATTACGTCATATTGAATCGTTTACCAGCCTGGCCACGCTCGGCTGGAATGAAGTAGCAGGTTTGTTTGGTTTACAGGACGATGTTTTCTTTAATCCCTTACACAAAAAAATTGAGAAGCCGGTTACAGCCATTTTAATTGGTGCCGGACACCGGGGAAGTATTTATGCCGATTATGCTGTGAAGAATGAAGATGAATTGCAAATTGTTGCTGTAGCCGATAGTAATCCCGAACGGCGGAAACGAACAGCAAAATTACATAGCATACCTGTCGAAAATTGTTACAAAGATTGGAAAGAAGTGTTTGTAAAAGAAAAGATGGCCGATGCTGTAATTATTGCCACACCCGATCAGTTACATACAGCTCCCTGTATTGCCGCACTGGATGCAGGCTATGATATTCTGCTGGAAAAACCAATTGCTCCCACTGAAGAAGAATGCAGATTGATTTTACAAAAAGCAAAAGAAACAGGTCGGATTGTTGCTGTATGTCATGTACTTCGTTACTCACCTTATTTCCGTGAACTGAAAGAAGTGATCGATGCCGGTTTAATTGGTGAGATCATCAGCATTCAACACATGGAGCCTATTGAGCATGTACACATGAGTCACTCGTATGTGCGTGGCAAATGGCGCAACAGTAAAATGGCAGCTCCCATCATTTTGGCGAAATCATCACACGATACAGATATTATCCGCTGGCTGGTGAACAGTCCTGTGCATGATGTGCATTGCTTTGGAAACCTGCGCTGGTTTAAAAATGCCAATGCACCGGAAGGAAGCACCGAACGTTGTACCGATGGTTGTAAAGTGGAAGGCAGTTGTCCGTATTCAGCATTACAGATCTATTACCGTGACCGCAAACGAACTTATGTATTTGATTTACCTGAAGACGAAGACGATCAGGGACCTTTTATTCTGGAGCAATTAAAAACAAGTGATTACGGACGATGTGTGTACAGGATGGATAACGATCAACCCGATCATCTCACCGTGAATATGTTGTTTGAAAATGGAACCACTGCTGCGTTTTCCATGGAAGCACATGTATCATACGAAGGAAGAAAAACACGGATCATGGGATCGAAAGGTGATATTATCGGCGATATGGAAAGTTTTGTACTCACCGATTTTAAAACACGCAAACAAACATCCTGGAGTTTGAAAACCGATGCACATGGTGGCGGCGATCATCGTCTGGTAAAAGATTGGGTGCAGGCCGTGTATCAGCAAAACAAAGACCTCCTCAGTTCGTCCATTGAAGTATCGGTTGAAAGCCATCTCATGGCCTTTGCTGCCGAACGCAGCCGTCAAAATCGAACCATCGAAGATATTAAGCTGTAAAAAATCAATCCCATCGCATTTCTGCAATGCAGTTTCTCTGTACATTCATGGCATGAGTAAGCTTGTTTTTATTACCGGTGCCACATCAGGTTTTGGAAAAGCCTGTGCTACTGTATTTGCAGCCAACAACTGGCGAATTATTTTAAATGGCCGCCGGCTCGATCGGTTGCAGGAAATCAAAACACAGTTAGAAGAACAATACAACGCATCTGTTTTTCTGTTGCCGTTTGATGTGCAGCAGAAAGAGGAAGTGTTTACTGCCATCAGCAGTTTGCCGGATGAATGGCAGCAAATTGATGTGCTCATCAATAATGCCGGGCTTGCATTAGGCCGTGATCATTTTGATGTAGCCGAAATGGACGATTGGGAAATAATGATCGATACCAATCTGAAAGGACTGTTGTACGTAAGCCGGGCTGTACTACCGTACATGATTAAACGAAAAGCCGGGCATGTGATCAACCTCGGCTCCACCGCCGGAAAAGAAGCGTATGAAAACGGCAATGTGTATTGTGCCAGTAAAGCAGCAGTTGACAGTATCAGCAAAGGCATGCGGATCGACTTGCTGCAACATCAAATAAAAGTAACCGCCATTCACCCCGGTGCTGCTGAAACAGAATTTTCCATGGTGCGATTTAAAGGAAATGAGCAAAAGGCAGCGGCCGTGTACGAAGGCTATACTCCACTATCAGCCGGCGACGTAGCCGACGTGATTTTTTATGCAGCCACACTCCCGCCCCACGTATGCATTAATGATCTTGTGCTTACCTGTACGGCGCAGGCCAATTCTTTTTATACTTACAAAAGTTGAGGCTTGCACGGGGGCACAATTATTGGTATATTCAACGGGTAAAATCACATAAAATCAATAAGGGATAGTACGTAGTAATAAAACATACCGTTGAAAGTAGTCCAATATCATATTATTCGCTGTATCTTGTATCTGAAATTGTACCCAATCCTGCTGAAAAACAGCAATCAGAATTTAATAATCCGTACTGGCATGAAAAACTTACTTCTCATCATTGTATTTGTACTTACATGTACAACACTATCCGCCCAAGAGGTAATCCGTCAGCGCAGCTGCACCAATCAATCCATTTCACAACAGGTCGACAGTTTAAAAAAATCATTTGAACAAAGTGGTTTCATGGTTTTGAAAGAAGCCAGCATGAACATGGAAAGTGAATTTGAAATGCCAGTGATTGTTCCCATGACACAGGGTGCCTGGTATCATATTGTGTTTATTGGCGACCCCAGCAGTAAAATCCAGGAAGTGCGGATGTATGATTATGATGAGAAACAGGTGTACTATAAAAAATTAAAACCCGAACTGGATGGCAATATCATCAGCTATGGTTATATGCCAAAGATCAGTGAATGGCATATGATTAAACCGGTA
Organism: Bacteroidota bacterium; assembly: GCA_023428755.1. Lineage (GTDB taxonomy): Bacteria > Bacteroidota > Bacteroidia > Chitinophagales > Chitinophagaceae > Lacibacter. The sequence goes on from JAEYWX010000037.1 coordinate 8,348, forward strand.
CAGGTGAATAAAAAAAATAAAGAGTGCTGCGGCTATATTATGTTATTGAAGAAAGTAAAAGGCAATAACGAAACAATGCCCACACGCTAAAGAGTGTTTTGGTTTTATCAGGTAATAACAGTCCCGTTCACGCAAGTGACGGGGCTTTTTGTTTCAACTAAAATATGTTTAAGAAAGAAAAGTATTGTACCCTTTGTGCAAACACCCTGTGAATTTGGTGTAATTTTTCACAGAGATAGCAAAGCAGTCACAAAGGACACAAAAAACCAATCTGTTGTTTCGAAATCAGATCAGCATTTTTCCAATGCCTGTTCAATATCAGCAATGATATCATCAATATGTTCCAGTCCGACAGAAATACGCACCAACCCATCAGTAATACCAACGGCTTTCTTTTCATCAACTGATAATTTGGAATGTGTGGTAGATGCAGGATGCGATGCGATAGTTCGGCTGTCGCCCAGGTTATTCGTCATCGATAACATGTCCAATGCGTTTAAAAATTTACGACCACTTTCAATGCCGCCTTTTAATTCAAACGTAACAATGCCGCCACCATTGCTCATTTGCTTCTTTGCAATTTCGTATTGGGGATGCGATGGCAAGAATGGATATTTTACCGAATTAAGTTTGGGATTTCCTTCCAAACGTTTTGCAAGCTTCAATGCATTATCTGCATGTTTATCCATACGCAGGTAAAGTGTTTCTAAACTTTTCGTTAATACCCATGCATTAAACGGACTGAGTGAAGGACCGGTGTTACGTACAAACAAATACATGTCGTGTACCAGTTCTTTGCGACCGACTACTACTCCACCCAATACTCTTCCCTGTCCATCAATAAACTTAGTTGCAGAATGTAATACCAGATCAGCCCCAAACTTGATCGGTTGCTGAACAGCCGGTGTTGCAAAGCAGTTATCAACTACAAATAGAATGTTATGCCTTTTACAAATAGCTGCTACGTATTCCAGATCGATGATATCCAAACCGGGGTTTGATGGCGTTTCCACATACAACAGTTTGGTATTGGGTTTGATCAATGCTTCAATGGTTTCCGGCGCATTCATATCAAAGTAACTCGATTCGAAACCCCACTTGGGTAAATACTTTGTAAGAATGGTATGTGTTGAACCAAACACTGCTGATGCAGAAATGATATGGTCACCTTTGCTGAGAAAGGTCATAAAGGTTGAAAACACAGCCGCCATACCGGTGCCGGTGGCAATCCCATCTTCGGCACCTTCCAATGCAGCGATCTTACCAATAAACTCATCAACCGTTGGATTTGAAAAACGGGAGTAGATGTTTACATCAAGACTATCGTCCGAAAAAGCAGCGGCCATATTCTCTGCACTGTCGTACACAAAACTGCTGGTTAAAAACAAAGGCGTACTGTGTTCTTTTTCGTTGGTATGGTTCATCTGCAAACGAATGGCATCTGTTTCCGGCTTGTATTTACTCATAATAATTGTGTAGCTAAATGTGCTGCGAAGGTAAGACCTAAAGCTGTTTCAACCCCAAGCCAATCGATGCTTTTAGCAGTTTTACATTGCCATTACGAACGAACGGAAGTAAAGAGATAACCATTATACCTTTCACCAATCGTTTTACAGAACAGCAACAACACAGTGAGCACTGAAAAAATAAGGATACTGATGTTATACGATGGATAACAGAGATAAATAAAAATACCCAGCAACCCAAAACGGGCAAATTCAAGAAATACAATCCAGCGCCGTTGCTCCAGCATGGCCCCGGTTGTTATTACGCTGAGGATAATAAAAAATGCAGCTGTAACCAATTGCAACGAAGTAAAATAATGCTCTAATAAAATCACTACAAAAAGTAATACCAACGATACTACGGTTTGAAGCTTAATATAATTACACAACACTTTTGTTTGCGACAATCCATATTCTTTTCTGGAGAATTTCCTCTCCAGCCCCGACCTGATACGTGGGTCAATATCATCGGGCTTGCCAAAAATTGTGTTCCATTTTCCTTTCAAAGTTGCTGCCCGTTTAAATGCAACCAGCATCTCCATAATGAAATGAAAATGCTGCCATAAAAAACTATGACTGTTTAACGGTTTTGTTAATCCATATACCGGCGGCTCCTCTTCTTTTGCAAATGTGCCGAATAGTTTATCCCAGATGATGAGTACATCACCATAATTCTTATCAAGGTATTGTGGATTGGAGCTATGATGCACACGATGGTGCGAAGGTGTCACAAACAAATATTCAACCAAGCCAAGTTTACCGATCAATTGTGTATGTGTAAAGAAAGGATAACAACCGTGTATTAGTAATAAGGTGGTGATCATTACAGGAGGAAAACCAAATAACGGTAATACAGCCCAAAATAAACAACGTGCTGCCGACTGAAAAACGGTAATACGAGCTGAAACGGTATAGTTAAAATCATCACTTTGATGATGAACGACATGTACACTCCAGAACAGATTCACCTCATGCCCGAAACGATGATACCAGTACCACATAAGATCTGTAAGCAGAAAAAGCAACACCCATGTAACAGCATTGGGCTTCACTTCAAACAAAGCAAAGTTTTGATAAATCCATACAAAGAAATAATAAAAAAGGCCTGTTGTGAAAAGATCGCACAGCCGTTCAGCAATACCTACATTAATATGAATTAGTCAAGACTTAATCTGACAGTTGGGATTAACTTTAAGTAACGACACTTTATTAGTTAACCCCAAAAAGTCAGATAATGAAATCAGAATCTAAATTAATCAAAAGCAAATTAGGGTTGCTCAATTTAGCCGAGCACTTAGGTAATGTATCGAAGGCATGTAAACTGATGGGATACAGCCGGGATAGTTTTTACCGCATCAAAGACCTGTACGATACAGGTGGCGAATCTGCGTTGTTTGAAGTCAGCCGCAGTAAGCCCAATCACAAAAATAGAGTAGATGAATCCACAGAGCTGGCTGTTGTAAAAGCAGCAACAGACCAGCCAGCATGGGGACAGCAACGTTTGAGTAATGAGTTGCGCAAGCAAGGCATTTTTGTAAGCGGTGGCGGTATCAGAAGTATCTGGCTCCGGCATGGACTGGAGACGTTTAAAAAGCGTTTAAGTGCATTAGAAGTAATCGTAGCGGCAGAAGGTATTATCCTTACCGAAGCACAGGTAGTTGCTCTTGAAAGGAAAAAAGATGAACAGGAAGCCATTGGTGAAATTGAAACCGAACATCCTGGTTATTTGGTAGCGCAAGACACCTATTACGTTGGCAACATCAAAGGAGTTGGCCGTATTTATCAGCAAACTGTTATTGACACCTATACACGTGTTGCATTTGCAAAGCTGTATGATCGCAAGCATGCTATTACTGCTGCCGATGTTTTAAATGATCGGGTGTTACCCTTCTTTGAAGAACAGGAAATACCAGTACTCCGCATGCTCACAGATCGTGGTACAGAATACAATGGCAAATTAGAGCAAGGGCATGACTATCAACTTTACCTGACCATTGAAAACATTGATCACAGTAAGATCAAAGCACGTCATCCGCAAAGCAACGGAATCTGCGAACGCTTCCACCGAACTATCCAGGATGAGTTCTATGCTATTGCCTTCCGCAAAAAACTTTACAGCAGTTTAGATGACTTGCAACACGACTTAGATGAATGGGTCAGATACTACAATGAACAACGCCCTCACAGTGGAAGGTACTGCTATGGAAAAACACCTATACAAACTTTTGACGAAGCTTTACCTTTGGCAAAAGAAAAACTGCTGAATCAACACAACTCAGCAGCTTAAAAAAATTGTAGAAAAATCCACAACTGTCAGATTATATCTTAACTATTACA
>JAEYWX010000021.1 GCA_023428755.1 Bacteroidota bacterium
AGCAACCCTAATTTGCTTTTGATTAATTTAGATTCTGATTTCATTATCTGACTTTTTGGGGTTAACTAATAAAGTGTCGTTACTTAAAGTTAATCCCAACTGTCAGATTAAGTCTTGACTAATTCAACTTAAAACAATTACAACAATCAAATACAACCCTTTTTTCATTAATTCTATTTCAATAAAATTACAAACCGCTTTTAAATAACATTTAAAGAGCATTGTCATTACCCCGCTGTCGAGGCTTCACCCATAACCCTTAACGCATAACCCGTAACAGTTTTACTCCGCCTCCCGCAGCAACCCTTCCAAATCCAATCTCCTGGTTACCATTTCCAAATTTCCATTTGCATCAACCGGCCATTGGTCTTTCGGTTTATCCCAATACAATTCTACACCGTTGCCATCAGGGTCATCCAAATACAAGGCTTCGCTTACACCGTGATCCGATGCACCCGTCAAAGGATACTCTGCTTCGAGCAATCGTTTTAAAATGACTGCCAGATCTTTCCGTGTGGGATAAAGAATGGCGGTGTGATACAAACCCGGCGCATGCTCAGGTGCAGGCCCTGCTCCTTTGCTGTGCCAGGTGTTGAGACCAATATGATGATGATACCCACCGGCGGAAATAAACACTGCCTGCGAACCATAGCGTTGCGTTATTTCAAAACCCAGCAGTTCGTGGTAAAATGAAAGTGAACTCTCCAGGTTTGATACTTTTAAATGAACATGTCCAATACGTGTTTGTGCAGGGACTGTGTAACTCATGGTAAATTATTTTAGAAAATGAGATTCATTCTTAAAGATAATAAATCAACAGCGCTCCTCTGATTTTCTATAAATACACATTTCTTTTCTGCAAGTGTAACAAAACCAGTTACCATCCGTACAATTACAAAACAACAACATATGAACACCGATTTGCAACTCCGTTTAGCAAAAATGGAGAAACGTTATCATCAACTAAAAATCAGCTTTCTTGCCTTTGTCACATTGCTGATTTTAGGATTACTCAACTTTTCGTTCAAACAACATGAAACGTTTGGTATCATCCGTGCCAAAGGGATTGTGATTGAAGACAGTGCCGGACGAGACCGTATTCTGATCGGCTCACCTATTCCTTTTTCGAAAGACAGAGTGCGTACCGATACCGCATTGGTGCGAAAACATTGGGCGGGCAATTATAAAAATCCTGATCAGTTTATGAAATGGTACAGCAGCTACAAAAATTCAGCCGAAGGGATTGTGATCATGAATGAAAATGGATTCGACCGATTGCAGCTGGGCGATAAACTATCGGACCCCAACACCGGCAAGCGAATGTTTGAACCGGCCGGACTTCTATGGAACGATCGGGAAGGTTGGGAAAGAGGTGGTGCCGGTGTAAATACAACCGAAGATGGGAAAGCGAGAAGTGTAATAGGACTGGATGATGAAAGCGGTGAAGCCGTACACCTGGTTACATTGGAAGATGGCACCAAAGGGCTGATGATCGCCGGCAACAATGGCCATTTACTCATTGGCATGTCAAAGGAAAACGGCTCGTTCTTTCAAAACAAAGAAGCTTTTGCAGGCATTAAATTCTTCGACCGTAATGGCAAACTGATATGGGAACAAGCGATGCCAAAAACAGGGAAATAAAAAGATCGCAACAACCGTTTGTATTGCAAAAAGAAAGAGCCAATGGCTCTTTCTTTTTTTTATCTCATGGTGAAACAGTAAATTTGTTCAGCAATGAAACAGCAACATTCTTTCCTCCAGCAAAATCTCGACCTGCTCAATCACTGAGTAGCCCCTCCTAGCCTCCCCAAAGGGGAGGAATAATACAGTACGCTGGTTTCATCAGTTTTTCATTTTCCATTCTTCATTTTTAATTTCTCGTTATGCATACTTCTATTGCAGCAGTTTCTGCCAATACACACTATTTTATTGATAAAGAAGAACAGTTCGGCGCACACAACTATCATCCATTGCCTGTTGTACTGCAACGTGGCGAAGGCGTTTTTATGTGGGATGTAGATGGCAAGCGGTACTACGATTTCCTTAGCGGTTACTCAGCCGTAAACCAGGGTCATTGCCATCCACGTATTGTTGCATCGCTCATTGAGCAGGCACAAAAGCTCACGCTTACATCACGTGCATTTCATAACAACCTGCTGGGAGAGTATGAAGAATACATCACAAACTATTTTGGTTACGATAAAGTGTTACCGATGAACACCGGTGTGGAAGCAGTAGAAACGGCCATTAAACTTGCACGTCGTTGGGGCTATGAAGTAAAGGGCGTTGAAGAAAACAAAGCAAAGATCATTGTATGTGCACATAACTTTCATGGAAGAACAAGTACGGTGATCTCATTCAGTACAGACCCTTCATCATACACAAACTTTGGACCTTACATGCCGGGCTTTCATGTAATTCCTTATAACAACCTGGAAGCTTTACAGGAAGCACTGCAGGATAAAAACACTTGCGGTTTTCTGGTTGAACCAATCCAGGGCGAAGCCGGCGTGGTGGTTCCGGATGAAGGCTATTTATCAACTGCCAAACAATATTGCGCCGAAGCCAATGTATTGTTCATTGGTGATGAAATACAAACCGGTCTTTGTCGCACCGGTAAAATGCTGGCCTGCGATCATGAAAATGTCCGTCCGGATATTTTGATCCTGGGAAAAGCATTAAGCGGTGGTGTATTGCCTGTGAGTGCTGTATTGGCCGATAATGAAATTATGATGACGATTAAGCCCGGTGAACACGGCAGCACCTACGGTGGTAATCCATTGGCCTGTGCAGTTGCCATTACTTCGTTGCAGGTGTTGAAAGATGAACAGCTTGCCGAACGTGCCGAACAACTCGGACAATTGTTGCGTGATGAACTGGCGAAACTCAACTCCCCTTTCATTGCAACCATTCGTGGTAAAGGTTTGCTCAATGCAATTGTGATTAAGCACAGCAACCCCGAAGCTGCATGGGATCTATGTATGGAGATGAAAGAAAACGGACTGTTGGCCAAACCAACGCATGGCGATAAGATTCGTTTTGCACCGCCATTGGTGATCACCGAAGAACAGATTCATGAGTGCGTGGGTATTATTAAGAAGAGCTTGCAGGTGTTGGAATAAGCCACGAGCCTTGAGCTGTGAGCTATGAGCAGAACATGTTGATCAAGCTGTCTTTGCTCGCAGCTCGGAGCTAATAGCTAACAGCTTCTCCTTATCCCTTATTTTTGCACCTCAATTGTAGAAAAGACATGAGCGAAGAAAAAAGCCTGAATTTTATTGAAGAGATCATTGAAGAAGATCTGAAGAACGGAAAGCACCAAAGCATCCTCACCCGTTTTCCGCCCGAGCCAAATGGTTACCTGCACATCGGCCATGCAAAAAGTATTTGCTTAAACTTTGGTTTGGGCATTAAATACAACGGCAAGACCAATCTCCGTTTCGACGATACCAATCCTGTTACGGAAGACACGGAATATGTAGACAGTATTAAAGAAGATATTCAATGGCTGGGTTTCAACTGGGCCAATGAGTTTTATGCATCCGATTATTTTGAACAGCTGTATGGCTTTGCCGTTAAGCTCATCGAAAAAGGTTTGGCTTATGTTGATGACAGTACCAGTGAAGAAATTGCCAAACAAAAAGGAACGCCAACACAACCCGGCAAACGCAATCAATACAGCGAACGTACTGTAGAAGAAAACCTGCAGTTGTTTGCCGATATGCGTGCAGGAAAATATAAAGATGGAGAAAAAGTGTTGCGTGCAAAGATCGATATGACATCGCCGAACATGCACATGCGTGACCCGATCATCTATCGTATTAAACATGCACATCATCATCGTACCGGCGATCAATGGTGTATTTATCCGATGTATGATTTTGCACACGGACAAAGTGATTCGATTGAAAAGATCACCCACTCTATTTGCACGTTGGAATTTATTCCGCATCGTCCGTTGTACGAATGGTGTATTGAAAAATTAGAGATCTTCCCTTCCCGCCAATACGAGTTTGCACGACTCAACCTCAACTACACGGTAATGAGTAAGCGCAAATTGCTGCAACTCGTAAACGAAAAGCACGTGAGTGGTTGGGACGATCCACGTATGCCTACCATCAGTGGTTTGCGCCGCAGAGGGTACACACCCGAAAGCATACGTGACTTTGCTGACCGAGTAGGTATTGCCAAACGTGACAACCTCATCGAGTTTAGCTTGCTTGAGTTTTGCGTACGTGAACATTTGAACAAAGTAGCTTTCCGTCGCATGGTGGTGTTCAACCCCATCAAACTCATTATTACCAACTACCCCGAAGGACAAACCGAAGTCCTCCACTCAGAAAATAATCCGGAAGATCCGAACGGTGGCACACGTGAATTACCATTCAGCAGAGAAATATTTATTGAAGCAGATGATTTCATGGAAAATCCGCCGAAGAAATATTTCCGTCTGGCTCCGGGACAAATGGTGCGTTTAAAAAGTGCGTACATCATCAAGTGCGATGAAGTACTGAAAGATGATGCAGGCAACATTACTGCCATTCATTGCTCGTACATTCCTGAAAGTAAAAGTGGCAGCGATACCAGCGGTATTTCTGTAAAAGGAACCTTGCATTGGGTAAACGCTGCAACAGCTGTTGAAGTGGAAGTAAGAGAGTATGATCGTTTGTTCAAGGTAGAAAATCCAGCGAGTGAAGAAGGTGATTTCAAAGATTACATCAACCCCAACTCATTAACGGTGGTGAAAGGTTATGCAGAGCCTGCGATTAAAACAGCAACGCTCACCGATCGTTTCCAGTTTTTGCGTAAAGGATATTATTGTTTAGATAAAGATTCAACTGCAGATAAATTCATCTTCAACCGCACCGTAACATTGAAAGATGCATGGGCGAAGGAAGTGAAGAAAGGATAAAGCCCTGAGCGAAGTCGAAGGGTGGCTGCGAAATCCTGAGCGCAGTCGAAGGATGAGTTTGTAGAATGATTTCTTCGGCGCAGAGAAATAAGAACGCAAAGAAATCCGCAGAGATACTTCTGCGTTAAACTCATTTTCTCTTGTTCTTTGCGCCAAAAAATAATCTGATGAGCAGTCACCTTTCAGGTGAACAGTCATCAAAAAAAGAAACCCCGCAATGCGGGGTTTCTTTTTAATGCGATACATTTTCCAACGAAGCCGGATCATGTTTATGCCGGAACATAACAGCAAACAAGATGGCCACCACCAATGCATAACCTGCAAAGGCCAGCCATATTCCCTGCCAGTTGCTGCTTTTATCGGGATTAATATAATATTGATTGATCACATAACCACTCACCTTACTGCCCAGCCATGCACCAACACCATTCGTCATCATCATAAACAATCCCTGTGCACTTGATCGGATAGTATGGTCAGTAGTTGTTTCCACAAACAAAGAACCGGAGATGTTAAAGAAGTCGAACGCCATACCATACACAATACAGGACAAAATGATCAACCCTGTACCCACTACCGAAGGATCACCATAAGCAAACAATCCAAAACGCAGCACCCATGCAAACATCGACAGCAACATCACCGTTTTAATACCAAAGCGACGCAAGAAAAACGGAATGGCCAGAATAAACAGCGTTTCCGATATCTGCGAAATCGATAAAATAATGGTAGAATACTTTACCACAAACGAATCTTTATATTCCGGCACTGCTTCAAAGCCGCTCAAAAAAGAATCGCCATACATATTCGTGAGCTGTAAAGCTGCACCAAGAAACATCGAAAAGATGAAGAACAATGCTACCTTATAATTGGAGAACAATTTAAACGCATTCAATCCCAACTGTTCAAACAAAGAAGCGTCTTTGGAAATATTCCGTTGCGGCGGACATTTGGGAAGTGTAAACGAATAAATACCCAGCAACACTGCAAACACAGCAGCAATCACAAACTGATTGGCATTTGCCTTACTTCCGCTGAGATTTGTTACCCACATTGCTAAAATAAAACCAATGGTCCCCCACACTCTTATTGGAGGAAACACTTTTACCACATTGTAGTTATTGGCTTTTAAAATGGTGTACGCAATGGAATTCGACAATGAAATAGTGGGCATGTAAAAGATCATGGCGGCAAAAATCACATAGTAAAACGTATCGGGATCATTTACCTGCGGCACATAAAAAAGTACGATACCATATAAGATATGCAGTATACCATAAAGCCGTTCAGCATTCATCCATTTATCGGCAATGATACCTGTAAGGGCAGGCATAAACAACGATGACAATGCAAGGGTTGAAAAAATAGCACCAAACTGCGGGAAACTCCAGCCCTTCGCATTCAAGCAATAAGTGCCAATGGTAATTAACCAGGCGCCCCAAACAAAAAATTGTAAAAAGCTCAGGATCGTAAGGCGGAATTTCAGACTCATCGTCAAACTTGATTTAGAAAGTAAACGTTTTCATTGAACAGGAAAGATAACTGTTTTTGTAACATCTGAAACAACGCATCGCTGTATTCGTTTCGGCTGTACATACTTTACACAAGCGGTTAAAATCATCGTTCAACACAGGCAACTTTTCTGAGTGCTACTTCGTACATTCACAGTACAACTCTTACTATGAAGCTGTCGAAATACTCTTTTTTGTTGTTGGTGCTGTTTGCATGGAACAACCTGTTGATTGCACAAAAACAAAAAACAGCCGTTACCCAGCAACGCAGCGAACAGTTTCACCGTTGCGGTTCACAAACCGTACTGGAAGAAGCCCTCCGCAAAAATCCGGAGCTGCGGAAACAAATGGCAGCTACCAAACTGCAACGCAGCAAAAACATCCAGCAACGTGTGGAGCGACTGCTCGGCACCAATGCCATCATTACCATTCCTGTTGTTGTACATGTGGTGTTACCCAATCCTGCTTTGGTAACCGATGCACAGATACAAGCCCAGATCGATGTACTGAATGCCGATTATGGTGGATTGAATGCCGACTCCATCCGCATACCGGCTGCCTTTAAACCTCTCTATGGAAAAGGTAATCTTCGCTTTTGCCTGGCCCGTCGTGATCCGCAGGGCGAAGGCAGCAATGGCATTGTTCGGGTAACCTCCACCGTTACTTCCGAACCCGGCCTCGCCGATCCTGTAAAGTTTTCCTGCGATGGTGGCAGTGATGCATGGGATGCAGCCAAATATCTTAACATCTGGGTTTGCCAGATGCCCAATGGTTTTTTAGGTTACTCCTATTATGCTTCGTTTCCGCTCTCCGCTGTTCCGTTAAATGAGCGAGGCTTTGTTACCAATTTCAGATCTTTTGGTATTGGTGGCACTGCACAGGCACCTTATAATTTAGGACGCACTGCCACGCATGAGATCGGTCACTTTTTTGATCTCGATCATATTTGGGGACCTAACAATGATGAAGGTGTACAAACCTGCAGCGATGATGATGGTATTGGCGATACGCCGTTACAGTTTCGTGCCACATATGGTGCACCTGCGGCGGATAGTGTGATCGTTGATGCCTGCGCACCCAACCCTCCCGGTATTATGTGGATGAATTTCATGGATTATGTAGACGACCGTGCCATGGTAATGTACACACCGCAACAGCATGCACTCATGGAAGCTACGCTGGCAACCGTTGAGTGGATGGAAAACCTGGCAGCATCCGATGGCTGTACTCCTGTAACAGCAGTAAGCAGAGATGCACGCTTTGTACAGTTTGTTGATCCATCGCTTGGCGCATGTGTGAATGGTAACAATACCATCTACACCTGCAGCAGCAGCTACCGCCCTGTTGTCAGCATTCGCAATGCAGGTTCAGCAGCCATCACATCACTCAGCATCAATGCAAGGTTTGGAAACGGTACAATAACCGTTACCAACTGGACGGGAAATTTAGCACCACTAACATCAGTGAACATCACGTTGAATGAAATGACATTGAACCCCGGCACCAACGCCAATCTCATTGTATATACCAGCAATCCCAATGGCAGTGCTGATCAACGTGTGTCGAACGATACAGGAAGGATCGATGCGGTTACATTCCCGGTAGCAACAACACCTTACAGTGAAGGATTCGAATCCACTTCATTCCCGCCTTCCTTATGGCAACGCATCAATGCGGATGCAGATATTACCTGGGAACGCAGCACAGCTGCAGCCAAAACCGGCAACGCATCCATGTACATCAACAATTACGATTACGATCAAAGCGGGCTGGTTGATTTTATGTATTCGCCATTGGTAGAAGTACGAGGAAGAGACTCTGCGTTTCTGACGTTTCAGATTGCAGCTGCCATGTTCAGCAACCCCTTCGATGCCGGTATTCCCATTGATACATTGGAAGTATTGATAACGGATGATTGCGGACAAAGCTTCCGCTCCGTGTATAAAAAATGGGGACGTGATTTAATTACTACCGGTAATGTGGCAACCGAAACGCCGTTTACACCAACGGCGCTGCAATGGCGCAGAGACAGTGTGTTTCTTGGCGACTTCACCACTGCATCGCAACAATACATCCAAGTGGTATTCCGCAATGCCACCAATTGGGAAAACAATATTTACATTGATGATATCAACATCACCGTGAAAGATGTAAATCCCAACCTGCGGCGTAAAGGTGTGATGATTACACCCAACCCTTTCAGCCGCAAATTTGCATTGCAGTATTTCGATCCGCCTGCGAATATTGAATACATCAATGTGTACAATCAAACAGGGCAACTGGTATGGCAAAAACGAATTGCCTATCAACGTGGCGGCACCTTCCCCACACCAGGTTACCAGGAAATTGATCTCGGTGCCATGAGCAGCGGTATGTACACCGTACAAATTGTGTATCGCTCAAGGGCTACAGATGTGTTCCGTGTGATGAAAGTCAATTGACCGGCTGCCCGATAACAGGAATTGAACAGTTTTTGAAAGCATTCCACACGTAACTTTGCATGCGAAGACGGAGTTGATTGATTGCTATTGTGCTTTTGTTGGTTGTGCCTTTGTTGGTCGCCTGACCAACAAAGATCCATGAAAGACGATATTGATCGTCGATTAACAAATCATCAGCCAACCACAACATCACACTTCGTTCTTTCAAACACATTACAACTATGCAAACAGGAATTGAAGCCATACTCAAAGGCAACCGCATCAGTACAGAATTACAACAGATCGCCGATAAAGTTTACAACCGGCAACGCATCAGCGAAGAAGATGCGGTGTTGTTGTTTGAAAAAGCAAGTCTCCCTTTTTTAGGTGCGCTTGCCAATTTTGTACGGGAACGCATGCATGGCGATACTACCTATTTCAACCGCAACTTTCATATTGAACCCACCAATGTATGTGTGTTCAGTTGCAATTTCTGTTCGTATTCCAAACTGTATGCAAAGCGTGACGAAGGATGGGAACTGAGCATTGAGCAAATGTTGCACATGGTAAAAAAATACGACGGTGTGCCGGTTACCGAAGTGCACATTGTAGGTGGCGTGCATCCCAAAATGGACTTACAGTTTTTTGCCGATCTGTTGAAAGCGATTAAAGAACATCGTCCTGACTTACACATCAAAGCATTTACTGCTGTTGAATACGATTACATGTTCCGCAAAGCAAAAGTGAGTGCAGAAGAAGGATTGAAAATATTGATCAGTCATGGATTGGATTCCATACCCGGCGGTGGTGCTGAAATTTTTCACCCGGAGATCCGTGAAAAAATTTGTGCCGATAAAGTAGATGGTGACGGTTGGTTAAACATTCATGCTACGGCACACAAACTGGGATTGCACAGCAATGCCACCATGTTGTATGGACATATTGAACAATACTGGCACCGTGTAGATCACATGAGCCGCCTGCGCAACCTGCAGGATGAAACAAAGGGTTTTCAAACCTTTATTCCGCTCAAGTTCCGCAACCAGGATAACGATATGAGCAATGTTGCTGAAAGTACTGTAGTGGAAGACATGAAGATGTATGCCATTGCCCGTTTGTTCCTCGATAACTTTCCACACATCAAAGCCTACTGGCCTATGCTGGGACGACACAATGCACAAATGACCTTAAGCTTTGGTGTAAACGATATTGACGGCACCATTGATGACACCACCAAAATTTACAGCATGGCCGGCAGCGAAGAGCAAACGCCTACCATGACAACCGAACAATTAGTTGCACTCATTAAACAGGTAAACCGCAAACCGGTGGAGCGTGATACCTTGTACAATGTGGTAAAAGATTACAGCGAAGTAACAGTAGCAGAAGAAGCAGGCTTTTCAAGTAATTAATCGTTCACAAATCCCGGCATTGATCAACCTCCGGGGTTTATCAATCTGTTTTATTGTATTCAGTTGCAGTAAAACCACGGAGGTTTGTTCTCAACAAAATTATTTGTATGAACAAAACACAATTATACCGGCTTGTATTTGGCATCCTCTGTTTTGTATGGATCGGCTTTAAAGTACAACAGTTGCTTGACCCTGCAGAAGTAATCACTCCTACCAATAAAGTTTTGATTTACCTCGGCTTTCTTGCTTTTGGTGTAATGGGTGCAGATAATTTAGGAACCTGGTGGAAAGAGCGAAAGAAAAAAGAACAGCAATAAAAACCGACAGTTCTATCAAAACGGCAAATACAGTACTATCTCTTTTTTCAACAGCCCTTTTTTAATGTTTTTCCAGGTAATTCGTTTCGACGAGCCTTTGCTGCGATAGGCTACCTGTCCCTGGTACACTTCCACCGCCAGTAATTCAAACCCCTCCTTGTCTGTTAACAGGTACAACTCCCGCCAATTGCTGAACGCAATTTGATAAGCAGGATTGTAGTAGCTGCATCTTATCGCTTGTTGAGTTTTCATTTGATTTTCAGTTCGTTTTTAAACAAGAAGGTACGTATATTTATGCGTTGGTGGCAATTTTTGACAACCCCTAAAAGTCCAAAGGAATACTTTAGACGGTGCAACGATTTGACATTTTATATTGTCAACTTTATAAAACAAAAATGAAAAGGCAGTTCACTTATATACTCGGTTTTATTTTTTTGTGTGTAATAAGTTCGTGCAAAAAAAATAAAGTTAACTCAAGCTTTGACGAGAATATCAAAATTAAAATGACTGAGACGGTTGATAGCGTAAACAGAATATTAAACCTAAACTGCTACACAGAAAAAATATTTGAATGTTCTAACTATGGAATAGAAGCAACCTACACTTTGACAGACAATAAAATCACAATTAATTTTATCAAGATAATTACCCCAAATATTTGTTTAACTTCTTTAGGACCAGCATCAACTATTATCAGCCTTAATGGACTGGCAAATAAAACATACGAATTAGAGCTCAATTTTGGAGCAAACAAAATTGCTGGACAACTTAATGTAACAGCAGGTAGCTTTGTTGCAACACTTCCAACGCAAACAAAAGTACAGTTTGTAAATTTTGACTTAAAAAGAATCCCTTATAATACCATTTACGGAACAGTTCATTATCATTCTGCTTCTACAAGTTCTCTTGTTCAAAAATTTATTGACACACTGCAATTGTATGGGGCGATACCAACGTTATATCCTCAAGGTGATTATGGACAGTTTCAAATAGAGCCGACCGGACAAATCAAACAAACACAAGACATCGGTTATTATTTCACACGATACTACATTTTTAATTATACAAACAGTTCAGGTCAGTTGAGAGATTTAGTAAGACGGTTTGGCGTTAATTATCCCAACTTATTACTTATCACTTTGAATACAACAAAAGGTGAAACATTTTATAGTTGGACACAATAAAACTGCCACCAACAAAAGTATTTGCAAAAGCAGGGCTGGACATTGTAACATCAGCTATGTGCTACTATCAGCAGTGGTTCCGGCTGGACGTTCAATATTCGGCTTTAGTTCATATCTTCAACATCAGTTTTGTCTCGTCCTGAAATAGGTTGACTAAAAATCAACCGTTTTATGGACTTAAAAGAACAAATCATTAAAGAGTATCTGGAACAAGGCTGCGGGTATCGAAAGCTACAGGCAAAGTATGGCATCAGTCGTACTACGATCTGCAAATGGGTGCAAATTTACCAGGGCATTCATGGGATGGAGCGAACGCAAAAACAGCAAAACCATTATCTTAGAGATATGGATGATCCCAACAAAAAAAGGTTGCCCAAGAAACAAATCACTGCCGAGGATTTAGAAAGGAAAATTGCAGCATTGGAAAAACAACTGCAATGGGAAAAACTACGTGCCGATGCATTGGATACGCTTATTAATGTTGCCGAAGACAAACTCAATATCTCCATCAGAAAAAAGTCTGGAAGCCCACAGTCCGGGAAATAAAAAAGGCATATAGTTCGGTAAGTTTACAAACTATCTGTCGGCTGTTGGGCTATACGCCACAGGCGTATCATAAACACATGAGTAAAACTTTGCGACTGCATTTACAGGAAGGTCTGGTGCTGCAACAAATCGGGCAGATCAGAAAATATCAACCCCGTTGCGGTGGCAGAAAACTCTTTATTGAACTGATGCCCTTCTTTAATGAGCACAACATTAAAATGGGAAGAGATGCGTTCTTTGATTTACTGCGCAGAAATAAACTGCTGGTGCGTAAACGAAAACGGAATGTGTACACCACCATGAGTAAACATCACTTCCGCCGCTATCCCAATCTGGCAAAGGATTTTACGCCACTCAAAGCGCATGAACTGTGGGTAGCTGATATTACCTATATCCCTACCAGGAATCGTCATGCTTACCTCTTTCTTATAACCGATGCCTACAGCAGAAAAATTGTTGGTTTCCACCTCAGCGATGATATGAAAGTAAGCAGCGGTATCATCGCATTAAAAAAAGCATTGGCACAAAAACCACCCGAAGCCATTACCATACATCACAGCGACAGAGGCATACAATACTGCAGTACCGAATACACCAACCTGTTGCAAAAACATAATTGCATGATCAGCATGACACAAAACAGTGATCCCTATGAGAATGCAATTGCAGAACGAGTAAACGGTATTCTCAAAACCGAACTTATCAGCACTTACTACAAAGATCCGGTAGATGCATCCCGGCATATTGCAAGATGTGTAACTATTTATAACTATCGCAGAAGGCACAGCAGTCTTAACTGGCAGGTACCGGAAGAGGTACATAAACAATATGGATTGCAAAAGAAAACATGGCGAAACTATTATTACAAGCGAACAAAAAAAGAAACAGAAAATGAAAGCACATAAATCAGCCGGCACACAAAAATACCTGCTTTAGCTGTAGATGGCTACACAGGTATTTTTTGCCTGCGCACTGCATCCTCAACTTTATTCATCAACCTATTTTAGGATCAATTATCTTAGTAAACCAATAACAGGATTAATTAACCAAACCAGTCAACTAATTTTAGGACGAGACAATCTTTACTCAGCAGCAGTTAGCCGGGGCGGACGGAATTCTATTTCCTGCACTTCGGCAATACCTGTTCGTTACCGGCAACTCAACAAGAAATGATTTTTTAAATTTACTTCTTAAATTACTGATCGATGAAACCAGGAACAATTGTAAAAACAAGTTTTGTTGTAAGTATGCTTGTAACGATCCTCGGAGCGTACTTAAAAATCATGCATGCACCATTTGCTGAGCCTGCGTTGATCATTGGCGTTATTGCCTCGCTGATCTTTATTGTTTCGGCTATCTATGAAGTGCGTACGTCGAATCGGATTGACTTTACTGAAAAAACGTTGTGGACGATTGCGTTTATCTTATTTAGCGGGTTCGCAGGAATTGTATATTTCGTAATCGGCAGAAAACGCATTGTTACGGAGCCGTTGTAACATCGTCCATTTCAATCAACGATCAATTTTATTCTTTATTCAGTCAGACCGGCTGCGCCCGGGCCGACCGTAGTAACATCATCCATCATTCATCTTCTCCATCGTTTAGACCTGCTACAAATAATCAAACTGTGGCAACATCGTACCTCGTACATCTTACATCGTACCTCCGCCTCATCCTCCCGTTTGCCCCGTTCTCACTTTAATTTTTTTCTTTCCTGCATTCTTCTTTTCGTATTCAAGAATTTCTTTGGGCTTTACTTTTTCTTTCGGTGTTTCTTTTTTCGTGGTAGCTGGTTCGTTAGGGTCGTTGGGATCTTTTTTTACAATACCGTTGGCAGTACCTGTACCATCATCGAGTTTGCCGAGGATAAAATTTTCTTTCCGTAAGATTTTCCCAGTGCCCGGTTCGTAGATCGTCCACATGCCGTGAGGTACAGTAGAGGCTTCCAGTTTCACTTCAACGAGGTACACTTTTTTGGGATCGTTTACATCAAACACTTCAATGGTTTCACTTGGCTTATCGGGGTTTTGTGCCAGCCAGCTTTCTTCCCGCACCATGTCGCCCATGGCATTAAAGTATTGTTGCTTGCCGTGTTTGTTATTGGCCCGGTAAAACTCAATGGCCAGCAGATCGCCCATTAAACTGTACGACCGCCAGGGGCCTTCTTTTTTTCCGTTTTTAAATTCACCTTCCTCTTCATAGCCCGGCTCGCCACGTATTTCATCGTAACGGATCACCCATTTACCTTGTTTCAAATCGTTCACATCTGTACAGTTCAATGTATCGCCCTTCACACCAATGGTAAAGTCCTTGCATTGCGCCGCACCGTTCATCCAAAAAAGGAGGGAGGCTACTGCACTTAGCATCAACATTCGTATGTTTGAAATCATTCTTCTACTTTTCATAACATGAGATTAAAAAACCAAAAAAGCATGTACCAGTTTAAAACGGTTGCAACAGGTAAAAATTGCCTGTTCAAAGTTACCCATCTTCTGTCGTTTCTTTTCCTTGTACTTCTCAGCAATGCACAAATCAAGCCAACAAGTGCCGAAGAGCGGCAGAAAGGCATGCAATTGCGGAAGGAAATGGAAAAGAAATCGCTGTTAAAAGAAAGTAAGTTCCGCAATATTGGTCCTACGGTAATGAGCGGACGTGTAAATGATATTGAAGTAAACCCTGAAGATGTTACAGAGTTTTATGTAGCATACGCCAGTGGTGGTTTGTGGCATACAACGAATAACGGTCAATCCTTTACACCCATTTTTGATAATGAAGATGTAATGACCATTGGAGATATTGCTGTGAAATGGTATGGCAACCGTATTATTTGGGTAGGTAGTGGCGAGGTAAACAGCAGCCGTTCCTCGTATGCAGGCAATGGTGTGTACAAAAGTGCAGACAATGGTAAAACCTGGGAGTATCTCGGGTTACCTGAAAGTCATCACATCGGTAAAATTCAATTGCATCCTACCGATCCCAACACTGCATGGGTTGCTGCCCTTGGTCATTTGTATTCGCCCAACAAAGAACGTGGTGTGTACAAAACGGTTGATGGCGGTAAAACATGGAAACTCACTCTGGCTATTGACGAAAACACAGGTGCCGTGGAAATGGAAATGAATCCCAATAACCCCAATGAATTGTATGCGGCCATGTGGCATCGTACACGTCGTGGCTGGACGTTTACAGAAAGTGGCCCCACCAGTGGTATTTATAAAAGTACCGATGGTGGTAACAACTGGAATCTCATCAGCGGACCGGGCAGTGGTTTTGCGGAAGGAAAAAAATTAGGTCGTATTGGTTTGAGTGTGTTTGCACAAAACCCCAACATTGTGTATGCGGTGATCGATAATTACAATCCCTTGCCCGATACAGGTAAAAAACAAACAACAGGCGACACTACCATTCAACTGAAAGATTTTAAAACCATGACGGCAGATCAACTGCTGAAGCTGGACGATAAAAAACTGGATACGTTTATGCGCAAGCAACGGTTCCCTTCAAAATACAATGCCTCAGTTGTGAAAGAAATGGTACGTGCAGGAAAAATTCAACCCGTTGCATTGTGGGATTATTTTGATGCTGGTGATGATGGTTTCAGCAATGCAGGCATCAAAGGTTGCGAAGTATATCGCAGCGATGATGCGGGTAAAACATGGAAGCTGGTGAATAATAAATTACCACAAGCTTTCAGTACCTACGGTTATTATTTTGCGAAGATCTACGTATCGCCCACCAATGCCGATAAAATTGTAGTGCTGGGTGTAAATGCATGGCTCAGTACAGATGCAGGTAAAACATTCAAGAATATTGACGGACGTAATGTGCATTCCGATCATCATGCACTTTGGATCAACCCCAAACGTGATTCGCACATGATCAATGGAAACGATGGTGGTATTAACATTACGTACGACAATGGCGTAAACTGGTTTAAAGCCAATTCGCCGGCAGTGGGTCAATATTACGCCATTGCAGTGGATGATGCCAAGCCGTACAATGTGTATGGTGGTTTCCAGGACAATGGTACCTGGTTTGGACCCAGCAACAACCGTGAAACAACCGATTGGCATGACAGCGGCAATTATCCGTTCAAATCAATTGGCGGTGGCGATGGTATGCAGGTGCAGGTAGATACAAGAGATAATACAACGGTGTATGTTGGTTCGCAGTTTGGTGCCTATTCCCGTGTAAATAAAAATGCACCTTTTGCCGGCCGTGTAAGTGTACGTCCGCAACATGAGTTGGGCGAAAAACCTTTGCGTTTTAACTGGCAATCACCGATCCTTTTATCGAAGCACAACCAGGATGTATTTTATTTCGGCAGCAACCGTTTTCACAGAAGTTTTAATAAAGGTGAGAATAGTGTAAACCTGAGTGGTGATTTAACCGGTGGTAAAAAAGAAGGTAATGTGCCGTTTGGAACATTGGTAACGATGAGTGAATCTCCTTTGCGTTTTGGTTTGATCTACACCGGCAGTGATGATGGATTTATTCATATAACAAAAGATGGTGGTTACAGCTGGACAGCGATTCATTCCAAATTACCAAAACAGGTACAGGGTTTGTATGTAAGCCGTGTAATTGCATCGAAATACAAAGAGAGCAGGGTATATGTTACATTGAATGGATACCGCAACGATCATTTTGCTGCATGGGTATTTGTAAGTGAAGATTACGGAACTACGTGGAAACAGATTTTTACTGATTTACCTGCCGAACCGGTAAACGTGATCCGTGAAGATCCAAAGCATGAAAATTTATTATACATCGGTACCGATCATGCATTGTATGTTTCAGTGGATGGCGGTGCCAGCAGCATGGCGTGGATGAGTAATTTGCCACGTGTAGCAATCCATGATATTGCTATCCAGGAGCGGGAAAATGAAATTGTACTGGGTACACATGGCCGCAGCTTGTACATTGGCTCTTTGAGTGAAGTGCAGAAGCTGGCAAGTGATAAGGCTTATTACGAAAAGAAAAAGGCAGAGTTAAAATAATTGCATCATGCCAACAATTTTGCGGATAACTGGTTATTTGATTTTCTCTTGAAGCATTGCAGTGTTAATAGTCTTGCTGTGGTTGCAGATTTAGAAGAGAAGAGTTCTGTGAAATACGTAAATTAGTTGAGCCAATTTCAATTTAGTTAACTGATCATGGCTAAAGCCTTCAGGGCAGCTTTATTAACCCGAAACTTAAGTCTGGGGTTAATAAAAAAATCTTCGAGGCTTTAGCCATGACTGGTCTACATGTTGGATGTATGAATTTATTTTTCAATCATTAATATTAAACTATATGAAACGTTTATTGAGTCTTACGCCTTTGTTTATTTTTTTATTTGCAATGAGTGCCTGTGCACAAAATCAAACAAAACCAAGTCCTCCTGCAAGTGCAGAATTTAAAGCGGGCGATGCTACAATCAAGATCAACTACAGTGCTCCTTCTGTAAAAGGTCGTGAGATCTGGGGTAAGTTGGTTCCTTATGGAGAAGTGTGGCGTACAGGTGCAAACGAAGCAACCGTGTTTGAAACCGACAAGGATATTAAAGTAGAAGGCAAAACATTGGCCGCCGGAAAATATTCACTCTTTACCATTCCCGGCGAAAAAGAGTGGGTGATCATTTTTAATAAAAATCCAAAGCAATGGGGCGCTTACAGCTACAAAGCAACCGAAGATGCGTTGCGTGTAACCGTAAAACCTGCTGCTGCAGAAATGACCGAAGTATTAAAAATAGACGGTGCCAATGGCAAAGTAACCATCAGTTGGGAAAAGCTGGCCGTGGCATTTAATGTTACCCAATAATTGATGAACCATCAATGTGTATCTGGTCCCCCGAAATTTCGGGGGACTTTTTCATTTCACAGCTTTTCCACAAAAGGCGTTTCTTATGTTCAACTGACATTATTATGAGTAGTTTGCAAGCGAAATGAAGGATATACGAAATTTATTGCTGCTGGTGTTATCCGTATGCCTGGTGGGTACATGGGGATACCACTTATACGATAAAAGCAAGCAGAGTGAACAGCAATCGAAGGAACAACTTCAAATAATTGCCGCAGAAGCAACCCGGAAAAATGATTCATTACGGACTGCGTACAACCTTCTTTTAAAAGAACTGGACGCTTCCAGAAACAACCTGACTGATACAACGGCCATTACTACTTCTGCCGGCACGGAAAATGAGGTGCTTGACAGTTTGCGGAATGAAATTTCGTACATACTTGCCATTAATGATATTACGAAGGAAGATTTGCGCAGAGCCGAGGCAAAGATCAGGGATCTCCAAAAGCGTATTCAATACAGCAAAACAGGAAATCCAAACACAATCAATTCTATGTCCGTGAACACTGCTGCTCCTCAAACCACGGCAACTCCCGTTTTATCAACAAAGAAAAAGGCGCCCGAAGCTCTTCCCAACTTGCTTGCAACAGGTGTAAGCTTTCGTGCAATGGAAGGTAGTGGGGTTACAAACACAAAAGCAAATGCAGTAAGTGAGTTCTCCATCTCATGCGCTTTGCAAAACAATACTACTTCTTTTACTGATACGGATATCTTTATCATAGTAGCGGATCCTGCCGGTAATGTGATACAGGACGATCCCTGGCAATCGGGCATGTTTCTGAATGATGCCGGGGTAAGAATACCCTACACCCGCAAATCAAAACTTTCACACAACAAAGGTGAAACCAACAGGCTTGCCATAAACCTCAAACTACAATCTTATCAAAAAGGTACATACAGGTTGCAGATGTTCCATAATAGTGTTCGCATTGCAGCTGCTAATCTTCGATTGAATTAATGCGCCTGTTTACTTAATCACATTTTTTTCACAGTTTCAATTCGCTGGAATGATAAAAGAGGTAAGGGGAATTGATTGTATTACTTTTACCCAAAGCATATTTTATGAAGAGAATGATACGCATAACAGGGGCGCTGCTGTTGACATTGTATTCAACGGCAGGGTTTCAGCTTTTTGCTCAAACAAGTAAAAAAACAGAGTATAGCAATATACCCAATTTGTATGCAGGGATTGAAGTAGGGTCGAAGGGTGTAAAGTTGAGTGTTATTGAGCTGAAAAAAAATCCGGGGTTGGGAAATAGTTTTGTGACCGTAAAAGACAGTTCTGTCAATACAGATTTTATTTCGTTTACTCCATCAACATTTGATGCAACAGCCAATGGCCTCGCTGGTTTGTTTGAGGCAGCACGCACCAGGTTTAGCATACCATCGAACAGAATTTTTACAGTGATCAGCAGCGGGGTAAAAACCTTGGCTGAAAAAGAAAGTAAACAGGCCTGGATTGAAAAACTAATTACACAATTTCGTTCTGCTATTAACGAACCTCAGCGTAAAGTGGAAGTAGTGGATGTAATGCAGGAGGCAAAGTTGTCGCATTTGGGAATTGTTCCGAAAAGCCGCCGGTACAGCACCTTCCTGATCGATATTGGTAGTGGCAACTCCAAAGGCGGTTTCTTTCCTTATGGAAACGATAGCTATTTTTATTTATTTCAGTTGTCATGGGGAACAAAAAGTACAGCCAACGCTGCTGAAAAAATGTTGGAAAATGACAACTCGCATGAAAATTATGTGCGGCAGTTGACCCGGGTTGCTGCAGGTGCAGAAACATCGGAGATCATTTATGCAGTTAATTCAAGTGGCAGTTTTCCGGTAAGCGATCATATTGCGTTCAGTGGGGGCATTGCATGGGCAGTAGCAACGCTGATTTATCCGGAACTCATCAACAACCCCGTTGTTCCTGTTACATACGAAGATGTAGAACGCTTTTCGAAACAGGTAACAGAGAATTTTACATCGGTATCGCAGGAATATCTTACATCGAAAATGACCAATGGTTCCTGGGATAAGAAGTTGATTGGCGCTGAAATCAAAAGAGTGCATGCTGTATTTGATCAGCGTGCATTGATGGCCGGTAGTTCATTATTACTGCGTATTATGCGCCAGTTTAAATCGGTGAATGAAACCAAACAGTTTTACCTGATCAAAAATGGGCAGGTAGGTTGGGTGTCGGCTTATGTGGACGAGGCGGTGGACTAAAGTTGTACTGATCCATTTGTATATACAAAACTCTGGCGCATGCCGGAGTTTTTTTTTATGCTTTATTAAACCTGCAATTTTTAATCACGTCTATGCATCCGTTCGTTTAATTCTTTCGTATTGTATCAGTTCATGTGTCAATCAGCATGTATTTGTTTAAAAATTTTGGCATGGTGTTTGGCAAACCTTAAAAAAATTACGTTTATGAAAATCAAGATTCTCTTTGCTCTTATTTTATCTGCTGTAGCAGGTAGTGCAACAGCTCAATCATCAGCTTTTATTAAAGCCGGTTATAACATGGCAAATATTTCAATCAGCGATAATGGCGATGTAGATGAAAACCGGATGCTCTCAAGTTTTCACATCGGCTTACAAGGCGACATTGCTGTGATTAAAAATGTTCTTTCCATTCAACCTTCTATTCTGTTCACAGGGAAAGGATCGAAATTACAAAATGGTCAACCCGGTCAAAATGGTTATTTCCGTTCTGTAGTAAATCCTTATTACATTGAAGTTCCGGTAAACGTTGTGGTGAAAGCACCCATTGGCGGTGGTTCAAAATTCTTTGTTGGTGCGGGCCCTTATGCAGCAATGGGTGTTGGCGGTAAACGAAAACTGGATTACCAGTTTGTAGGTATTGCTGCAAGCAGAACCGATAAAATTGAATTTTCAAACGATGACCCTACAACACAAGGTGAAGAAGGAGCAGGGTATGGTATTCTCCGCCGCTTCGATTATGGACTGAACGGCACCGTTGGTTTTGAAGGTGAAAAAGCAATGTTCTCTGTGAACTATGGATTAGGACTTGCAAAACTGCAATCCGGTGCAGATAATAATGTTGATGAACGCAACAAACATAGAGTCTTGAGTTTTACAATCGGTTTCCGTTTGTAACAACCTGCCGGACTGAAAGAGGCGCACTGCTTAGCGGTGCGCCTCTTTGTGTAAATAACTTTTTTCTAGTAACAGGGTTGACGCTATACATTATTATAGTTTTTTGCGCCCACGGCCAAAACGATAGAAACTTCACATTTTCAAATATTTTTTTTTGATATTTATTTTTTCTATAATTTTAATTTTAACCAAAACAACTATAACCAAGTTTAAAATATCTACCCCCCCCCCAATCCACAAGAAAATTTATTTTTGTATTACTGTCAATTTTCTTTTTCTGTACAAATTGCAACAAAACAAATACTAACAGAAATGCACTGGAAGAAGATTTAAAGCAGGAGCAAAAACAAAACTCAATAAAACAAAAACTACTTACGGATATAAGAATTTATTCTGACAGTTTTAAAATTACACACCCTCAAGCATTTACTTCTCAAAATAATATAATATCCTCGAGAGGATTTTTTAAACGCCTTTTTAAAATTGTTGGCTCCGATATGCTAGGAGCATTATTAGGTGGAGGAATTGGTGCTGTTTTTGGTAATCCATTTGCGCTTGTAGGTGCTCTCGTTGGAGGAACCGCTGCATCGTTGAATGCGGATGAAATTTGGGATGGTTGGGAAGGGGCTAGTAATCGTGTTGGAAATCGAACGATGAATGTTATTGATACATTTTCGTTTAGATATAATGATGCAAATATTTATGATTTTGTTGGTGACTATCATAATGAAGGGTTGGTATATTTACATCAAGCAGAGTTAGCTGAGGGGGGTACTCTTACTCCTACTCAGCAATATAATTACTTAAATACTTTTGTAACCTCTCAGTATCCTGATGTTGTAAACGGACAATCAATTTCAGAAACAGAGTTTAATACAGTAGTCTATCAAACACCAGCATTAGACTATTTAAAATCTGTTGAAGAAGTAAATGAAGCTAATAAAATTGAGTTAGTAAATAATATACAGGCTATTTCCTATTTGCCGCAATTTCAGAAAGATTTTTTTGTGATTTTAATTAACTATGGAGTTCAGTTTAATGAAGAAACTTACTATTTAGCGGAATATTTTTATGGTATTGAAAATTTAATCATTACATCTTCTTTAAATGAAAGTGAAAAGTCTGCATTGTTGTCTGCATTAGCAACTGGCAGGGCGAGTGCTAACTTTTGGTGGGATGTAGAAATGGGTAATCGTTAAATTTGATTCTATGAAAAAAATATTTTTGTTTTCCCTTTTTTTCTCTATCATGGTTTCTGCCAAAGCACAAGATACAAGCTACTATATAGGTAATTCGGCTCTTTTCGGTATTGGGGTAAATCAAGGAAACTATAAGTCTTGGCCATACAAGGGTAATGACTGGAATTTGATGCCTGATCAGATTGGTTTTATAGCAGAGTATCAGGTTACTGTTGGCAAGCTTTTTAAACCATTGTCGAAGTCTTATGCAGGATTTTTTGAGAGTGGATTCAAAGTAGGGTACCAGACAGGAAAAATTACCAATGGTGTCGAAAACAACAGTTATGACGAAACCTATATTGGTTTGCCTGTAGCTTTAGGGCTTTTGAAAAAAAATAATCATAAAATAATAAAACATACATTAGGCTTTGCAGTTTACGGTTCAGTATTAGAGGAAGTAGGTTTGCCCTCTGAAAATGATAGTAAGTGGAGTTTTTTCTCTCAAGCAAGGGGAACGATTTTTCTTAATACGCAGTTGTTTTTCCCTTCAAAAAAGAAAGGAAGATATCGTGGTTTAGGATTGGAGATAAGTAAAGATCTTGGGTTTGGCTACAATACAACACCAATTCCTTTTGCAATTGAAAATATGCGGGTGGGAATTACGTTTTCTCCTTTCTGTGATTTCTTTTGATTATATATTTTAAAGAGGCGCACTGCTTAGCGGTGCGCCTCTTTATTTATTACAATGAATTCAAAATTGTGAAAACTGATTACTCAAGTGCCTGTATTGGCTCATAGCTCATAGCTCACAACTTGCAGCTTTTTCTATTTCTTAAATTTATTCTTCAACGCTGCCAACGCATCATTCACGCTCAGGTTACTTAAATCTTCTTCTTTCTTGAATCTTATTCCTTGATCCTTGTTTCTTGCCCCTTGTACCTTGTGCCTTTCACCTCTTGCCGGAGCCTCCTGTGTTTGTTTGATCGATAATGCAATGCGTTTGCGTTGCAGATCTACTTCCACCACTTTCACCATCACTTTATCGTTCAACTTTAATTTTTCTGCCGGATCAGTAATGTAGTCATGCGAAATTTCGGAGACGTGCACCAGGCCATCCTGCTTCACACCAATATCAACAAATGCACCAAAGCGGGTGAGATTGGTAACAATGCCGGGGATTACCATGCCGGCTGTTACTTCTTCAATGCTGAAGATGTTGGCATACTCAAACACCTGTGCTTCGCTGCGTGGATCAAGACCGGGCTTGATCAATTCTTTCAAAATATCATTGATGGTTAATTCACCAATGGTTTCACTTACATATTTTTTTGGATTGATCTGTTTGATGGTTGTTTCATTGCCCACCAGTTCATCTACTTTTAACTCCAGATCAGCTGCCATTTTTTCAACTACTGTATACGCTTCGGGATGCACGGCACTTTTATCCAATGCATTTTCTCCATCAGGAATGCGTAAGAAACCGGCGCACTGTTCAAATGCTTTATCGCCGAGGCGGGGCACTTTCAACAACTGTTTGCGGTTGGTAAAACGTCCGATTTCGTTTCTATACTTTACAATGTTTTCAGCAATGCTGCTGTTGATACCGCTCACATAGCTCAATAGATTTTTACTGGCTGTATTTAAATTCACGCCAACCTGGTTTACACAGCTCACCACAGTTTGATCAAGGCGTTCTTTCAAACGCATTTGATTTACATCGTGCTGGTATTGTCCAACGCCAATACTTTTTGGATCGATCTTTACAAGCTCAGCCAATGGATCCATCAAACGCCGACCAATACTAACAGCTCCACGAACGGTAATATCTTTATCCGGAAATTCTTCCCGGGCCACTTCGCTGGCGCTGTAAATGGAAGCACCATCTTCATTCACCAGAAACACCGGTAAACCAAGGTTTAATTTTTTAATGAACTGTTCCGTTTCTCTTCCTGCTGTTCCATCACCAATGGCAATTACCTGTGTTTGAAAGGCATTCACTAAATGACGGATCGTCTGTTCAGATGTATAAAGTTTGTTTGGCTCATGTATAAAGATGAGATCAGTTGTTTGGAGGTCGCCTTTTTCATCCAGACAAACAATTTTACAACCGGTTCTGTAACCGGGATCAATTGCAAGTATGCGTTTGCTTCCTAACGGACTGCTTAATAAAAGCTGTCGTAGATTTTCGGCAAACACGGTAATCGCTTCTTCGTCGCCTTTCTGTTTTAACTGCGAACGGAATTCTGTTTCAAGGCTTGGTTGCAGCAATCGTTTGTAGGCATCTTTAATTGCTTTCTTCACATGCGTGGTTGATTCGTTCATACCTTTTATATACAATGAATCGATCAACTCAATGGCCAGTTCTTCATCCGGTTCAATACTCATCTTTAATACACCTTCAGTAAAACCACGAAGGATCGCCAGAATGCGGTGCGATGGAATTTTATGTACCGGCTCACTGAAATCAAAATAGTCTTTGAACTTGATGCCGTCGGTTTCTTTGTCTTTTATCACCGTGCTTTTCACCAACGCTTCATCTTCAAAGAATTTCCGCAGCTTGGCTCTTACCGCTGCATCTTCGTTTACCATCTCCGAAATAATATCCCGTGCACCTTGCAGCGCATCGTCGACTGTTGCTACTTTTTCGTTAATGAACGTTGCAGCCTGTTCGTTAACAGCAATATCTTTTTGCTCAAGCAATAATAAGGCAAGCGGCTCCAGGCCATTTTCTCTTGCAGTTTGTGCTTTTGTTTTGCGCTTGGGTTTGTAGGGCAGATAAATATCTTCCAACTCATTCAACGTGGTTGCTTTGTCCAGTTTGGCTTGCAACGCATCCGTCATTTTTCCCTGCTCGGTAATTGTTTTTTCAATAAAGGTTTTCCGTTCGGTAAACTCTTTCAGAAATTTAGCCTGGTCCTGTATCTGCTGAATAACAACTTCATCTAAGTTGTCGGTTTTATCTTTTCGGTAACGGGCAATAAACGGTATGGTAGAACCTTCTTCCAATAATTCAATCACGGCTTCTACCTGCTGCACACGCAGGCGTAATGTACCTGCAATGGTTGATGAAAATTCTCTCATGGTATATTCAATCTTGTTTTGTTAAACGGGCTGCAATATAGGCTGGCAGAAGTAGAAAAAAAATTTGTTCGTTTCAATGTGCAGAATTAAAACGACCCGCTGCATGACGCTTAAATGACAAATAATATGTAAAAAAAAGACGTTATGTAAAAATGCGAAGAAGCTATGTTTCATTCGCACTTACTTTTTTACCATTCGTCAAAACAGCAACTGCAAAACGCAGCATCACATAAACATGTGTTGTCAAATGTTTCAAAGTGTGTTTAATTCGCACACTTTTATTACCGGTTAAAAATTGTAACAGGTAATTATCATTCATCATCTAAACCTTATCATTCATGACAAGAAAGATCCTCCGGGTTCTTCTTGCTTTTGTGATTGGATTGTTTTCTGTATCGTATGCACAGGCGCAAACTGTTACAGGAAAAATTACATCACAAGACGGAGAACCACAGCCTTTTGCCACTGTACAGGTAAAAGGTTCGCAAACCATTACAACTGCTGACGCACAGGGAAACTATTCCATTTCAGCCAAACAGGGCGATGTACTCATTTTCACCAGCACTTCGTTTCAACAAAAAGAAGTAACGGTAAATGGCGCTGTTGTAAATGTAACTGTAACGGCAACGGTGAATGCGTTACGGGAAGTTGTTGTGACCGGTTATTCCACACGTTCCAAGCGTTCCAACATTGGTTCGGCATCAACGGTTGTGATCGACGACATCCGCACACAACCCATAGCATCGTTCGATCAGATTCTGCAAGGGCAGGCACCTGGTTTGAATGTGAAAGCAGGATCGGGTCAGCCCGGCCGTAATGCCGATGTGATCATTCGTGGACGTACTTCTGTAAACGGTTCGGTTGATCCGCTTTACATTGTAGATGGAGTGGAAGTAAGAGCCGGCGATTTCAGTACCATGAACCAGGGCGATTTTGAAAGTGTGTCTGTTTTAAAAGATGCAGCATCAACTGCCATCTATGGTTCACGTGGTGCAAATGGTGTAATTGTAGTTACCACGAAGAAAGGACGCAGTGGGAAAGTGCGTTTTGCCTATGACGGACAAATTGGTATTTCCACATTGCCCGAAAACAAGTTGAAACTGATGAACACACAGGAGAAACTTGATTTTGAAATGAACATTGCAGGTAATCCATGGGGATGGAGTGCGGCAGAAGTGGCAGCATTCCGCAATGTAAATACTGATTGGAACGATGCGGTGTTCAATGATGGCAAAATGCAATCGCACCAGATCAGTGCAAGTGGTGGTAATGAAAAAACAACATTCTACACTTCATTCAATTATTTCGATCAGGAAGGTGTAACCATCAACACCGGTTTAAAACGTTACAACGGACGATTGAATCTTGCACATACAGAACGCAATCTCAAGTTTGGTGTAAACCTCGCCGGTGGCTGGTCAAAATTCAGAGGAACATTTGAAGGCGATCAAAGTATTGGATCACCGTTGAACACGGTTATCTGGGCTTTGCCGTATGAAAAAGTATACAACGATGATGGCAGCTATGCAGGTTCTGTACAGTTTCCATTCTGGTTAAATCCGGTGGAAGAGTTGCTGGTAAACGGAGATAACAGCTGGCAGTTAAAATCAACAGGTAATGTGTTTGTTGAATATAAAATTCCCGGCATAAAAAATCTTACCTATCGTTTAAATGCGGGTGGTGATTATTCGCAAACAGAAGTGTTTGGAATCACCAAGAACGGTACACAATCAGCTGCACAAAATGCGGCTTTCGGAAGTGCATTTGCAGGCGAAGGTGCATTGGGCAGAAGTTTCGACCGTCGTTTCCGCACAACGGTAACCAACAGCCTTACACATAAAATTGGCTTTGGTGCAAACGATGATCATCAGTTGACAACTTCTTTATTTACAGAATTTATCCGCAGAAGAGGCCGTGATTTTAATTTCACCGGTTATGGTTTATTACTGCCATTTGATAATGAAGCGGGACTTGTGGCCGGTACTGCAGCCAACGGATATATTCCAACAGTTGGTGGTGGTTTTCCTGAAAACAGTGCGTTGCTTTCTTATTTCGGAACAGCCGATTATTCATTCCGTAATAAATATTTCCTTTCACTTTCCGGACGTACGGATGGTTCTTCCCGCTTGAGTCCTGCCAACCGCTGGACACAGTATGGTTCAGTTGGTGCGGGCTGGCTCATTTCAGATGAAAGCTTTTTCAAAGTAAGTGCCATCAATTATTTAAAGTTGAGAGCAAGCTTTGGTGCAGTGGGGAATCAAAATGGGATTGGTGAATTCCCGTATGTGCAACAGTACGGTCGTGGTACTTATGGCGGACAAGGTACGTTAAGTATTAACCGCCTGGGAAATGCTGAACTTACCTGGGAAAAAAGAAGAACAGCCAACGTGGGTGTTGAAATGGAATTTTTCAAGAGCCGTATCAAAACCACAGTTGATTACTACAACAGCTTAACAACCGGTTTGTATTTTCAGCCAACTGTACCTGCAACAAGTGGCGGTGGCGGAACATTTCTTGCTAACAACGGCAGCCTGGAAAACCAGGGTATTGAAGTAAATCTTTCATTGAAGATCATCGATGAAAGAAATTTCAAATGGACATTTGATGCCAACTATGCGTTCAATAAAAATACCATCAAATCGTTGCCCGATGGACAAACATTCCAGTTGTACAAGAGCTTCCAGGCGTTACAGGTAGGTAAGCCATTGAATAGCTTTTACCTTGTACAATATGCAGGTGTAAATCCGGCCAATGGTAACTCACAATACCTGAAAGCAGATGGTAAAACACTTACCGAAGAGTATGATGCCAATGATTTGACTGTGTTGGGAGGAAGTGATGCTCCGCATAACGGAGGCTTTACCAATACCATTTCGTACAAAGGATTGGAGTTGTCTGCTTTCTTTGTTTATTCTGCAGGTAACTACGTGTACAACAATGCACGTTATAATGTAGAATATTATGCATACACCACATCTGGTTTTGCACGCAGTGCATTAAGTGCATGGACAACACCGGGGCAGATCACCAACTTCCCACGTATTGATGAAGCTACACAAGGCCAAACAACACGCTTCCTTGAAAAAGGTGATTTCCTCCGTTTACGCAATGTGATGATCTCTTATTCATTACCAAAAGCTTTTACTGAAAAGTTACGCATACAGGGATTGCGCCTGTTTGTACAGGGTCAGAACTTGTACACCTGGCATAAGTTCCAGGGATGGGATCCGGAAGTATCAACCATTGTGAATGCTGATGCCAATTCAAACGCTGCAGTAAGTGGTGCACAGTATCCAACATTACGCAGTGTAAACTTTGGTGTGAACCTTAATTTTTAATGAACGAAATTTTATAACACATGAACATGAAACTAAAACCGGTTTATTATACAATGCTTGCCCTGTTGCTCACAGGTTTCCTGGCTTGTAAAAAACCGTTGGACACAGTGCCTGATACATCGTTAACGGATCTAAAAACCTTTGATGATGTACGCAGTGCTTTACGTGGCGCTTACGATGGGTTCCAGAGTAACAACTATTATGGAAGCCCTGCAGCATCGGGCAGCGCCAGTGCATGGAGTGCTTTGCCTGAATTGATGGGGGATGATTTTGTAGAAGCATTGGAAAGCTTAGGCAACTGGAATATTATGAGCGAAATGAGCTATGCATCGGATAACGGTGCGGTGGCTGCTGCTTTTATTCAGCCGTATGAAATTATTTCAAGGGTTAATAATCTGCTGGAGTTTGTAGAGCAGTATGAAACAGGTACTACCGAAGCAGAAGCAAAGCGAATCAAAGCACAGGCATTGGCTATTCGTGCACATGCACACTTTGATCTGATGCGTTACTTCGCTGTTGACTTTGGTCGCAACTCCACATCGCTGGGTGTGCCGTTTGTAACCATCTTCGATCCACAAAAGCCGTTTGCTAGCTTACCTGCACGTAACACTGTAAAAGAAAATTATGATGCCATTTTAAAAGACCTCGGTGATGCGTTGGTTGCATTTCGTGATGGCGGAAACACCACTGGTAACGCCTCACGTAATTTTATTGATAGTGCTGTGGTGTATGCCATGCGTGCACGTGTAAATTATTATGCATCTGACTGGAATGCAGTGATTGCAGATGCGAATATTGCATTGGCACTTCGTCCGGTTGGAAATTCAGCGGCTTATATTGCTGCGTTTTCAACAGCAGGTGAAGCAGCACCGGGCTCAGAAGTGTATTGGGCTATTCCATCTGATAATGCATTACGTCCCGGCGGTGCTATTAGTGGTGCAAGCCCCAACTATCGTGTAACAGCAGCAATGGGCGCAATTTTGCAGGCGCAGGGTGGTGCGTATGTTGATCCCGGTGTGAATCGCTTTAATCAAGTAGGTTCGGGTGGTGTACAACGTACACTTAGCTGGAAGTATCCCGGCATCCGCAGCTTTAAGGTATACCGTGCAGGTGAATTATTACTGATGCGTGCCGAAGCAAAGCAACGTACAAATGATGCTACAGCAATCGATGATCTCAATCTGTTGCGCACAAACAGAGCAGTTGCAACAGGCACTGAAACCGGTGCTGCATTGCTCGATGCGATCTTGCTGCAACGCAGAGTTGAGTTACTGGGCGAAGGGCATCGTTGGTTCGATCTGCGAAGATCAACCAAAACCATTGTGCGTGCTGAATGTGGTGTTGCCAATGGATCAAGGGCTGACAACTGCAATATCGGACCCACATCCAGATCATGGACATTCCCAATTCCATTCAATGAAATAAAAGTGAATGCAAACCTGGTGCAGAATCAGGGCTATTAAATATTGCTGATGATAAAAAGCTGTTCAGTGTAATGCTGAACAGCTTTTTTTATTGCTGTTGCTGTTCTTCCTGCTCAGGCATGTGGGCCGTCATCACTTCTTCAATTTTATCATGCATACTTTTCGACGAATTGATCACCCAATCGGGCAGATCGCTTTTGTCGGTGATCTTCCACGTTTGATCTTCCTTACTCATTTTGAAAAGAATTCGGTTGCCACGTTCGTCTGCAACGTCTACACTGAACATGCCTTCCTGTAAGCCACCTAATTTTCTGAAATTGAATTCACGTAAGCGTCCGTCTGCTTTGATCAAACGGGTAAACTGGATGTTTTTAACGAATAATAGTTTCATCAGTAAGTTTTTAAATGTTCTGCGTTCAGTGATTTACTGATGCGGATATGGGAACAGATTTCAGTGCAAATCTCATGCACAAGTTGCTTTTTGTGGAAAACTTATCGTTTAATCTTTCAGAACCTTTGCTTCTTTGATCAGATCAATGTTGGGGAATTTGTTGATGAACCATTTATTGCCTTTGAAATAAATGGTATCGGCAGGTTTCATGGCGTCGTTGCCATAGCCCGAAAAGAACTGCCGCACCACATCCATACCGCTGATGACTTTGGCAAACGGCACAAAGCCTTTTACACCGCCTGCATTCAATGTATCGTACGTAAGGTTATTGCGGAGATTAATGAAGATGGATGTTTTGCGTGTATTGGGTGCACCACGGGAAAAGCAAATAGTGCTGTCAGTGTTGGATGCAACAACGGGTTCGTCTTTTAAGTTTTTACCCTGCCAGAAAATATTCTTCTGCTTGTCTTCACTCACACCAAACTGTACCAGGTAATCTTTTACTACACGAAAGATGACGGTGTTGTTGTAATAACCGCTACGGATAAGTTGATAAAAACGATCGGCACCCAATGGCGACCAATTGCGGTACACTTCAACAGTAAAATTGCCTTTGGTGGTTACAAACTCTGCTTTGAATGTTTCAGGTGCTTTTAGGTTTAACAGATTGGCATCTGTTTTCAATACCTGTGCATGTGTTTGCGCAAACAGGAGAGGAGTAATTATGCAAAGCAAAAATGATTTCATAATGAACTGTTGATGCTGAAAATTACAAAGCTTTGAGTAAACAGCTTGCAATAAAAAATCCTCACAACTTAGTTGTGAGGATTTTCTTTGTGAGCCCTGTGAAAACCTTCGTGTCCTTTGTGCAAATGAAAACGTTACACCAAGTACACAAAGAATGCACAAAGTGATCGGAGTAAAACGTACATCTTACTTCATACCTTATTTCTTCGCTACACCACCTTTCTTACTATCCACACTAATCGTGTACTTGCCGCTGCCTTGTACCACCCAACGAACGGTAACAGTAGATAAGCCGGGAATATTGGCCACCTCAATGCGTTCAGGGTTGTTGGTTTGTTCAGTTGTAATATTCAAATCTGCATTCTCAACCACCATTCCTGCAATAACTTTTGCGCCGCTGATTGAAATGTAATCGGGACGTTCAATTTTATATTTCAGATCATGACTACTGTGTGTTGGCATAATACGACTGTTGGAAATAACTGCAGTCACTTCTTTCAATCCATTACCCAGATCTTTTTCAGTAACTGTATCAACATTCAGCAACGGCGTATTGTATGCATGATAGATAGTAAAC
Organism: Bacteroidota bacterium; assembly: GCA_023428755.1. Taxonomy (GTDB): domain Bacteria; phylum Bacteroidota; class Bacteroidia; order Chitinophagales; family Chitinophagaceae; genus Lacibacter. Next base: position 31,988 of record JAEYWX010000021.1, read on the forward strand.
GCCATGTTACGGTGTGCATCGCTCTCTAACAAAAAGCCCGGATGGGCACGACCAAAATTTTTCTTGAAACCACCAATTTCAATTTTACCATACTGCGGGTGGTCGTATTCATGCCAGTCAACAAATGCATCTTTGAACAACAGGTAACGATCGAAGTTGAAGTTGGTATTATCCTGCGGATTACGTGTAGCATCTTTGTTGAACATCAAATACGGTGTCCACAATTCATTTGAATACGTATAGATACCACGACCGCCATAGAACCAATCGAGTTCACCGCCATAAGCAGGGTAGAGGTCTTTGTGTACAACAAGGTAGCGATAGCCGGGAATCAATTCTTCGCCTTTACGTGCAATGATATCATACACCTGTATATCCTGCGGATTGTAAGTAACCTGATCAGTCGGATCGCCGGGGCCACGCAAGATCATACCACCTGCGTTGTGATACGATTGTGCACCTGCAATGTTCGGATGCTTCATTACAAAATCCATCACGGCTCTTGTTTCAGGTAAGGAGAACGGATATTTATATGCACCATTCTGAATGTAATTCGGTTGCCATCCCCAGCCCCAGTCACGGTTTGGATCGTATTGAAACGTATAACCATCTTCATTTACCACACCGTCTCCATCATTATCTTTTCCTTCAAGTCCCAGCATTTCGTATTCTCCTTTTTCATCAGGGCCAACTTGTATCATGCGACGGGGATCAGATGGATCAACACGGTAACGTCCATTTGGATTTTTGCGACGCATGATCAAAATTTCATTGTCACCATCCAGATCATCATAGCCATCTTCGTCCGTTAAACCATCCCGATCGTTATCTACAGGAATTACACCTGAACGTGGTGTGCTGCCGGTGTTGGGTTCGTGAAAATAACTGTCACGACCATCCGGATTAATGGTTGGAACGATATAAAAAACTTTATCCGCCAACAACTCTTTAATAAAGCGTGTGTCTTTAAATGATTCAGTTAAGTACCAGGCTGTGTACAAGGAGAACTCAGCACCCTGTACTTCGTTGGAGTGAATATTGCCATCGATATACATGCCGGGCTTTTGATCGGGATTTCCTTTTTTGAAATCGGTAATGGTTAGGCACCAGATATCACGGCCCTTGAACGATTTACCGATGGATTGCAGTTTCGCTAATTCAGGATGTGCAGCTGCAATTTTCTTACAGATTTCGGTGATGCCTGCATGATCGTAATAACGGTTCCAGCTAACCGCTACTTTCGGATTGGCTGGTGAGCCTGCAGCTTTAAATATCTGATCGGCATTTTGTGCCGTTGCAAACAAAGCAGTAACACTGAATGCTGCTGATGCAATGAATTGTTTTATGTGAAGTTTCATTTTCAAAAATTTTGGAGTGAACATTAAAGTGTAACCTCAATCGTTTTTGTTCCGGTGGTTGGACTGCCGGCTTCAATGCTGATCTTGCCGCTTCCTTTAATCAGCCAGCTCAGTTGTTTTGAACTGTAACCTTCCAACGTATTCAGCAGTTGAATTTTCTTGCCGCTGATGATGGATTGCGTACTGTTGCTATTCACTTTTACGTTGATGCGTTTTACCCAATAGCTTCGTTCACCCAGTTTGGAATGTGATGGCAAAGCAGCTTTGTTGATCACATCAAGCGTAATTCTTGTCAAGCCGTTGGCCAGCTTTTCTGTTTTTACATTTACGAGATCGATCTCCGGTTGTGCCGCAGCAAGTTTTACCAAGAATGCACTATGCTTTTTTACTAAGTCTGCAACGAGTGTATAAGGAGGTGTTTGCATAGCAAACGGATCAACGCCACCCACTTCTACTTTTTGATTAGGAAAATCAGGATGCTGAATTGTTTTCCATTCGGTAAATACATTGCCGATATTTTGTTGCGATGCCCAACGTAAGTAATTGGCTGTTGCATCTTCAACAGTAAATGCTTTTTCATTCTTTGCTGTATCGGGTTTTGTTTTGGGTACCCACCAGCCCGGTGTGCTGAAACTGAAACGACCGTAATGATAATAACCCCACGATAACAAATCGCCTCCGGTTGCAGATGATGCAGGCGCATCTTTCAGTCCAACAGTTTTATTATACAAGTCGCTCACCATGCTGTTCACTTTTGTATCGGGCATTAACCAGCCTGCGAGAATAGGAGCGGTTGCAGCCTGCGGATTAAATGCATAAGGCGTGCTTAAATTGTTGTTGCTGCTGAAACTGATGACAGCATACACATTGAACCGATCGAACAATTCATCAAGCAATGCTCTTGTTTCATTTTCACTTGCAGGAAACTCACCGGAGCCCTGTGAGAAAGACGGATGCTTAAACGTTAAGTTCTTATTGAACCATACGCCACCTTCACCATCTTCATTAAAGTTGCCGTCTTTATCATTGTCTTTGCCTTCGGTAAAAACAAGATAGTTTCCTTTCTCGCCCTTGCTTGCATCGGCTCTGATCAACACACGTAGATCGTTGGGATGGACACGGTGCGTACCAACAGGCGATTCAACACGCATCCAGGTGATCTTTCCGTTGCCATCAAGATCATCATAGCCATCTTCGTTACTGCTGCCATCACGATCATCGTCAGTAGAAACAGCGTTACCCTGGCGTTCGTATCGCAACGATGCAAAGTATTGCTCCATTGCATCGGGACTCATATTCGGGAAAATATAAAATGTTGTTTTGTTGAGCAGGTTTTTAATACTGTCGGTTACAATGCCCTGCATCAAACTTTCTGCAAAACCAATGGCCAGTTCGGTACTCAACGGCATATTACCTTCCACGCCGCCCACCACTGCTATGGCAGGTTTGGTTTCTGTGTTGCCGGAACCAATGGTGATTTGCCAGATGTCTTTACCACCTGTTGTTTTGGTGAGTGATCTTACTTTCACCCATTGCGGGTTTGCTTTAGCCAACGCATTGATGCGGTTGGTTTGCTGAGCGAAATTGCTGTAGCCGGTTTGTGCAGTAATACCGTTGTAAACAAAAAGGCATACTGCAGCGGCAACGATTCTTTTCATCATACAGAAATTGTTTAGGATGCCGAATATACAGAAAACAAACGCCTGCCGGTTTGCTTTTGATGAATGGCAGTATGAGGGGATGGAGTAACCGGAGCTCCCGAAAAAATGAGTTTGCCACTTTCTCCTGCATAAATACCCTGCGCAGGGTATGCGCAGCCAACTGTGGAGGGTTATACTTGCAGCAACTGAAAAAACAAACTATGCGGCTATCCTTACTCCTGATGATTTGTTATTGTATTCTTGCTGCTGCCTGCAGTAAAAAAGAAAGTGAACCTGTTGTTGTACTTCCTGTTGACGATACGTCGCCCATTTCAATGCAGTTTCAATTGTACAATGTGCCTGCGAATGTTGGCGGATATCTTGATATTGCATTTACTCCCGGTGGAAGGGCCGCATTGCTGGCTGCAAATCATACTGTGTTTGTTGCGGAGAATGATACCTACAACTTTGCATTACGTTATCAATTATCGAACAATGCACAGTCGGGTACATGCATTGCTATGGAACCGAATAACGATAATCGGATTTTTGTAGGCGGCACCAGCAATAACGGTCAATACACAGCGAAGTTTGCAATACTCAATAAAACCGGTGAAACATTGTTGTGGGATGGAAACGTACGCACTTTTAATACAGCGCAGGATGTGAAGTACGATTTTGTACAGGCGTACTGGAACGAAGGCGGTGGTATTTATGTAACCATGGGCAACCGTTCTACTAAACGAAGTGGTACATTGGGTATTTTAACGAATGTGGGTACAACAAACGGCATCACTTTATACAGCACCAAAACAACGAAGCCGTATTATCCCTCTGCAATTATGCTTTCAAAAACAACCTCCGAAACCTTTGTTGGTTATACGGTAAGTGTTGATCCATTCAACCCAACGGATGACGAAATTGATATGAATACCGATAAGTTTTTTGGAAGCTGGCTAAGCGTTAGTCAATATTACCCGGTTGGTTATCCGTACACAATTGGACGTAATCCGAATAGTAATCAATCCGTATGGATGTTCAATGCGGAGCGGTTGTTCTTAAATGGAAAACGTGTGATTAAACATTCAGGACTTCCTGCCAACAACTGGCGCAGTGCAAAATTAGATGCCAAAGGATTTGTGTGGGTATGTGCAGCCGGCGGACTTTACAAATCAACAACCGCACTTCCATCGTAAGTAATTATCTGAATTTGGCAGAGATGGTATAACAAACACGATCGTTGATACGTCTGAAAATTTCATTGTTCACTTTTCGTGCCCGGCGAAGATTACGCCTGTCGAGCAATATTCCATTTTCATCGTAGTACTGCGGCTGCTTGTAAAACGTAAGAATAAAATATTTTTCCTGCGAAAACGGAGCGGATAACGCTTTGTGACGGATACTCATAAACGTAAGAAAACGTTTTTGGCCGCTTGTATAATAATCAAGGGTATTGATCCAGGTACACTGCGTTTTTTTCATATACTTCATCAGCAATACGGTTGCAGCCGTATCGTATCCGTAATAGTGGAGACTGTCGAATAAAGATGGATCATTCAAATTAAATTCATACACATACCGCACCGTATCTGTTTTCATTTCAACCAACACATGCCTGAACTCTTTATCTGTAAAACCGATCGATAAGGGCCGGGCTGCAACAATTTTGTTATAGGTTGCTTCCATTGCAACAATATTGCTTTCGTTTTCCGTATAATATTCTGCCGGAAATTTTTTGGATACAGCACAGGAAGCAAACAGCTGTACTGCTGATAGTAGAAAGATGATATGTTTGAATGAACACTTCATGTTTTTAGTTCCGTACGCTCCAGCTAATGCCAAAGAGAATACTTTTAAAACTTTTGATATCGATTTGTCGCTGTGTTTTAAAACCAGCATCCCAATACGTCATTGTAACCATTCCGTTCTCTTCGCTGATCGATTTTAAAATGATGAAATGCGTGGGAATATGCTTTTTTACTTTGTTGTGATTTTTCCGGCGAAGCACACTGTTATTCAAATAAAGAAACACATCGCCTTTGTTGAGTTTTTCCTGCAGAAACACAGTGAGCTCTTTTATTTTAATTCGTGTAAGATCATAGCCAATGCATTGGATCTGCGTTTGCAATGTTGCACGCAACATACGGTTGAATTTTGAAAGATTGGTAGCGGCCCATAATCCCAATTCCCTTCCCGGTTTATACTTCAGGTGAAACAGGTTGATATAGCCTTTGTAATGATTAGCCAGTGTAAAAAACAAAACCTGATCGGCATCGTTTCGATCCAGTTCACCTTCGTATAAAACAGTGCCGGCTGTAGTGCGTACGGCTGAGGAAGGTTGATACAACACATTAGCATAATTCGCTTGTCCATTGTTGTACAGATCGATCATGAATTGCACATAACCCAGCGGATCTTCTCTTGATATAACATAGCCAACCGCTGCAAAGCCACAAAAATTGGTGTTACGTCCGGCATATAAAAAAACCGGTTGTTCAATATTCCGTTGCAGATTTTGTAGAAACAATGCAGGGGCAACAGATGGCCAGTGTTTACTTTTCTGCAACTTTGTTTGTTGCAGCAAGGCGAGGGCCTGCAACTGCTTGCTCAGGGCTGAGCTGCTTTGCGTTTGCGCTATCGAATGGAACGACAGTTGCAACAGGAATAAACTAAAACAAATGATTTTTCGAATACGCATGTACAATAACACTTACAGGGTCAACCTGAATGCAGCGAAGATAATATGTTTCGTTGGCTGATTGGGTTATGCTCAACAGGACGCTGCAAATTTGTACAGATGTTCATTTTTTGTACTTGCATTTGATACAGCGATGTTTTAATTTAGAATACTTACTCGCTTTTTTCCGACTCTCTTAATACTTGCTTTCCTGCCTCACCTATGAGGTTTGCAGCGCAGCATCTACTCCCGGTAAACCTCATTGGTCTGAATCTTTTTTAACCTTTAAAGTTGATGTTATGAAAAAAAATGAACTGGAGCAGAAAACTGCACGACGTGATTTTTTAGGTGCGATGGCTGCCGGTGCTGCTGCTTTTGGACTGGCAGCATTACCAATTGCCAGCAATGCGTCCCCATTTGAAACAAACGAAAACCTTGCTGAACCGGAATCAAATCCCGATGAATGGTTCAAACAAATAAGAGGAAAACACCGGATGGTTTTTGATGCTACACAGCCGCATGAAATTTATCCGTTTGCATGGCTTAAAGTTTTTCTCATGACCAACGAAGCAACCGGTACCGGAGCAAAAGATTGCAGCGTGGTAGTGGTGTTGCGGCATACAGCAATTGGCTATGCCATGGAAGATAAACTATGGGAAAAATACAAACTGGGCGAATTGTTTAAAGCCAATGATCCAAAAACGGGAAAGGCAGCTACACGAAATCCTTTCTGGCAACCCAGGCCGGATGATTTCAAAATTCCGGGAATAGGAGCGGTTCCGTTAGGCATCAACGATCTGCAGAAAGATGGTGTGATGTTTTGTTATTGCCAGGCAGCTTTCACCGTATACTCTGCTGCTGCGGCAGATATGATGAAGATGGATGTGGAAGCGCTTCGCAAAGAATGGTCGGCTGGACTGCTGCCCAATATCCAACCCGTGCCATCAGGTGTATGGGCCTTGGGCAGGGTACAGGAACATGGCTGCGGTTATATTTTCGCAGGATAAAAAAACAAAAACCCGTTTCAAACGAAACGGGTTTTGCTTACAGCTTGCAGCGAACAGCAAGCGGCTGTATTAATAACGATACAATTCAGATTTGAACGGACCATTCTGCGGAATACCGAGGTACTCAGCTTGCGCAGTAGTCAACTCATCCAATTGTGCACCTACTTTCGACAAGTGTAAACGAGCTACTTTCTCATCAAGGTGTTTCGGCAGAACGTACACTTTGTTATCGTACTTGGCATGGTTGTTCCACAATTCAATTTGTGCCAGCGTTTGGTTGCTGAATGAGTTACTCATCACAAATGATGGGTGACCAGTTGCACAACCTAAATTCACCAAACGGCCTTCAGCCAAAAGGATAATATCTTTTCCATCAACATTGTACAGATCAACCTGTGGTTTGATGGTGTCTTTTGTTTGACCATAATTTTGGTTCAACCAGGCAACATCAATTTCAATATCGAAGTGGCCAATGTTACAAACGATGGCTTTGTCTTTCATTGCTTTGAAATGCGCAGCGGTGATCAGATCACGGCAACCGGAAGCCGTAACAATAATGTCAGCTTCTTTTACTGCGTCGATCATACGCTTTACTTCAAAACCATCCATTGCAGCCTGCAAAGCACAGATCGGATCAATTTCTGTAACAATTACACGGCAACCTGCACCACGTAAACTCATCGCACTTCCTTTACCCACATCACCATAACCACCAACAACAGCTACTTTGCCAGCCATCATTACATCAGTTGCACGACGGATCGCATCAACCAGACTTTCCTGGCAACCATATTTGTTATCGAATTTCGATTTGGTTACAGAGTCGTTTACGTTGATCGCAGGCATTGGTAAAGTACCTTTTGCTACACGCTCGTACAAACGGTGTACACCGGTAGTTGTTTCTTCGCTGATACCTTTGATGCCGGCAATCAGTTCAGTATAATTATCCAATACCATGTTGGTCAAATCACCACCATCATCCAGGATCATGTTCAACGGACGCTCGGGTGAACCGAAGAACAATGTTTGCTCAATACACCAATCTGCTTCTTCCTGTGTTTGACCTTTCCATGCATATACACCAATACCTGCAGCAGCAATGGCAGCAGCAGCATGATCCTGTGTTGAGAAGATATTGCAAGAGCTCCACTTCACTTCAGCACCCAATGCCACGAGTGTTTCAATTAACACAGCTGTCTGGATGGTCATGTGCAAACAACCGGCAATGCGAGCATCTTTCAACGGCTGCTTTGGACCATATTCTTCACGGATCGCCATCAAACCGGGCATTTCTGCTTCAGCCAGGCGGATTTCTTTACGACCCCATTCGGCCAGTGTAATATCTTTTACCTTGTATTTCAGATCAAAATCGATCTTGTTTCTTGTGAGCGTTGACATATATAATGTTTTAGAACGCAAAGGTAGTTTTTCAGGATAAAATAATACGAATGTTAATAAATTCAGGAAATCATTCTAAATTGCTTGTATCTTAAAGAATAAAATCCTGTTTGAGTATGGCAAAAGCGGTTAAAACAGAACAAACGACTAAAGAACCGGTTACACTCGATAAAACCGACCTCAGCATTCTCCGTCTGCTGCAGCAAAATGCACGGATGACGGTGAAGGAAATTGCAGACAAAGTACACCTGAGCACCACACCGGTGCACGAACGCATCAAATGGCTGGAACGAAGTGGAGTGATCAAACAATATGCAGCGCTCATTGATCATGCAAAAGTGAAGAAAGGATTGATGGTGATCTGTTATGTATCATTAAAGGAGCACAGTAAAAATGCAGGCACGAAATTTATTAAACATATTAATGAGTTGCCCGAAGTGATCGAGTGTTATAATATTTCCGGCGAATTTGATTTTATGCTGAAGGTGGTGGCAGAGAACATGGACGATTATTATAACTTTCATGTAAACAAACTGAGCCAGAGCGAAAATATGGGCAATGTGCAAAGTGTGTTTGTAATGGGGGTGTTGAAGCAAACGCAGGTGATGGTGTAGAAGAAAGTGGAAAGTAGGAAGTTGAAAGTGGGAAGTACGCCTCGTCTGACGGGTACGATTAACAATCATTCATTTTTTAATTATCAACTATAAACTAAACATCTATGTACAGCTACGATACAGTAACCGAAGCGATCAGTGATTTAAAAGCAAGAGGCTATGCACTCGATTTTAACCTGCAGGTGAATGCGTTGCAATGTTTCAATCCCGATCTTAATCTGGAGCCTCAGGAATTTGAGATCAAAGAAATCTATCGGTTTGAAGGAGCAACCAATCCTTCCGACGAAGAAATTGTGTATGCCATTGAATCGAAAGACGGGCACAAAGGTGTGTTTGTAAATGGCTATGGCCCATCAGCTGATGCTGTGGGAGCAGAGATGATGAAAAAACTGGTGGATCATAGTAATGAGTGATGAATAATGAGTAAGTAGTGAAATAAGCAAGCTGGGTTGATGTTTTGTTACTTTCTTAACAAAAAATGTTGCGGGAGGGTATAACAGCAACGATGTGGATATGCTAAATTCATCCGTAAAACAACAACACATGAAAAATTACATTGGTGCAGCTATTATCAGCATTGCCATCATTGCCGGATTCTGGATCGTTGGTAACGCTTACAAATACAAATTCAAATCAACTGAAACCATCAGCGTAACCGGATTGGCAGAAGTTGATTTCAGCAGCGACCTGATTGTTTGGAGCGGCTCGTTCAACCGGTACGGCTTTGAATTGAAAACAGCCTATGCTACTTTGAAAGCCGACGAGGCCACCATTCGCTCTTATCTTAATTCGAAAGGTATTGCCGACAGCAATATTGTATTTTCATCCATCGCCATCAATAAAAATTTTCGCCGTAGTTACGATGATAAAGGCAACGAGATCAGTGTAGAGTTTACCGGGTACACACTTACCGGTAATGTAAGGGTAGAATCAAAAGATATTAACCGGGTAGAAAAACTGTCGAGAGAAATTACCGAGTTATTAGAAAAAGGAATCGAGTTAAATTCCAATGCACCTGAATATTATTACACACGACTGAATGAATTGAAAATTGATCTGTTAGCTAAAGCCAGCGAAGATGCCAAAACACGAGCCGAAACGATTGCGAAAAACAGTGGCGGCTCTCTGGGGAGCATTAAAAAAGCAACCATGGGCGTATTTCAGATCACCGGAAAAAATGCAAACGAAGATTACAGTTATGGCGGTGCGTTCAACACATCCAGCAAAGAAAAAACAGCTTCTATTACATTAAAGGTGGATTATTTGGCTGATTGATTTTTCAATGAAAATAATTGCTCTGAAGTATCACGGTGTTCCCTGATCGCTTTTTTGGACAACCAGATAGCAATGATAAACGACGCAACGGCTCCTGCAAACAAGAGTCCATCCCCAACGTATTTGTTCACAGTGGCGTTGCCCTGCAGAAACAAAAAGAAATCGTACGTGCCGTGAAAAAAAGCAGCCCAGAAAATACCGGTAAATAAATAGAACCGTCGTTTCTCAGGTTGAAATTTAGCCTTGCCTGCAAAGTATCCCATAATAATGGCAAACGTTGCATGTGCCGGTACACTTAGAAACATGCGCAGAATAGCGGTACCCATTCCGTGTTGCATTACATAGCCAATGTTTTCAACGGTGGCAAATCCCATCCCCACCATTACACTGTACACAATGCCATCAAACGGCTCATCAAAACTTTTCTTTGGAAATGCATAAGAGCGGAGCATAATGTATTTGCTCCATTCTTCACTCAATCCAACGATCAGGTATGCAAATACAGCGGTATAGAAAATGCCCTCGCCCATGAACCGTTCAACAGGTTTTACTGTTAGAAGTTGTATGATGATGGCCGGTATTACACTGAGGCAGCCAAGAAAAAAACAAACCAATAAATTAAGATGAGGTTCCCGGTTGAACCGGTCTTTCAAAAAAATATACAAACTGATGGCAATACCGGGTGCAATGGAAAGGGCGAGTAACAACATAGAAAAAGAATTGATTAAAGATAATAGCTGGATGTGATTTTATTTAGTGACTTCATTTATTTTTAAGTATGAATCTTGTACGATCCTGTTTAACGGTTGCCTTCCTGCTGCTGGTTGTTATTGCCAATGCACAGGTGTTTGGCGGAAATGCTCCATCATTAAAGTTTTATCAACTGAATACCGATTCGGTACGTATTATTTTTCCGAAAGGATTGGAAAAACAGGCGAGGGAAGCTGCCTGGTTATCGCATCAGCTGTTACGTGATTCATCGGCTTCCTCGCTTGGAAAGAATATTCGAAAGTTCAGCGTCGTATTGCAAAATCAAACAACTGCATCCAATGCGTATGTGGGTGCAGCACCATGGCGCAGTGAATTTTATATGATGCCCGATTTATCAAATCTTGGCAGCGGCGCCATTCCCTGGCATCAATATCTCTCCTTGCACGAGTTTCGGCATACTGAACAGTTCTCCAATTTCAATCGGGCCATTCCAAAAATTGCCGGTTTCTTTTTTGGACAGGAAGGGCAGGCCGTTGCAATGAATCTTGCCGTACCTGATTGGTTTTGGGAAGGCGATGCAGTGTGGCAGGAAACAGTGAACAGCCGGCAGGGCAGGGGCCGTATTCCGTTATTCATGAATGCGTATCGTTCACTTTGGCTGGATGGTAAAAATTATTCGTATCAGAAATTAAGGAACGGTTCATTGCGGCAGTACGTGCCCAACCATTATGATCTCGGTTATTTGCTGGTGAGTTATGGACGGGAAAAATATGGAAACGATCTGTGGACGAAAGTAAACAACGATGCATTGGATTTTAAAGGCCTGTTTTATCCGTATCAAAAAGCGGTGAAGCGGTACACGGGTGTGCCATACAAGCAGTTTGTAAACGATGCATTCAACTGGTACAAAGCTGAGATGAAAACAGCAGATGCCAAACCTTATCAAAACCTGCAACCCATTACCAAGCCATCGAAAAATAATGTAGTGAGTTATCAATATCCATTTGTGGAAGAAGACGGAACCATCATTGCATTAAAAACGGGCTACCGGCAAATTCCGGTGTGGGTGCGGATCGATAGCAGTGGAAATGAAAAGAAGCTACGTGTAAAAGATATTGCAGATGATGCTTATTACACCTATAAAAAAGGACAGGTTGTGTACACTGCTTTTGCAACCGATCCACGTTGGGGCTGGAAGACATATTCTGAGTTGAAAATCTGGAATCCTTCGATTGGCAAGGTGAAAAAGATCACCTCCAAAACCCGTTTGTTCATGCCTGATCTTTCACCCGATGCTGAAAAAGTAATTGCGGTGCATGCAGGAACGGATCAGCAAACACATTTGCAACTCATCGGTTTGTACGATTCAACCAGTGTTGCATTGCCCAACGCCAATCAATATACTTACACGTATCCACGTTTTTCTGCTGATGGTACATCCATCATCAGTGCAGTACGAAATGCAAAAGGGGAAATGGCATTGTTGCAAACTGAACTTGCATCCAATAACGAACAACTGCTGTTGCCGTTCAGTAATACGTTGTTGGCGTATGTACAAGTGGCAGGCGATACGGTGTTATTTACATCTTCCCAAAACGGAACTGATGTATTGTATTTGTATGATCTGAAACAGAAATCGTTGTTCAAAGCTGCACAATTGCCCAATGGAAATTACCAGGCAAGTGTTGATGCAGCATCGCAAACCATCATCTGGCATACATTTACTACTGATGGTAATATGTTGCTCAAACAAAAGTTGAGCGATCTGCCATTGCAAAAAGAATCGGCCATAGCACCGCTGGCCGATCTGTATTTAGCGCCCAAAACCTATGCCGCTCCTGATCTGTTGCAAAACATACAGCCACTAACGGGCGAGATCAAACGCTATCGCTCCGGAATGAACCTGTTCAATATCCATAGCTGGCGACCGTATGCTGCCGAGCCCGATTACGGACTCACATTCTACAGTGAAAATATTCTCAACAACATGCAGGGTGAGTACAGTTACAACTACAACCGTAACGAAGGGTATCACCAGGCAGTAGCAGCATTAGTGTATGGTGGGTTGTATCCGCAGTTGTTTGCCGGGGCATCGCAAACATGGAACAGAAATTTTCAACTTAACCAGGATACAACGATCACCTGGAACCAAACCAACTTGAATGCAGGCTTTAGTATTCCACTCAACTTTACTAGTGGAATGGCGTTTAAGAATCTCAGCATTTCATCATCGTACAACACAGAGCAACTCAACTTTACAGGCATTGCAAAAAATATTCTGCGTGATCAGCAGTTCAATTATATCAGCACATCATTGAATTGGACGATCCAGAGCCAGCAGGCAAGGCAACAGATATTTCCCAAGTGGGCACAAACACTGGCTGTGCGTTACCGCCGCACAACCGATGGCGTAAAAGGAAATCAATTCCAGATCAATGGCGGATTGTATGCACCTGGATTTTTCCGCAATCACAGTATTGTGTTTTTTGCATCGGCATTTTCAAGAGATACACTGCGAGGTTCACTGTTCAGTAATAATTTTCCGTTTGCAAGAGGTTACAGCGCATTCAACAATCCACGTATGTGGCGGTTCAGCACCAATTATCATTTCCCTATTGCATATCCTGAGTTTGGTATTGCACAAATGATTTATTTTTTACGTGTGCGGGGGAACTTGTTTTATGATTATACCGCTATTAAAAGTTTGCGGACAGGAAATGTGTTTCCATTTGAATCAGCAGGCGCTGAACTGTTTTTTGATACACGACTTTGGAACACGCAACCGTTTACATTGGGAGTGCGTTACAGCAGGTTGCTGAGTGTGGATGATCTTGGATTGAACCGCAATCCCAATCAATTTGAAATAATACTTCCCTTAGATCTGTTTTAATTTTTTATTGCAGCTTACATCTGTTCGCTATAAAAACATGCAATCGTTTTCCCAGTAGTTTTAAAGTGGGAATGGATATATTTGTGCCTCCTTATAACAACAATTACAATAGTATGGCAAAGAAGGCTGCTTCCATTGATCTGATCGATAGTTTTGAACGAATTCCCACACATATTTTTGAAAATGCAAAACAAGGTTCAGCATTTGCTGCACAGCAAATCGCCAATCTTATTCGTGAAAAGCAGGCCGCCAATCAACCCTGTGTATTAGGTTTGGCAACCGGTTCTACTCCAAAATCCTTGTACGCAGAACTGGTGCGGTTGCATAAAGAAGAAGGCTTGAGTTTTAAAAATGTAATTGCCTTTAACCTCGATGAATATTATCCCATTGAGCGGGATGCAATCCAAAGCTATCATCGCTTTATGAAACAACAGTTGTTTGATAAAGTAGATATCGATCAAAACAATTGTCATATACCCGATG
>JAEYWX010000038.1 GCA_023428755.1 Bacteroidota bacterium
TTGCCTGCGCACTGCATCCTCAACTTTATTCATCAACCTATTTTAGGATCAATTATCTTAGTAAACCAATAACAGGATTAATTAACCAAACCAGTCAACTAATTTTAGGACGAGACATTTTTCAAATCAACTTTAGTGCTGGGTTGACAGTTTTGTGCCCTGAAATCCCGCACGAACGCCAAGCCCAAAAACGTTTAACGCCATTTCATCCAGCAATATGACACAGCAAAGAGAAGATTACTTTTCAGACTTCAACAACGCAAAACACTTTCGTGGAAAAGTAAAATGGAACAAAGTAAAAAACTTGACAGGTTCTGATTTTCTCTGGGAGATACTTGAACCAATTTCCTTGATGATTAAGGACACGAAATATGAGGAAGCCAGAGCTAAAAGGTTATCACCAAATCAAAAGGCTCTACATTTCTTTTGGTATCTTGACGGACAAGTTACAAATGGTGGATTTATACAGTTTTATTGGAATGGATACGAGGTTTATCTTCCTTCTTTGAAAAAAGGACTTGAAATAATTGGTTACAAAGACTTAGTGAAAAAAGTAATCAAAAGTGAAAATGAATATGACAAACATAAAAAGGAGTTTGACAAGTGGAGAAAAAAGGGAGATTGGGAATGGTTGTATGACAATTTAAACGAGTTTGGAAAACTTGACGATTGGTACTATGCAAAAGAGGAACAACATTACTCTGTAATTGAAAAGTTTGTCCGACAAAATATTGACGACTTTATTATAAAAACTTAACAAACGGTGTACAACATTGGGTTTTATGCAAGTTGGGCAGGACATTGTAATTTTCTTATCGGTTGGTGTCTCCACAACCGAAATGTATAGTAAAATATGGTTGGTGGGACACCAGCCAGTAAGCAAATATCTATCTCTTCCTCTTCTTCAAAATCTTCCTCGCCCTTGATTGAAACGCTGCTGTTTCAAAATCCCATCGCTCTTCAATAACAGTGATCAGTTCAGGAAGAATGTCTGGATACTCGTTGGCCAGTTGTTCAAGAATGGTTAAGGAAAAAGCTTTCACAGCTGCTTTCTCCTGCACATCGCAGATAAACGAAAAGCAGGCGTCCATTACATCACCTTTTAATTCTTCTGGAATAGAAACATACTGTAATAATCGGGTAATGTTTCTGCGCACAGCATTGTGCAATCCGGGTTTTCGCAGCAGCGAAACAAAAGCCGGTAAATGTTTGGTAAGTAACTGTGGTTGCGTTTCGGCAATGCTGCCAATTGGCCAGGCTGCCCGTTGCATTACAATTGGTTCACCGGTTAAAAAAAGATGTGCCAGTTCATCAAAGCGTTTTTGCGAATGGCCGATCCATTGCAGAACAAGTGCCACCTGCGATTTGGAATGTTTGGCCAGTATTTCTTCACGAAGGTTCAACAGCTATGAATTGGGTGTTTGCAGTTGCTGCAATTGGTGGAGGCAGGCGATCACTTCATTACTGTCAACCGTAACCGAAGTAAGATGTTCATTCATCTGTTCATTCGTATACTGCATACCTGAAGGAATATGGTTGCGTGCCGATGTGTGAAATTCAACAGCACCGGTGTACTGCGCCAGTTCGGCAATATTGGTATGCCGCACACCACTGCCCGGCATGATCACAATGCTGTTATCAGCTTTTGCTACCAGTTCTTTCAGTAACTGTTTTCCTCCATTTACATTCGGCATCAGTCCCGATGTAAGCACACGTTCGCATCCAACAGCTATCAATGTGTCCAGTGCTTCGAACGCATCACGTGTACGATCGAATGCACGGTGAAAGGTAACGCCCATCGGGTAAGCCAGATCAACTAAGATGGCGGTGCGTTCACGATCAACAGTTCCATCTGCATTCAGCAAACCAAGCACCACACCATCGCATCCTGCTTCTTTACAAAGTTGAATATCTGTTTTCATTGATTCAAATTCATCAATGGAATACAGGAAATCGCCACCACGGGGACGTATCATGGTGTACAGATCAATGTTGGTTAGAGCTCGGGCTTTTTTAATAAAACCATAGGAGGGGGTAGTGCCGCCATCGCCGGGGTTATCGCATAATTCAATACGATGGGCGCCTGCTTTTTCAATAAGCAAACAGGATTCAAGTGAGAAAGCGATTACTTCGAGTTTATAATTCATTTAAAATACAGTTAAGGGTTAAATGTTACGGGTTACAGGTGCATGTTTCAAGTGGCTGATTGATTGGAAGCTTGTACTATGTAATGAACATTATACATTGAACCTGAAACGTTCATCTGTTACTAAAACCAACTCTTCACTTGAATTACTTTTTCCATTTCATTGTTTCGCACAGCCATTGTAAAATTTTTCATAACAGAGTAGGCGCCAAATTCACCTTTTTTATTGATGGCGATAAAACCGCCTTGTACATTTTTTGCTTTGTCGCCGTTGTTTTTTACAATCCGTCGTACCGCTTCTTTGCAGGCTTCTTCGGGGCTGGCACCATGCCGCATCATTTCTACTATCGTATGTGCGCCGCAGATCTTTACAATTTCTTCTCCAATGCCCGTGCAGGTGGCCGCACCCACTTCATTATCTACAAACAAACCCGCACCAATGATGGGAGAATCGCCCACGCGGCCTTTCATTTTAAACGCCATGCCACTGGTGCTGCAGGCGCCGCAGAGGTTTGCGTTGGCATCCAATGCAATCATACCAATCGTATCATGATTTAAAATGTCCGATGGCCATTTGTAGTTCATGACTTCATCTTTATTTTTCTCCCGTTCAATTTTTTCTTCCAGGTCTTTCATGGTGCGCATAGGATCATACTTCGACGTTTTCAACCACTCTTTCCATGCTTTTTCTGCTTCGGGTGTTAAGAGGTTGGTGCGTGTAAACCCTTTGCTCAATGCAAATTGCAAAGCGCCTTCGCCCACCAGTTGCACATGCGGCGATTGTTCCATTACCAAACGTGCCACCTGTACAGGATGCAGAATATCTTCGAGGCAAAGCACCGATCCGCAATTTCCTTTTTCATCCATTACACAGGCATCAACGGTAACACGTCCATCCCGGTCGGGTAAGCCGCCATAGCCCACACTGGTATCAGTAGGGTCGGCCTCGGGCACCATTGCACCGGCTTCTACTGCATCGAGGGCACGGCCGCCTTTCTGTAAAATGTCCCAGGCAGCTTTGTTGGCTTTTACGTTGGGTGCCCAGGTTGATACAACCACGGGGCCGCCTGCAGACGCTGTAGCGGTAGTACAGCTTTGTGTTGATAAAAGAGCAGTTGAAAGCCCTGTAAGTTGAATAAATCGTCTTCTGTTGAGCATTGAATGAGATGTTAAGATGAAGTGAATGTAAGATGATTTTAAAATTATCCAAGCAATTCATTAAACCTTCTTTACAGGTGCCGGTCTGTAATTACGTATCTGAAATGAAAACATAAAATCACCAAAAATGAAACACATGAAAAAGCTGATCATTTTATCCGTAGTTGCTGTGGCAGCATTTGTTATTTCAATTGAAGAATCAACTGCACAAACCAGGCGCAAGCTTGACCGTAAAGAAAACCGTGTTGACCGTCGTGAAGATGTAAGAGACCGTAGAGAAGATGTGCGTGACAGACGGGAAGATGTTCGTGATCGCCGTGAAGATGTACGTGATGCAAAACATAACGGTGGCCGCAGAGACAAAATCGAAGACATTCGTGACCGTCGTGAAGATGTAAGAGACCGGAAGGAAGACAAGCGTGATCGCAGAGAAGATGTGCGTGACCGTAAAGAAGACCGCAGAGATCGTAAGCGTGGCCGTTTCTAATCTTATTAAAACCCTATGCTGAAGAACTCTTCCCTATATCCGGGGTAATACAGAAATGTGTTACCCTTTTTTGTGTGGCTGTTGAGTACTGCTCATCCGAAGGATGACCGTTCATCAAGTTAGAAACAGTTGTTGTACAGTCACCCTTTGGGTGATCAGACAACATCCGTTCTCCACTACGATAGAAAAAATAGTGAGAGAGGGTTGCCAACCTTGTGCTTCATTTGTCAATGAATTCTGTCGCCTCTTATTTCCATCCGGTTCATCAATTCTTTTTCAAACGCCAGCCATTCTTTCCAGCGGTCACGTACTTTCTTTTTCGGAAGATAATGTTCGGCCATGGTAATAAACAGGGTATAATGCCCGGCTTCGCTTTCCATAAACTTGCGGTAGAATTTGCGCATGTACGCATCGTTCAATCCTTCACTCAATCGTTTGAAGCGTTCACAGCTTCTTGCTTCGATCAGGGCCATGGTGAGTAATTCATCGAGGAAGCGATCATCTACATGTCCGCCTTTTTTTTGAAAGCTCAGCAACTCATTTACATAAAGATCTTTTCGTTGTTTGCCCAGTTTCAATCCACGTTTGTGCAACTCAGCCAACACTGCACGGAAATGTCCCCATTCTTCAGTAACGATCGGTGCCAGTTCGGTAACAAGTAACTCGTACTGGCTGTAACGTTGGATCAATGAAATACAGGTAGTGGCTGCTTTCTGCTCACAGTAGGCATGGTCGGTTAAAATTTCTTCCAGCGAAAGTTCTGTGAGATCCACCCAGCGGGGATCGGTTGGTAGCTGCAGCCCGAGTATATTTTTTACATCAATTGAATCCTGTTCCATGCTGCAAAAATAAAGGCTCTCCTGAATAAGAGAGCCTGCTTACTTTAAAAAACCATGATCAGATGAGGTGTTCATCATAGATCAGCCAAGGACCACTATCTAAAAAGTTTGATTGCTGATTTGATAGAGCAAAGTGAAGGAAAAAGACTGTAGGAAACAATACCACAATGCGGGTATAATGGTGTCTGTCTTCTCAATAGCTGCCCTTGGTTTAACAGAGTTGAAAATGATTGGATCTGTTTGCGATCCTTTTTTGGTAATCCATTTTTTGCTTAATTTCCAGCTTTATCTCACAATTATGCGATTGATCCCATTTCTGATTTCAGCCACTGTTACTGTTGCATTGGTACTCGTGTTAAATACCCGTATTGGTCCTGCACCTGCGTTAGGAAATTTTTTAAGTCCGCAACATGGGTTTTGGCAAAATGCTGAAAAAGCAGCACCTGATTTCAACGAAGAGCTTTCGTTTCCCCAACTCAATGGTACTGCAAGCGTGTATTTTGATGAACGTCTGGTGCCGCATGTAGTGGCCGATAATGATGCCGATGCGTATTTTATCCAGGGGTATCTGCATGCAAAATTTCGCCTGTGGCAAATGGAATTTTCAACGCATGCTGCTGCCGGTCGCATCAGCGAAATCATTGGCGAACGTGCCATCAACTTCGATAAAGAACAACGCCGTATCGGGATGGTATTCGCTGCTGAGAACATGCTGAAAGAAATGGATGCAAATGAATTTACCAAACTGTCGGTTGAAAATTATACAAAGGGTGTTAATACATATATCGAAAGCCTGAGTGCAAGTGCATTGCCCATCGAATACAAATTGCTCGGCTATCAACCCGAGAAATGGAATAATTTAAAAACCGCACTCTTCATTAAACAAATGACCAAGACGCTGGCGTTTTCTGTGGATGATCTTCCGTTAACTGCATTGAAAAAAGTATTTACCGATGATGAGATCGAACTGCTGTATCCGCAACTGCAGGATTCGCTGGATCCCATTGTTCCCAAAGGAACTGTGTTTGATAAACCCGGCGCCATGGCCATTGCACCAGCCAGTGTTGACTCTTTGTACTTGCAGCAAAAAGATTCGGCATTAAAAGTGGCAATGATCGAACAGCCATCGAAAGACAACGGCAGTAACAACTGGGCGGTAAGTGGTGCTAAAACAAAAAGCGGTGCACCGATTTTAAATAACGATCCGCACCTCGAATTAAGTTTACCTGCTATCTGGTTTGAAATGCAACTCACAACAAACACAATGAATGCGTATGGTGTTTCGTTTCCCGGTATTCCCGGCGTGGTAATTGGTTTCAACGACAGTATTGCGTTTGGATTTACCAATGCCGGACGAGATGTGCGTGATTTTTACGAGATCAAATTTAAAGATGAAACCAAAAAACAATATTGGTTCAATAACGAATGGAGAGATGCACCGCAACGTGTTGAAGAAATTAAAGTAAAAGGTAAGCCGTCTGTGCTGGATACCGTTTCATACACCGTGTTTGGCCCTGTTACGTACGATGAAGATTTTTCAACACCACTCACCAATAACAAAGCCATTGCGACACGCTGGATCGCACATGATCCCAGCAATGAACTGTTGATGTGGCATTATCTCGACCGTGCCAATAATTACGAAGATTATAATCAAGCCTTGCAATACTTTACTGTACCTGCACAGAATATGATCTTCGCCAGCAAGCGGGGCGATATTGCTATTTGGCAACAGGGACATTTCCCATTACGTTGGAACAGGCAGGGTTTGTATGTAATGCCGGGGCAAGACAGCAGTTATATGTGGCAGGGCATTATTCCCACAACCGAAAATCCACACCAGGTAAATCCGGAGCGTGGTTTTGTAAGCAGTGCCAATCAACGTCCGGTTGATGGAACCTATCCGTATTTTATTCCCGGTGGTTATGATGTGTACCGAGGTTTGGAGATCAACCGCCGATTGGCCGCTATGAATAATATTACACCCGATGATATGAAACGCCTCCAGGCAGTGAATTACAATCCGCTGGCAGAAGTGGTAACAAAGCTGATGTTGAAATATACAAACGAAGCAGACTTGGGTGCCGATGAAAAACGTTTCTTCAACATGGTGAAAACATGGGACTTGAACAACAATGTTGATTCGAAAGCAGCCACCGTGTTCCAGGTTTGGTACGATAGCCTGGAGCAAAGAGTTTGGTATGATGAATTAACGCAACAGGATTCAGTGGTGTACAACTGGCCGTATGAATTTACATTAGCCGATGCATTAATGAAAGATTCGCTCTTCCGTTTTATCGATGATATACGCACACCCAACACCGAAACAATTTTTGAACAGTTTGCAGCTTCGTTGAAAGCAGCTACACCTGAACTGTTAAAGATGGAAAAGGAAAATACACTTACGTGGGCAGCGCATAAAAACACAACGGTGTATCACATGTTGAAAGATGCGGTGCTGCCCTTTGCAAGAACGGGATTGCAGATCGGTGGTGGTAAACATGTCATCAATGCTACACAGCACAGTCATGGTCCCAGCTGGCGCATGATCGTTCATTTGACCAATGAAACGGAAGCGTATGTGGTGTATCCCGGCGGACAAAGTGGAAACCCCGGCAGCAAGTATTACGATAATTTTATTGATACCTGGGCGGCCGGTAATTATTACAAGGCATGGGTGATGAAGAAAGGAGAGGAGAAAAGTGAGAAGGTAAAATGGACGATGATATTTAAGAAAGCATAATTGCTTTGTTGGTCAGGCGACCAACAAAGGCGAAAAAAGTATAATTGCTCTGTTGGTCGGGCGATCAACAAAGGCATAAACAAACACAAACAAAACGAGTATGAAATTTATAGTTGCCTTTTTACTAACTGCTCTTGTAAGTTATGCTGCCGGATTTTATTTGCCCTGGTGGAATATTGCTATTGCAGCCTTTGTTGTTGCAGCAGCAGTTCCGCAAAAACCAATGAAAGCATTTTTGGCGGCGTTTCTGTCGCTCTTTGTGCTATGGGTAGCATTGGCACTTTATATCGATTTTGAAAATCAGCATATCCTTTCGATGAAGATATCTGCGTTGCTGTTCAAATCAAAATCACATGCACTTATTATGAGTGTTACCGGTTTGGTGGCAGCGTTGGTGGGTGGCTTTGCAGCACTGAGTGGTTCATACCTGCGGATGAGCAAAAAGTCTGCAGCGTAAATGCAGGCGCTATGTTAAATACAGGGATACCCAAGTTCTTTCTGCGTTTACCTCTTTGTTCATGTTCGCTGCGCCAAAATACTCCAACGAAGAATTAGTTTTTTGCTAACAGCCGCTCAAGTATTTTCGCCTATCATGCGCACCTTCATCCTGTTCCTGCTTACTTGTTGTATAACTGTTTCTTCCAAGGCCGGAAAAATAACCGGTACTGTTACCAACCCAAATGGGGAACCGCTTCCTTATTCCTCCATCACCGTAAAAGGATCAAACATCACAACCTCGGCAAACAGTGAGGCTGTTTATTTTTTGCAGCTTCCGGCCGGTACTTATACCATCGTTTGCCGCCATGTTGGTTACGAGTGGCAGGAGAAAACGATCACCGTATCGAACGAAGATCAGCAGTTGAATTTTGTGTTGAATGAACAAACAGTGAACCTCGGTGAAGTGGTGGTGAAAGCAGGTGGTGAAGATCCGGCCTATGCCATCATCCGCAATGCAATTAAAAAAAGGAAGGAATATGTAAATGAAAACGAAAGTTATACCTGCGAAGTGTACAGCAAAGGCACTATGAGCCTGCGTGATTTTCCCAAAACATTTATGGGCGAAACGGTTGATTTTGAAGATGGAGATACAAGTAAACAGAAAATGATCTATCTCTCCGAAACGCTGTCCAAACTTTCGGTTGATAAGCCTGATAAACTAAAGATTGAAGTGCTGAGTACAAGAGTAAGCGGACAGAGTGATGGTTTTGGTTTTGCAGGTGCCCGTTATTTTTCGTTTTATGAAAACAATGTGCAGATCAGTAATTCACTCAACCCACGTGGGTTTGTGTCGCCCATCGCTGAAAATGCGTTGTACTTTTATAAATACAAATACGAAGGTGCTTTCAGTGAAGAAGGTAAGCTCATCAATAAAATAAAAGTAACACCCAAACGCAATTACGAACCCTGCTTTACCGGTTATATCAATATTGTAGAAGATGAATGGCGCATCCACAGTCTTGAATTAACACTTACCAAACAAAGCCAGATGAATTTTGCTGATACGGTTCGTATCGAACAATTATACCGGCAGCTGGGAACAAATTTTTGGGTGATCCAGAGTCAGCTTTTATACCCGGCTGTAAAATTCTTTGGGTTTGATGCGTATGGCAGCTTTGCCAATGTGTACCGCAATTTCAGTACAGATCCGGCTTTTACTAAAAAGTATTTTGATAAAACGGTTTTGAAATATGAAAAGGGTAGCAATCAGAAATCAGTTGAATACTGGGATAGTATTCGTCCGCTTGCATTAACCAATGCGGAGCAGGTTGATTATCTTAAGAAAGACAGTCTTGAACAGTTGCGGAAGAATCCGGCTTATCTTGATTCGATTGATGAAGTGAATAACAAACTAAAGTTCAGTCAACTTTTGTTTGCCGGTAAAACCTTCAACAGGCAAACGAAAAAGCAAAGTCTGAATTTGCCCGGTTTATTGTTTGCTGCAAATTTTAATACAGTAGAAGGGTTGGTGCTCGATGTGCCGATCACTATCCGCAAAGAATTTACCGATCGGAAAAATCTAACCATCATTCCGCATCTGCGTTATGGTTTCAGCAATGAACGTTTCAATGCATGGGGTACGGTACGTTATAACTTTGGAAAAAAGTTTTTTTCATCCGTCAGCATCAGTGGCGGCAAACGGGTGTTTCAGTTAAACAATGAAAATCCGATAGAGCCGCTCTCAAATACCATTACAACGCTGTTTTATAAAAACAACTTCATGAAATTGTATGGCGCCAATTATGTTCGTTTTAATTTCAGTAAAGGATTGGGTGCCGGTGTAACTGTAACGGCCAACCTGCAATACCAGGATCGTACACCGTTTGAAAATACTACCGATTATAACTGGAGCAAACGCAACCGTGATTTCAAACCGAACTATCCGGTTGAAATTATGTCGCAGAACTTTTCAGCACACCAGGCTGCAATTGTAAGTGTAGGAATAACCTACCAGCCCGGTGCCCGTTATATTGAATTTCCAGATCGCATTGTAAGTGCAGGAAACAAATGGCCCACCATCAACCTGCTTTATACAAAAGGCCTTCGTTCCGTTTTCAACAGTGATGTTGATTACGATAAATGGCAGCTAACGGTAAGGGACAACCTGAATTTGAAAATGGCAGGTCGTTTCAATTACAGGGTGCAAAGCGGGGGCTTTCTGAATAGCAACAGCGTGTTTGTACAAGACTTGAAACATTTTCCCGGTAACCGTCTCCTGCGCTCGTCTGATTACATGAGTTCGTTTCAATTACCGCAGTATTATCAATACAGTAATGCGGATCGGTTTTATACCGCTGTTTTTACCGAGCATCATTTCAATGGATTTCTCACCAATAAAATTCCGGGCTTAAAACAATTGAATTGGCACCTGGTAACTGGTGTAAGTGCTTTGTGGTTGCCCAAACAAACCTATGCCGAGTGGCATGTTGGGTTTGAAAATATTTTCCGCTTTTTCCGTGTGGATGTGGTAACCGGTTACCAGCAAACCCTGCGGCCAAGAATGGAAGTACGGATCGGTACAGTGATCAATATTGGGGGAGGAGGGGAGGATTAGTTGATACAGTCGTTGGTCAATAACTGTCCATGGTCCACGGTCGATAGTCCACCAGATCTTTATTGCTGGGCAGTACTTACAACTCACAATTCACAACTCACCACTCACTGTTTCAATTTCCGTCTTTTGGTCATTGGCGTTTGTTCGTTTATCTTTGCAGCGCTTTCGAATTTTGCCCAACCTGCAATTGGGGTTCAAAGCAGATTTACTGAACTAAAATTCAACACATGGCTGTATTACACAATCGTATCTCCCGTAAGGAGCTGAAGGAACGTATTATCAACGATCCCACCCCCCGCACTACCATTTCCTTTTATTGTTATTTCAAGATCGACGAACCCAAAGCGTTTCGTGATCAGTTGTACAAAGATTTTACAGCACTCGGTGTAATGGGACGTATCTACCTGGCGCATGAAGGTATTAATGCACAGATCAGTTTACCCACTGCCAATATGGACGCTTTCCGTACGTATCTGTATGCGATTGAACCGCTCAACGGATTGCGGTTGAATGTAGCTGTGGATGATGATGGAAAAAGTTTTTATGTACTGGATGTGAAAGTGCGGAACAAAATTGTAGCGGATGGTATTGATGATCCTTCGTTTGATATGGCTAACCGTGGGCGTTATGTAAATGCTGAACAGTTCAATCAACTCACCAACGATCCCAATACAGTGGTGATTGATATGCGCAATCATTACGAGTATGAAGTGGGACATTTTGAACAGGCTATTGAAATACCCAGCGATACTTTTCGTGAACAGTTGCCCATGGCTGCCGACATGATGGATGAAGATAAAGACAAGAACATCATCATGTATTGTACCGGCGGTATCCGTTGCGAAAAAGCAAGTGCCTACATGCTGCACAAAGGATTTAAAAATGTATTTCATCTCGAGGGCGGCATCATTAACTATGTGAACCAGGTAAAAGAAAAAGGATTGCCCAATAAATTTCACGGAAAGAATTTTGTGTTTGATCAGCGGTTGGGCGAACGTGTAACCGAAGAAATTATTTCGAAATGTCACCAGTGTGGCAAACCAGCCGATACACATGTTAATTGTGTAAACGATGCCTGTCATCTCTTATTCATTCAATGCGATGAATGCAAAGAAAAAATGGAAGGCACCTGCAGTAAAGAATGTCACGACTTTATTCATCTCCCTGAAGAAGAACAAAAACGCCTGCGCAGCGGAATCGATAAGGGCCGTAATGTATTCAACAAAGCAAAAGCACGATTGAAAGAGTTGAAAGCAGAGTAAGTGCGGGTTGTTGCGATCTGAATGGTTTCATTTACATACTACGGCCATTCCATGCCTTTGTTGGTCGCCGACCAACAAAGAAAGTTAACTTCACAGTTGTATGGTCTTAGTCTTTCAAATATTGGTGGTGCTTCTGCTGTTGGTCTTAGCCATCCTTATTGCTTTTCGCATCAGGCGAACAAAACCACACAGTCAGCTTCCCGAAAATTACAAAGAGCTCTTGCTGGATTATATCAAATTCTACCGGCAATTAGACGATGATGGGAGAGTGGCGTTTGAAAAACGGGTGGAACAGTTTTTAGCAGCCGTAAAGATCACCGGTGTTCAGGCAGAAGTGGAAGACATGGATCGCATTTTTATTGCAGCAGGTGCAGTTATTCCCGTATTTCACATACACGATTGGCAATACATTAATCTTCACGAAGTATTGTTGTATCCCGGCGCATTCAATGAAGAATTTGATCAGCATGGAACCGACCGGAACATTGCAGGTATGGTTGGCACAGGAGCATTGCAACATGTAATGGTACTTACCAAGTGGCAACTGCGGCAGGGATTCATCAATACCAACGATACCCGCAATACTGCTATTCATGAGTTTGTGCACCTGGTTGATAAAATGGATGGAACCATGGATGGAGTACCGGAAATTATCCTGGAACGGAAATACACAGGCGAATGGAAAACGCTCATGGATACAACCATGCAGCGAATGAAAGCCGGTAGATCAGATATTGATATGTATGGTGCTTCCAGCACCGTTGAGTTTTTCCCGGTGGTTTCCGAATATTTCTTCGAACAGCCAGCGTTGCTACAGGTAACACATCCGGATTTGTACGCCATGCTCGAACGTATTTACAAAGTACCAACAAAAAACTGAGCTGTATCGTAGCTGTTCTATGAATGCATGATCACCGTTCTTGTTTTTCATCTTTGGTTGGCTTACCTTTTTCGCTCAACTTACGTATATGAACATACATACAGGAACCATACTTCTCAGCACAGCTTTGCTCAACGATACTGATTTTGAAAAAGCAGTGATCGTGATTACAGAGCACAACGAAAAGGGTACCATCGGTTATATCATCAATCATCTGTTTCACCGAACCTTTAACGAACTCGAAGAATTTAAACATTCGTTGCCGATTCCCTTGTACATCGGTGGGCCTTCGCAAATGGATAAACTTTATTTTATGCATCAAAAGCCTGCCTTTATCGAAGGCGGCGATTTGATTGGCGGTAATGTGTATCTGAATGGTGATTTTAAAACAGCAATTCAACTGGTTAACAATGGTACACTTGCCATCAACAGCGTCAAACTCTATATTGGTTACTGTGGCTGGGATGTGCAACAATTGGAAGATGAAATTGCAGAAGGCAGCTGGGTTGTAACGGATGCGCCGGTTGATCTCGTATTTTCATCCAATACGGCTGACATGTGGAGTGAATTGAATGAAACAGTCAGTTAATGCGGGGTGGGGGTAACTGACACCCGGAAGCTTCTTTTTTGTTACGCAGTTGCTTTGCAGAAACTTACTTAATTTACATGCTCATCCAACACAAAAAAATGAAAATGCATAAACTTTTGCCCATGTGCCTGTTGCTGACAGTAGTTACATCCTGCAGCAATGGTATGGAAGAGGGTAGTTCAACAACTCCTGCCGTAAATACAACAACCACGCAACCTGTGCAGCAAACAGCGCCGGCTACCACTACACAGGCAGGCCTCAATCCGCCGCATGGTCAACCAGGCCACCGTTGCGATATACAGGTTGGTGCACCTTTAAATAGTCCGGCTGGCCAATCGGCTACAGCTCCACAGCAGCAAACTGTGGTGAATCCAACGCCGCCACCACCTGTTGCACCTGCAGCATCCGGCACACAAGCCGGTTTGAATCCTGCACATGGACAACCGGGTCATCGTTGCGATATTGCAGTAGGTGCGCCATTGAACAGCAAGCCTGCACAATAAAAATTTTCGAATTGGAACGAACGATACAGGAAGTCTCCCAAACGGGAGACTTTTTTTTACAGTACTATTGCAACTACCGGAATGTTTTAATAAGTAAAGTTACAAATGGCTTTCGCCATGATCTGGTTTATGCTACAGCTAAAATTGTAATAGAAGTATCCGCTATCATACATCATAAATCCGACATCAGAAATCTGACATCCGCCATTTTCCATTTCTATTGTTTCTTCGCCGGCATTTCACGTCCGCCTTGGTATAAGATCAGCGATTCTGTTTTGCCCGCAGCATTTTGTTTGAATTCGATATCAGCCGCTACACCTTTTGTTCTAAATCTTGTATTTGAAATTGCCTGAAGCTCCAGCTTTTGCTGCCCCGTAGCCTGCGCAAATAATTGATCGCCCTCATGTGTGATCGTTAAAATAAAACCGGGAGCCAGTTCATAATTCCCGACATATCCATCTAGGATAGCGCCATCAACTTTTACAAATGTTGTTGCTGCCGGTAACGGTTTGCTTGTTTTTGTCCAGTTCATTTCCTCCTGTCGTGACTTGTATAAAATGCCGCTGATTGCGCCGGATGCAGTGCGTTGAAATAACAAACTGCTTAACGAGTTTTCAAACATGAACAGATCTTTTTCAACCGGCAGCAAAGCAAGTTGTGTACCACTGCCACGTTGCGATGTAAGTTTTCCATTCACCAGGCGAATGATGCGTTCTTCACCCGCAGCGTTTGTGTAAACGCCTTCGTATTGTTTGGCAGTTGCTTCGGCTACTGCAATGGGAGTGAATTTATATGGTTTGCCAATGGCAACGGCTGCCAGTTTTGCTGTAATATCTTCCATGCCTTTGCAACCGCAATTACCAAATACAGCAACAAACACATCTTCGGTTGGTAAATACATCGCATCGGTTAAAAAACCGGGAATACCGCCGCCATGTTCAATGGCATTGCTGCTTTGTACTTTGCTGAGCGATAAACCATATCCGTAGTTGGTAGAAGTGCCATCGGGTAACGTGTAAGGAGTAATCGCTTTGTCAACCGATTCTTTTTTGATGAGTTTGTAACTGTACAACGCTTTGTTCCATTTCCAGAGATCTTCCACGGTTGATAAAAGCGAACCGCCTGCATAAGGAAGCGTCATGCTGATGTAGTCGGAGTTTTTAATTTGAGTTCCTTCTTTTTCATAACCCTTTGCACGGTTCTTAATGATTTTCGTTTCGCTGCCGTAGTACGAATTGCTCATCCCTGCAGGTGCAAATAAATGTTGTTGCACATACTCCTCATATGTTTTGCCGGTTATTTTTTCAATGATATATCCCAGCATGATATACCCCGTGTTGTTGTAATTCCATTTAGTACCGGGTTTAAATTCAAGCGAATCGCCGGTTGTTAATTGAATAATTTCCATCGGCTTCATATCGGTCCGCATCTTGCTGACAAAGTCTGGTTTGTTGGTATAGCTTTTTATGCCAGATGTATGATTGAGCAAATGTTCAATCGTAATGGTTTCTTTGAACGGCAGCTCCGGCATGTATTTTTTAATATCGTCCTGCAACGACAGTTTTCCCTGCTCCGCTAATTGCAGAATTGCTACTGCGGTAAACTGTTTGGTGATAGAACCAATGCGAAAGATCATATCGGGCTGCAACGGTACATTCAATTCCATATCGGCCATGCCGATGGCTTTTTTGTAGATCACTTTGCCTTTGTGTACCACAATGGCGGCCGTACCCGGTTCGGTTGCTTTGAATTCTTTGGAAAGAATACTGTCGAACGATGCGATTAACTGTGGTTGTTTTTTTGCAGCTGTTTGAGCAACTGACATATTTATTGCAGAAACAAATAGAAGGACGAAATGTAACCGGTGCATGGTGATGATTTTTGGTAAAGTATAGCTAAGATAAAGTGTTTGCTATTCAATTGCAATGAATCCCGGGTTGCCGTTGTTACTGTGCAGATGAGGCAGACAATGTGTAACTTAGTTACGAAACATTCAGAATTGGGTATGAAAAATTTGTTACTGGTTCTTTTTTGCAGTTACAGCATGTGCACTGCCATTGCTGCAGAACAGCCGTTGCGTATAGGAGTTGTTGGATTAACGCATACACATGTGCACTGGATATTGGGTCGGGAAGACAAATCGGATATTAGTATTGTCGGTATTGTTGAGCCCAACCGTGCATTGGCCGAGCGTTACGCAAAGCAACATGGCTTTTCTATGAAACTGGTGTACAATACAATGGAAGAAATGATTGAGGCATGTAAGCCCGAAGCAGTGGCTGCGTTTGGAACTATTTATGAACATTTGAAAGTGGTACAGATCGCAGCACCCAAAGGTATACATGTGATGGTGGAGAAACCATTGGCCGTAAGCCTGGATCATGCACAACAGATGGCCGCAATGGCAAAACAATATGGCATTCAGTTGCTCACCAATTATGAAACGAGTTGGTATCCTTCTAATCACAAAGCCAGCGAACTTTTACACAAAGATCGTATTGGCAGTTTGCGAAAACTGGTTGTACATGATGGGCATCGTGGTCCAAAGAAAATTGGTATCAACAGCGAATTTCTCGACTGGCTTGTTGATCCTGTACAAAATGGAGGAGGGGCGCTGATGGATTTCGGTTGCTATGGAGCCAATCTTGCTACATGGCTGCTCAAAGGAAAACGCCCCATTTCTGTAACAGCTGTTACACAACAACTGCAACCGGAAAATAATCCGTTGGTAGAAGATGAAGCGACGATTATTGTAACTTACGATGATGCACAGGTTGTGATCCAGGCATCCTGGAACTGGCCCATTGGAAGAAAAGATATGGAGCTGTATGGGTTAACGGGTGTACTGTATGCTGATAATCGTACAACACTTCGTGTGAGGGATGCAAAAGGATATGATGACTACAATGAAGAAGTGTTGGTATTGCCCGAATTGAAAAAGCCGTATCATGATCCGTTTGCATTTTTTGCCGCCGTCATTCAAGGGAAAATTACAGCACCGCCGTTTGATCTTTCATCGCTTGAAAATAATTTATTGGTGATGGAAATACTGGAAGCGGCACGGATGAGTGCAGCCACCAAACGAACAGTGCCATTGTAGATACATGTGCAGATATGTACAACCACGAACTCATAGTATTTTATTTTTCTCAAGTTGTTCCGGCATGTCTCTGAACTGTGTGCAAACGTTTCATAAACGTTTGCACACAATTCTGGAAAGTTGTATTGGCGCAACAACAATACAAAAAGGCGAATACTAAATTATTGATACACAGGTTTTGATAATTGAGCAATGTTGCGTATAATAGCACAAATATTAGTGTTACCAGCAAGCAGTCAGCGACATCAAAAACTATGAGCAGCATAACAGAACTTTGGACGAAAAGCAGAGACACATTTGAGACAAAAACACTTGCTCAGATACTTTCATTTGCCGGTGACGGTAAACTTAAAGATGGCAACACGACATCATTAGAGTTTCGAGAACTACTCGACCAAGTGCCTTCACGA
>JAEYWX010000018.1 GCA_023428755.1 Bacteroidota bacterium
GCTCCAAGCTGTACGGACATAATCCTGGCGCATGACTTCGAGGACCATGGTGCGGGTCATCCGCATCGTCACTCCCGACAAGGCGATGCCGAGGACGATGGCGGGCGGCACCATCTGGCGGAGGCTAAGGAGGGGATCGTCGGTCAGCCGAACATATTGCACGGTCGGAGCGATCCCCCAGAGCATCGCCGGCACGACCACCACTAATGTCCCGAGCCAAAAAGGCGGGACGGACAGGGCCGTGATGGCAAAGACACGGCCGAGATAATCGACCGGCTTGTTTTGCCGGATCGCCGAGATGATCCCGACGGGCAGCGCGATCAAGAGCGCGAATATCATGGCCAGCACGCCTAGATACAGAGTAATCGGCATGCGCTCGGCGACGAGGCGGGTGACGCTATCTCCCGTCCAAAGCGAGCGACCGAAATCTCCGTGGAACACAATCGAGCTGATCCAGTGCCAATATTGTACAAGGACCGGCTGATCGAGCCCGAGTGCCTTGATAAGATCTTCGCGGGTCTGGACGCTGGCCGAGATGTCGTTCTGCGACATCATCATGTCGATCGTGTTTCCCGGTATCAGGCGAATGGCCGAGAACACAATAACGCTCGCTAACAGGAACGTCGGCACAAGGGCGACAAGGCGACGAATTAGATATCTCAGCATGACGCGGTCCATTGGAGGGCGCGCTCACCATGCAGATTGGCTTGGTCCGACAGCACCACGCTCTTGTCCCTCTCTATGTGAAAAAGGCCGCTGAACGCCCGCTCATCAAAAAATGAGGTGAGTTCTCTATTTGCAGATCAGTTGCAATCTGGCACATCCAATCTGGTCATACCATTCAAGCGTGCTCTTGGCGGCGGTGTCAAGGCGAATGTTGTCGCGGTGGCGTAGCTCCGGGGTGCTTATCTACTCCGAGAACCATTGACCGACCGAATTGGATATGCCAATTTGGTCGAACCAGATCGCGATGTCTACCAAAACGCATGCGCACCTGGATGGTTGATTTACGTCGAAAATCTCGAAGGAGAAGCGCTGTGGCGAAGGAAAAGAGTGGCTACTACGGCCAGCGAAGGAAGTTCTGGTCGTGGGGATATGAAGGTGAAGATAATTCCAAGGACGAAATCCGAACCATGCGAGACCGCGTGGAGCAGCGGCTTGGAATTAAAGACATCGAAATTCTGTCAGACCCGACTCTGGACGAGATTGAACTTTATGCGTCGCGCATAAAGATCCCGCGAACGCTGGAGGATTTCTGTACCTCGGAAAAATGGGACAGAATTGTTCATACGTACGGTAAGGGTTTCAAGGACATGACCCTTATCTACCGGCGCGATTTCAAGAAGGCTCCGGACGTCGTGGCCTATCCGCGCGACGAAGAAGACATCGCTGCCATCTTCGACTGGTGCGGGGAAAATGGTTATGCATGCATCCCGTATGGCGGCGGATCGAGCGTCACCGGCGGCTTCTGGGGTCCCGAGCGCGACGCCTTTCCCGGGGTCGTCGTAATCGACTTGGGCAACCTCAACAAGATTCTCGAAGTCGACCCCGTGTCGCGCTGCGCGCGGATCCAGGCGGGCATTCTCGGTCCGGCTCTGGAAGAACAACTGAAGCCGCATGGCCTCACCTTGCGCCATATTCCGCAATCGTGGGAATTCTCATCGCTGGGCGGTTGGATCGCAACCCGCTCGTCCGGTCACTATGCGACCCATCTCACGCATATTGACGACATGGTGGAAAGCCTGCGCGTGGTCACCCCGGCGGGAACGATCCAGAACCGCCGCCTGCCAGGCTCGGGTGCGGGACCCAATCCGGATCGGCTGTTCATCGGGTCTGAGGGCTCGCTGGGCATCATCACCGATGCATGGATGCGTCTACAGGGGCGTGTGAAATTCCGTGCGAATGCGTCGATCTCCTTCAAGACGTTCTATCAGGGTGCCAAGGCCGTCCGTCAGATCACCCAAGCAGGACTGTTCCCGGCGAACTGTCGCTATCTGGACGAGCAGGACGCCAAATTCTACGGCGCTGGAGACGGCACCGATTCGGTCCTGTTGCTGGGCTTCGAATCCGCCGACCATCCGGTGGACGCGTGGCTGGAGCGTAGTCTCGAAATCTGCAAGGACTTCGGTGGCGTCGTGAAGCAACAGGCGGGAACTGCGGACAACGCGCTGGAGACCAGCCGTAGCGGGCCGCAGGGTAACTGGCGGCACCAGTTCAGATATCTGCCCCGGTTGATGCATACGCGCGCAGCGATGGGAATCGTCAGCTTCACGTTCGAAACTGCCTACACTTGGGATCGGTTCGAAGAAGTCGATACCGAGATCATGCGTCGCATCCGGAAGGCCCAGAAGGAAAATCTTGGCGGCGGCATCGTCTGCCGCAGGTTCTCCTTCCTGTATCCGGACGGCCCGGCTCCTTACTATTCGATCATGGCTCCTTCGACGCACGCCAACAGCCTTGAAGCCTATAAGATGCTCCACGACGTTGCGTCGGACGCGCTAATCGAACTCGGCGCAACCATCACGCACCACCATGCTGTCGGAAAATCGTTCCGTCCTTGGTACGACAAGGAAGTCGATCCGTTGTTCCGCCGTGTGCTGGCAGCCGCCAAGACCGAACTGGACCCGAAGTGGATGTTGAACCCTGGGCTGATCGTTGACAAGCCAGCAGGGCTCAAGATCGTCGGATAGGAGTCCTCTGCGATGATTGATCTATACTTCTGGCCAACCCCGAACGGGTATAAAGCAGCCATAATGCTGGCAGAGTTGGACTTGGAGTATCGTGTAGTTCCGGTTGATATAACGGCAGGTGAGCAGTTTCATCCGGAATTTCTGAAGATCAATCCAAATAACAAAGTGCCGGCCATCGTGGATCACGATGGCCCGCACAACAAGCCATATGCAGTTTTTGAATCCGCGGTCGTTCTTATCTATCTCGCGGAAAAGTCCGGTAGATTTCTCTCTCAGGATCCTGAAAAGCGCTACGATACGCTAAAGTGGCTTGTATTTCAGAATACGACGATGGGTCCAATGCTGGGCCAAGCGCACCACTTCATGGTGTATGCGACTGAGAAGATCGATTACGCGATCGAACGTTATGATCGGGAAGTTGGTCGAATATACAACATTCTCGAGAAGCGCCTTGGCGAATTTGAATATCTCGCCGGCGAGTATTCCATCGCTGACATCAGCACATTCCCTTGGGTTCGCACGCGAAAGCTGCATCGACGTGACTTGTCGGAGTACCCGAACATTGATCGATGGTACCAGGCGATCAAAGACCGTCCGGGGGTTAGGGCGGGCATAAATACGTTGTCCGACAGCAAACAATGGGAAGCGAAGCCGGGCACCGAGGCCTGGAAGAATATGTTCGGAAAGAACTGAAGTTCGCAACAATCCAAAAGCGAGCGTCGACTCGAATGACTAACTGGGTAAAAGCCGCTCTTACGAAAGATGTGTCGGATGACAGCATTCAGCAGCTCAATATCAACGGATGCAAAGTTGCGCTCTACCGCTGCGGCGAAGAGTATTTTGCCACGTCTGACGTTTGTACTCATGCCTATGCACTTCTGTCCGACGGTTGGCTCGATGGTTACGAGATCGAGTGCCCGCTTCATGGCGCCCGCTTCGATGTTCGAACGGGCGCGGCGTTGACCTCACCAGCAGAAACGGCCCTGGCAACCTATCCTGTTCGTGTCGCCGGTGATGCTGTGGAAATCGATGTCACCTCGGCACCGTCTAATCCCGACGCGTCAACCTAACTTAACGGCAAGGGGGGCGACGATGTCGCCATTTTGTGTGACGCCCCCATCTCGTCCGAAATAGCCGCTCCGCTTTGCTACAAGAAAAATAGAGGAGGTCGAATTGACCAGCTTCAGGTCGGAAGTACCCAGCCCTGTGAGGCCGAGCGACGGTGGTGTCAGAGGTGGGCCAATCACACCCGAAATGGTTTCGAAGCTGCTGGACGATCGACCCGATGACGGAATATTTCGGGTAGATCGGACGGTGTTCACCGACCAGGATATTTTTGAGCGCGAACTTACTCACGTTTTCGAGGGGACTTGGGTTTTCGTCGGGCTGGAAAGTCAGTTACGCAAGCCGAATGACTTCGTGACGACGTACATCGGGCGCCACCCCGTCCTGATTACAAAGGACGGGACTGGAGAAATTCGATGCTTCTTTAACACCTGTCGCCACCGCGGGGCGATCGTTTGCCCCTTTAAGAAGGGCAATCAGAAATTCCATGTTTGTCGCTATCATGGGTGGTCGTACGATAGTGCCGGCAAGAATGTTTCGATGACCGATGAGAAGGATGGCCAGTATCCGCCGTCCTTTCTTGCGGATGATCATGGCCTCAAGCCTGTTCCCAAGATTGCAAGCTATCGAGGGCTTCTGTTTGCAAGCGTGTCGCCCGACGTGCCGACGCTAGAGGAGCATCTTGGTGACGCGCGCGCGTTTATCGATCTCGTTGTCGATCAGGGCATCGAAGGGCTGGAGTTCGTTGACGGAAACGTAAGCTACACGTTCGACGCCAATTGGAAGCTTCAGTTCGAGAACGGGCTTGATTATTACCA
The DNA here is from genome assembly GCA_023428755.1 of Bacteroidota bacterium. GTDB lineage: Bacteria > Bacteroidota > Bacteroidia > Chitinophagales > Chitinophagaceae > Lacibacter. The sequence continues at coordinate 4,574 of JAEYWX010000018.1, forward strand.
CTTCGCTTCAACGCACAGTTCGTATATCGACGTTCTCAAGAAGCGTGAAGTGCGGAGAGGACCGCTAGAAGTAAAGCCGTGGAATCCGACAGAGACCGACCCCGACGCGCAAGGAAGCTTCAGCCTGGCGAGGGGGCACGCGATGATGTGGTCCATTCATGCGTCAAGGGTTTATAAGCTCCGCCCTCTCAATCAGGATGGCAAACTTCTGTCGACGGTTCAGGGGCAGACTCGGGAAGACAAGCTCAAGTGGATGTTTCGTCAGCGCAATCTCACGATTTATCCTAACCTGCAGATCGTTGATATCGGCACGCTGCAGTTGCGGACGTGGCGGCCATTGGCTCCGGACAAGACGGAGATTACGTCTCACTGTCTTGCCCCAGTTGGTGAAAGTGACGAGGCGCGCCGCGTTCGCATCCGTCTGTATGAGGATTTCTTCAATCCGAGCGGTCTTGCGACGTCCGACGACAACGTCATGTACGAGCTTTGCCAGACCGGCTACGGAGCTCGTTTCGCTGGTCCTACGCAGGGGTATGCGCGAGGCTTGAGGCCGAAGTCCGGCGAGGCACTCAACTACTCTTCCGAATTGCAGGTTTCACCTGATCGGTGGACCTATGGAGCGCCCCTGTTCGGCGATGAGACATGCTTTCATTCCGGTTACCGGGAATGGCTGCGCCTTATGACTCGTGATCCCTCGGAAGGCTAGGTTAGCGACATGTCAGAGGATGATTACCTGAAGATTGCTACTCGCGTTCTCTTCACGGAGGCAAGACTTCTGGATCAGAAGAAATTCCGCGATTGGGTCAAGCTCTACGCTGACGATGCGATTTTCTGGGTGCCGGCCTGGAAGGACGAGTACGAGACGACGTCCAATCCGAACCGCGAGCTTTCAATGATATATCATGAGAACTCATATGGGCTGAGTGACCGAATTGACAGGATACAGTCGCGAAAGTCCATCACGGCGATGCCGCTTCCGCGCACGGTTCATTCCTATACGAACATCATGGTCGATGCGGCCTCGACGGATTCGATCGAGGGAAATGCCTGCTTCACGGTTCATACGTACGATCCGCGCGCTTGTAAAAGCCATACCAACTTCGGACGCCTTGAATTTCGGCTGCGCCGTCTTGGAGAGGCTTGGCTGATCGGATTCAAAAAGATTTCCCTTACGAACGATCAAATGGCCACTGCGCTCGATTTCTACAGCGTCTAGCAAGTGCGTCGCAGATGAATATCAGCAGAATCTGCCAACTAGCCTTCGGCTGAAGGTATTGAATGTGAGAGTGCTCGGCGCCTGTCAACGGCGGATAAGGAGGACGGGCGCGCCGAATGTGCCCTTCCCCTACAGGGAGCGCTAAAATGCGTTTTGTGATTGTCGGAGCAGGCCTCGCGGGGCACACAGCCGCCGTGCATCTTCGCGAGTTGGCGCCACAAGCCAAGATCGATATTCTCGGAGACGAACTCGGCCTGCCGTATGATCGCCCGCCGCTGTCCAAAGAAGTCCTTGGCGAGGGCGCACCGCGCTATCTGGCAAACGCGGAGACCTATCATGAGAACGGTATTTCGTATCATCCCGGACAAACCGCGACGCAGATCGATCGAAACCGCTCCGAAATTCTAACCGCTTGCGGAAATGCTTATGCTTACGATCGGCTACTCCTCGCGACCGGATCGCGGGCGAGAAAATTGCCGGATAGCGTCGGGCAAAGCTCGAAAATTCTCTATCTGCGAACGCTTGAAGACGCGGTTCGCTTGAAATCCGTGCTTCGGGAATCGCGTCGAATTGCTGTGATCGGCGGCGGGTTCATTGGGTTAGAGGTTGCTGCCGCCGCTCGAGCGATGGCCTGCGAGGTTTTTCTGTTTGAGATGACGGATCGGATACTATCTCGCGGCATGCCTGCTATCCTGAGCCGTTGGGCTGAGAAATTGCATCGCCTGAACGGAGTCCAGTTCGAATTTGGCTCAAAGATCGATTCAATTCATCATCAGGATGATGGTTCGTTGCGATTGCGCTGGAATGCATTCGCAGATGTCGACGCAGTCGTTGTCGGGATCGGGGTTCAACCCAACACCCAACTTGCATCGGACGCGGGGCTGGACGTCGATGATGGTATTGTCGTGGATGATCGCTGCCAGACATCTGATCCGGCGATCTTCGCTGCGGGAGAGGTGACGTCACACCCCGTCTTAGGCGGCGCGTTTCGTCAGCGACTTGAGTCCTGGAAGGTGGCCTCGGGCCAATCGCTGGTCGCGGCGAAATCCATGGCAGGGATTGACTCGCATTATGCGGAGCCGCCGTGGCTATGGTCGGACCAGTTTGGACACAACATTCAGTCGTTAGGAGTGCTGCAAAATGCTGACCGCAGTGTCGTGCTGGACGATCCTGAAACGAACAATTGGACGGCAATCTTCCTCGATAGTCACGATAAAATTGCCGGCGCAATCGCGGTGAACAACGGCCGTGATATTTCGATGCTAAAGCGTGCCTTGCTTCATGACGGAATCATTCCAGAGAAACTGCTCAATAGAGCCGCCAGATAGCGCTCCTATTACGTGTTCATCATGAGAACCGAGATACCGAGCGATATGCTTGGCTTCGACCAAACTCATTGCGCCTATGTTGGCGCGGTTCATGGCGACGGACAGAAGCTTTTTTGAAGGCTCGCCGAGTGCGTCATTTCGCTAAGCGAGCCGAAGGGTAGCCCTCGGAGAGCATCCTCAGGAAAGAGTCAGAGCGGGGTTCCCATTGTCGGCTCTCCAATAGGCCGAATAGTAAAGCCGGTTTGGGCCCGCGCCATGCGCAGTTTTCGTTGCCTATTCCGAAGCTCTAGCCGGGACCGCGTTCGCAGCCGCGCCTTCCCGATCCGGCTAAGCTGGTCCCGCCGATGTTCAAGTGCGTCATGGCGGCGGATAAGGGGCCGGAAGGCGAGAGGAAGTTGTCAGTTAAGGTAGATAGCATCAAAGCAGAAGGGGACGCCGCATGTATTGTAATATAGCCGTCAGATCCTCGGTTGCCGCGTCGCGCGACGCACCCGTCGACCATAACGCTCGTTATCCGTCGGATCGGGGTGCTTGCCGCCGCCCTTCCAGTCGTCGGAGATCAGCCAGTCCTCGAAATAGTAAAGCCACGTTGTGGCCCAGGGTACGAATGTCTGATCGATCCGCATCGTGCCGGTCCACTCGCGCGTTCCTGGCAACGTGAGGCACAGGCGCAGGGGATCATGATAGACGTGCGGCAGGGGCCGCTCACCCGCCAAAGCCGAAAGCTCGGGGTCCGTGACGAAGACGCTTGGTGTTTCGCCCCGCTGAAATGTAATGCGCATGGAGTATTCACGGCTAAGGGGCGTCGGCCTGTCACGATAATCCCAAATAAAGCCAGTCGCGTGCAGCCGGCCTGTCCCCGTACAGATGGGATTGGCGCGCAGAAACATAAACTGCTGCGCGGGCGTCAGGTCTGGGCGGTCACGCGAAAACACCTAGTCACCGAAGAACGTGTTGGAGCGAACCGGCGTCGCATTGGCCGCGCTGGACAGCGTGAGCCCGACCGTCGGCGCGACGTAGAGCTTCTTGGCCGTGCGTGCCTGCGAAATGCTGTCGGTGCGAGCATCGATAACTTTGCGAACGACCGAACTCCCGAGGCTTCCTTCCAAGCTCTTGCCGATAACGTCGATGCCCTGCAAATCCGGAAGGGCCTCGAAGTCCGCCAGTGCCTTCGCATGCCACTCGTAGAAGGCGGCGGCGCGAGCCGGCTCAGTATTCCAGCGCTCGGCGAAGTTCTCGCCGACCGTGGTTTCGTTGGCCACCACATAGATCCGCCGACCATTGACGACCGGCTTATCGATGAAGTGTGGCATCAACCGAATGGTCGCGATCAGAACGTCAAGTTCGGAATCGAAAACAAAGCTCTTGACGCAATACTCATACGACTGTGCCGCGAGCGTGGTGATGATGATGGAGATCGGTGCGATCTCCTCGACGACTTCCAGGAAATGCACATCACGATGCCGCTTGAGGATCTGCACCGTCCGCCGCAGGATGCCTTTGGCGGTGCCATGCACAGGGAAGGGCTCGACGGCCGCACGGTCCTCGGCAGCGAGAGCCTTTTGCATCCGCAAGGTGGGGATTAGGGCTGCCCTGCGTTCAAAGAGCGCCTTGTAGCCTTTCGGATTCGTCGGTTTGAATTCCCGCAGCTTCTTGTCGGGAACCAATTCGCCGCCGTTGGCGCATTTGGCATTGTTGATCGTCGGCGAGATGTCGAGATGATATTCGCGTGCGTAGTTCAAGCGCCAGCAGCGCTTCTTCTCTTCGAGCATGGCAGCGTAGCGCGCGTTCTCCTTCAGGCGATCGCCGACAATGCGTTTCAACTCTGCCGGTGGCCGGTCAGCGGTAAAGCGCAGCACCTTGCAGATGAGATCGACGTCGAAATCTTCGCGCCCGATCGGTTTGACCGTCGTGCCGAGGCCGGTCGAGCCGTGAGCATAAATATCGATCCACTTCAGAAGAGGGTTGTCCGACCCGGAGAGCCATTCCGCGACAGCCTCGTAGCTCGTCCGCGCAGCCTCAAGCTGAGCAGCGGTCAACTCCAGCGCTTGGCAAATCTGATCGAGGAGCGAGTAAACCTCGGCTTTGCGCAAAAGCAGATGCGTCTGGGGAGGCGCCGTGAACATCTGATTCATGGCTCAATTCCTTTCACGGTGTAGATAGGTTTGAACGATTCGGCAGTTTCCGTCAGAAAAACGGGTTCAATGCGAGGACGCTCCTTACGAGCTGATGAGGCGCCCATGCCTTTGAGTTGCGCGATCTTGCGCGTGTCATCGAGATTGAAGAAATCCTTCGGCACATCCGGGCAGCACCGGAAAATCGCCTCACGTTCGTATTGATGGCCGGTAAGCAACTTCGCCATACCAAGCGCGCCATGCGACTGGCCGTCCATGAACAGGCGGGTCACATCCTTTGCGAGACCGCCCCAACCAGGCGCCTCGCCGATCATGTAGACCTCGTTGACGCAGCCCAGGCTCAGCACTCGCAGACTGCTGGCCGGCCAGTCGAGCAAAGTGACGGCCTCGACCACCGCCAACGCGATCGGGTTGTTGGCCCATACGCCGCCGTCGAGCAGACCGACATCCTCGGCGGTCCGGTGGCGCTTGTAGTAGGTGGGCGCGGCGGCCGTCGCCATCGCGGCATCGACGGCGAGGCGCTTGTAATCGGTCTTGAGGCGGGGATGATGCGCTGTCTTGAAAATATAGACACCGCGATGGTCGGCATCCCATGCGGGAATCACCAGTCGCGTTCTCGCATCCCCAATGCGCCTGCTGCCGAGAACTGTAGAGAGTTCGCTCCGCAGCAGATCAGCGTCATGCTTCGGGGTGACGATGTGCTTGAGGCGACGCCACGCGTCGCCGGCGAAGCTCGCCAGAGCGCCGCCCGACTGTCCAAAAATGTGTGGGCCGCGACGGACATAGAGGTCAAGGAGATCACGCGCGGGAAGACCCATCGCCAATCCGATCGCCAGAATGCCGCCCGTGGACGTTCCTGCGATCAGATCGAAATACTCTCCGATGGGCCGGTCGAGATCCTCTTCCAGAGACGTAAGAAAGGACGCCGGCTGCGTTCCCATGATGCCGCCGCCGTCAATCGAGAGAATTCGACGAATCGGCGGTTTATCTGAAGGAACTGCAACCTGCGTCATGTCGCTTAGCCCTTCGGAGGATAGGGATCGTGCCCGTAGGAATTCTTGTCGCGAATCCGACCGTCCGGCCGATGAATGACGACTTCGCTCTGCTGGTTGATCGCGATCTCCCGTGCAGCCCGTTCGGCATCTCCCTGGGTCGGATGGATCGAGGTTGCCCTCTCATTCCTTTCGCCACGCACGGCCCATTCGTCACCGTGCGGAACGACATGCTGATTCTTGCCTGCCATGCTCACAACTCCTGATTCCTTGACCTGATTCGCAAATCGTAATAAGTAGCTATACGCTCTGTCATAGCCTGAGCCGAAGAAATAGCCCCGCGGGGCTGTCGACGATCTAGACATGGAACTCTATACGATCTGTCATGGCCGAGTCAAGCGCACCAAAAGACTTCGCCTCTCGCCTGCGCAAAACGCGCGAAACGCGGGAGCTAAGCCAATCCGAACTGGCCAGGGAAGCCGGCATGCAACCTTCGGCCATCGCCCATTTTGAGGCTGGGCGCCGCAAGCCGTCGTTCGACAACGTGCGAGCGCTCGCGAAGGCGCTGAAGGTCTCGGCCGACTACCTACTCGGGGCGCAAGCCGCGACGACCGCCTTTCGCGACGAAGACAAGCTGAGCGCAAAAGATCGACTTTTTATTCAGAACATCATCGACACAATGATTAAGGACAAGAAATAGGGGGCGAAACATGGCGGGCTTTCGGTTGAAGATGGCAACCCAGCACGGCGAAAAGGTCGCTGAGGAATTTGGCTTCAATCAGTTTCCAGTTAGACCTCGAGAGATCGCCAAGGCCAGGGATATTGTCATCCAGGCGAAACCAGCCGAAGTGACGGGCGTGTCCGGCGCGATCATCTTCGCCGGTGATTCGGCCACCATCATCTACTCCACCGAGCACGGCAACGAAGGCTTCGAGAATTTCTCCATTGGCCATGAGCTGGGGCATTGGTTCCTGCCGGGCCATCCCGAGGAGATTATCAAGGCCGGCGGCGCGCACATGTCCCGCGCCAATTTTACACAGAATACGTCGATCGAGCTGGAGGCTGACCACTTCGCCAGCGGCCTTCTCTTGCCGTCCAATCTCACACGCAACCTGCTCTCCAATTATCAGATCGGCCTCGACGGCATTCTCAAGCTGGCTGAGAAGGCCCATTGTTCGATCACGGCTGCCGCGATTCGGGCCGCGGAGTGCGGCAGCTATCCGATGGCGATCATCGTCAGCAAGGGCAACGAGATCGCATATGCGTTTACCTCGGAGTCTTTCAAGAATCTCGGCAAGCTAGCGTTCTTGCGAAAAGGCGCTCCTTTGCCCGACGGAGCGACGCAGAGGTTCAACGCGGATGCGGCGAATGTCCTTCGCGCCGAACGCGCCGTTGGTGAAACCGACTTGGCGACATGGTTCGACGGCCCGGGTCGGATCACTCTTGATGAAGAGATCATCGGCCTTGGCAAATACGGCTACACCTTGACCGTGTTGACCAGCGAGGGGCTGCCCGAAGCCCCTCTCGATGAGGAGGATGAGGATGCTGAATTGGAGCGAAGCTGGACACCCCGCTTCGCTTATGGCCGGTAGCCACATCCGACATTGGGCCGATTAGCAGGGCCATGCTGCGGGCCGTGGGATTGCCCTCGAACTAATACGGGTGTTGCACCCCCCGCAACCATCCCCTCTTCGAAACAGTATTATGACCCTTCCGGTAATTTCGGCTGCCGGAGATGATATTTCGGACGTGGCCGTAGTCCAGGAAGGTCGAAAATGCTTTATCTTTCAGCGGGGGCTGACTGACACTCTCTCCGTCGCACTGCTTCTCCATTGTATCCGGCCGTTCGAAGCCACGGCAAAGCATTGGATCTAGGCGACAACGGCTGTTGCGGTTATCTCAGGCGGACAAGCGCAACGCGATGCAACGGATGCGAAATCGATCCTTCCAGCACGAGATGCACAAGCGTCGACGATTATCACATGAGCTTTGCGACGGGTTGAATTGGGCAACTTAACAGGCCTGATGATAGGCGACTCAAGCCTGCGCGCCTCCCTTGATCGGCATCACCTTCTTGGGATCGAGCCAGTGGTCGATCCGATCAGCCCAATGCTGCATCAGCTTCGTGCGCGAGCCGATCAGCGCGAGGGGTCCGTGCTTCTTGTAGAGACCTTCCACAGTAGAGTTATCGAGATGTGCGAGCTGCAGCTCGACGACATCGCCATCCCATGCCTTGGCGTCCTTGATCTCTTCGTGGTGAGATAGAGTCGAGAACGTGGTCCGGAATCCGTGGGCACAATGATCAGTCTTGGTATCAATGCCAAGCAGCCGCAAGCGCTTGTTGAGCGTATTGTTTGATAGCGGCGCGTCCTTCGAGCAGGAAAACGCGTACCGGCGATGGCCGGTCAGCTTCTGGACGCTACGCAGGATCGCGAGTGCCTGTCGTGACAAGGGCACAACATGGTCCCAACCGGTCTTCATCTTGGGAGCTGGAACAGTCCAGCGTTTGGCATCCCAATCGACCTCGCCCCATTCCATTTCATTGACCATGCCGGGGCGGGGAATGGTCAGCGCATTGAAGCGCAAGGCAAGGCCAACGACGTCACCAAATCTCGCTCTCGTCCACGGTGCGCTGATAAGTTTGAAGACGCGCGTGACGTCGCGTGGTTCGGTGACACCGGGACGCGGCGTCGAAATGTTGGCAATCATCTGTCCATTCAGGTTGCGGAATGGATTGTAGCCGTCGCCTTCGACGTCGGCATAGTCGCAGATCTGCTCGCCGATGCTGCGCACTCGGTCCCGGGTTTCCAGCCTTCCCTCTGCTTCATATGAACGCATGAAAGCGAGCACGTCGGGACGCTTGATGTCCTGCCTGCACAGCTTGCCGAAGCGAGCCTTGACGTAGCCGACGCGCAGCTCGAGCACCTCGACGGTCTTGGGGTCGCGCACTGCGACGATCCTGCCGCGCTTGACTTTCTCCACCTTCTTCTTGGCGAGCCACTCATCGGCCCATTGCGCGAAAGGCCGGGCGGCGGCCTGCTTGTGCTTGTCGAGCTGCTTCTCGATGCTCGGGTCTTTGCCTTCCTTGAGCAGGTCTTTGGCCTTGTCGCGCTCGCGCCGCGCGTCTGCGAGCGAGAACGTGCCATCCCTGCCGTTGCCGTAGGGGCCGATGGAGTAGGTTTTCTGGCGGCCGTGGAAACGGTAGTCCATCCGCCAGAGCTTGGAGGCAGCGTTGCCGGGCCTGCTCACGTCCGGCGTGACGAAGAGATAGAGCCAGCCGCCGGTCACGTCGGAAATCTTAGCGGGACTCCACGCGCCATTGTCGAATTTCGGTCGGGCGGCGCGGCAGTCGACGTCGGTCTTAATCTGCTTGGGATTGGCGCACGCGCCGTCGTTCTTGCCGCCCATCGGCTCAATTCCTTCATTCGGCAAAGCGAAAGTCGCCGTGAACGTTTGTTCTCCCGATACCAGCAAAAATACCAGCAAATCGGGCGGCTGGGATCGGAGGAGAACAAACGGTGACGAACTAGAACGTACGCGGAAGTGCCTATTTTTCAAGGCTTTCCGAGCACGGTGCGGACGGTTGCGGACGTTTCGGAACGGGCTTGAACAGCCTGGTTGGTGCCCCTGGCCGGAATCGAACCAGCACTCCTTGCGGAACTCGATTTTGAGTCGAGCGCGTCTACCAGTTCCGCCACAGGGGCCTTCGGTCGCGGGGCGGATGCCCGGTGCGGCGAAGCGGGCGGAATATAGCGGGCGGCTTGCGCGGGTCAACCCGCGCGGATGTGATTTGGCGCGGCTCGACACGCACGCGGCGGCGGGATAGGAGGCTGTTGCCTGTTTGAGCATGAATTATGCTCCGGAGAATGCCCGTGACGTCAGCCGCTGCCCATTCCCCGCCGACCCGCCTTGTCGCCGATCCGGCGGCGGTCGCGACGCTGGCGATTGCGGCTGTTGCCGCCCTGACGCTGGCGGGGGCCTGGTTCTTCGAGCTCGTGCTCGATATCCGCCCCTGTCCGCTCTGCCTCGAACAGCGCTACGCCTATTATCTGGCCGTGCCGCTCGCGCTGGTGACGGCGTTCGCCGCCGCGCGCGGGGCGCCGAGGCCGTGGCTGCTGGCTGGCTTTGCCGTGCTGTTGCTTGCCGCACTCGCCAATGCCTGGCTCGGCGGCTATCACGCCGGCGTGGAGTGGAAATTCTGGCCGGGGCCGACCGATTGCTCCGGGCCGGTGGTTGATCTCGGCAGCGCCGGCACGCTGCTGCAGCGGCTCGACACGGTCAAAG
>JAEYWX010000023.1 GCA_023428755.1 Bacteroidota bacterium
CTTTTAATTTGTTCTATGTCTGCCTGTAACCTTATGCAAGTGTCGTTTGCCATTGTCAAATTTGTTTGTCGGGTCAAATGTAGCAAAGATTACTTATTTAAGCAAATACTTAAATACAAAGACATCAGCAACGTTACAAGATGGTTTTGAAGTGTCGCAAAAAATGTCCGATTGAGTTAACGGGAAGTGTCCTACAGGGTTGCAGCTAACGACCATGCATTGGCGAAGGCACGGCATTTATTCTATGCTGCCTGGCACCAAAGCTGATCGTTTATAAATAGCTGATTGAATATTACTAATTTTCAGTAAAACGACTGTCGCCAAGACCACTGCTGATCAGTGAAATTATCGCCGAAGCGTTTTGCGTCCGCCGTGCTTTTGCCAATGCAATTGTTGTGCGTTCGCCTTTTGTCATGGAAGCAACCAAGTTTTCCATTTAGGTCTGTTGTCCAAATACTCATGATAATGTTGTCTGAAGTCGTAAAAATCTTTTGCCATTGGAAGTAAATGCTTCACCGCATAGTCCGAATATTCATGTTCGCTATAAAACGTGTCCATTGATTTATTCTTAAGGTCATAAACTATGTAGTCAAAGTTTGGACTATTTGAAAACTCATGCGAAATTTCTGCACAAAGGAAATGGTCAACGATTTTATAATTTCCAATTATCAATTCATCTTGATTTGGTTGCGTTTTGTTTGGGTCTGGATAAAAGTATGTCCAAGCAAAATCTTCACTTTGAACTATCTGACCGTAACCGACCGGAATTCTTGAATTGTCTCCAAGTCCAGTGTCTTGCCAGTATGAAAATGATATTGCAAAAAGTAAAATTGAACTCACAAAATGTGTAAGCAGCCAAAACCTAAATTTCAATACTCGCCTGGTCCATTGAATTTTAGTCGTCTTTGATAAAACATATACAATCAGAAAGAATGTCGTTGCATAAATAACTGAAAGAACAAGAATCTTTACAACTATCAAGAGCAATTCAAGCATTGCCATCATGTCAACTTAGTTTGATTTTCATTTTTGGCGTTGTCATTTTTTGTTGTCACGCAAGGTGACGCACAACACAAATATATATGATATAAGAAGTTATGCTACTAAAAAAATAGGTATTGAAAACCAATATGTTCGTGTTCAACTTTTTGTATTGTTGTTAGCACAATCCAATCTGCCACCAATTCATTTCACCACTTCAAACCCATCAAATTCCATCAGCTCTCTATCTTCTACTGTAACAGATGTAACCTTGCTCTTAGGGGAACCCATCCAGCACCATTCAATAAAATCGGCTAACTGATCGTCGGAACCAGTGGCAACAATCACCACATCACCATCAGCCGTATTGCGTACTGTGCCGGTGAGTTGGAGTTGCAGAGCTTTGTCAACCGTGTACTTGCGGAACCAAACACCCTGTACCTTTCCTCTAACAGTTATGGCTACTGTTTTTTGCATTACACAATATCGGCAACGGTTTTCTTTTCCAGGATTTTCAGGTTGGCATCACGTACTGTGATCATCATGTCGTGCAGGCCGCAATGTTTTTCATCGCAGTTTTTACAACGTTCATAAAAGTGTAAGCTTACGCAGGAGAGGGGGGCAATGGGTCCATCGAGCAAACGGATCACCCGTGCCAGTGTGATCTGCGATGGTTTCATCTTAAAATAATAACCACCGCCTTTTCCTTTTTTACTTTCAAGAATACCATCTTTCCGCATCAGCAATAAAATATTCTCCAAAAACTTGAGCGGTATTTTTTTCTTCTTCGCAATATCAGCGATCAACAGGGGCTCATTGTTTTTTTGCTGCGCCATATAGCTCAGTGCCTGGAATGCGTATTGCGTTTTTTTTGAAAGCATTGTTTGATCGTTCGTTTAAAAAGTAAGTGGAAGCGGGTATTTGCCCCGTGCGCAAAGTTGCTATTTTTATTTTTAAAATTCACTATATGCCAAAATCCACATTTTTGCTGGCCATGTTGTTACTGGCCATTTCGTACCAAACTGCAACTGCACAAAAAACAGATCTTTTCCTGGGCGGCAACCTCATTGTTGGTTTCCCCAGCGGCGATTTTAAAAATGGCTACAAACGTGCCACAGGTATTGAAGGTTCCATGGGGCTGGGCAGTTCCAAATTTTTTGTATTGGGTACCTTGGGTTATATGTCGTACAAAGAAAAAGAAGGGAACCAGTTTGGAAAAATTACAGTGATCCCGTTGAAAGGCGGTATCCGTGTGTACCCCACCAATATTTTGTTTTTAACAGGCAATGCCGGTGTTGGTTTTTTGAAAGATGAAACCATGAACTCACGGGAAACACGATTTGTGTACGATGCCGGTATTGGTTTACACCTCATCATCGGACAGCTAAGTGTACACTACGATGCATGGAAGCGGCAAAACACACCGGGTTATACCGGTTCGGTATTACTCAAATTCGGATTGGCGTTGAAATAACCCAATCGTTTCAGTTGTAAAAGCTGCAAGAGCTTGTTAAAGAATTGACAAGCCTTGCAGCTTTTTTGTTTTGGTACAATATTGGCAAATCAGCAGTGTAAAATCACGTTATGAAACAGAAAGTATTATTATCACTGTTTGTTACCTGTATTGGATTTCTACCCGCAACATTTGCACAAAAAGCGAATACGATTTTTGGTGGCAATGTGATCATTGGTGCACCACTCGGCGATCTGCGAAATGATTACCGCAGTGTAGTGGGTATTGAAGGACTGGCCGGCTTCGGTGTCGGGCAAAATGTATATCTCACCGGTACCATCGGTTTTCAATCGTATGCACCGGAATCGTTTAACCCGTATGGAAAAATAACTTTGGTGCCGTTAAAAGCAGGAGTGCGTTTTTATCCCATCAACAACTTCTTTCTTACAGGAAATGCTGGGTTGGGTTTAATACGTGATGAAACCATTGATGCAAGGGAAAGCCGCTTTGCGTATGATATTGGTGCAGGACTAAGCTTTTCTATTTTTAACGCCAGTGTGCATTACGATGGATGGCAAAAGAAAAATACCAATGGTGGTTCAAACTCTGTATTGCTGAAGCTGGGGATTGCGATCCGTTAAATGAGCTTGTGCTCGTATGCATATTTTATAAGACCGATCACGGAGTTGGTCTTTGTTTTGCGGAAGATGTTTTTCCTGTGTGTTTCAACGGTACGTTCGCTCAGGAATAATTCTTCCGCAATTTTTTTATTGCTGTATTCTTTTTCAATGAGGCGTACAATTTCCACTTCCCGGTTGGTGAGTTTGCTGTCGTCGTTTACCTGTTTGCGTTCGCTGGCTTTGAGCATTTCCTGCAACACCTCTTCGCTGAAATAAATACCACCGGCTGCAATTTTATTGAGGGCTGAAATAAATTCTGTTTGACCAATGTTTTTCAACAGATATCCGCTGATATCACTTTCTTCGATCATTTGATTCACCAAACTTCCTTCTCCATTCATGGAAAGTGCAATGATCTTTATGGAAGGAAAATCTTTTTTCACCATGCGTGCCAGTTCAACCCCTGTCATTACCGGCATCATTACGTCGGTGAGCATAATATCAATATGATGTTGCTGCAACAGTGATGGTACCGCTTCGGGATGATTGGATTCAATCACGATCTCGTATTGATGATGCCCTTTTAGCAACGAACGCAGGCCATCAATTACAATTTGATGGTCATCAACAATGGCTAATTTATATTTTGTGGCAGACATAATAAACAGAGGTTGACCGAAGATATTAAAAAATACAGTTCAACCCGTTAGTTCTTACCCGCAGGTAAATGAATCGCTACTAACGTTCCTTTGCCCGGTGCTGTATCAAAATCAATACTGCCATGTAAATATTCAATTCTTGCTTTCATGTTTTTCAAACCCATACCTGCATCTTCGGGCAATTGATTTTTATCAAAGCCTTTTCCATTGTCTTCAATGGTAACACTTACACCATCGGTATCTTTTATGAGCGAAATATCGAGTTGGGTGGCACCCGAATGTTTGATCACATTGTTCACACACTCCTGCATTACACGGTACAATACAATTTCACTGTTCTCTTCAATGCGTTCCTTCAATCCTTCGGTATGCAGATTTACTTTGATGATGCGTTGATCGATCTTATCGAGGAATTCGGCCACAGCTTTTGCCAATCCTGATTTGAGCAACATGTTAGGCATCATCTGGTGCGATACGGTGCGAACTTCTTTCACACTTTCATCAACCAGGCTGATGATGCGCTCAAATGCCAGTTTGTGTTCAGGGTTTTGAAACTGCATATCCTGTTCAAAAGCCGATAAATTCATTTTGGCGGCACTCATCATTTGCCCAACACCATCGTGCAGGTCTTTAGCAATGCGTTGCCGTTCTTTTTCTTCGGCTTCCATTACGGCTGCAGCAGCGAGTTGCTGTTGTTCAAATACAGCTTTCTGCATGGCTGCCTGCTGTTGGAGTTTTTTACGACGGTAATACGAGAAGATCAATAAGCCGAGTAATACACTCACAATCAAAATGCCGGAGATCCAGTAATTTTTTACAGCAATCACATGTTGTTGCCGTTCAATTTCTTTTTCTTTTTCGAGTGTCTGGTATTTTGTTTCCAGTTCGGCAAACTTATTACCGAGGTTGTCGGTAAACAGTGAATCTTTTGTGCTGGCGTAGGATTTATACATTTCCAATGCATCCTCATTTCTATTCAATGCTTCATAGGATCTTGACAGTGTCAGATAAGTTTGGTTGATTTCCGGTAAACAGTTAGCAGCCGGGCGGCCAATGCTGAGTGCTGTTTGTAATACTGCAATGGACGAATCGTACAGTTGTTGTTCCTGTAACAACAAGCCCAGATTGTTCATGCAACTCACCTGGCCTTTTGTATCGTTGAGATCTTTGCGGAGTTGCAATGATTCATTGATGGCGTTGAGCGCCTGTTTGTAAAGTTTCCGGTTGATGTAAAGCGAACCGATATTGTTCAAGCCATTGGCGAGGTATTCTTTATCGCCCAGTTCACGACTGATGCTGATGGCTTTTTCATAAAATTCAATTGCTTTTGCATCGTTGCCTTTGATCTTGTAAATGTTAGCAATGTTTACAAACGAACCGGCAAGACCGTAGTTGTCTTTTAATTTTTCTTTGATCTCGATGGATTGCAACTGGTATTTAATGGCTTCATCGTAACGGCCCAGGTTTTGATTGAGGATGCCGATGTTATTCAATGAATACGAAATGCCCACATCATTTTTGTATTGTGAAAAAAGTGCAAGTGCTTCGAGTTGATTTTCCAACGCTTTATCGAATGCTCCTTTTTTCTGATACACAATGCCGATCTTGTTGTACAGTTTTGCAATGCCCAATCCATCATTCAACTGTTTTCTGATTTTATTCGATTCCTGGTAGTAGGCAATAGCACTGTCGTACTTTTCCTGATCGTATAACAGAATACCCAGATCATTATACGCTTGTGCAATACCGGATGGGTAGTTTGATTTTTTTGCCTGTGCAATGGCTTTGTAACCGTATGCCATTGCTTTATCACGATCTACCAGCCGGTATTCCCAGGTAAGATCATTGTAAATTTTTACCAGTTGACTGTCTTTTGTAACAGTCGTCATTTTTTCAAGACTGTCAATCACTGATTTGTTTTTCTGCGCCTGTAATTGTGTGAACGGGAGCAGTAAAAGAAGTAATCCCACAAAACGGTTTCTGTTCATATTCATGTTGACGGTTTATAGCGCAACCGGGTGTGGTACATGGATGGCTACCAATGTTCCTTTGCCGGGTGCTGAATCAAAATCTACAGTTCCTTTTAAGAATTGGATACGGCTGCGGATATTGCTCAAGCCAATTCCTTCGTTTGGTTGCAACGGATCGTACGCAAATCCTTTTCCATTGTCTTCAATGGTAACACTGATCCCTTCTTCATCGTTGATCAGTGAAATATCCAACTCACTTGCATCTGCATGTTTAATAGTATTGTTCACGCATTCCTGGATAATGCGGTACAGAATGGTTTCGGTATTGGAATCAAACCGATCGGTAAAACCTTCGCTGTAAAAATTCAACTTCAATGCATCGCTGCTTACTTTGGATGAAAGTTCAGCAACTGCATCGGGTAATCCCTTACTTACCAATGCAGCCGGCATCATGCTGTGCGATACGGCTCTTACTTCTTTACAGCTTTCATCTACGAGTTGAATAATATTCTGCAGCGATTTGTTTTGCTCATCATCCGGAATGGTTGCTGTGTTGTAGTACGATGAAAGATTCATGCGTGCTGCACTCATCATTTGTCCCACACTATCGTGCAGATCTTTGGCAATACGGGTTCGTTCTTTTTCTTCTGCCTCAATTACAGATTTGGCAGCCAGTTCCTGTTGCAGCATAATTTCATTTTGCAGCTTTAGTTGTTGTTTCCAGCGGTAGCGGTTGTAAAAGAGATAAGCAATTACTGCTGCCAATACCACAAATCCAAGGATAATAAAAATAAGGTTGTTTCTTTTTTTAATGGTGAGTTGCTGTAACTGTATCTGCTGTTCTTTCTTGTTGGTTTCGTAGAGCGTACTTAATTCTTCGATCTGCCGGGTTTTTTGTGCATTGAACAATGAATCTTTCAACTGTGTATGCCAGGTATAATAATCAAGTGCCCGTTTGTAATCGCCGGTAACATTGGCAATACGGCTTAGCTCCGCATAGTTGTTGGAGATGAGTTCTTTGTATTGCATCCGCTCTGCTACTTTATTACTTTCTTCCAGGTAATAAACCGCCCGTTCATATTTACTCCATGAACTGTACATTACACCGAGGTCGGCATAACTGAGTGTGATGGCAAATGTATCTTTCAATTTTTGCCTTATTGCCAGGGCACGCAGGTTATAATCTTCGGCCAGTTCAAATTTGCTTTGCAATGCATATACACCTGCTAAAAAATTATAACACCATCCTTTGCCGGCTTCATCTTTTAACTGCTCTGCAATTTGTAACGATGCTTTGTAACGCCGGATGGCTTCTTCGTGGTTGCCCTGGTATTCGTACACCACACCGCTTTCGTTGAGGATCATTTGTACACCGCTCGAATCGTTCAACGCTCTGAATGCGGCTAATGCTTTTTCATAATTTTCTGCGGCCCGTTTCAGATCCCTTGTTTTGCGGTAGAGTTTGGCAATGTCGTTGTACACGTAAGCCAATGCTTTTTGATCGCCATTGCGTTCATAAATTCCTGCTGCGATGTAATAGTTGGCTGCCGCTTTTTCATAATCGCCTTTAAAATAATTCGACACACCTACGTATCGGCTTAATTCGGCAAAGGCCAATGAATCGTTTAGTTTGGCAGCGAGTTGCAATCCTTCTTCGCCAATGCGGAGTGTTTCATTAAAACTGATAAGACTTAGTTTGCCGGTGAGCAACACAAACGCTTTCAGTTTTGTTTCGTCTTTAACTGCTGATTGCACAGTGGCACGCAGGCTGTCGATGGTAGTGTCCTGTGCCGTTGCATACAGGGTACTACAGAAGAGCAGGAGGGTAATAAATGCAGATCTTGGTTTCAGCCACATGGTGCTTACAAGTTAAGCACTTCTTTCATTCCGAAGAAACCGGTTTTGTCTTTTAAAAATTCAGCAGCCAGTACAGCGCCTAATGCAAAGCCGGTACGGTTATGTGCGGTGTGAATAATTTCAATATCATCTACCGCCGAACTGTATTTTACAAAGTGCGTACCCGGAGCCGGATCAATGCGTTCGCTGATGATGGAAAGTTCGCTTGCATTGCTGCTTTCTTCATTCACCCATTTTTCTTTGCGTGGTACAGCATCCAGCACCTGTTCGGCCAATGAAATGGCAGTGCCGCTGGGCGCATCTTTTTTAGCGGTATGATGAATTTCTTTTAGTGAAATATCGTAACTGTCCTGCCCGGCCATGAGTTGTGCCAGGCGTTTGTTTACTTCAAAGAAAATATTTACACCAACGCTGAAGTTGCTGGCAACGATCAATCCGGTGCGTGCAGCTTCGGCAATGGCTTTTGCTTCATCGAGTTTCTCCAGCCAGCCGGTTGAACCACATACTACGGGCACACTTTGCTGCAAACAAAACGTTAAATTTTTAAATGCTGTGTGTGGACTTGTAAATTCAATGGCCACATCGGCCTTGCGGATATTTTCTGGAGTAAGATCGTGCAGGTTGTCTGCATCAATAATCAACACGGCTTCGTGTCCACGTTGTTTTGCAATTTCATGAATGGCTTTTCCCATTTTTCCATAGCCGATCAATGCAATGTTCATTCCGTTGATTTAGTTGTTGGTTTATGTATCTGGCAGCAAGTTAAATTACCTTGCTGTATTTTTTTTTCCGAAACTGAATACCAAACCCACTGCCGCCTGTTTGGTTTGCGGGATGTAAGTGGGGTTGATCTGCATCGATAAATTATCACTTACTTCAAACGCTTTCAAATGTCCGTCAACTGTTGCATCTACCACATTCAATCCCCATAACAACAGAAATGCAAGCACCGAATAATCTACATATTGCCGAACACCAATCCTGTATTGCCGTACTGCTTCCGGATCCCGTTGACTGAATCTTGGTTTAATGAGATTGTCATTTGAAGGATCACCATCGAGCATATTCCGGTAGGCATCTCTTGCATCAACATATTCCCGGTTGTTGTAAATGAAAAAACCGACAGCCGTTCCAAGAGCACCATACACAATGGGAATTTTCCAATACTTTTTATTGTAGGCTTGTCCCCAACCGGGTATGATGGCAGAACGGATGGTGGCTTTGCGTGGCGAATGTTCTTTTATCAACAGCTTTGATGTTGATGCCTGCGTTGTGTCGGTTTGCGTGCCTTTGATGGTAGTATCAGGCGTAAGAACTTCTTCCTGCGCCTGCAACTGCGTAAACAAACTGCATTGTAGTAGTATGAAAAAAACAAATTGCCTCATGTGTCATTCAACATCGGTACCCAGTTGTTTCAAGATCTGGTTGAATTGTTCAAGCGAGTAATACTCAATAAAAATACTTCCGTTCCCTTTTTTGCTGTGGCTGAGTTTTACTTTGGTGCCGAATTGCGATGCTAAGTTATCTTCAATCCGTTTAAAAGCCTCGGGCAAACTGCCCTTTACGGCATTTTTAACAGGTGCTGATTTGTACAACTGGCGCACCAGACTTTCGGTTTGGCGAACCGACAATCCCTTTTCTTTGATATGATGAAATACATACAGTTGCTTGTCAACGGTATCTACATTTATGAGTGCACGTGCATGCCCCATGCTGAGATCACCGGTACGAACAGCCAATTGAATATCGGGTGGCAGTTTCAGTAAACGGATATAGTTGGTAACCGTAGTTCGGTCTTTTCCCATGCGCTCTGCCACCTGCTCCTGTGTGTAATCCAGTTCTTCCATCAATCGTTTGTAGCTGAGGGCAATTTCCACTGCATTCAGGTTTTCACGTTGCAGGTTTTCAAGTAAGGCCAGTTCCAGCAGTTCCTGATCGTTGGCCTGGCGTATGTAAGCCGGAATATCTACCAGCCCCGCCATTTTGGAAGCCCGCCATCTGCGTTCACCGGAGATCAAACGGTATTTGCCGTTGCTCACTTTTGAAACCGTTACGGGCTGAATAATGTCGTGCATTTTAATGCTGTCAGCCAGCTCTTTCAGGGCCTGCTCATCAAAATCCCGCCGTGGCTGTTTGGGGTTGATGTCAATATCGCTGATGGGAATGCGAATAATTCCTGTAACGGCTTCGGTTACAGTAGGTTTCAACTGACCGGCCGTTGTTTTCAGGTCTTCATCAATACTTTGCAGCAGGGAACGGATTCCCTTTCCTAACGCATCTTTTTTTCCGGGTGTAGACATAATATCGTGTTGTTACAGTCTGCGAAGTACCTGAAAAAAAACCAAAAAACAAGGTTGAAAACAGTTTGTAGTTGATAGTAGGTAGTTTGAGGTTGCTGCGCTCAAATTTATTCACAAGTTGAAATGCTTAACTAATGCAGTAAAATAGTAAACTGAAAGTTGGGTCTCCCCTCTTGGGAGGGGATTAAGGGGTGGGTTAAATGTTATCAATGCGTAATGAAAGTTATTTCATCAAGCTATATCCCAACCAGGTGGCAGCCAATCCCATCATTACACTTCCAAACACATAAAGAAAAAACATCCCGATCCGTTGCTGTTGCAAAAGCGACATACTTTCCAGTGAAAAAGCGGAGAAGGTTGTAAAGCCGCCACATACACCCGCTGCGAGGAACAGCCGCCAGTTCGTAGCAAAACTTTCGCTGCGCAATGCATACGCAAATACGATCCCGATCACAAAACTGCCAATCATGTTTACCAGAAAGGTTGCCAGCGGAAAGCTGGCGTGTTTGAACCAAACCGAAAATGCAAACCGCAACATGCTGCCTGCTGCACCACCAAGACCAACAAGTAAAAGGTTTCTAAGCATGGGTAAAGTCGTTAGTTGGTAGCCGATAGTCATTAGCCAGCAGTCTTCAAAGACGAATGACTTATAACTAAAGGCTATTGGCTTTCTTACAGGTTTCCCGTAAATGTATAATTGAAATCAACCTGCCAAATACCATCACGCTTGATCACTTTCACCGGCATTTGTTTTTTCTTGTACGAATTGGAATAATTCACGATCACTACTGTATCGCTAACGGCATCGATTGAATGAATGATGATGGATGAATTTTTATAACCCTCTTTATCTTTCTTGCTCATTTCATCATTGTATTTTTTCTCGATCACATCGAGTTCATACAAATTCAAACTGTCTTTGATCATTAACTCACGTGCCCAGTCGTAATCGCCATCGAGTGAACTGCGGATAAATTCACGGGCTGTATCCAGGGCTTCGGCCGGACGTTCTCTTTTTTGCTGGCAGGCATACAGGCTCAGTGCAACAAGCAGGATCAGTACAAGTTTCTTCATGATGTCCAAATGTACAAAAGGGATTGATTTATAAAATAGTTTTAACAGGATGATTGATTGCTGATCAGATTGGTGCGGGTGCATGCGGATGCGTAATTAATAAGTTCAATGGCATCAACTTAATCAACATCATCTGCGGTAAAAAAAATCCCGTCTCATTGCTGAAACGGGAAAGGGTGAACTGTTCCGTTCATTCAGGGTTGCCGGCGGTGAAGCCAACAAATGAATTTTACAGTTCGGTATGCTGGGGTGTAAGTACCAAACAATTAACGTCGGTTTCCATTCGGCTGTTCCTGGTCGATCTTGTGATCTTTATCATACGCCCTGATAATGGCTTTCACCAAACGGTGACGAACCACATCTTCTTCATCCAGTTCAATATGACTGATGCCGTCGATATTCTTTAAAATGCGGATACCTTTTTCCAAACCACTGCGTTGATTTTTTGGAAGATCCACCTGCGTCATGTCACCGGTAATGATGGCTTTTGCATTGGCACCAATACGGGTGAGGAACATTTTTAACTGCAGATCAGTTGTGTTCTGCGCCTCATCCAATATAATGAATGCATTGTCAAGCGTACGTCCACGCATATAAGCCAGCGGAGCAATTTCTATTACACGTGTGCTCATGTAATAACCAAGTTTATCAGCAGGGATCATATCATCCAACGCATCATATAACGGACGGAGATACGGATCGATCTTTTCTTTGAGATCACCGGGTAAGAAACCAAGACTTTCACCTGCTTCTACCGCCGGACGTGTAAGAATGATCTTCTTTACCAGTTTGTTCTTTAATGCACGAACTGCCAATGCAACAGCGGTATAGGTTTTACCGGTACCGGCCGGGCCAATGGCAAATACAATGTCGTTCTTGTCTGCAGCCGCCACCATCTTTTTCTGGTTCTGCGTGCGTGCACGAACAGTGCGGCCGTTGGGTCCAAACACCAGCACTTCGCTGGGGTTGCGTTCTACAAATGCATCAATCGTTTCCTGGTCGTCGCCGCCAAGAATTTGTTCAAAATAATTTTCGCTGAGTTGTCCGTTCCGCTCTAAGTATGCAATCAGCAGATCAATTTTTTCTTTGGCCTGGTCAACCTGTTCGGGGCTGCCACTGAGTTTGATCTGTGTGCCACGTGATAAAATTTTTAAAAGCGGAAATTTCTTTTTGAGGAGATCGAGCTTGCCGTTGTTTACACCAAAAAATTCAATCGGGTTAACGGTTTCGAGGTTGATGATTGTTTCAGTCAAAGTTTTTTCAGTTTAGCGGTCGGTACCGGAATAATGTTTACTACGTGTGGCCTTGGCGTAGCAGTACGATTTCAGAACCAAACCATGTTCACAATAAAGCAGCATTTGTACAATGATACTTCTAACCCTTCCATCTGTATCCAATATTACTTATTGGAAATCAATTTTCATAAAGGTACTTATTCACAGCATGTGGAAACGTTAACGGTGGGTGAAGATTTTTTTTCGGTAGTTGAAATACCTGCAGTTGTGAACGGCGTATATGCATTTGCAGTTGTGAGGCAGAAAAACAAAGCATCGATTGCAGAGAGAGCACGCATCATGCAGTTGGCATAGTAATCGCAACGGATTACTGTAGTTCGATGTTTTGCAGCAGATGCAGACAGAAAGCAGTAAATTGTTGAACTGGTCATATACGCTTACATGAAATTATCGCCTGCCATATCGTTTGTTATTGTTACCGCACTTGTATCAGCAGGATGCAGGGGTTGCTTTCAACAAAATATCGTGCAGAAGCCAAAGCCGGTAACAGACAGTGTCAACATTGATCTTCCGCTTTCTACATTTAATCTTCCTGTGCGTTATGAGTTGCAGAATTTTGAAACATGGATCAACCAGGTGATCAAAGGAAAATTTCTTGAAACAGTGATCAATCCACTGAACGATGAACGGGATGAAGCCAAACTGAACTTAATAAAGACAGGACGTATCCAAATCAGTTCAAAACGAGAACAACTTGTGTGCATTGTTCCTTTGCAACTGGAAGCTGTTTTGTTAAAAAGCAGAATGGGGAAAGGACTTACCAATTCGGCCGATACGATGTTTGCAACTGTGAACATTCAGTTGTCAACACCTGTGTCGTTAGATCAACGGTGGAACCTGGTTACATCGTTTACAATTGATGATTTGAAATGGATCAAAGAACCTGTTTTCCGGGTAGGGCCATTTAAAAAGAATCTCAAAAAGAAAATCAATGCATGGTTGCAGGAAAATGAACGAACACTTACTGCTACAATTGATTCGGAGATCAATAAAACGGTAACGATGCGTGCTGCCTTAGCAAAAGTGTGGCGTGATCTGCAAAAGCCCATGATGATTCATAAAAGAGCGCCCATTGTGTGGATCAATTTTAACTGCACCTCGATAGAAGGACGAATTGAATTGAATTGAATGATTCAGCCATTATCTGCCAAACAAGAGTGCTGGCAAAAACACATATGCTCACCGATACTTCCTTGCTGCCTGCTGTACAACCATTTCCTGCATACCGGTTACTGAAAGAAACCAATACCGCATCGGATATTCACTTATATGCATTTTCCTCATTTGATGAGATCAATGAAGAATTGAATAAACAGTTAACAGGAAAATCATTTACGACGGAAGGTTATTCATTAAATATTAAATCGATGCACGCCTATGCATCGGAAGAAGGTATTTCCATTGAAGTGGTAACAAGCCGTGACATCAAAGGCAAGCTGATTGCAAGTGGCCGGCTTGAATTTGATGCGGAAACACAAACACTTATGATCCGCAATTTTGATTATGCTGTAAGCAGTAATAGTGCATTAGTAAATGCGGGTGATCTGTTGCTGCACCAACAGGTGAAAGATACCATTGCTTCACGGCTGATAATTGGGATGGGCAATTTAATTGATACTGTGCCGCAACTGGTTGAAGCAGCGATCGCAAAAGGAAAATCGAGTGATAAGATCGATCTGCAATTCGATCACCTCGAAGTTAATCATTGTGAGATTTTGATGGGGGCGGGTGGAATTCATTTTATGATTCATGCAGAAGCAACGGCGGGTATTGTACTCAAAAAATTAAAACCGGGGAAACGTTTGCGGATCAAAAAAATGCACACGCAAACAAAATGAACAGAAAGAGTTAAAATGAAAATTGAACCTGCCTTTCGATCCCTTATTTTTACAGCATCATGGCGCTGTATTTTTCTTCTTTGAACTCGGGCAGTAATGCCAATTGTTATTATATCGGTAATGGTAATGGAGCCATACTTGTTGACGCAGGCCTCTCTTGTAAAGAAACAGAGAAACGAATGCATCGCCTGGGACTGAAGATGGAGCAGGTGAAAGCGGTATTTATTTCGCATGAACACAGCGATCATATTGCCGGACTGCAAACGCTGAGTAAAAAATACCAACTGCCGGTTTACATTACGCAGAAAACATTGGCGAATTCCAATCTTGTGATTGATGAACAGCTTATTCGTTATTTCAGAAAAAACGAACTGGTTACTGTTGCCGATCTGCAGGTAAAATGTTTCAGTAAATCGCATGATGCGGCCGATCCGCACAGCTTTATGATCAGTAATGGATCGGTCAATATTTCTGTGATCACAGATATTGGGTATGCCTGCAAAGAAGTGCTGCATTATTTTAAGCAGAGCCATGTTGCATTTCTTGAATCGAATTATTGTGAAGACATGCTGGCCAACGGCAGTTATCCGTATCATCTCAAAAAACGGATCAGCAGCGATGAAGGTCACCTGTCAAATCAACAGGCATTGGATGTGTTTTTGAATTACCGGACGCCGCAACTCAGTCATTTGATCTTATCGCATCTGTCAAAAAATAATAACAACCCGGAGTTGGTGGATGCATTGTTTCAACCGCATGCAGGCGATACAAAAGTGATTGTAGCTTCACGTTACGAAGAGTCGGAATTGTTTTGTATTGATGGAGTACCTGCTGTTGCACGACGTTCATTACTCAAAAAGAAAAAGCCACAGCCCGATCAAAATCAACTGCGTTTGTTTTAACGATTCAATTTGTTCAATTGTACATCAACGTTCATACACATCACACAAAACCGGTTGAAGGAATTATCAGCATCGGCAACCTGTACAAAAATTTTGACAGCATTGAAGCCGATAGTTTGTATTCGGTGGGGTTGCATCCATGGTTTATTGCTGCGGCAACATGGGAGCAAGAGTTTGAAATGGTAAAAGAAAAATGTCGCCTGCAAAATGTTGTAGCTGTGGGTGAAGCTGGATTGGATAAAGTATGTGCTACTGATTTTTCATTTCAGCAAACTGTCTTTGCTGCACATATACAACTGGCGAATGAATTGCAAAAACCATTGATCGTTCATTGTGTGCGTGCACATGCAGAGGCAATGCAGTTGCTGAAACAGCAACAGGTAAATGTTCCCGTTTTGTTTCATGGATTTACCAAAAGTAAAGAACTGGCCTTGCAATTACTGGCGCAGGGGTATTATGTATCATTTGGTCATGGGTTGATAAAAGAAAATGTGCGTGCTGTTTTAGCAGCATTGCCATTGGAACAGGTGTTGCTGGAAACGGATAACAGCACAGCATCGATCGAAGAAATTTATACACTTGCAGCTTCGGCTTTTCAAATTGACGAAGATTCGCTTAGTTTGCAGCTTTTGAAAAATGCGGTCAAAGTATTTGGCACAGTAATAATACAAAAAGATGAATGATATTTCCTGGCTTTCACGCACCAGTTTATTGATCGGCGAAGAAACCGTTCGAGCTCTTACCAAAAAGCATGTAATGATTGTGGGTATGGGTGGCGTGGGTTCGTTTGCGGCAGAGTTTATTGCACGCAGCGGTATTGGTAAAATGACGATCATTGATGGTGATGTGGTTGACCCTACAAACCGCAACCGTCAATTGCCTGCATTGGCAACCAATCATGGTGTATCAAAAGCATTGATCATGGCCGAACGTTTACAGGCCATCAATCCGGAACTGGAGTTGAATGTGGTAAAAGAATTTGTAAACCCGGAAATGGTGCTGCAACAACTTTCTTACAAACCCGATTACGTGATTGATGCTATTGACAGTATTACACCCAAAATCACATTCATCCGCATGGCATATGAAAGCAAGTTGCCCTTGGTTAGCAGCATGGGTGCCGGCGCAAAACTTGATCCTACACAGTTACGGGTGGTGGATATTTCAAAAACCTATAATTGTCCGTTTGCACAGCAGATACGCAAGAATTTAAAGAATCATGGTATTCGTCGAGGAGTGAAAGTGGTATTCTCTCCTGAAGAACCGATCAAAGAAAGTTTGATGCTGACGGATGGAAAAAATTATAAAAAGTCGGCGTATGGAACTATCTCATATCTGCCTGCGGTATTTGGTGCCACTACAGCTTCTGTAGTGATACGTGATTTGATGAAGCAAATAAAGGAAGGAGCGTAAGTATAATATGCAACGAAAAAAACAAGACGTGGATGTGGTACGGGATGTGTTACAGCAAATGTTGATCGCAAGACCTGACTCAACATTTATTAAAAGTCTTGCCTTTCAATACGAAGAGCGGGGAAGCCTGAGTAAAAAACAACTGGAAGGGTTGCTGCAAAAAGCAGCAAAAGTTCCGGAAGTACCGGATCATAAGCTTGCCACGTTGGAAGCCATCATTCTGAAAAAGCCAACACGTGAACGTGCTGCTGCATCAGCACCAACCGCTTTCTTTACAAAAGACGAAACGATCGGCGCCATTCTTGATGCAATACTCGCAAAATATCCGCAGCACAAACAGGTATTGTTTTTGAAAAACAAATACGACAACAACGAAGTTTTATCGGCAGCAGAAATTACCGACCTCAAGCGTCTGGAGAAAGTGTTGAAGAAATAGAATCATTCTTCTTGTAATACATAAATAGAGCAGGCTACAATGGGAGTTGTGTTGCTTATAAATTTTTCATCCCAAAAAATACTGTAGGGTAGTATACGGTCGATAAAAGGCTTGGCCATGAGACGCTGTGGTGTGGAAAGAAGAACTGTGGTTCCTTTTTGCATGAACGAACGGATAACAGTAAACACCGTTTCAAATACCTGTGGTTCGTAGTTGATATCGCTCAGCAATAACACATCACAAGAAAGATCATCCGGTATATTGTTCCAATCTATTGTTGTTGCAGTGATATTCGTCAGTTGATTGTGACTGATCGATTGTTGTATTAATTCAACTGCATCCGGAATATAATCACTGCAGATCACCTGTTCTGCAATTTGTGACGCAAGAAGAGATGGCAATCCCAAGCCTGCCGCCAGTTCCAGTACTTTTTTATTTTGGAGCAACTGCGGTTCTGTTGCAATGAATTCGCACAATGCATAAGCGGCGGGCCACACTTGTGCCCAGTAAGGAGTGGCTGTTGTTGGATCTGTTAGCAATTGTTTTTCATACGCCTGTTGCAGAGCCAACGCATCCGGAACAACTGCATCTACTTTATAATCGCCGAATCGGAATGGTTGAACTTTTGTTTGCAATTCCATTGTTGCAAAGTAAGGGCAAACAAAATGATTATTATTCCCAAATCACTTTTCCATCAATGGCAAACCAAGTTGGATAAAACTGCTGATGAATTTTTTCTACCTGGTTTCGTTTTACTTTCAGTGTGGGTGTAAGTACCCCATTTTCAATCGTCCAGTTTTCTTTCATTACTACCGCTTTTTCCAAACGTTCATGTTTTTCGAGATGCGGGTTAATGGCGGCCAATGTTTCTCCAAGACTTTGATAGATCTCTTCTTTCGTCTTTTGCTTTCCAATGTCAGACAACGTAATTAATGCAATGGGCTGCGGAATACTCATTCCTACTACGCAGGTTTGTTCAATATCTGCATTCGCAAGCAGTTTCATTTCAATGGGTGCAGGAGAAATATATTTCCCTTTATCAGTTTTAAATTGATCTTTCAAGCGACCGGTAACAAATAAAAAACCATCGTGATCGTATTCGCAGATATCACCCGTACGTAAATAACCATCTTCATCAAACAATTCGGCTGTCATCTCCGGTTCTTTGTAATAGCCCAATGTATTACTAGGGCTTTTTACACGCAACTCACCTTCTTCTGTAATTTTTACCAGCAATCCTGCAAACGGTTTTCCAACTGAACCATGCCGGTATTCGTAGTAACGTTCAAAGTGTGCATATACACAATCCTCCGTCATGCCCAATGCCTGAGTAATAGTGATGTCGAGCTTTGCAAACCATTTTAATACATCCACTGAAATCGGAGCCGATGCACTATAAATATGCCTTGCTCTTGACAAGCCCAGTTTTTTCTTAATGCTTTTGCGGATCACTGAATTGATGATGGGAATCGACAGCAGCAGGTTTAATTTTTTCTGCGGAATTTTTTTCAGAATCCCTTCTCTGAATTTATTCCAGAGGCGTGGCACAGCAAAAAATACATCAGGTTGAATTTCCTGTACATTGCTGGCAAAACTGTCAACCGATTCGGCAAACGAAATGACGCAAGCATTGTAAAGACTGTTCATTTCAACACCCATCCGCTCAGCAATATGACTGAGGGGTAAGTAAGAAAATAAAGCAGCATGTTTTTTTAAATGGATCTCTTTTGTTGCAGCAGCCAACACCCGATCAAAATTACCGGCTGTATGCATTACACCTTTTGGTTTACCTGTAGTACCGGAGGTATAAATGATGGTCATCAATTCATCATCCTGCCAGTGATGTGTATGCTGCAAGGGTGGATGTTCCTGTATCAATTCACTCCAGTTGTAACGTTCATTGCGTTCGTACGCATCAAAACCAATGCGGATCAGTTCAGGCGGAATACCATGTTCCTGCGATTTGAAATCATCCAGTTTACCAATGAAAATCGCTTTTGCATCGCTGTGTTCAAGGATCGGTTGGATAGCAGCAGCTGTTAATGTTGGGTAGATGGGGATGGAAATACAGCCCGCCATCATAATGGCAATATCAGCCATCATCCAGTGTGCACAATTTTTCGACAGTATCGCTACATGCGAACCTTTTGGTAATTGCAATGAATGAAGTGCGGTGGCAATACGTCTGCTTTCATCAGCTGCCTGTTGCCAGGTCCATGTGGTCCATTTGCCGTGGAAGGGCTGACGCAAGAAAAGTTCGTTTGGATATTCCTGTTCGTTTCGCAGGAATTGATGGAGAGGGGTGGATGCCGGCATAACAATCGTTTTGAGTAATCTAATCTACTGAAAATAATTCAGCATTGAAGAACGATGTTGTTATGCAGGTTTGCCAACCTTCGAAAGGTTGGCAAACCTTACAGAATACTTGTTTTATTGTTTTAGAAAACGCAGCTGTTGTTGTTCGCCTTTGCTGTTGCTTGCCTGTAAGAAATATTGACCCGCCGGTAAACTCTGCAGGTTCAACTGCACCTGGTTACTGCCTGCCTGCAATTGTTCTTGCCGTACGGTATAACGCTTGCCGCTGATGTCCGTAACAGTAAGTTGCAGCTTATCTGTTTCTGCTGAAGAGATACTGAGCACGGCGGTTGACTGCACAAGCGATGGCAGCAATGCATTCAAGGCAAAACCTTTGCTGCCATTGAGTACAGCTACAATAAATGAATTAACAGAAGTGTTGGCAGGTGTGGTAAGTTTTATGCGATAGTAATTGGTTCCTTCACGGCGTTGGAGATCAGTATAGTCAAAAGGCTCGGCACAACGGATCTGATCGGCCGTAAAACGATGCAGCACTGTAAAGTTTTGATTGTCGCCGGAATGTTGTACTTCAAATGTTGCAAAATCAGAAGTGCAGGGGGCCAGCCACCGCAATACATTGTACTGACTTGTTTTTTGTGCCTGGAAAAATTTCAGTTCAATAGGGAACACGAGATACGGATCATTCGCCTGCGTAAAACCGGTTGAAGCAGCAAAAAAGAATATAACAGCGGTGATGAATGTTTTCATATTCCTGAATTTACGAGATAAAGATAGGCAAGGATTGGATAGAATCAAAGTCGGGGCGGCGACAGATTTAAGCCGTATTGCTTTCCATATTCTCTCATTGATGCTACAGTATGGGGATTTCGAGTTTCTTTTAATAATTTTTCTAATTCCTTTTGTCCATGATCAAGTAGCTTGAATTCTCCGTAAATGATTAGTTTGTCAAATGCTCCGCTTAGTAAGTTTTCGGTTTCAATTAATTCCAGAAATTGGGAGATTGTTTTTAATCTTTCAAAATGGGGCAATATAAATTGTTCAAGATTTTCTTTCATTTCATGAATCACTTCATTTTCATCTGTCGCATCTGTGATATCGTACCAAGTATCTTTTTGCTTCTTTAGTTCTCCAATTCTTTTTCTTATCAAGCATTCCGATTCAGTTGGAAAAATAGGTAACGTCCCGTCGTGAAAATTGTAAAATGCCAACCAATATTGAGGAATAAATATTCCTGTATTAATTGTAAAATGGATTTTCTGTTTTGAATAATATGCGCTTTTCTGAATGTTGATAATTTGACCTAATTCGGGTAATTGTAAATAGAAGTTATTTGCCTTTTTCTTGAAACCTAAAGGCTTTAGAACCTCTTGGAAGCCCTCCTTAATAATTCGGTCAAATTTTAATTCTGCTTCTGTCTTCACAATAAAATTTTATGTTATTGATTATAGAGACCAATTCGCCATCCACAAAAAGCTACTCATCATTCATTATTCATAACTCATCAACCTACCACCTCGCCACAATCTTAAAGTTGATCAGCCTCGGTGTTAAACGATTGGGAATGGAAAAGATGGTGTTGCTGAAATCTTTGATGAGCAGATAAGAAATGGTATTCGGCCGGTCGATCACGTTAAAAATTTCTAAGCTGGCCCAGATATTATTGAACTCACGGAATGGATTGCGACTGCGGCGTTTACTTTTTTCACCATCGAGCAATAAGGCACTGAAACCAAAATCAACACGGATGTATGGATCGATCGTTAATGCATTTCTGTATTTGGTGCTGTTGGGAATATTGTAAGGCAGGTTGGTGCCATACAAAAAGTTCATCGAAAATTTAAAGTTCTTATTGGTGGAAAGATAATCCTGGTAAAACATACCGAAGGTGAGAAAGCGATCGGTGGGCCGTCTGATCCAGCCGCCCTGCACCAATGTGCTGTCGATCGGTTGGTTCAATGAATCCAATGTATAATTGTACCACTGATCATTGTCTAAATTTTCACGTGTGCGCATTAAACCAATACTCACCCAGCTTTCAGCATCTTTTACTAACTCACCAAACAACCGTGCTTCAATACCTGTTGCATAAGCTTTGGCACTGTTGCTGCCGAAATAACGGATACGCACATTGTCTACATCATACGGCACAATATCATACATGTGTTTGTAATATGCTTCGGCCTGTAATTTAAACGGACGGTTGCCCCAGCCTTTGAAATTATAATCGATGCCTGCAACTACCTGCCAGCTTTTTTGTGCCTTCACATCTTCGTTTACCGAACCATCGTAACGACGTAATTCACGATAAAACGGTGGCTGATGATAAGCACCGGCTGCTGCACGAAACACAATATCTTTTTTGCCCATTGGTTGCATGGCAAACTGTACACGTGGTTGAACCAACACTTCATTGTTGAGCGTATTGTAATTGTAACGCACACCGATTTGCAGTGTCATGTTCAGGGAATCGTTGAGGATAATATTATCCTGTACATAACCGGTGGTGCGGAAGAAGACCAGGTCTGATTTTGATTTGATCACTTTTGTTAACTGCAGTTGATTGGGATCGAACGGTAACGTATAACCGGCACTGTCGGTGAGTTCCCATTCATTCAGTTTGTCGTTGATGCTTTGACGTTCGAAACTGTGGCCCCACTGAATAAAATGTTTTCCTTTTTCCAGACTGCCTTTGTGCGTAGCATTTTGAATTTGAATATTCAATTGGTTGCGTGCAAAATTCTGAAACACGCCTGCACCCAACGGACTTACAATTAAACCAAACGTAGAACGGCTGCGATCGAAATCACGTTCGCCAAATAAATAAGCACCTTGTATATCAAACGACTCTTCTTCTGTATTGCTGAAATGACTGAGCATCCATTTCAACTTTAAATTTTTATGTGGTTGAAAGGTAGTTGCAATACCGGCCATGGCTGTGCTGTAACGGTCACGTTCACCACCGGCGAAATAAATATCCAAACCAAGATTCGCAGTGAAGAATGGGGAGAACACAGAAGCTGTCTGGCTGCTGAATTCCGGATTTAATTTGAATTGTGTACGGGAATAATTACCCATTGCTTCAAACATCCATTTTGTAGTTGGTTGCCAGGTAACATAACCCTGCACATCATTACTTGATGGAACATAGTTGCCTTTTGTTTGCTGACTGCTCAATAAATTCTGATTGCTTCTGTTACGTGCCCCCACAGTGAAACTTACTTTTTCATCTTTACTGCCGCCTTCAAAATGCAAACCCTGTTCCAGTAACGAAACATAAGCAGAGCCGCCGAATTTTTTTGCACGCTTGTATTGAATATCCAACACGCTACTCATCTTATCACCATAGCGACTTTGAAAACCCCCATTGTAAAATGTAAGACTGCGAACCATCTCCGGATTAATAAAACTTAACCCTTCCTGCTGTCCCTGCCGAACGAGATAGGGGCGAAACACTTCAAAATCGTTTACATAGATCAGGTTCTCATCGTAGTTGCCACCACGTACCGAGTATTGCGAAGTAAGTTCGTTGTTACTGCCCACAAATATTTTTAATAACCCTTCCACGCCACCTGTTGCCGATGGAAGTAGCAATGCATTTTTGGGATTGATGCGGATGGCCGAAGCTTCGGTGCGTATGCGGTTGTCGGTTACCGTTACTTCCTGTAATTCTTTACTGCCACGTTCCAGTCGCATCACAATGCGTTCCTCTTCATTATCATTTAAAAAGAAATTCCGTTGCTCGGAACGATAGGAGGTGTATGAAAAAATTAAGGCAAAGGCTTTGCCCGAAGGTACTTTGATGCTGAAAAAGCCGGAATCGTTGCTGGTTACACCGGCACTGCGGCCAAGAATTACAACCGATACATTGCTAAGCGGATTTTCATTTTCATCGAGCACCTTACCGGTTACGGTAGCTGTGTTCTTTTGCGCAAAAGAAACAACAGATGCCAGCAGCATTACAAGGAGGAAGCAGGTTTTGGTTGCCTTCATGGTAGATAAAACTAAGCCTTTCTGTTAAAACGTAAAGCGGATGAACTTATTTTTTCAGGTAAAGATTATTAAAATCAAGAGTGGTTTTTGAACCATTCACTAAACAGGATTCGATGCCGTTTACACAATATATTTTGTTCGACGATTTTCGGCCTTCCTGTTGGGGTTCATAAACTTCCGTTATTTGGTACTGGTTACCGGTAGCAGGAATCAAAACGAGGTAGTCAAAATCAGATGTGAGATTTGTAATACTTGATGAAGATGTCCATTCCAATGTATCGTTGTTTTGCCTATAGCTTATTACAGAAGCGTCAACAATCATGGAATCAATGAAATTACTGAAACTGCTTCCTTTGGAATATTTCTTCAAAGTATAGGTACTTACTTCCTGCTCAGTATAAGAGATGAAATTAATATTGAACCCGTCCGATTTTCCGCAAGGATAAGTGCAGCTCCCCAACAGTAAAATGTAAAAGAAGCCATGACTAAATAGTTTCATATCTGACTGACTAATCTAAACCAAAAAACGCTGCATAAAATAGAGCGAACGAACCTGGAAAGGTTTTTCTTTCCGACTATTCACTTCCCGTCTTCCGGTCATCTTTATATCTTCTTCAACAGCGAAATCATTTCCGTTGGGTTGGGTGCTTTAAACACTGTATTACCCGCCACCAGCACCGTTGCGCCAGCATCCACAATACTTTTTGCATTGGCCAATGTAACGCCACCATCAATTTCAATATCCACCTTCAATCCTTTTTCATCGATCATATTACGGAGCTCTTTAATCTTGTTGAGTGTTTGCGGAATAAATGCCTGTCCCCCAAATCCCGGGTTTACACTCATCAAACAAACCATGTCAATATCGGCCAGTACATCTTTCAACAGCGAAACAGGTGTATGCGGGTTCAACGCAATACCGGCTTTCATACCCAGTCCTTTGATCTGTTGAATATTGCGGTGCAAATGCGTGCAGGCTTCGTAATGCACAGTAAGAATATCGGCACCTGCTTTTTGAAAGGCTTCTGCATATTTCTCCGGTTCTTCGATCATCAAATGCACATCACACACTTTGGTAGTGGCTTTGCGAAAGAAATCAATGATCATTGGGCCAAAGCTGATATTGGGTACAAAGCGGCCATCCATTACATCGAGGTGATACCAATCGGCTTCACTTGCGTTGAGCATATCACAATCGGCCTGGAGGTTAATGTAATTGGCACTTAATAAAGAAGGGGCTACAATCGGCATGTTACTTTTTATTTTCGATTTTTTAATTTCTTATTTAACAGCTCCCAATCGTTGCAACGCATCTTTTGCTTCGGTAATACTTTGGTCGAGTGCAAGGGAACGTTTATAATTATCAATGGCTTCTGTTGTGCGGTTGAGTTTTTCTTCTG
Source organism: Bacteroidota bacterium (assembly GCA_023428755.1). GTDB lineage: Bacteria > Bacteroidota > Bacteroidia > Chitinophagales > Chitinophagaceae > Lacibacter. Next base: position 24,505 of record JAEYWX010000023.1, read on the forward strand.
TCTTCGCCATCCAGAAATAGCCATCGGCAAATTTGTTGCTCACATTGGTGCTTTGTATAAACACTTTGTGAGCTTCTTCAAATTTTTTCTGATCGTAATAGATCAATCCTTTTTCAATGTACGCATCCAGGTATGTATAATCTTCCCTGATCAGCTGGTTGTAAACCGCCAGTGCTTTAGCAGGCTCTTTCACTTTTGTGAAGTAAGCCGCTTTAATAAAAAGAACATCGCTTCGGAACTGCACAGCCGTTTCTTCCTGCAACAATGCATCACAAAGCTCCACTGTTTTTTTATTACCGGTTTCCGCATACAGCGATGCAAGCCGCATTTCGGCTTCCACAAACAAACCGGCAACAGTAATCGATTGCTCATAAGCTGTAATCGCATTTGTTGTATCGCCTTTCCGCTCCAAAGCATCTGCTTTCATAAATAAGTATGCCGGGTTAGATGGCTGTTTTTGCAGCAGCTGTTCAATTTGTAGTAAGGCTTTATCGTATTGGTCGTTTTGTACAAGCTGCTCTACGAACTGCTCACGTATGCTGTCGACCTGTGGTGCCTGCTGCAGTTTGTTTTCCAATTCCTGCAGTTTGGTATCGCCGGCGGTTGCAGCAGCTGATTCCTGACCCTTGGGCTTGGGGGAATCATTGGTACAGGCAACAAAACTGAGGGTCATAAATCCGGTGAGCAAAACGGCTTTCAACTGCATGGCGCAAAGCTAAATTATTTTATACTGCTGGTTCTTACATTTTCCTGACATTTGCGGGCATTTCAAAAACTACATTTGTAAAAAACAGATTCATGAAGAAAATCGCCGCCTTGCTTGCGTTGCCCGTTGCTGTGGTATTGATCGTTTCGTTTACATCAAGTAAAAAAGAAGTATCTATTGCTGCAACTGCAACCAGCGATACGGTTCTGTATCCCGACGAAAAGCACTTTAAGAATATTCAGCAGCTCACGTTTGGTGGTGATAATGCTGAAGCCTATTTCAGTTATGATGGCAAGTGGCTAATCTTCCAAAAAACTTACGCAAAAGAAGGCATCCCTTGCGACCAGATGTATATTGGTAAAATTCCAACCAAAGCAGGGGAGAAGTTTGTCCCCAAATTGGTTAGCACCGGCAAAGGAAGAACTACCTGTGGTGCGTTTACAAAAGACGGGAAGCATGTGATCTATGCGTCTACGCATTTAGGCAGTGCCGATTGTCCGCCTGTTCCTGATCGCAGTAAATATGGTAACAAATACATCTGGCCGTTATACGAAAGCTATGATATTTTCATGGCCGATCTCAATGGAAAAATTGTAAAACAGTTGACCAACAGCAAAGGTTATGATGCGGAAGCAACGCTTTCACCCGATGGAACAAAAATGCTGTACACCAGTACCAAAGATGGTGATATTGATATGTATGTGATGGATCTGAAAACAGGGAAAGAAATAAAAGTAACCGATGAGTTAGGATATGATGGTGGTGGTTGGTTTAGTCCCGATGGAAAAAAACTTATCTGGCGTGCAAGTCGTCCAAAAACAGAAGCTGAGATCAAAGAATACAAAGAGTTATTAGCACAAGGTCTGGTGGCGCCTACCAACATGGAAGTATGGGTTTCGAATGCGGATGGGTCGAACGCAAAGCAGGTTTCTACATTCGGACAGGCCAACTGGGCACCGGCATACATGCCAGACAGCAAACGCATCATCTTTGCCAGCAATCATGAATACAAGAGAGGTTTTCCCTTCAATTTATATACGATGAATGAAGATGGAACCAATCTCACAAAGATCAGCCGGGACAAAGGTTTTGATGCATTCCCCATGTTTAGCCCTGATGGAAAGAAGATTGTTTTCTGCAGCAACCGCAACAACGGTGGCACGAGAGATACCAATATTTTTATTGCTGATTGGGAAGAATGAAAACTATACCAATAAATCTTCCAGGAGTTCGTAATAATTTCTTTTAAGTGCAGGGAACACATGCTCTTCTTTGATCACTCGCTTACCAATTTGTTCATGTTCGTTTTCTACTTGCGATAAAGATGCTCGATTGAGTTTTAAATGATGAATTGCCTCCTTTTCCTGAAGGATCACTTTCTCTAACTCATTCAATTCCTTTTCTTCTGTGATAAAACGTTCGAGTAAACGGCCAACGAGTAGATGTTTTGGAGTGTCTGGTTTAATATTTTTATACATGGTATCGAGGCGCTGCTCAATAATTAGTGCTGCTTTCTGAAAGCCGCAAATTTCCCATTGCCAACCAGCGAGTTCCTGTAACAATAATTTGGTTTTCATACTATTGATTTTTTGGATTTGGATTTTAAGTCATCTAATCAGCCATTGATTGGATGCATAAACTTACTTTATGGCCATTCAGTAATCTATGATTATCTTCAGTATGCAGCTATTTTTTTTGTTTAATACAGAATTGCATTTAGTTGATATTGGTTGTTTCGCAGTGCATCGTTTTTCCTCTTCCATTTGTAGTTGATGGGGCGGGATCTTTACTTGTTTTTTTATTGCACAAGATGTATTAGAAATGGAACCGGATTTGTTTGGCATCAGTCATTACTGATAAAAGTAGACCAAGACAAAGTTGGTTCCGTTGTTTGTTATTTCAATATAACACTGTAGAAAGCTGAAGTCGTTGTTGAAAAATAGATCTGACTAAAACTTTCGATTCATAGCTGCTTGTAAACGGTTCACTCAGCGTTCAATCTTTTCTTTTGGTGCTGGCCGCTGCTTGTATTCATACAACTTAAACGGAGTTGTTTTTAAAAACGAATCAACTTTTTGCGTTGAGTTGTTGGGGTAAGTATTCCTTGGAGAGTAATGATTGGGCATGGTTGGCTGATAGGGTAAGGTTTTGTTAGTAACGGGCATGTTCGATGTAAACGAACTATCAGGCACAAACACCGGCATATTATCCTGCGGCAATGCATATACAGTTCCATTGTTGGTTTTACCAATAATTCTGTTGGGAAAGAGTAATTGCTGTTGAAGAATTGACTTGCTGGAATCGCTCACAAAAAGTTTCTCTTCCTGTGCAAATAATGCCTGCGTTGTACAGAAGATGATAAATGTCATCAAAAGTTTCTTCATAGCTGCTGTTTAAGAATTTCTAAGATACTTGTTTTTTCGGAAAAACAGTTTTGCAAAGTCCTTTTCTGCGCCTTACTTTGTAAAGGAATCGTTCTAATTATTTCATCTTCAAATTTTCAAATTATCATGTATACCGGATTGCTTCATTTGCACAATGTGCTTCGCTGGGTAATTTTGATCTTATTACTCATTGCTTTGTTTCAGGCCTTTACTAAAAAAGGCGGCTTACAGAAAACAAGTTTGTTTCTGTTGATTGCTGCACACATTACCTTGTTGCTGGGATTGTTTCAATATTTCAACAACGAGGCAGTCGGTTTTCATATGATTGAGCGACTCGGTGGTTTTGGAAATGTAATGAAAGACAGTTTTGCCCGTTTCTGGGTGGTTGAACATATTTCTGCAATGATCCTTGCCATCGTAATGATCACCATGGCAAGAGGAAGAGCAAAGAAACAAAACTACAGTGCTGCATCGTGGATGTATGTGGTGGCACTCATCTTAATTATTGCTGCCGTGCCATGGCCGTTCCGTGAAGGAATTGCAAGGCCGTGGTTTCCCGGTATGTAAAAAATGAAAACGCCCCGATCTGATCGGGGCGTTTTTTATATTGCTGATACAAAAACTACAAGTGTAACCGTAACTCAAAACCAAATACCTGAATTCTCTAACTCAGCAACGCTGCCGCTACTTTTTTCATTTCATCCTGCGTACCCACACTTAATCGCAACCATTTTGTTCCTTCTTCAAACGTACGTGCACCAACAATACCTTTTGCTTCCAGCATCGCTTTTACATCTTTTCCAAAATTGGTAGTGTTGAAATACACAAAACTTGTGTGCGAAGGAATGTATGGAATACCTGCCTGTTCCAAGGCTTTGTAGAAAATAGAACGGGCCTTTGCATTTTCTTTTTTACAGTAATCAATAAAGGCTTTGTCTTTAATGGCAGCCAATGCGCCAGCTAATGAAACGGCACTTGCGCCAGCATTGGCCCAGGGTTGCAGCTCGTTTAATTTTTTTACGGTTGATGGATGTGCCAATACATAACCAACCCTTGCACCAGCCATGCCGTATACTTTCGAAAATGTTTTTGCGATTACGAGGTTGGGATAATCATTCACCAGATGTGCCATGCTTGGTTCATCACAAAATTCCGTATAGGCTTCATCGAGTAACACAATTGCTTTGGGTGCTATTTCTTTGATAAATGCTTCCAGTTCATTCGCAGGAATAATAGTGCCTGTTGGGTTTCCCGGATTGCAGAGATAAACCATTCTTGTTTCTGCATTCATCGCTTCTTTCATGCGTTGCAGATCGGTTTCTTTTTTATCTGTTAGCGGAACGAGTTTAATGTCAAGTCCTGTTTTACGTGCTGCCGGCATCCATAAACGAAACGTAGGATCGGGCGCAACAGCATTTCCTTTTTGCAGAGCGGCCCACACCGCCGTTAAGCCAAGTAGCTCCGATGAACCGGCACCAATCACAATATGTTCTTTGGTATGGCCGGTTAGTGCAGCAATCTCTTCTCTCAGTTTGGTTGTAACATCCCATGGATAGCGGTTGCTGCCATTCACGGCATCCATCATGGCTTTGCGTGAAGCAGGGGAAGGTCCATGCGGATTTTCGTTGGAGCTTAGTTTGATGATCTTCTCAACATCGGGAAACTGAACAAATTTTTCTGCTTCGGCTGCAAAAAGATCACGACTGAACGAAAAGGTAGCAAGTGTTAATGCAGTTTGCTTCAATAGATCACGACGTTGCATAGCTGTTTGGTTTAGTTCCCGAAAGTTAATTCAAAAAACAGGTTCTGCCTACTGGAATTATCGTTTGCCCAGTTCAATTACTTCACAGTTTTTCATATCCGATCCGTCAATTACAAAACGGATGAGCGTACGCACTTTGTGCCAGCCCTGTTTACCTGCGGCACCGGGGTTCATGTGCAGGCAACCGATCTTCTCATCATATATCACTTTCAAAATATGCGAATGGCCGGCAATGAATAATTGTGGTTGATGCAGTTGCAATTCTTTTCTTGTGTCAGGGTTGTATTTGGGTGGAGCACCACCAATGTGCCGCATCATTACCTTTACCTCTTCACAATAAAAAACCAATTGTTCCGGGTACACTGAACGAACATCCTGCCCGTCAATATTCCCATAAACACCCCGTACTGTTTTGCCGCTCAAATCAACCAGGTGATTTGCCAATTCAATCGTCCCGAAATCACCGGCATGCCATATTTCATCGCAGTTTTTAAAATGATCGAAGACAGTTTCATCGAGGAAGCCATGTGTATCGGATATAAGACCAATGCGTGTCAATGTTGTAAGTAAAGTTTAGTAGATTTGATTTTCTGAAACAGCGCTATGCCATTCAACCGCAATTTCACATATTGGATCGATAAACGGAAGTGGAAATATATTTTTCTGCTCGCCACTCTTGAGCTTTCAGTCGGAAAGTAAACAGACCGAACGTCCGAAAGACAAATAACAGAAATGTTTATCTATTAGTTAGATGGAAGTAATTCTTCCGGACTTACTGACTAAATTGCTTTCCGTCTTTTTTACAAATCATACATCCTACATCAGAAATTATTTTATGGCACACTATTATACCTTGGGAAAAATTCCCCACAAACGACATACACAGTTCCGCAAGCCCGATGGTGGTTTGTACAGCGAACAGTTATTTTCAACCGAAGGTTTCAGTGATGATTATTCGTTGCTCTACCATTGTCATCCGCCAACACAGATCATTAAAACAGAACCACAGATCGATGTGAGTCCCGTTATTGCAGAAGAAAAAATGCTGCAGCATCGTTGTTTTGAAGGTTTCAAAATCAAACCCGGAGGTGAGTTTTTGGAAAGCCGCATTCCGGTGTTGGTCAACAACGATTGCCATATTGTGTTGGCTGCACCAACAAGTGGAACAACGGATTATTTCTACAAGAATACCGATGCGGACGAAATGATCTTTGTACACGAAGGAAGTGGCACTGTAAAAACGCAATACGGTGAATTACCGTTTGGTTATGGCGATTATATCATTTTACCGAGGGGTACTATTTACCAGATCGAATTTAATAATGATAAAAACCGCTTGTTTATTGTTGAATCGTTTACACCTCTCCGTTACCCCAAGCGTTATATGAGCAGGTTTGGACAATTGATGGAACATGCGCCGTATTGCGAACGGGATATCCGGAAACCGCAGGATTTAAAAACGTATGATGAAAAAGGCGACTTTCTCATCAGGGCAAAGAAGAAGGGTATGTTGTATGGTTTGCATTACGGCACACATCCGTTTGATGTAGTTGGCTGGGATGGTTGCTGCTATCCCTACATTTTTTCCATTCATGATTTTGAACCCATCACCGGACGTGTACATCAGCCGCCACCCGTGCACCAAACATTTGAAACCAATGCATTTGTGGTTTGTTCGTTTGTGCCGAGGTTGTACGATTATCATCCCAATGCTATTCCTGCGCCTTACAATCACAGTAATATTGATAGCGATGAAGTGATCTATTATGTAGATGGCGATTTTATGAGCCGCAAAAATGTAACAAGAGGAATGATTACCCTGCATCCTGCCGGTATTCCACATGGTCCACACCCGGGTGCAGTTGAAAAAAGTATTGGTGCAAAAGAGACGAAGGAGTTGGCGGTGATGGTAGATACATTCCGTCCGTTGATGTTAACCAAGCAGGCATTGGAAATTGAAAATGGAAATTATATAATGAGTTGGGCGGAGTGAAGTCGAAAATAATCATACAACGGGCTTTCTGTTTAATTCACAAACGAAAGCCCTTTTTCAATAGAACATAATGCAAGCCCTGTGCGGCTTTGTACTGTAAAACGTTCAAACAAACTATTACGCAGGTATTCAACCTGGCGCACAGATATTTTCATACAGGCTGCAATTTCTTTATAGGTTTTTTCAGAGCAAATGAGTTGCAGGAACAGGATTTCTTTTTCACATAAATGATGTTCTGGGTAGTAATAGCCTTTTTCAGCAATCTGTCTCATCATTTTTGTGGCAGAACCATCAGTGAAAAAATAGCCTTTTGTACTTACTTCCTGCACTGCTTTTTTTATGCTGTACAAATCATCGCCTTTGTGCAGAAACGATCTGGCTCCGGCCAGCATCAACCGCAGCAACGATTCTTCACTTCTGAACATGGAATAAGCAATGGCTTTTATCGAAGGATATTTTTCTGTAAGCGCCTTGATGGTGTTGTATCCGTTCATGATTGGCATATTGATGTCTATTATAGCAATATCTGGCAAATAAGAAGCGGTAAGGTTTTCTAAAAACTCCTCTCCGTTGGATGCCTGTAAAATGACTTTGCAATCGTCCCAGGTATTAATAAAACTGCTGATGGCTTCCCGCACCATAGAATGATCATCAGCTATGGCAATTTTTAAAATGCTGTTGTGTTTTTGCATGGTTAAGGCTAATGCAGTTTATAAAAAAGGTTGGGAACAAAAATGCTTGCGGGGGGGAGGTTGTAATCTCATAAGCGGTAATGTAAATTTCAAACTCCAAATTAGAAGAAAGCGGGGAAATACACAAGTAAAATTGTAGTTAAAATTGTCATGGCTTTGTGAAAAATCACAAGGTTTTTTCCGCCCACTTTATCATATTTATGTACAGTAAGCTCTTTGAACTATAGACGAGATATAAACGAACATAACTGTGTAAAAAGATTTGTGAATTTGCTACAAAGTAGTTGTGAATAATCGCAGCAAGTAAGTAAGAAACACACTTGTTTTTGGCTATCCCTGTATGGTACATTCGGTTTGTTATTGCAGCCTGCCGGCAGCAACGCAATAAACCGGGTAAGCCGAAAACCGGATTTGAAGAGTAGGCGTAACATTATTTTTATGAAACAAATTTCATTTTTCTTGCTTTTATTTTTTGGGATAATGAGCCAAAACTTATTTGCTCAGGTAACAATTGAAGCCTTTCCAATGGACCCTCAAACCGGCCAGTATAATTATTTCGGTGTACGGGCGTCTGTTCCTGAATTGCAAAATAATGATGTAATTGTTACAGGATATATTTATGATGAAGGGGGAGCTCCAAATACAAATCACCCTTTCACCCTCACAATTACTGCCGGAGATCTTACAGCAGAGACGGTTGCAACCTTTTATCAGACCGATCCAACCGCTAATGCAGCGGTAGTTCTTGGATCAATTACTGCTTATTATGCAGGGGTGGCAATAACCTTTGATGCAGCAAATAACCGTTTAAAGTTTAATAGCACAACAGATGTGTTTACAGTTATTAACCAGTTAAATGCCGATTATGAAACGCATAATGATAATTATGAAGCCCAGTATCCTAATCTTACAGCCGAACAATTAGATGATATGGACGACCAAAACGGGTTTGATGAGTTTAAACCTTATAAGGATTTTGAAAAGCTATTTACAGGATTTTATTCAAAACGGGCTGAGCTGGAAGCGTTAGAAATGAACTGGTTAAATAATAATTTCTCAGGAACTGACCCTGATGACTATGATTTTACTTTTGATGATGGAGAAAATACAATTTTTAACAATGGCGGTTCGTTTCTGGTTGGCCAGGTTGTGCATGAGTTAACAAGTGATGGAATGTATGTTGGTGGAATTTTAATTGACGATACCAATGGTTTAGCTACACTTGATTATAAAAGTGTTGGTGAAAACTCTGTTGCAATGTTAAACCCCAGCCATGCAAAGCATATGAAGGAGTTGATGAATATAAATATTGAAGGATTGTTTTGGAATGCAAACTATTATGTAGACAAACAAATGGCGCCTAATCCTTGTAAAACGAATAAAAAGAAAGTATCACCGCCTTTTATACCTTCTGGTTCAAATAGCCGTTTTATTCTTAAAGTTGCGATAAACTCTATCGTAGTAAGAAATGCTGTTAAAGCAAAAGTGGTTCATTATAAATAGGCAGTAATGGAAAACCAAAACGTGCAAGAGCAAATTTAGCCGTCGGAGTTTCAGGTACTACTTATTATTCAAATTGTGCAGTAAGGGATCAAATTTCAAAGACAAAACCAAATAACGGAGGATTTTTAAGAAAAAAACAATTGCCAGTAGTAGAAGATGAAGTAGGCGGAACGATTTGGAGAACAAAAACAGGTGAACTGATTGGTAGTTTTGCTACCAGTGATGGGTATTCTGGATCATTCCCTTTAACCTGGTAATACTCTCAAACAGAAAGTGAATGATAAACCTTTCCTTAAACTATCAAAAGAGCGTACTAACTCTTTTGATAGTTGCAATCACAAACAGTAGTGTAGCACAACTCAATTCTTACAGAAAAGAATCTGTTCCTGACTTTTATAAAAGAGATACGCTTAAAGGAAAGTTGGACCGCAGCGATTTTAGTATTGACTTATCTGTTTTGGTTTTGCTTCCTGCAAAAATAACCCGTGATCAGGGAAATTACAGGTTACAATCCAGGCTGCAAACCGGTTATGATTTGGGGTTCAATTATATTTATAATGTAAATAGAAATCTTTCACTGTCAACAGGTATTCGTGCAGCAGTTGGCACATGGGGTTTTTATTTGAATATCCCGGATGAAGATGTCAGTGCTTATAATGTAAGCGGGAAGCTTATTGTCTGGCATAAAAATGTTTGGGGTCAGTTAAAAATACCTCTGCTCATTGAAAAGAAAATATACAGCCGAAAATTAGGTTTAATGTCTGCCCAAGCTGGTATCAATTTAAGATACAGTGGTTTTAATTCAGATTTGGTTGTTGGGGGAGGCGGAATAATTACTTCCAACAATCAGGTAATTGAAATTTTTAATTCCGATTTCTCCCTCAATAATCAGAACAAACCATGGGTTGCTTTTTTATTGGGTATTCATAAATGGGTCAATTTGAAAAATTATAACACACTGGCTTTGGGTCTGCAGGCAGATATAAGTACTACTAAATTTCTAAAAGGCAATTACCAAATTACTGTGCCAAATAAGCCGGTAACTACTGGTACCTATTCCATCAGTGGCTCATCTATAGGTTTATCAGTTGAATATGTGTTTACTGGTTATAACAAAAGGTATGTAAGAAGGCTAATAGCAAAATGAGTTAAACTAAGTAAAAGAACACATTTTGTAGATCATGTAAAAGATTTATCCAGATAATGAAAGAGGTTTATCATAAAGGCATCTCTACACTTTTGATTGTTGCAATAACAAACTGTAGTACGGCACAACTCAATTCTTACAGGAAAGAATCAATCCCTTATTTTCATGAAAGAGATACGATTAAAGAAAAGCTGGATCGTAGCGATTTCAATATTCATTTATCTCTTTCAGTTTTGCCCCCGGCAAGAATAACCCGTGATCAGGGAAATTACAGGTTACAATCCAAGTTACAATCTGCATACGAGTTGGGATTTAACTACATTTTCAATGCAAACAAAACCCTTTCATTTAAAACAGGTGTTACAGCAGTTTTGGGACGATGGAATTTTTATTCAAAAATTCCAGATAATGATTTGCCGGGGTATTCAAGCGCTACGGGTGCATCGCTAATCTGGTCAAAAGATTTGTGGGGTGCTGTGAAGCTACCTCTGATTTTTGAACAGAAATTCAAAACAAACAGGTTGGGATCAATGGCGGTGAATGCAGGATTAAGTTTAAGATATAGTGGCTTCAACTCCGATTTGGGAATAGGGGGAGCTGTATTGGATTCAAACTTTCAAACGATTTATATATTTGATTCTGATTTTTCAATGAACAATAAAAATAAACTATGGGTTACTTTTTTAATCGGTATCAGTAAGTTGGTTCACCTGAAAAATTATAACAAATTGTCCTTAGGCTTACAGGCAGATATAAGCGGTACGAATTTTTTAATAGGAAACTATCAAATTACCATACCAGGGCAACCGGTTACTTCTGGTACTTACAGCATCAACGGTTCTTCTATTGGCATTTCAGTGGCATATACATTTACAGGAGCAAATAAACGATTGGTCCGCAAATATGTAAAATAAGAACTTAACCTGTAAAGAAATTTTGTATGAAAATAGTATTGGGTTATAGCTGCTTCTTATTCATTACAGGTTTAAGTAACTGTGTAAATGCGCAGGAGAAAAAAATAGATCGTAGTACTGTTCTTTCAGATTATGTGTTTAAGGGCAATCATATCAATCTCAATTTTGCAGCGCTTTCGTATCCGAAGGCACGTATGGTAAATGCAACCGGTACACATCCTGTTCGTTCAGCAAATGCACCCGGGGTGTTGGCAGGGATTAGTTATACTATTAATTTTAATCAGCGGCAAAGTTTGATTTTTGGACCAGAGGCAACTATTGCAGGCAGAAATTTTGTTACATCGATCAACAAAAATGAGTTTTCTCCACCTTTAACGGAGGATTTTAATCTTACTAAATGGAGATCGTTAATGTTGGTTGCTGTTTTCCGGTTTCCGGTGCAGTATCAGCATCGGTGGATGTATGACAAAACAAAATTCCTGTTTGCAGAAACCGGTGCAAGCCTTAACTACAGCATCGGTGCAGACTTCTACTTTTTAAATATAACATTGCAAAACACTTCGAATGATTTTTTGGATGTGGGAGGTGTGGATTTGAATGAGAATAATGAACAGTTACCATGGGTAAGTTTTCCCATCAATGCAGGCCATGCATGGTTGCTCAAGAATAATTGTGTTTTTCAGTTGATGGTTTGTTCAACTATTTCATTCACAAAATTTGTAGATGGTACTTACACAATTGATATACCCGGTAAGCCAATCACTACCGGCAGCTACAGTTCAACCGGGTCTTATATTGGTCTTTCAGCAAGGTATGTTTTTACTAATGCAAATTATCGTATCAGGAAAGCTTACGAGAAAATGAACTAACAGTATTCATTATTTTTTGATCTGTTTTGTATGTTCAAGCAATTACCTACAAAAAATAGGTAAGGAGTTTCTTTTTTTAAACATTACTAATCACTCTTCCAGAAATCATGGAACATGAAATTCATTCTTCCCATATTCATCTGGGCGATGCCTCTTATTGCTTTTACGCAAGTAAGGGATAGCTTACAACGAGCGAAAACTCCCAACGGCCAAGTATCGCCTGTTTCGAAGCCCGATCAATACAAACCTGAAATTTTCACTTCCGGCTTTATTGATATTTTAAACAGCGGGCAGGTGAACGCCAGTGCAAGATTTATTCGTTTGTTTATTGGCGAGCCGAATAAATTTTCAATACCGCTTTCATTGTATTCCGGTGTATCGTCTAACAATTTTCAAAACCGTCAACCAATCGGCGTACGCAATAACGATGAACTGGTAACCAATTTCATTAATCCGCTTAGTGGTTTGGCAAATGTTTCTGTAGACGGGGTTTGGTTTTTTACACGTGATCAACAGAAAATAACCCGCATCGGTATGCTGTATCATGTTGGCGAGCGTGTACTCACAGGCATACGTACTGGGCCTGTTACAAATCCTGCCACAGAAAAGCCGCATAATTTTTTTAATACATTTTTTGCATCCGGGTTCTATCTGCAAACAGGGGCATGGGAGAGGAGCAACACAAAAAATATCGGGCTCTCATGGCTGGCACTTCGTTATATCAGGTGTTATACAACACCAAGTCAACTAAAAGAAATGATGCCGGATATTGTTACCAACGGCATCTACAATGGATACTCCGTTGCATGGGGCGTGGAGATTTCGAAATTAGTCAACATCAGGGTGGTTTATTACAAATACCTGAAGAAACCCGAAATTGATTACAGTCTTCCTATTTATCAGTTTTCATTTAACTATTCAATGAAGTAACTGATCTTCTGTAATCGCCGAATCGAACTTCTTATTTTACAAATGTTTTATTCTTTCGCCGTTATTTGAAATCTCGCCGGTATCACAAATACGTTGGTAAAATCGGCTTTCACTTTCTTTTGGTAGTTGATGGCTTCGGATTGGCTTACAAAATTTCCAAAGCGGACTTTATAGTAAGGGTTTTGAAACAGTAAAAATGTTTTCTGCTGCGGATATTTTGAAAGCAATAATGATTTTGCATTGAGCGCTTCGTTTCTGTCAGTCGTATTCAATACCTGTAACTGATAACCACTCACCGTCTTTTTTGTAGCTGTAGTAGCAGGAGTGGTTGTAGTTTTTGGCGTGTGGCACGCCGAAAGAACTACACAAACGAAAATGGTATAAATGATTTTGTTGATTTGCATTGCTTCCGGATTCAATCAATTTGCAAAATCCAGGCCACAATCTTTTGGTGTACATTGCCGATCAGCAAATGCAGGCAACTGTTTTTCAAACAGCTACATTCTTTAATTCCTGTTAAAGAAAAACAATCCCACATTCAGCGACACTGTTTGTAAATTCTTTACATCATTGTGTTGAAATGCCGTGTAGTGATAACGCAAACTAAGATCGGCACCGGCAAGTGAGTATTTATTAAAAGCAATGCGTGTTCCAATTTCCGGTGCAACCGAAAATCGCAATCCATTTTTTTCATCCACCAGCGTTCCGTACCATTCCTGGTAATTTACCAGGCTTGCACCTACTGCCAATCCAACGTACGGTTGCAATACGGATCCTTCTTTGATCTTGTTGTAATTTCCTTTCAGCATGATCGGAATGGTTTGGATGGAATATGATTTTACGGCTGAAATATCTACATCATTCAATGCATACGTTTTCCGGTCTTTTTTTGCGTAGAGATCGTTAAACCCACCTGTAAGCCCGATTGAAAATTGGTTGGTTACAAAATAACTGTAATCGGCAGTAAAACCACGGAGTGTGGTTTGATCAATCGATTCCCGAATACTACCCAATGGCAGATGTGTTGAATGTTGTACACTTATTTTCGATAATCCCTGCTGTGCTGAAGCAGCGAAACCAATACAAACCGGTATTATTAAAAAGAATATTTTTTTCATGACGTTTTCCTTTCGTTGTGAAATTTAATTTCTGCTGATGTAAGGTGCAATGTCAAACAATCCCTTTACCAGCAAGGGTGGAGCCTGGTTGTTAAATATCTGCGAACCACGAATGGTTCCGCTCCAAAGTATCTGAAGTGAATTGTCACTTGTATTTTTCAAATCAATGATGTCAATGGCCCATGCCGATTCGGTGGTGTTATAAAACACAAATTGTGTAGGAGCCCATCCAAAACCGGGATAACCCCAAAAGGTTGGATCCCAGTAACCGTAGTACGGATCCCACCAGCCGTTGAAGGCCGCAACATTGGTATAACTATTATCGATCCGTGCAATGCTGATACCGAGGTCGGGATTGTTATCTTTCCCTGTAATGCTGTAACCACGTGATTGCAACGTATTCTTCACCTCACTGATCATCGACTGTGCCAGCGCCGTTGTTTCATAGTTATTACTTCCCTGCCGGTTACTCACCAGTATAATCGAATCGGGCAGCGTAAAAGTTTGATAGTTGGAAAAGCTAACTCCATTTTGCCCGCTACTTATATATACCCAGGATTCTTCTGCCGTTAAATTGTTCATCGGGTCCTTGCGGCAGGAAATAGTGACAACTATTAATATCAGTATGGCTGAGAGAATGTTCAATCGTTTCATATCCATTCTATTTATAGTTATAGATAAAACAAAAAAAGGGCCACTTCGATTGCAAACAAGCTGTTAAGACTAACAAGATGGAACAAGTTTGGGATAGGCTGCATTTTTGTCATTATTTGTTTAAATTAGAGCAAACAAAAACGATTGCATTATGATTAAAATCTCTGAACTCAAAGACGGCGACCTTGTAATGGTTGATTTTGAAGGCACGCTCATGGAAGGAGAGGTGCTGGAAGTAAACAATGGCCAGAAGTTGGCCAAAGTACTCACCAATGGTCAGAATGAATTTTGGTATGCAGGCGAAGTGCTGAATCCGATTCCGCTGAGCGATGCAGCTCTGCAAAAAATTAATTTCCGACGGGAAGATCAGCCCGATGGATCAGTAAAATACCTGAAAGGTGCTTTCCGTGTACATCTTGATAAGAAAGATGATTTCAGTAACATCAGTTTTTGGTACAGAGAAGATAAACGTCATGTAAATCAGCCAATTGCGTTACACCAGCTGCAGAATTACTACCTGGATATGACCAAGGTACATCTTACAGCAGAAGCGATCTAAACAGCAGAATTTCTTATTTTCGGCCCCGGTGCAGTAATTTTTTTTTGAAAATGCCTGCCGGGGCTGATTTTTTTGTATTCTTTTCCAGAAATCCTCCTATCTTTGCGACCCCAAAAAGTATGGCGAAACAAGCACTAATTAAGCAAGACGGTAAAATTTTAGAAGCATTGAGCAATGCTATGTTTCGGGTGCAGCTTGAAAACGGTCACGAAATTCTGGCTACCATCTCGGGAAAAATGCGGATGCACTACATCCGGATCCTCCCAGGCGATAAGGTTGGAGTTGAAATGAGTCCGTACGATTTGAGCAGGGGCCGTATTATTTTTAGATACAAGTAAAGTTTAACGCTGTAGGCTTCAGGCTGAGGGCAGTAAAAATAAAAACGATGAAAGTTAGAGCATCCATTAAAAAGCGCAGCGTTGACTGCAAGATTGTTCGCAGAAAGGGCCGCCTTTATGTGATTAACAAAAAGAATCCCCGCTTTAAGCAGCGCCAGGGATAATTCAATGTACAATCAGCAATAAGCAAATTGCCTGTTGCCAATTGTATATTGCCTGTTAGAATTAAAAGAAATTAAACAATAATAAGTTATGGCTCGTATTGCCGGTGTTGATTTACCAAAGAATAAAAGAGGAGAAATTGGCCTTACCTATATCTATGGTATTGGTCCTTCTACTGCACGTTATATCCTGGAAAAATCAGGTATTGACGTAAACAAAAAAGTAAACCAGTGGAATGATGACGAATTGAACGCAATTCGTAACGTTATTACTAACGAGTTTAAAGTAGAAGGTCAGTTGCGTAGTGAAGTGCAAATGAGCATCAAGCGTTTGCTTGATATCGCTTGCTACCGTGGCTTACGTCACCGTAAAGGATTACCTGTTCGTGGTCAACGTACCAAAACAAACAGCCGTACGAGAAAGGGTAAACGTAAAACAGTTGCCGGTAAGAAAAAGGCAGCGAAGAAGTAATAAAATCAGCCACGAGCTCAGAGCGGTAAGCTTTGAGCTTGCGGCTTTTTTATATACACCAGTTCCTACAGGTCAGCAGCAGATATCAAGGTGTAGATGGAGCGTTGATCTGGTCTCGTAACAAGCGGGATTCATTTTTTAAAACAAAGACTACCTCGGTTTTCAATTATGGCAAAAGCACAACAGGTGAGCGCTAAAGCAGCCGCCAAAAAAAGAGTTGTAAAGGTTGATGCACACGGTGATGCACATATCAGTGCCACTTTCAACAACATCATTATCAGTTTAACAAACAAGCAAGGACAAGTTATTTCCTGGAGCAGCGCCGGTAAAATGGGCTTTAAAGGTTCCAAGAAAAATACTCCTTATGCTGCACAGGTAGCATCTGCAGAAGCTGCAAAAGTAGCATTTGATGCAGGTGTAAAACGTGTAGATGTGTTTGTAAAAGGTCCGGGTTCAGGTCGTGAAAGCGCCATCCGTGCTTTATCGCAATCAGGGATTGAAGTTGCAATGATCAAAGACGTTACTCCATTGCCACACAATGGTTGTCGTCCTCCAAAGAAGAGAAGAGTTTAATACATGTATGATGTACGAAGTACAATGTACGGTTTTCGTACTTCTTACTTCGTACATCGTATTTTATGACATATTGAATCGCCAAGATTCATTCATTTAATAAAGGGTGACTGATTAATTTTTTAACGCTTTTACCGATCAGTTCACCGGTTTCTAAAAAGCGTAAATGAATAAAAATTATGGCACGTTACACAGGTCCAAAGACCAAGATCTCCCGTATTTTCGGTGAGCCAATTTTAGGAAATGGCAAATGGTTGGGTAAAAACAGTAACCCCCCAGGCCAGCATGGCGCACAGCGTAAGCGTAAAACATTAGGTGAATACGCTTTACAGCTCCGTGAAAAACAAAAAGCCAAATACACATATGGCTTATTGGAGAAACAATTCCGTAAAACATTTGATGAAGCTGCCCGTATTAAGGGCGTAACAGGTGAAAACCTGATCCGCTTACTGGAAGCACGTTTGGACAATGCAGTTTACCGTTTAGGTATTTCTCCCAGCCGTCCGGGTGCACGCCAGCTCGTAAGCCACAAACACATTACCGTGAATGGTGAAGTGGTGAATGTTCCTTCATATCAATTAAAACCAGGCGACGTAATCAGCTTGAAAGATAAGAGCAAGGATAATGCATCTGTTACAGGTAAGCTGGCAGGTAAAAATCCAAAGTTCAGTTGGTTAGACTGGAATGAAGCTGAAATGAAAGGTACGTTCATTGCATACCCTGAACGTGAAAATGTTCCTGAGAATATCAAGGAGCAGCTGATTGTGGAATTGTACAGTAAGTAAGCCCCCAGCCCCTGAAGGGGAGAAAAGGCAGGTACTAACTATTTATCAACGTCTCAAAGTCCCTTTAGGGATTTAGGGCAAAATGTAAAACAGAAACTTCAATATGGCTATTTTGAATTTCGTAAAACCCGACAAAATTGTTCTTCAGAAGGCAACTGACTTTGAAGCTCAATTTGAATTTCGTCCGCTTGAACCCGGCTATGGTGTTACCATTGGTAATGCATTACGCCGCGTGTTATTGAATTCACTGGAAGGATATGCAATTGTAGGTATTAAGATTGAGGGAGCCGACCATGAGTTTGGTACTGTAAAAGGAATCAGCGAAGATGTTGTGGAAATTATCCTCAACCTGAAGCAGGTTCGTTTTAAGAAAAAAGTTGAGCACGAAGTAAGTCACGAAAAGATCACCTTAAGTCTGAAAAATAAAACAGAATTCACAGCTGCAAATATTGGTGAAGCATCACCTGCTTTTGAAGTTATGAATCCTGAATTGCTGATCTGCACAATGGATCCGAGTGCGAAGCTTGATATTGAGATCAATATTGCAAGAGGTCGTGGTTACGTTCCTGCAGAGGAAAACAAACCAAAGGATGCTCCATTTGGTTACATTGCTACTGATTCGATCTTTACGCCCATCAAAAACGTAAAGTATCTGATTGAAAATACACGTGTGGAACAACGTACTGATTTTGAAAAATTAGTAATGGATGTTGTTACCGACGGTACAATTCATCCGGAAGAAGCAGTAAAGCAGGCAAGCCGCATTCTGATTCAGCACCTGATGATCATTACTGATGAGAACATCACGTTTGACAACAAGGAAGAGAAGAAAGAAGATGTGGTTGATGAGCAAATGCTGCAACTGCGTAAGGTATTGAAGACGCCATTGGAAGATCTCGATCTTTCCGTACGTGCCTTCAACTGTTTGAAAGCTGCGAAGATCAACTCATTGAGTGAACTGGTTCAGTACGAGCAGGAAGACCTGATGAAGTTCCGCAACTTCGGTCAAAAATCATTGGCTGAAATTGAGCAGGTGTTAGGCGAAAGAGGCTTACACTTTGGAATGGATCTTCACAAAATGGGATTGGATAATATCGATTAATAGCCCCAGCCCTAAAGGGTGAAAGGCAAAAGCAAAAAGCTGTAATTCCTGACACGGTACAGCTTATTTATAACAAGTATTTGATGTTGGCTTAATTTTCAAATTGTCCAATTTTCAAATTATCAAATTAAAACGTCATGCGTCACGGAGACAAAATCAAAAATCTGAGTCGTACCGCTTCTCACAGAAAAGCGTTACTGACCAACCTGGCTATTGAGCTGATTCAGCACAAACGTATTGTTACAACCTTAACAAAGGCAAAAGCATTACGTACATGGATCGAGCCACTGATCACAAAAGCAAAAGATAACTCTACTCACAGCCGTCGTGTTGTGTTCAGTTACTTACAAAACAAGGAAGCGGTTACTGAACTGTTCAGCACTGTTGCTGAAAAAGTTGCCAGCCGCCCCGGTGGTTACACACGTATCCTGAAGTTAGGTATTCGTGTAGGTGATAATGCAGAAAAAGCGATGATTGAACTGGTTGATTTCAATGAGATCTACGGTAAAGGAAAAGGCGAAGCTGCTGCACCTGCTAAGAAAACCCGTCGTGCCGGTGGTGCAAAGAAAAAGGCTGAAGCCGCAACAGAAGAAGTTGCTTCTGCACCTGCACCTGCTGCTGAAGAAAAAACAGAAGAAAAATCAGCTGAATAATATTCATGTTGAAAAGTTTTTGATACAGAGGCAGGACATTTGGTTCTGCCTCTTTTATTTTGCACATAATTATGACACAACCACATAAGCCTACAGGAACGCAAACAGCCATTCTGATGTTGGAAGATGGCAATGTATTTTACGGGAAAGCATTTGGAAAGATCGGCACTACTACCGGTGAAATTTGTTTTAACACCGGTATGACGGGTTACCAGGAAGTATTTACCGATCCCAGCTACACCGGCCAGATCGTGATCATGAACAATGTACATACGGGCAACTACGGTACATATGCAAAAGATGTGGAAAGCGGCAGTGTAAAAATTAAAGGATTGATTGGCCGTAATCTGGAAGATCGCTTTTCACGTTACTCAGCAGATAAATCGCTGCAGCAATATCTTGAAGAAGAAAATATTGTTTCCATTGAAGATGTAGATACACGGGCGCTTGTTACCCATGTACGTACAAAAGGTGCAATGAACTGCATTATTTCTTCCGAGATTCTGGATGAAGCAAAACTGAAAGAAGAATTAGCAAAAGTGCCTTCCATGGAAGGTTTGGAACTGGCAAGCACAGTAAGTACAACCGAAGCGTTTACGATGGGTGATGAGCAGTCGCCGATCCGAATTGCGGTGATGGATTTTGGCACCAAACTTAACATTCTGCAATGCATGGTAGATCGTGGTGCTTACCTGAAAGTGTTTCCTGCCAAAACAAAGATCGATGAACTGAAAGCATTTAATCCTGCAGGTTTTTTTATTTCAAATGGCCCCGGCGATCCTGCCAGTATGGATTATGCGATTGAAACGGTAAAGGCAATCATCAACGAGAAGAAACCAACCTTTGGTATTTGTCTGGGGCATCAGTTACTGGCACTGGCAAACGATATCACAACATTTAAAATGCATCACGGTCATCGTGGATTAAATCACCCGGTGAAAAACCTGGTAACAGGTTTGTGTGAGATCACTACACAGAACCATGGTTTTGGTGTAGATCCGCAAGCGGTGCGTAAAGCTGCGAATGTTGAAATTACACATGTGAATTTGAACGATGATTCCATTGAAGGAATTCGTTTAAAAGACCGTCCTGCGTTCTCGGTGCAATATCATCCGGAAAGTACGCCTGGTCCGCACGACAGCCGCTATCTCTTCGATGATTTCATTAACATGATCAAAGCGAGTTTAAATTAATACGAAGCCCCGGTTTTTACATCGGGGCTTTTTATTTTATATTTACTTCATGAAGAAGATTGCCATTATTAACGGACCTAATTTAAACTTACTTGGTAAGCGTGAGCCTGGTGTGTACGGTACTCAATCATTCGAAGAATATTTTGAAGAACTGAAGGCGAAATTTCCTTCTGTTGATTTTCACTATTACCAAAGTAATGTAGAAGGGGAGTTGATCAACGAACTGCAGCGGGTAGGTTTTTCGTATGATGGTATTATTCTCAATCCCGGCGGCTACACACATACATCGGTTGCCATTGGTGACACCATTGCTGCCATTACAACACCTGTTGTTGAAGTACATATTTCCAACGTGCATGCCCGTGAAGAGTTTCGTCATCTTTCGCATGTAAGTGCAAAAGCAGCAGGTAGTATTATTGGGTTGGGGATGAAGGGATATGAGTTGGCTGTATCTTTTCTGACTTCTTGATTGCCTGCGTTTCTCCACTAACAACAATGCTGCTGTCTCGATGAAGTGATAAACCTGCACTAAAGTGTTTATTCAAGACAACCCTGAAAATATTGACCAGCGAAATGGAATCATACAGCATACTGTAATCTTTATCCGGGAAGTATAGCGCCATCATGTTATTAAAAATGTATCCACTTTTAACTGCTTCTGATGATTTGAAACCATGGTCACCGGCAACAATGATGATTGTGTTTTTTTTATTGTTTTGTTGAATGTATTCAACCATATCCTGGATCACTTTTCGTGCAAATAATACTTGTCCGAAATAACCAGCTTTATCTTCCGTTTCGTTATGTACAACAGTGTTGGCTGCAGTTTTTATATTACCTGCACTATCAAATGTGTACTGCTCGTGGGGTATCATAAAATGACCATACACAAACTTCAATTCAGGATCCTTACATGTGGCTTTTAAAAGTTCTACCGTTGTGTCGAAATACTTTTTCTTTTGCACATTTCTTTCGTCAATAATTTTAAATTGTCTTTTTTGGATGAAGTCTACGTTAATACGGGTATAATTCCAGAAAACATCCCGGTATATACGACCAGGCAATGTTTTAAATGAATAATGGTGCTTTCTCATTCGTTCAAAAAAGGAGTTGCCCGGCCAATCTTTGTTATCAAATGAAATCTGTTGATAGCTATGTGTTTTGTATCCTTCCTTATGAAGGATCGCAAATAACGAATTGTTGAGTATTGATTCCGAACCCCAGAAATACACTTTCGGGTCATTCATTACTGGTGCAATCCATGGTGGCAGGTAATCCATATTGAAAGTGCTGCTGAGAGAATGAATTGTCCAGTTATAATTTGCACGTGCGTTAGCAGCCACATAAAAATCCTTTTTAGTCAGAAAGCTGTCAAGTTCATAGTTTTTCTTTCCAATAAGGTGATCAATGCTTTTTGATGCTGACAATGCATCAAATAAAAGAAAGTAAATATCCGGTTTTAATGAATCAGGAAGCGTTTTGGATGGATTGTAATCATTGTAAGCATTAAAGCGAAAATCAATAAGGTTATCTACGCTTTTGTGAAGTTGGTAACGTTTTACACTGTTTGGTATTTCGGAAAGAATCAAAACAGTAAACAACAGATTCAGGAAAAGGTATAATTCTCCAAATGGCTTTGTTCTTTTTCGAAGTACTAGAAAAGCAATCAGAAAGAGTATTAAGGTAAATGGAAGAACAAACGTAAATTTTACAAAATCACTTTGGGTGAAAAGTTGTTTTAAACTATCATGCAGGTATCCAAACACCAGACTTATTACGCTAATAAAAAAGGTAAAGACGGCAGCATTTTTCAGATTACGTAACAGCTTAAACGAAATGAAAAGGCATGCCAACACACATGCAGTTATAATTATGAAATTGGTAAGCACGTATTTCAGGGAAAGAAATCCAAACAATTCATTATAACCACTGTAAATAAAAAACAGCGGAAGAAGAACAAGGAACAAAGGCCATGTGCTAAAAAATAATTTCAATTTCGAATAGATCGTTTGCATTGGTTTATTTTTTGCGAGGAAGGGTGTATGGGATGAAAATACTGCTATCTTTTAATAACGGAAGATTTGCAGCATAGAATTTATTCAAGATTAACCGGAATGAATTTACCGGACTCATTGTAGGGTAATGTTGCTTGTAGTCATTGTCAGGGAAGTAAACAGCACTAAAGTTGTCAAATATCATATAACCTTTTTTGCCATTGATATTTCGATATCCATGGTCTCCCTCAATTACAATAACAGTATTTTTTTGGTTATTCTTTTTAATATATAGAACAATATCCTGAATTATTTTATTAGCAAATTTTACTTGTTCAATAAAAGCCCCGGGCTCTTCCGCCTCTGTATGCACAATTGTTTTCTCTGTTGGCTTTAGATTTCCCAAGCTATCATAAATAAATGGCTCATGGGGTAGTACAAAATGAGCATAAATGAATTGCTTTTTTTCATTTTGCAAGTCACAAGTTTTTTCTATAAGCAGTTTTGTTTGTTCCAGATCATTTTTTAGACTGAGATTACGGGTTAGATATTTTTTCAGATTTCGTTTATTTATGATTTTCATATTCAGTCTTGAAAGATTCCAACCAAGATCACGGTAAATTCTCCCAGGCAGTGTCTGATAGAAATAGTTCATATACAACATGTCAGCAAAAAAAAGTTTCCCGTTCCAATCTTTGTTTACAAAGGAAATAGGCTGGTATTGTTTGATTTCATAACCCTGCTCATTTAAGATGCGTGTAAGTGAGTTGTCAAGTAATGAGGCAGATGCTTTAAAGTACATTTTCGTTTCATCCTGGTACAGATCAACCGGAGGTACATAGTCCATATTGAGCGTACTGCTTACAGAAAGTGCAGTTAAATTGTAGTTACTTTTAGACGCCGGGTGTACATAGAAATTTTCCTTCAAAAGAAAACTGTCCAGTGAACTGTTGTCAAATCCCCATTCCTGTTTCATAGCATTGGAAGATGGTAAAGCATCAAACACCAGGAAATAAATATCGGGTTTTACAGAGTCGGCAATTGGGTTTTTGATCTTCGCCTGCTTCATGGCAGCAAAGCGATTATCAAGAAGCTGTTGTTTGGTTTTAAGTTTTGAAAGTTGAATTATACCCTCAGCTATTTCAATAGTCAAAAGAACTAGCATCAGCATGTTGATAAAAAGGAACTGACGATTAAAGGAAGTATTTCTCTTTTTTATAAATGAAATGATAAAAAGAAAAAATATAAGCGAAGCAGGAATGACGAATTTATAGCTACTTAGAAAGCCATCACCAGTTATTTTCTTAATGCTGTCATGGATATAACCAAATGACAACATGAATACCATTAACCAGAAACTGAATATCGCAGCTTTTCTGCTATTTCTTAAAATAAATGAGAAAGGGATGTAAATGAAAAGCAAAGAAATAAGTACAGCAAAAAAGTTGAGAAGTATAAATGAACCAGGGAAAAAGCCAAAGAATGCATTGTATCCATGCAGAATGAATACGAGTGGAAGTAACACCACGAAGTATTTTTTTTGTTGCAGTAGTGTTTTCAGTCTTTCATTCATGCGGCAGCTATGCAGCGTTATTTTAGTTGGTATAAAAACATTCTTCTTTCGGAACCGGGGATATTTATTTTCTTGTTTTGTATGAAAGAAACTTCGAATGCTTTTTCGAACTCGCTTTCAGTATATCCCTCAAAAATATCTTCCCGCCATTGCAGCATGCCCACAACTTTCGGATCTGTTTTTGGCACAAATTCAATGATCAGCGTTTTGCAGATGGAGGCAAAAAAAGAAGCCAGTTGTTCAAACGAAATGTTCTTGGCAATCGCCAGGTGATGAATCAGCGCCAGTGCCATGCAAACGTCAAACGACTGGCGTTGAAAAAATGGACTGCGTTCTGCATTCATCCAGCCTATCCCCGGGCTTGGGTAAGTAAGGTCGATCACCAATGGTAAAATATGCTGCTGCGTTTCTTTTTTCAACCGTTGGTAAAGGGAGTCGATGCAGGCACTGTCAAAATCAGTAGCTACCACCATTGCTTCTTTGCTACAGAGCAATGAAAACTCACCTTCATTGGCTCCAAGATCAAGAACCGATGCGTAAGTAAGTTCAGACAATACCGAAGAAATGATTTGTTTCTTAGCGGTGAGGTATTCCTCACTTAAAATGGTTTCTTTGTAATAATTATTCCAGGTTGTTGTGGTTTGCGGTAACCTTAAATTGCTGATACAATCTTCAAGACTTTGCAGAATCTGCTCAATATTTTTCTTTGAAATTTTTTTAGCTGAGTTGTTTGCAGTGCCGGTTGTTTTACCCGCCATGTTTGCATGCAGATGTACATGCAGATAAACGCAAGGTTTCAGTTTTGTTTTGAACGGTAATAATTTCGCTGTTGTACTTGCCGGTACACCATCGGGATAGCTCAGCATCAGCTTATGCACTTCCATGCCGGTGTAAACTGCAAGTAACAACGGGTTTAAAAAGCATTCACAAAACTGACGATAAGCAACCCATGCCTCGCCTTCTTTGTATGTCTCAAACGAAAGTGTATCGATGAGCTTTGCCTTGCCTTCTACAAACTGAATGTTGCTGTGAGTAGCGTCTTTCAAGATCATTCCTTTTTGCAAAGCTGTTTTGCAAATGGACAATGTTGTTAATGCAGCATCTTTTAACTGCGTAAAACTCCATTCCCATACATAGGAAAGAAAAGCAAGCTTTTGCGGCTGCAGCGTTTTGTACCAATCGGCCCGGCCTGTATGATTTTCGGCAAGCTCGGTATAAGGAAGTAATACTTTTTTTTTGAGCAACTCTGCTGCAAGACCCGACGACTGTAACAGTTCATAGTGCGACTGATAAACAGTTGACACAAACCTGTACACCGTTCCTTCCTTTTCATAAATAAAACCAGAAGGGTCACGAAACGAAGCCGGATGATGATTAATCGGTTGATTCATTTTTTTCTTCTTCTGTTTCAGGTTTGGGTTTGCTGAAAAAACTTTTGATCCAGTTCCATCCGGTTTTGAAATAGAAGATAACACCAAGCACAGCGGCAATGATCACCTGGATAAGGTAACTGCCACTGCCGGGGTCAAGGTATAAAAGTTGCATCATAAATACCGCAGGTTGGTTTTAGGAGTCAAAGCCAACAATGTTTCATACATCAGGTGTATCGTATTTTCAATATCACTCTTGTGCAGCATTTCAACAGTTGTATGCATATAACGTAACGGAATACTGATGAGTACAGAAGGGCATCCGTCATTCGCATAAGCAAACGAATCTGTATCAGTACCGGTGCTGCGGCTGAGTGAACGCCACTGTACCGGAATTTTTTTCTTTTCTGCAACATCCGATACAAAATCAAGTAATTTATTATGAACGGCCGGCGCTGTTGCAAGTGATGGTCCTTTACCACAGCTGATATCGCCTTCCACAATTTTACTGATCATCGGCGTAGTGGTATCATGTGTAACATCAGTAACAATTGCAACATCCGGTTTAATACGGCGTGCAATCATCTCTGCACCACGTAATCCAATTTCTTCCTGCACGGCATTTACAACATATAAACCATACGGAAGTGTTTTCTTATTTTCTTTCAGCAAACGGGCAACTTCAGCAATCATAAAACCACCAATGCGGTTGTCGAATGCACGGGCAATGTAATAGTCGTGCGCCAGTTCATCAAAACCCTCTTCATAGGTAACCACGCAGCCAACTTTAATACCGAGATCTTCCACTTCCTTTTTTGTACGTGCACCACAATCGAGCCACAGGTTATCCACTCTTGGCGTTGGCTCTTTGGCATCCGGATTTCCAAGTCGTGTATGAATAGCAGGCCATCCAAAAACGGCTTTCACAATTCCTTTTTTACCATGTATGAGCACACGCTTGGCCGGAGCAATCTGGTGATCCACACCGCCGTTCCGCTTCAGATAAATTAAACCATCTGCTGTGATATAATTTACAAACCAGCTGATCTCATCGGCATGCGCTTCAATTACAACTTTAAACGTATGCTGTGGATTAATAACACCAACTGCAGAACCATACGGATCTGTGAAATGCGTATCTACATATGGCTTTAAATATTCGAGCCATACTTTTTGTCCGCTGGTTTCAAAACCAACCGGCGAATGAGTATTGTGATAGTTCTTTAAAAAGTCGAGTGATGTGCTGGTTAAAATCGATTTCTTCTTTGCTGCTTTTGTTGCTTTTGCCATTGTGGGAGTGCTTTCAGCAAATGTACGGTTTCGGTGCTTTTAAAAAGCGGCACACTGCTACTTTTTACTAACCGGTAAATCAGCTTCAGAGCAGGAGAAATATGCTTAGGAGCGATGAAAGAATGAGCAAACCATCAACCCAGCCCAGGTAGAAATAATCGCTGTTTTGTTTTTTGGAAATGCGCAGCAGGTAAATTGCGGTAACCCCGGGAATCAGTTGGAGTAAATGTAAATAGGTTTCAAAACGAATGGCCAGAAATACAACTGAAACGGAATACAAAAGAACATTTACCAGAAAGAATAGCTGAAACTGTTGCTCATTCATAATGTTGGCAGGTGTATGCACGCCCATTTCAAAATCCCGGAGCCGGTCCCGGTAGTCGAAGATCATTGTGGCAAGGGCTACCAGTAAAAGCCGGCTGATAAAGAGAAAAATCTCATTTATGTTAGGCTCTACTTCAAAAAAAGCAAGCGGTAAAACCACCGTTGCATAGGCCCAAACAAAGCCTATGAAATAACTTTTTATAAACGTAAGAAACGAGGGGAGTTTAATGGGCTTTCGAAGTAATAACGGTGCCGTGTAGGCTGCATTGAACAAAATGGCAAGTACAATATGCGTATTGATGCTTCTTACCTTCCACCAAAACCAAAGAGTGGCCAGCAGCGATGCAATATTAAATACAAGTGTAAAGTGTTTTGTTTCGTTAAACCATTGCAACTGTTCGGATGCATTGCTTTTATTGGCCGCAAAACTGAAATGGGCATTGTAGCTTAGTAATGTGGCAAAAAAAACGAAGGCAATGAGTGTAAGTGGATATTCAAAAAGCGAATAAAACAGTTTTGTTTGAACACAGAGTGCAGCGGCACATAGTGCAATAATGATATGATGAAAGAGAATAAAGCGAAAAAACTTTTGCATCAGTACCTGTACATACGGTTACTAAAAGGGCAAAAGTATAGCTTCGGTTCGTAAAGTATCGCTTGTGTTACCAGCTTTATCGGTAATTGCAAAATTAAAGTAGGAGGTATCGGGGTCGGTACATTGGTTGGTAATGATCGCATAACCGGGTAACGAAATATTTGCAAATTTTACCCGAACCAGCACTTTTTGGTTGGCACTGCCGGGATATTCAGGAACCGGATAAATAAGTCCGAGGATTGTACTGCTTGTTGAACAACTTGGGTTTTGGCCGGCATACACTTTGTCAATATAAATTTCGCCCTGCACATCGCCTTCCGCATCGGTTACTTCCAATTCAAATTCTAGAATAGCACCATTTGTGCCACCCGCACTTTGCACGTTTGCAGTTTTTATTTCTTTCAGCTTTAACTGAGGTTTGGTTGTAAACTTGTCTTTTGAACAGGCCGAAAAGAGCGCAGCAGATAGAAAAAGATATAATAGTTTTGCTTTCATGCGAAGATGTTCTGATTTCAAATTTAAGCATTAATAATCCACTAAAAAATTGATTCCATCGTTTGTTAACAATCTTTTTGAGTTCGATGCGGCTTCTTTCAACAAAGCCGCTATCGACAGTTTTCGTTTTCAATACGAAACAAACGAACTGTATCGCCATTTTTGTGAAGCACTCCGGTATAACGCAAATAATGTACCCGATTACTGCAGCATTCCCTTTTTGCCGATTGAATTCTTTAAAACAAGGCGGTTAAAGAGTAGTTCTTTTGAACCAGAAGCCGTATTTGAAAGTAGCGGTACCACGCAAACCCTGCAAAGCAGGCATTATGTAAAAAGCCTGGCCTTGTATGAACATGCTTTTTTCAATGGGTTTCAGCTGCAGTATGGCAACCCGCAGAACTATTGCATTCTTGGATTATTGCCTTCTTATCTCGAACGAAGCAACTCTTCGCTGGTATATATGGTGAAGCGATTGATGGATAAAAGTGCACACCCGGCCAACGGATTTTACCTGCATAATTTTGAAACCTTAGCAAATAAATTAAAAGAACTAGAGCAAAAGCAACAACCAACGTTATTATTTGGCGTTACGTTTGCATTGCTCGATTTTGCAGAACAGTTTCAAATTCCTCTGCGAAGTACAACTATTTTAGAAACCGGTGGTATGAAAGGGCGCAGAGAGGAGTTGACACGTGAAGAAGTTCATCTGCAGTTGAAAAAAAGTTTTGCCTTGCAGTCGATCCATTCTGAATATGGAATGACGGAATTATTAAGTCAGGCCTACTCAACAGGTGATGGAATTTTTCGCTGCCCTCCCTGGATGAAAGTATTGGTGCGGGATGAAGATGATCCGCTGCATGTGAGTACATCGGGAAAAGGCGCTATCAACATTATTGATCTGGCCAATATGTATTCCTGCTGCTTTATTGCAACCGATGACGTGGGCGAAGTGTTTGAAGATGGAAGCTTCCGTATTTTGGGCCGCATGGACAACAGCGATATCAGGGGGTGCAGTTTGCTGGCACTCTAGGAAAATTGAAAATGAAAAGTCGAAAGTGGAAAATCCAAAACAATAGCGATAAGCACAAAGTTTATAACGCATTACTCATTATTCATTACTCATCATCATGCTTTCAGATAAATTACAAATGTTTCAGAACCGGTTAACCAAAGTGTATAAGCACCGCGGTAAGCAGGCGAAGCGTATGGGCATCAGTTGTTACAGACTGTACGATAAAGATCTTCCTGAATTTCCCATCAGTATTGATTTGTACGACAGCAGAGTTTGTGTAAGTGAATACAAAGCAAAACATAACTTAACGGAAGAAGAACATTTTGATTGGCTCGATGGAACAGTAAAAGTGATTGCAGATGTATTACAGATCAATGATGAACAGATCTATACAAAAGAACGACGAAGAAAAAGCGACCGGCATGCACAATATCAAAAAACCGCAGAGCAAAAAGAGTTTTTTGAAGTAAAGGAAAATGAGTTAACATTTTTGGTGAATCTTTCGGATTATTTAGATACAGGCTTGTTCCTTGATCACCGTACCACACGGAAAATGGTAATGGATGAAGCAAAAGGCAAGAAAGTACTGAACCTGTTTGCATACACCGGTTCCTTTAGTGTTTATGCTGCTGCTGGTGGTGCCGATGAGGTGGTAACGGTTGACCTGTCGAATACCTATATCGATTGGGCAAGAAAAAATTTTGAAGCAAATTTTCTTGTCGATCCCAAAAAATACAAATTCGAAGTGGCCGATGTAAAGCAATACCTCTACACATTAACACCGAATACATTCGACCTGGTAATAATGGATCCGCCTACATTCAGCAACAGCAAAAAGATGAAAGACTTTCTGGATATACAGCAGGATCATGTGGAGCTGCTCAATCAAACATTGAAAGCAATAAAGCCCGGCGGTGTCTTGTATTTCAGCAACAATGCACGCAGGTTTGAATTGTATGAAACAGAAATTCAGGCGTCTGCAATTAAAGAGATAACAAAGGCTACTACACCCTTCGATTTTGAAGGAAAACTGCAACGCTGGTGCTGGCGCATCATCAAATAGGTATTGCAGTATCGTAATTTTACCGGGCAGCATAGGGAAAAAACATAGTTGGCTCATTGGATTTGATGCGTAATAGCTGTAATTTTTCATCCTGTAAATCCGCAAAATCCAGTAGCTATGAAACCGGTACTTCAACTGAAGGCTCATCCACGCTTTAAGCACATTCTCACTTTTACATTTGTTGGGTTGATCTTGCTTGCGGGTATTGCCGCCAACTATTTCATTGAAAACAATGTACTGGAATCAGTGAAAGATCATTCGGCACAAACCGATTCTGTTATTCGCCACCAGCAGTACCTGCAGGTAGTGGAAAAAACAATGTTTCTCGTTACACAAAGTGAACAGTTGCTGGAAGACTATTTGCTCACGGGCGATGCAGTAAAGAAAGAGATCTTCGAAAAAAATACAAATGCTATTGAGCAAAACCTGGCCGAAGTAAAAAACTCATATACCGGTTATATACCAAAATATCTTGTAAATGTGTTTGTACATAAAACAGCAAACCGTATCGATCTCAACAAAGAAATTATTATTGCTTATGATACTATCGGACGTGCGAAAGCGCTTGAATTGACAGCCGGATATTTGTATGCTGCCTCATTCAAAGAAATTACAAGAGGTGAACGTGAACTGGTGCAGGCATTGGGTACTAAAATAGAACAACTCAATAAAACCATTACTGTACAAAAAAACGAAATGCTTATCCTTGATAAGCGCTGGAATATTGTTTCACTCATCTTTATGTCGCTCATTGCTTTGTTTGTGTTGTATAAAATGATCGAAACAAACAGGTTAAATGAAGTGCTTTCAGTTGCGGTGCAAAAGGAAAAGCAGGCACAGCTGGTAAAAGATCAGTTTATTTCCAATGTAACACATGAGCTGCGTACACCGCTTAACTCCATCATTGGGTATACAAACCTGTTACTGAAAAAAGAGCATCCAACCGAAACGAAGCAATGGATACAATCGATGAAAATATCCGGCAATCTGTTGATGGAAGTGATCAATGATGTGTTGGACTATTCCAAGCTGGAGTCGGGCCATTTCCAGTTCTCCAACGAGCCGTTTGATGTAAAACAAGTAGTACAAAACCTCGATACCGTTTTAAAAAACCGTGCTGAAGCAAAAAATATTCTACTGCATGTAAACATTGATGAACAGTTGCCTGCTTTTGTAGCCGGTGATGCAAAGAAACTGATGCAGATACTGGTGAATCTAACCGGCAACTCTATTAAGTTTACGGAGCAAGGCTCTGTATCTGTTACCGCTAAATTGCTCAAACAAACAGGTGAAAAAGCATGGATACAATTTATGGTGCAGGATACTGGCATTGGTATTGAAAAAGAAAAACTGCCGTATGTATTTGAACGGTTTTACCAGATCGAAAGCAAGACTTCGAAGAAATACTACGGAACCGGATTAGGATTGCCTATTGTGAAGCAACTGGTGGAAATGCAGGGAGGAGAAATTGAAGTGTTCTCCACACCTGGTGCAGGAACGCAATTTAATTTAGTGATGCCTTTTACCATTGCAATGAATGTGGAACAGGCAAATGAAGCAGAACTCATCCTGCCTGCTGGTAAACTTGTACAGAAGCGAATTTTAATTGTTGATGATAATGAAATGAATCGTGATTTAATGGGTTACCTGTTGGCCGAACATCAATTTTTATTCGATAAAGCAGAGAGTGGTATTACAGCTCTGCAACTGTTGAAGCAAAAGAACTATGATTTTATTTTAATGGATATTCAAATGCCCGGCCTCAGCGGCATTGATACAACAAAGAAAATACGGGCTGAATTGAATATGCAAACACCCATTATTGGATTGAGTGCGTTTTGCCAGAGTCTTGAACAGCAGAATGCAATCAATGCCGGTATGAATGCCTATTTAACCAAGCCGGTTGATGAACGAAAGTTGCTGGAGCTGCTGCATCACTACAACGACTGGGATACACAACCTGCCAACCCACAACTTACACAATTAAAACTGGTGAATATCGAGTACCTGCATCGTTTAACAGGAGGCAAAAAGGAAGATATTGAAGACCTGCTCAACAAGGCATTTGATTTTCTGCCAAGCGAGATTGAAAAACTCAAAGAGTCTTTTGCAGCCGAAGATCCTGCTTTGCTGAAAGCCACTGCCCATAATATGAAATCAACATTGCGGATACTTGGTGTGGCTGAAGAATTATCCGGCAAAGTGGTACAGATCGAAAAAGCTGATATTTCAAAGAATATCGAAAAAGAACAAACAAAAAATTTGATTGCAGAACTTGACAGTTCGGTAAAGGTGGTTTTGCAGGAGTTGAAAGAGTATCTTGCTGCCGCCTGATCAAGGGTGAGTCACTCGCCTGCCTTCAAGAGTGGCTCACCCACATGTTATGTTGATTTGTTGTTCTTCGCTTATCTTGCAATCAAATACGATTGCAATGAATAAAGTTGTTGCCAATGCCGATGCAGCCATTCAGGATATTCCGGATGGTGCTACACTTATGCTCGGCGGTTTTGGTTTATGTGGTATTCCCGAAAACTGTATCGCAGCCCTTGTTAAAAAAGGCACCCAGCAACTCACCTGTATTTCGAACAATGCGGGTGTAGATGATTTTGGTATAGGCTTGCTGCTGCAGCAAAAACAGGTGAAGAAAATGATCTCTTCGTATGTGGGCGAGAATGCAGAATTTGAACGACAGCTATTGAGTGGTGAATTAGAAGTGGAATTGATTCCGCAGGGAACCTTGGCTACACGTTGCATGGCCGCAGGTTATGGAATGCCTGCTGTATTTACACCCGCCGGTGTGGGAACAGAAGTGGCAGAAGGAAAAGAAGTACGCAATTTCAACGGGAAAGATTATTTACTTGAATATGCATTTGATGCCGACTATGCGATTGTAAAAGCATGGAAAGGCGATACAATGGGAAATCTCATTTTCAAAGACACGGCCCGGAATTTTAATCCACTCATGGCGATGGCCGGAAAGATCACGATTGCAGAAGTGGAAGAGTTAGTAGAGCCCGGTGTTTTGCACCCCAACGAAATTCATACGCCCGGCATTTATGTGCATCGCATTTTCCAGGGAACGAATTATGAAAAGCGGATTGAACAGAAGACAATAAGAAAAGTAATTTGATAGTGTGGCAATTTGAAAATTTGAAAATGATTGTTTCAACTTTTCAAATTGTACGGGTAGTAATCTCCACAATTTTCAAATTAGCTCATTTTCAAATTTTCAAATTGCAATTATGGTTCTTTCGAAAGAACAAATCGCACAACGTATTGCCAAAGAACTAAAAGATGGTTACTATGTAAATCTTGGCATTGGTATTCCTACATTGGTGGCGAATTATATTCCTGCAGGCATTCATGTAGAATTACAAAGTGAAAATGGTTTGTTGGGAATGGGCCCGTTTCCGTTTGAAGGTGAAGAAGATCCCGATCTTATCAATGCCGGTAAGCAAACCATTACCACATTGCCCGGCTCCGTTTTTTTTGACAGTGCCATGAGTTTTGGAATGATCCGTGCAGGCAAAGTTGATTTGACTGTTTTAGGTGCAATGGAAGTAAGCGATGAGGGCGATATCGCCAACTGGAAAATTCCGGGGAAAATGGTAAAGGGAATGGGTGGTGCGATGGATCTTGTAGCCAGCGCCAAAAATATTATTGTGGCCATGATGCACACCAATCCAAAAGGTGAAAGCAAATTATTGCCCGCATGTACACTACCGCTCACGGGTAAACGCTGTGTAAAAAAAATTGTAAGTGATTTGGCCGTACTCGATGTTACTGCAGATGGATTTAAACTGCTGGAGCGGGCACCTGGTGTAAGTGTGCAGGAAATTGTTACAAAAACGGCTGGTCGTTTAATTGTGGAGGGCGATATTCCGGAAATGCAATTTTAACCCTTTCTTCATTTTTGGCAGGGTTTTTAATAATGAAATAGCAAGAAGATGATCAATTTTACTTGTTGCAGGATATTAACATTTCCCTGAAACAAACCTGTTGATCATGCGCCTATCTTCGTGACCCCGAAAGGTGAGCGTTACACCTGTTAAAAAACATCCTGACTATTTTTTGATTTTAAAATTATTCAACATGAAAATGAATTACATGGTGGCATTCGTTGCCGCAGCATTATTGCTCAGCTCCTGCGTAAGCAGCAAGAAGTTCAAAAAATCGCAGGCCGATTATGCGCAACTGCAAACACGTTACCAGACACTGGAAGGAACATTGGCAGATTGTAATAATCAGAAAGCAGGCTTGGAGCAGGAAAAAACGGAGTTGAACCGTCGCATTACAGATCTAAACAAAGAGATCGAAAACATTAAGCAGAATTATACACAGGCAGTAATGCAGTTGGAAAATCTTTCGGTGATATCCAAACAACAGGCTGAAAGCATTAAACAATCGTTGCAGAACATTGGTGCAAAAGATGCTTATATCCAAACACTGCAACAACAAATGGCCTACAAAGATTCGTTGAACATGGTGTTGGTGATGAATCTGAAAGGTGCCATTGGAAATATTGAAGATGAAGACATCAACATTAAAGTAGATAAAGGCGTGGTGTATATCGACATCTCCGATAAATTATTGTTCAAGAGCGGGAGCTACACCATTACTGATCGTGCAAAAGAAGTATTGGGCAAAGTGGCATTGGTGTTAAAGAACCAACCTGAAATTGAATTTATGGTGGAAGGTCATACCGACAATGTTCCCTTCAAAGGCAATGGCGTGTTGGTTGATAACTGGGATCTGAGTGTGAAGCGTGCAACAACCGTTGTTCGTTTGTTGCAGAAAGAATATGGGTTGGATCCAATGAAGATGTCAGCAGCAGGCCGTGGTGAGTTCCATCCCGTAGATTCAAATGATACAAAAGAAGGAAAAGCAATGAACCGCAGAACAAGGATTGTCATCCTTCCGCAATTGGATCAGTTCTTTAAACTATTGGAACCTTCAACCGGAAATTGATTTTCAATGGAACGATAAAAAGAGGGTGCAAACATTGCGCCCTCTTTTGTTTACACGATGCAGTATCTCCCCAAAGTAAATTGGGTATCTTTCTGTTTTTACATTTAGTAAAATAAACCGCTACATGATTACACATATACTCATTTTTATTGCAGCGCTTACTGCTTTATTAGTTGCAGCACGTTTTTTTACAAATGCAGCCGAAGAGATCGGTAGCTGGATGGGTTTGCCTTCTTTTGTAGTTGGTGTGTTTATTGTTGGAATTGGCACATCGCTGCCCGAACTGATTTCGGGTATTCTCTCTGTTCAGAAAGGAGTTTCAGAAATTCTGCCTGGCAATATCATTGGTGCCAACATTTCCAATATCCTGCTCATTACAGGTTTAGCAGCAGTGCTCAACCGAAAAACAATTTACCTGTCGAGTAATTATATTTACATCGATCTGCATTTTTTGTTGGGCAGTGTCTTTTATTTTCTGGTTATAAGTTATGATGGCATCATCAACTTTGGTGAAGCGGCGATCGGCATTGTTATTTTTATTGTATATGCTATTTACCTCATTAAAGGGGAAACAGATGCAACGGCACCGGTAATCGAAAAAAAGCCAAGAACTGCATTTCCTTACAAGCAGTTACTGATTCTTATTGGCGCAGCACTCGGTATTTTCTTTGGTGCTGATTACACCATCTATTCACTTGAAAAAATTGCGATTGCTCTGGAGGTGCCCAGCTCGGTGATAGCACTTACGTTACTGTCATTGGGAACTACATTACCTGAGCTTGCGGTAATAGCATCAGCCGTTCGTTTGGGAAAAGCTGAAATGGCAATGGGTAACGTCCTCGGCTCCTGTGTATTTAATACACTTGCAATTCCCGGTGTGGCTTCTTTTTTTGGATCGGTGAATGTTCCGTCTGAACTGACAGGTTTTGCATTGCCGGTAATGGCTGCATGCGGCTTGCTCTTTTATTTACTTACACAGGATAAACGTATATCCGTGTGGGAAGGAGTGATGTTTATTTGTTTATATGTTCTGTTTATTTTGAAAACAGTAGGAGTTTAAAAAAGCCTGTAATCAATGCAAGATGCTGATAGTCCCCAGGGCTTGCAGAATTTCATTTTGATTTTTATATTACTGGCTAAATAGCTGCCTATGCAAATCATCAGAACTATTCAAAACCGCATTTACGAAGTGAGAGGAGAGCGGGTGATGCTCGACTTTGACCTTGCGGCACTATACGAAGTGCCAACTAAAGTATTGAACCAGGCAGTAAAAAGAAACAGTAAACGTTTCCCTAAGGATTTTATGTTTCAGCTGACCGCCGAGGATTATGAGTTGATTCGATTTCAAGTAGAAGCACTCGACAGCTCTAATTCTTCAAGGTCACAAATTGTGACCTTGAAGACAGGCCGTGGACATAACCTTAAATATCTGCCCTATGCTTTCACCGAACAAGGCGTGGCCATGCTCAGCGGAATCCTCAACAGTGATAAAGCCATCCAAATGAACATCGCTATCATGCGGGCTTTTGTAGAAATCAGGAAAATATTGCTTAAGGAGAGTGATTTAAAGGAACAGCTGCGGGAACTGAAAGAACGGATTGGCGAACACGATGTGCAACTCAGCCAGATTTACGATGCCATGGAAAACATGCTGGATGAAAAAGCAGCCGAACGGAAATGGGACGAGCGGGATAGGATTGGGTTTATGAAAAGTTAGGAGGTAGTTTTAGTTGTTTTTATTTTGCTTTGAAACCGATGGATAACAAATGCAACGGTTTGAGTTCGGATAATGTCAAGGCTTTAGTGCTGGAAAGAAAAGTTACTGACTATGCGAATACTAATTTCAATGTTTCTGTTTATTTGTATTGCTTGTTCAAAAGAAGCAGTTGTTAAAAACGATGACGCTGTTATCATTAATGTTCGATATGCATGTGGGGCTGCCTGCGATGCTTCAACATATGTAATGAAAGTTGGAGATAGTTATTATGTCAGTTCCGAACCGTTGTTGGATGAATACCGGCAACATAATCTTCAGGTAACTATTTCTTATTTAAAAACTGGACGATTTCCAGTTTTATGGGAGGGACCGACTAATGCAGAAATCATTGAAATAAAAGCGATTCGTAAAAGATAATTTTTCTTTGCAATTTATTAAGTGAAGACAAACCCACGGGCTGCAGGATTGCAGCGGCACAGCAGCGCAGCGGAGGTATAGCGAAAAGCTCGAACTGAAGCCGAGTAAGGAACTGAAATTCACAGCCCCAACTCCCAATTCCCAACTCCCCCAAACGGTTCAGGCCGCCCCAACGTCCCAACCCTGATCCCCCAAATTGTCAACTTTTTCCGCTTTTCGAACATTATCTATACTTTTTTGTATAGATTAATCTGTACTTTTGTGTACATATAGTAATTGTTCAAGATTTTAGGTAAACAGATTAAACAAAACGAATCATGAGTGAGATGCTCAATACACTGGAGCAAACGGCCCTGAGTGAGTACAAATATGGTTGGGTTACCAACATTGAAGCCGACGAGGCCCCTCCCGGACTGAGTGAAGACATTGTGCGTTTCATCAGCGCCAAAAAGAACGAACCCGAGTGGATGCTGGAATGGCGACTGAAAGCCTACCGCCACTGGTTAAAAATGGAAGAGCCCGAGTGGGCTAATGTAAAATACCCCAAGGTAGATTACAACGCCATTAAATATTACAGTGCCCCCAAGCAAAAGAAAACTCTCAACAGCCTGGATGAAGTAGATCCTGAGCTGCGGGCTACGTTTGAAAAGCTGGGAATTTCTTTGGATGAACAAAAGCGTTTAAGCAATGTGGCGGTGGATGCGGTGATCGATTCGGTTTCTATTGCTACCACCTTTAAAAAGCAACTCGCCGAGCTGGGAATTATTTTCTGCAGCATGAGCGAAGCCATACAGGAACATCCGGAACTCATCAAAAAATGGTTGGGTTCGGTGGTGCCGATGACGGATAATTATTTCTCAGCATTAAATAGTGCAGTGTTCAGCGATGGTAGTTTCTGCTACATTCCAAAAGGTGTAAAGAGCCCGATGGAGTTGAGCACTTACTTCCGCATCAACGCCGAAAATACCGGACAGTTTGAACGTACACTCATCGTTGCCGAAGAAGGCAGCTACGTAAGTTACCTCGAAGGTTGTACGGCGCCGATGCGTGATGAAAATCAATTGCATGCTGCGGTGGTTGAAATTGTAGCACTTGATAATGCAGAAGTAAAATATTCAACTGTACAAAACTGGTACCCCGGCGATAAAGATGGCAAGGGTGGTATTTACAATTTTGTTACCAAGCGTGGTATTTGTGCAGGTGTTAATTCAAAGATCAGCTGGACACAGGTTGAAACTGGTAGCGCTGTTACATGGAAATATCCTTCAGTAATTCTCAAAGGCGATAACAGCCAGGGTGAATTTTATTCTGTTGCTGTTACCAACAATCATCAGCAGGCAGATACAGGAACTAAGATGATGCACATTGGCAAGAACACCCGTAGCCGCATTGTATCGAAAGGTATTTCGGCAGGCTTCAGTCAAAACTCTTATCGTGGTTTGGTGCAGGTGGGTAAAAATGCGATCAACGCAAGAAACTTTTCGCAGTGCGATAGTTTGTTGCTCGGCGATAAATGTGGCGCACACACGTTCCCATATATTGAAGTAAAGAACAGCACTGCACAGGTAGAACACGAAGCCACTACTTCTAAAATTGGTGAAGACCAGATCTTCTATTGTAACCAACGTGGTTTAGATACTGAAACTGCAGTTGCACTCATCATTAATGGTTTTGCAAAAGAAGTAATGAACCAGTTACCGATGGAGTTTGCTGTGGAAGCACAAAAACTCTTAGCGATAAGTTTAGAAGGAAGTGTGGGTTAAGCACATTTTCAAATTTTCAAATTCACAATTTTCAAATTATATGTTATCAATAAAAAATTTACAGGCAAGGATCGAAGAGAAGGAAATCTTAAAAGGCATCAACCTCGAAATCAAAGCAGGCGAAGTGCATGCCATCATGGGTCCAAACGGTAGCGGTAAGTCAACATTGGCTTCTGTACTGGCGGGTCGTTCCGATTATGAAGTAACCGGTGGCAGTGTTGAGTTCAACGGAAAAGATCTGTTGGAGCTTTCTCCCGAAGATCGTGCACGTGAAGGTGTGTTCCTTGCGTTTCAATACCCCATTGAAATTCCTGGTGTAAGCACTACCAACTTTATTAAAACAGCTGTAAACGAAGTACGCAAGTACCGTGGCGAAGAACCAATGGATGCTGTACAGTTTCTGAAGAAGATGAAAGAGAAGATGAAGCTGGTTGAAATTGACCAGAGCCTGTTAAGCCGTTCGCTCAACGAAGGTTTCAGTGGTGGTGAAAAGAAGCGTAACGAAATTTTCCAGATGGCGATGTTGGAGCCAAAGTTTGCCATCCTTGATGAAACAGATAGTGGTTTGGATATTGATGCGTTGCGTATTGTGGCAGAAGGTGTAAACAAACTGAAATCAAAAGACAATGCCACATTGGTAATTACACACTACCAGCGTTTGCTCGATTATATTGTTCCTGATTATGTACACGTATTATATAAAGGACGTATTGTAAAAAGTGGTGGTAAAGAGCTGGCGCTTGAGCTGGAAGAAAAAGGATACGATTTTATTAAAGAAGAATTGGGAGAAGAAGTAGAAGCGTAAACCCCCAACCCCTAAAGGGGAGTTCGGTAACACTCTGATGAAAGGAGATATGCCGATGATTAAAGTGAAAGTAAAATTGAAAATCTAAAGCCTGTATCCCCTCCCTGGAGGGGTTAGGGGTGGGTTAAAAAATAATTATGTCGGAGTTAAGTACATTAATAAATGACAAGCTTAGCAAAGAATCATTCAGTGGAAACGGTTCTTTAAAAGCATTAAGCCAAAAGGGATTGCAACTATTCAACGAGCAGGGCGTTCCAACGGTAAAGCACGAAGAGTGGAAGTACACACGCATCAGTGCAGTACTCAACAAAGATTTTTCGTATGCAGTTGATGCAACTGCTGTAACAGCAGCAGATGTGGATGCATTTCGTTTGCCCGGCAATGAAGCGGCCAATGAGCTGGTGTTTGTCAATGGTATTTATCATGCAGAACTTTCAACGATTCGTTCATCTGCTGATGAGCTGGTGATTCTTCCGTTGAGTGAAGCGGTGAAAGGTGAATACAAAGCCATTGTTGATGCGAATCTTGGTCACAGTGCCGATTACCATACCGATGGTATCAATGCATTGAACAATGCCTTTGCCTATCAGGGATTGTTCATCACCGTAAAGAAAAATAAATCGGTAGAACATCCTTTGTACTGTTACTACATCAACGATGCACGAACAGTAAATGTATTGTCGCAGCCACGCACATTAATTTATGTAGCGGCCAATGCAGAAGTGAAACTGGTAGAAGAAGAAGTAACCATCGGTACCAGCGATTCATTCATTAACAAAGTGAGTGAAATTGTGGTGGAAGAAAATGCACAGGTTTCAATTTACAAAATACAGAACGAAGACAGTCACAGCAGTTGTGTAAAAACAACGCATGTGCGTCAGTTGGGGGTAAGTAAAGTGAACTCTGTTACCATTACACTCAACGGCGGTACGATCCGTAACAACCTCAACTTTATTTTAGAAGCGCCCGGTTGCGAAAGCAATATGTATGGTTTGTATTGTGTGAAGGGAACTACGCATGTTGATAATCATACCATCGTAGATAATCAACAACCACACAGTTTGAGCAACGAATTGTACAAAGGTATTATCGATGAAAATGCAACAGGTGTTTTCAACGGAAAGATATTTGTTCGCCAGGATGCGCAGAAAACAAACGCTTACCAAAGCAATAAGAATATTTTGTTGAGCGATACCGCAACAGTTAACACCAAACCACAGCTCGAGATTTTTGCGGATGATGTAAAGTGTTCACATGGTTGTACCATCGGTCGCCTTGATGAAGATGCTTTGTTTTATCTGCAGGCGAGAGGTATTGGAGATAAAGCTGCAAAAGCGTTATTGCTTCATGCCTTTGCAATTGAGATACTGGAGAAGATAGAACTGGAGCCGATCCGTCAGTATGTCAATCAGATCATTTCTGAGCGATTGGATTTTGAAATTTAGAATTTAAATGAACCACAGAGACTCAGAGCCACGGAGATGATGAACGCAAATGAATATAGTTTGAATAGCATTTCCGGAGCGATTGTCGATTGTTCTATCAGGGTTCATAAAGAATTAGGTCCGGGTTTGCTTGAGAGTGTGTATGAAATTTGTTTGATGAAGGAATTGATTGCACAAGGATTAACTGTAAGAAGACAGGTTGCATTGCCTGTTTATTACAAAGGTGAAAACATTGGTATTGACTTTAAGATTGATTTGTTGGTGGAGGAAGAGGTGATTGTGGAGTTGAAAGCGGTTGAGAATCTCTTGCCAATTCACGAAGCACAATTACTGACCTATTTAAAGTTGTCCGAAATGCATTTAGGATTATTGATAAACTTTAATGTAAAACTTTTAAAAGATGGCATAAAGCGTATGGTTTGGTAACTCTGCGTCTCTGCGCCTCTGTGGTGAAAAATGATAGAAACTTTAGAAAATACAACTTTTGATGTACAGGCTATCCGTCAGCATTTCCCGGTGTTGAACCGTGTGGTGAAAGGAAAGCCTCTTGTATATTTTGATAACGCTGCAACAACACAAAAGCCACAGGTGGTAATTGATGCGCTTGCAAATTATTATAAAAACTACAACGCCAATATTCATCGTGGCATTCACTCGTTGGCAGAAGAAGCAACTGCTGCTTACGAAGCAACGAGAGATACGGTACAGCAGTTCATCAATGCAAAAGAGCGTGAAGAAATCATTTTCACACGTGGCGTTACAGAAAGCATCAACCTTGTTGCTTACACATGGGCACGCACCAATCTGAAGGCAGGTGATGAGATCATCATCAGTGGCATGGAACATCACAGCAATATTGTTCCCTGGCAACTGATCGCTGAAATGACAGGTGCAAAGCTGAAGGTCATTCCTGTTAATGATAATGGTGAATTGATCATGGAAGAGTTTCATCAACTCCTGAATGAAAAAGTGAAACTGGTTTCTGTTGTACATGCATCCAATTCGCTGGGTACAATCAATCCTGTGAAAGAGATCATTGATGCAGCGCATCAAGTTGGTGCAGTCGTGATGATCGATGGTGCACAATCAACCGTGCATTTGGATATTGATGTGCAGGAACTTGATTGCGATTTCTTCGCTATCAGTTCGCACAAAGTATACGGTCCAACAGGTATTGGTGTATTGTACGGCAAACGTGCATTGCTCGAAGCGATGCCGCCGTTTATGGGTGGTGGTGAAATGATCAAAGATGTAACGTTTGAAAAAACAACCTGGAACGATCTGCCTTACAAGTTCGAAGCAGGTACACCGAATATTGCCGATACAGTTGCATTAAAAGCAGCATTGGATTTTGTAAGTGGTATTGGTAAAGCAGTTGTCCGCAAACATGAAGATGCGTTATTAAAATATGCTACCGAGCAATTGCAATCAATCGATGGCATTCGTTTGGTGGGAACAGCAAAACAGAAAGTGAGTGTGGCATCGTATGTAGTGGAAGGCGTGCATCCGCAGGACTTGGGTATTTTATTAGATAACCAGGGTGTGGCTGTACGTACGGGTCATCACTGTACACAACCGTTGATGAACCGTTTTGGTATTCCCGGCACAACAAGAGCAAGTTTTGCGATGTACAATACCAAAGAAGAAATTGATGTGATGATTGCAGGTTTGCATAAAGCAATAAAACTATTGCGATAAGCCTCCCCAAACCCCTCCAAAGGAGGGGCTTAGCAAGGCGCAAGGCCTGCTTTTCTTAGAGGCCAATGAATTGCAGACTAACTGATGAATGAAGATTAGGAGATTAAATGCTGAATTACGAATGTTTAATTAAATAATAAAAGCCCGGCCTCCCTCTCTATTGGAGAGGGAACGAGGGTGAGGCCGATTATGAAATCAATAGCAGAAACAGAAGAAGAAATTGTGGATGAGTTTTCGTTGTTCGATTCCTGGGATGAGAAGTACGAGTACATCATCGACATGGGAAAGAAACTGAAGCCACTGGAAGAAGAGCATAAGAAAGACGAAAACAAAATCAAAGGTTGCCAGAGCACCGTATGGATGGTGAGCGAATTGAAAGATGGCAAAGTAATTTACCGTGCTGAAAGTGATGCAGTGATTGTAAAAGGATTGGTGAGTATGCTCATTCGTGTATTGAGCGGACATGCACCACAGGAGATCATTGATGCAAAGCTGGAGTTTATTGATAAGATCGGCATGAAGCAACACCTGGCACAAACGAGAAGCAATGGTTTGCTGAGCATGGTGAAGCAGATGAAACTGGACGCAACTGTTTACCAGGCAAAGGCGGGAATGAATTAAAAAGAAGTAAAACGATTTGTGATGGACAAAGAAGCATTAAAAGAAAAGATCATCGAAAAACTGCAAACGGTATTCGATCCCGAGTTGCCGGTGAATATCTATGATCTTGGGTTGATCTACAATATCGACATCAACGAAAAAGGTTATGCCAATATCACGATGACGTTGACAGCACCAAGTTGCCCTGCAGCACAATCGTTGCCGGTGGAAGTAGATCAAAAAACAAGAGAAGTGGAAGGTGTAACAGATGTAAACGTAATGATTACCTGGACACCGAAGTGGGAGAAGAGTATGATGAGCGAAGTAGCAGCATTGGAATTAGGATTTATGTAGGAGTTGCTCACAGATTGCGCAGATAAGCACAGATACTTTTCTGCTGATCGATGAGCTTTAATAAACAATAACAATCACCCAAACAGATTTCATCTGTGTACATCAGTGAAATCTGTGAGAAAAAATAAATTATGGCAATGATCTCTTTAGATAGTTTAATGGGCAATCAAGGTCCCAGCTATCCCGAACAAATTGCAGCTCCTTACCGTAAGGAGTTAGTTGATGCAGGCTTTGAGCAAATGATGACAGTGGAAGATGTGGAGAAAGTACTTGCAGGTAATCCCGGCAAAACAATTTTGGTTGTATTGAACAGTGTATGTGGTTGCAGCGCAAGAGTAAGCCGTCCCGGTGCATTGCTCAGCTTTTTTAATCATGTAGTGCCCGATGTAAAAGCAACCTTGTTTGCAGGTATGGAAAAAGAAGCCGTGGTGCATTTCCGTGAAAAGTACTTGAATGGTGTAACACCTTCTTCGCCTAATGTGCTGTTGTTGAAAGATGGCAACGTATTGCTGCATTTACAACGTCACCAGATTGAAACAACCGATGCCGGTACAATTGCTGATGCATTGATCACTGCTTACAACGAGCATTGCACAAGGCAAACAACCGAAACAGAGCGTGAAGAGTTGAGAAGCTATTTCAAAAATTTATACCAGGTAGATCCATTAGCAACACAGGAATAATATCTTAATTGTAAAGCATGAAAATTACTTCATCAGAAGAATACGGTATCAGGATCCTCATCCGCATTGCATCGGCTAACCCCGTTGAAGGATTGAGTATTCCGCAGTTGAGTGAAGCTGAGAAGCTGACTGAACCGCATGTGGCAAAGATTTGCCGCACCTTGCGCATGGAAGGTTTCATCAACAGTACGCCTGGTTACAAAGGTGGTTATGTGCTTGCGAAGCCTGCTGATATGATCATTGTCAACGATGTGTTGAAAGCATTGGGCGGAAC
Organism: Bacteroidota bacterium; assembly: GCA_023428755.1. Lineage (GTDB taxonomy): Bacteria > Bacteroidota > Bacteroidia > Chitinophagales > Chitinophagaceae > Lacibacter. The sequence goes on from JAEYWX010000023.1 coordinate 69,453, forward strand.
ATTATTCGATCAACAGTTTTGTGATACGCATACAGGCATTGGTCGCTTGTGTACCAACTCGGTTGATTGCAGTACCCGTTCGCTTTGGAAAATGATCCAGTTTACACTCGACAATCTCCTCAATAAATTAACGCTGAAAGATCTGATGGTAAATGAAAAAGAAGTGGAGTTGAAGCTGGAAGCGATCATGCAACGGAATGTGGAGGAATTGTTGAAGTAATAAAAAATCATTCTATAAAAAAGGCTTTCAAATCTGAAAGCCTTTTTCTTTTATATTTTCCAATCCACAATCTCATTCACCCATTCTTCTTTGTAAGGTGTTGTGATCTTAATGTAGTTATCGGTATAACCTTCCATCATGCCGTTCTTACTGTGTCCTTCAAACAATACCGGTCTTGTTTCGCCAGCATGTTGTTGGGTAAAGTACTGCATCTTCATGTAAGAAAGATTACGCAAAGCTTTGTTGCGTTCGTAACGTGTCGTCATCGGAACAACAGGCCCCAATGTTAAGGCGTGTGTATTATCACGCTCGGAGTAAGTGAACACATGCAGGTACGATACATCAAGAGCATGTAGAAAATCAAATGTTTCGTTGAATAGTTCATCAGTTTCACCGGGGAAACCAACAATTACATCCACACCAATGCAGCAATGCGGCATCAGTTGTTTAATGAGTGCTACACGTTCAGCATACAGTTCACGCTTGTAACGACGGCGCATCATTCCCAAAATAGTATTGCTTCCGCTTTGCAGTGGAATATGAAAATGCGGCATGAACTTTTTACTCTTGCTCACAAATTCAATGATCTCGTTGGTGAGCAGGTTCGGTTCAATCGATGAAATGCGGTAACGTTCGATGCCTTCCACTTCATCTAACTGCTGAATGAGATCAAAGAAATTCTCTTCACGGTTATAAATCGAAAGCGAACCATTGCCATCAGCACCTTTACCAAAGTCACCAAGGTTCACACCCGTCAACACAATTTCTTTACTGCCACTTGCAGCAATTTCTTTGGCGTTGGCAAGTACATTCGCCACATTATCGCTTCTGCTTTTGCCACGTGCCTGCGGAATGGTACAGAACGAACAGGTATAATCGCAGCCGTCCTGTACTTTTAAAAATGTACGTGTACGGTCGTTAATGGAATACGATGCATTGAATCCGCTCACATCTTCAATTTCGCAACTACTGATCTTTGCACTATCACCTTTCGCCAATTCTTTAATGTGCGAAACGATGTTGAATTTTTCTGCAGCACCAAGCACCAAATCAACACCTGGTATCTCGGCAATTTCTTTGGGCTTCAGCTGTGCATAACAACCGGTAATCACCACCAGGCTTTCAGGTGCTTTACGTTGAATGCGGCGCACCAATTGCCGACATTCTTTATCGGCATTATCGGTTACAGAGCAGGTATTGATCACATATACATCGGCCAGGTCATCAAACTCTTTCTTCTCAAAACCTTCACTCTCCATCTGCCGACTGAGTGTGGATGTTTCGGAATAGTTGAGTTTACAACCCAATGTGTGAAATGCGACTGATTTTGCTGCTGCCATGAGGGCTGCAAAGGTAAGAAAGAACGGAGAAAGGAGCGCAAAGAAGAGTGTGGATAGATTTATATGGTTGCCAACCTTTTAAAGGTTGGCAACCATTGACCAACCCCTTATTTTTGCCGCCCTTGTTTTTCTATGGACAACCGCAATACCAAAACATATTTACTTTTTCAGCCGAAGCACCTGTTTACCAAACGACCGATGCTGGAGATCAGGCAATTGATTAAAACGCCCACCGGTGTTACACCGGGTGAGCAGCCGCTGAACCGTGCACATTTGAAAGTGTACTTTCCCAACCTTAGCGATGAGGGTATGAAAACTGTTTTGAGTTTTTCGAAATGGGAATGGCAGAAAACCGAAGCCGATATTGTCGGGCAATCGCAATACATCAAAGATGAGAAAGAGCGATCGTTGATGCAGAAAAAAGCGATGACCCGTAAACTGCAATCAATGATCAGTGCAGTGAGACAATTGCAGGGCGTTGAGTTTTATCATCCTGCAGCGCAAACGGTGAAATGTGTTTTTTATCCTTATCCGGTTGAACTTGCTTTTCACGCAACAGCAAACGAAGAACAGTATCAGTTGGAAGTATATGTGGTGAAAGGAAAAGAACGTATGCCCTTATCTGCATTCAAGCGTTATCATTTTTTAGTAGAAACGGAATCCTATTATTACCAGCTTACTTCAAAAAGTCATGATGCGATTGAATGGTTGCAGCAACAGGATGCAACCAGGTGGACAATACATGAACCACATGTATTTGAACAGGTAATTACAAAACTGAAAGAGTGGGAACTGAAAGTGGATGCTACTGCATTAGCAAAAGGTGAAGAGCTGATTGCTGAACCGCAGCCGCAGGTAATGTTGAGCGAACTCAACAATACTTTTTTAAAACTCGAACCACGTTTTGTGTATGATGGTTATGTAGTGGATGGTCCGTTTGAACAACAGGTGGCTGTACAATCGGGAAATAAAACAATACACATTGTACGTCATCAACAGAAAGAAGAAGAGTTGGTGGAGTTTCTGCGTTCGCTGCATGAAAAATTTACCAATCAAAGCAATGGTTTTTTCTATCTCACATTTGCAGAAGCACAAAAGAAAGGTTGGTTTTTAAAAGTATATCACAAACTGCTTGAGATGAATATCGACCTGCTCGGTATTGATCTGATGAAGCATTTCCGTTACTCGCCGCATATTGCAGAAACAGTCATCAGCAAACAGGAAGTGGAAGGCAACTGGATTTGTGTGGCGATGACGGTGAAGTTTGGCAAAGAAGCGATCCCATTAAACTATCTGCAAAAGAGTTTAATGAATGGACAGAAAGCCGTGATGTTAAAAGATGGAAGTTTGGGTGTGTTGGGTGAAGAATGGTTGAAGCAATACGGCATGATGATCCGTCATGGTAAAGTGCGTAAGGAAGAATTGCTGGTGCCGAAGTGGTTGCTGATGAGTGAAGCAACAGGGGAGACGAATGGAGATGCATCGATTCAAACAGACATCAGTGCGACATGGTACAGCAAATGGAAGCAATGGGAAAAACAGGAGGAAGCATTGTATGCATTGCCGAAAGGTTTAACGGTGCAACAGTTACGTCCGTATCAACAGAAAGGATATGAGTGGTTGCGTTTGTTGTCGGAAATTGGCGGCAGTGGCTGTTTGGCCGATGATATGGGATTGGGTAAAACATTGCAGACGATTACTTTCCTTTTACATAAAATTGAAGAGCAACCAACCGATCAGCATTTGGTGGTAGCGCCTGCAAGTTTGTTGTATAACTGGCAGAAGGAATTGGAAAAATTTGCACCCGATGTAAAGGCTGTTGTGTTTCATGGTGCAGGAAGAGACGAAGAAGAATTGAAAGATGAAAGCAACCGCATCATCATTACGAGTTATGGAACACTGCGGCAGGATGTTGAACTGCTGCAAACCATTCCGTGGAATACGGTGGTGGTAGATGAAAGTCAGAATATCAAAAATCCATCTGCACAAATAACAAAAGCAACCTGGCAACTTGTTGCAAAAACAAAAATTGCCTTGAGTGGTACACCGGTGATGAATGGTACTGGCGATCTTTTCAGCCAGATGCATTTTCTGTTACCGGGCTTGCTGGGCAGTAATGAATTTTTCAGAAGAGAATATGCAATTCCTATTGAACAAAAAGGCGATGCAGAAAAAGCTGCGGCTTTACAAAAGCTGATCCGTCCGTTTGTATTGCGCCGAACCAAAGAACAGGCAGCGCCCGATCTTCCTGCAAAAACAGAATCGATCCTTTGGTGCGAAATGGAAACCGATCAGCGTGCTGCTTACGAAAGCATCAAAGAAAATGTGCGGGGCAATATTTTAATGGACATCAGTGAAAACGGATTGAACAAAGGCAAAATGAGTGTGCTGGCAGGTTTAACAAAGCTGCGACAGATCTGTAACAGTTGCGAACTGGTGAATGATGAAGATGTGTTTGCGTACGACAGTATTAAAACAAAAGTGCTCATTGATGAACTGAAGACGATTATTCCGCAACACCGTGCATTGGTGTTCAGCCAGTTTACTTCCATGCTCGATTTGCTGGAACGTGATCTGCAGAAAGAAGGTATCAAATACATTCGCCTTGATGGACAAACAAAAATTTCCGAACGGCAGGAACTGGTTTCGGAATTTCAGAATGATGAAAGTGATGTGGCCGTTTTTCTGTTGAGTTTAAAAGCAGGGAATGCCGGTCTTACATTAACTGCAGCTGATTATGTGTTCCTCTTCGATCCCTGGTGGAATACCGCTGTAGAAAACCAGGCCATTGATCGTACACATCGCATCGGTCAGCAATCGCAGGTGTTTGCCTATCGTATGATCTGTAAAGACAGTATTGAAGAAAAAATCATGAAGATGGCAGCAGGGAAAAAGAAACTGGCCGAAGATCTGATCACTGCCGAAGAAGGATTTGTAAAGAGCTTGACACTGGATGATATTAAGTATTTGCTGGAATAAGATCGTAAGCGGATGAGTCACCCGCTGTATTTTGGAGTGGCTCACCCATCCTTCTCGTTAAAAAACAATATTATTGTAAGCCCAACTTACAAAATGAAAAAAGCATTACCATATCTCCTGCTAATTCTGCTCCTGCTTGCGGCAGTGTTCATCCGTCGCTGCAACAGTGCCGATAACAGCAGCGATAATCAAAAAACGAAAACACGTACAGAAGATACCAAACGGGAAGAGGCAAAAACAGATAATCAGAAATCCAACCTTGATGTATTTCGTGATCCTTCAGCTGATTATTATTTCACCAAGCATGCACGTTGCCGTATGAAGTGCAGGCATATTACACAGGAAGAAGTAAAAGAAATTGTGCAGAAAGCACAGGTGAATTATAAGAAGAGTGAACTGGATGCAGCACAAGGTCCGAAGTATGCGTTGGAAGGAGTTACATCACGAGACAAACAGCATGTGCGGATTATTGTGGCACCGAAGCAACGGCATTTATCGATTGTAACAGTGATTGATCTGGAAAATGAGTGGGCGTGTCCGAGTTGTAAGTAAAACCCTAAACCCCCACTAACTCCCCCTGAAGGGGGAGGATTGCTTTGCACAGGGCTCACTTATTTTGCGATGTTGATTATTTGCAAATCTGTTATTTGAAAAAAGCTGAACTAACAAGGTAAAAATGATGGAATGTGTGGTTTGCTGAATTGAAAAGTAAAGACGATGGGGAAGAATCAAAAGTTAGAAAATGAACTGCAGCACCGCTCCCTCTCTTCAAGGAGAGGGAGGAGGTGGGAGAGGCTACTCAAACCCATACAAGTCCTTTACGTCATCTACGCCATGATCCTGTTTCTGATCATGATGTTGATCGTAGTACCGTTCGTACTCGTTGCTTCCTTCTTTGGTAAGATCAAAGGCGGTAATGCAGTCATGCGCATTGTACATTGGTGGGCCGATGCATGGTTGTTTATGATCGGTATTACGCACAAGCGAATTGTTGAACAGGAAATCAGGAAACATCAACCGTACATCTTCGTCAGCAATCATAATTCGTACATGGATATTCCGCAAATGCTGAAAGCGATTCGTCAGCCATTGCGAATATTAGGCAAAGCAGAAATGGGCAAGATTCCGGTGTTTGGTCTTATTTACAATGCAGCTGTTGTGCCGGTGTTACGGGGCAGTGCAGAGAACAGAACCAAAAGTGTAAAGACGTTGCGTTCGGTGCTGAGTAAAGAAATTTCTATTTATATCGCTCCGGAAGGAACGTTCAACATGACCGATAAACCTTTGATCGATTTTTACGATGGTGCTTTTCGTTTGGCTATTGAAACGCAAACGCCCATCAAGCCGATGTTATTCTTAGATGCAGTCGATCGTTTACACTGGCGTAGTATTTTTTCATTGACGTCCGGCAAATTAAGAACCGTTTATCTCGAAGAAATTTCTCCCGAAGGTTTAACACCATTTGATGTGCCTGCATTCAAACAAAAAGTGTACGATTTAATGGAAGCTAAGCTGAAGGAATATAAGGCGAGCTGGATACCCCCAGCCCCTAAAGGGGTGTAAATACACACTCCGAGTATTCTCCATCTTCCCTAATTTTATTGGTTCATGCAATTGTTTGATGCAAATAAGAATGATGATGTTCAATCGTCGGAGGCGTACTCCCCTTTAGGGGCTGGGGGTTTGCTTTACGCCGAAGTAATCATACCACTCGCTCTTCCGAAAAATTATACCTGGAGCATCCCTGATCGTTTGCTGGAGCAGGTGCGTGTGGGGGTACGTGTGGAAGTGGAGCTACGCAAAAAACGGTATGCCGGTGTCATCAAAACATTGCACAACGATAAACCCGCAGCATTTGATCCGAAATTTATTTTGAATGTGCTGGATGTGGAACCCATCATTCATGAAGAGCAGTTGAAGTTATGGGAGTGGATCGCTAATTATTATTTGTGTACCGAAGGTGAAGTGATGGCCGCTGCATTGCCTGCACATTTCAAACTCAGCAGCGAAACCATTTTGTTATACAACGAAGAGATCGGTGAAGATTTTTCTACACTCGATCATGATGAGTATTTGCTGGCAGAAGCATTGCTGATACGCAAAGAACTGAAGTTGCCTGAAGTGCAGCAGATATTGGACACCTCGCATGTATATCCCGTAGTAAAACGATTGATTGAAAAGCGTGTTTGTTTTGTGTGGGAATCGTTGAAGGAAACGTACTCTGCAAAAAAAGAAACATTCGTCTTACTCAATCCGCAATACGATAATGAAGATCAGCTGAGTGAATTACTCAACAACTGGAGCCGTGCACCCAAGCAGATGGAATTATTGTTAAGCTATCTGCACTTAATCAAAACAGAAGGCGAGGTAAGCAAAACAGCTTTACTCAAAAAAAGCAATGCAAGTGATGCACAGTTAAAAGGATTGGTAGATAAAGGCATTTTGTTTTTAGAAAAACGAGCAGTCGATCGCTTGCTCAACCTGCCAAGAAATATTTCAATCGACTTTGAGTTAACAGCTGCACAGCAAACAGCGTTACAGCAGATCAGAACATCGTTTGAAACAAAACCTGTTTGTCTGTTGCATGGTGTTACAGGAAGTGGTAAAACACAACTCTACATTAAACTTATTGAAGAATATATCCGCAAGGGAAAACAGGTGTTGTACCTCTTGCCGGAAATCGCCTTAACTGCACAGATCATCCGGCGATTGCAAAAACATTTCGGTGGTTACATTGGTATTTATCACAGCAAGTTCAACCAGAACGAACGCATTGAAATCTGGAACAAGATCAAGAGCGGTGAAATGAAAGCAGTGCTTGGCGCAAGAAGTTCTTTGTTTCTTCCATTTGCAGATCTGGGTTTAATTGTGTGCGATGAAGAACATGATCCCAGTTACAAACAGCAACAACCTGCCCCACGTTACAATGCACGTGATGCAGCTGCCTACTATGCAACGTTGTTTGGCGCAAAAGTGTTGATGGGCAGTGGTACGCCTTCCGTTGAAACATACTACAATACACAAACAGAAAAATATGGTTTGGTGGAATTGATGGAACGTTTTGGTGAAGGTGTGTTGCCGAGCATTGAACTGGTTGATACAAAACCGTTGTTCAAACAAACCAAAGAGAAAGTAATGATCGCTCCGGCGTTGCAGGAAGCAATAGAACAATCATTGGCAAAAGAGAAACAGGTGATCCTTTTTCAAAACCGTCGTGGTTATACACCGCACCAGGTTTGCAAAGCCTGTGGCTGGATTCCGCATTGCCGTTATTGCGATGTGAGTTTAACTTATCACAAGTTCAAACACAAACTGCAATGCCATTACTGCGGTACCATTTATCCGACTGTCAGCACATGTGAAGCATGCGGCAGTCACGATTTTATGCAACACAATTTCGGTACAGAAAAAGTGGAGGAGCAGTTGCAGGAATTGTTTCCCAAAGCAAAAATTGCAAGGATGGATTATGATACGGTGAGTGGAAAAACGGCACACGATCAACTCATCCAACAATTCGAACAACACCGCATTGATATTTTAGTGGGCACACAAATGGTGGTGAAGGGTTTGGATTTTGAAAAGGTAAATCTGGTAGGTATTCTTGATGCAGACAGTCTGTTAAGCTTTGCTGATTTCCGTGTAAACGAACGTGCTTTTCAATTGATGGAGCAGGTGAGTGGGCGTGCCGGAAGAAAAGATGCAGACGGGCATGTGATGATACAGGTGGCCAATACCAATCACCCGGTGCTGCAGTTTGTAAAAGCACATGATTACAAATTATTTTTTGCTGTGGAGTTGCAGGCAAGGCGACAGTTTTATTATCCGCCGTTTACACGCATCATACAGATCACGTTTAAACACAAGCAAAAAGAAACCGTAGAAGCGGCTGCACAATTAGTGGGTGAAAGCATGCGGCCGTTGTTTGCGAATTACATGGTGGGCCCGGCAGAACCGGTGGTGAACCGCATCCGCAACCAGTACATCATGGAGCTGGTGTTGAAACTGCCGAAGGATGCACAACTGATTCACCAATGCAAAGAGATGATTCATAACCAGGTGGTGATGCTGCATAATCATCCCAACTTTAAAAGTGTAGTGTTGATTGCGGATGTGGATGCGATGTAAGCTCTTGAACGTTTGGAGATTTCGAAGAGCGAGATATAACAGGTTTCTATATTTTATTTTTTTTCTTTATCATATAATAATCAAGTATTTTTTGAGCTTTTCGATCTTCGGACTCATCAAAATTAATTCTTGACATTTTCGTTCCTCGATAGTTTTCAAAATCTGGACCAGCATATGGAGATAATGGACCAGAATCAACTTCATACTTCTTTGTATACTTAAGATTTACTTCATCCTCTAGATAAATGTCAAAGAACCATTTAACCTTTTCTTCATTGATGTAGCGCTCAAATATTTGTGTCCAGATTATTGCGTCGTTCCTTTCAAGTGCAACCCAATTCCATTTTTTTTCGAAAGTTTCCAAAAGCTCGAAATTCCATTCTAAATTTGGATGAAGACTAAGGGAATCCCAACAAAGGTGATTTTCAAATCGTTTGATTGAGTTGATGTCCCAATGAATTCTGAGATTGTCAGTTAAACCACCATAATATCCATAATCCTCACTTTCTTCGTCATTGAAGTCTCCCCAACTTATTTTATCAATAAATTCCTCGATTGTGAATTCATCCCATTGTACAGACTCATTTTTTGATAAGTAGTGCCATGATAATGGATTTGTAAGAAAGTGATGTTTAAAGCAAGTAAGCAATTCGTAATCCCAATGAATTGCTGTGTTCTGAGCAAGTATTTCCCAGTCCCATTTGTCCTCATACTTTTTAATTATATTAAAACTCCAGAAGTTGCTACTTCTTTCATTAGATAAGCTTTTCCAATCGATATCATTTTCATTGATTGAATTTATATACTCATCGGCATACTTATACTTAGATTCACTGTATTTGTAATAATTATTTTTTTTGTCATGGGTATCATCTTTAATGTCTTCTCCATAATTTGATTCATCCATAAGCCTTTCAACGTAATCATTTAACTTATGCTCCCTTGCTATTTCTAGAGGTAATCGAACAGATTTCAATCTGAATTGCTTTAATAAGTCTAAGAATGTATGATTTTGCAAGGCTAGTCTTAGGATAGGTTCATTCCATGGGAATATTTTATTAGCATGCAAAGTTTGGTCTATCCTTAGTATTAATTGTTCAATATTTCCACGTTGACTTGTCTTTGTGAAAAACCAGTTAAGATAAATTCTAAAAAAAGTTCCTGAATAATTTCGAATTGGGAAGATAGTTAGATTGAACAGCGAAGAATATTCTTTCACAGTTTCAAATGAAAGATTGTGTTTTTTGTTCAAGGCAAATGCAATATGCATTTTCGTATCAACTTCAGCTAGCGTGTTATCCAAAAGATAAGTGGTCAATGGATAGTGTTTTAAAAGCATTTGCATGGCAAACCTTTTATGCCTCAACATTATCGATAGGATATTTACTTCATGCGGATCTGTTATGTGAACTGTCTTTAAGGCCATATCTTTTCTTGTTGCTTAGACATTGTATTTCAAAGACGATGTCTGCTTGAGTTAATATGATTATTTATTTCGCTGATTTAAGCCTTTTCCAAAAACGGTAGTCTCTTTTTTGAAGAGCAGCCTGCTTCATTTGAGTTCTTTGATTGCTTTATACAGTACTTTTTCATCCTTTTATCTTTTGTTTTTACAACCAGTTCGGCTATCGACATGTTCTCTCAAATTTACTCATTTCCGCCAGATACTAAACGAGCAACAAAACAGTCCTGATCTAAAAACAAATCCCTCCGTTTTAGCGGAGGGACTTGCAGAAAATTTGTTCCATCAATTCGGTAAATGTGTCTCTTGTTTTTTGTTTTTAATAGGGTTGATGGATCAGTTGGTTTTCACGGATAGAGATTCTGTTTTTAGTTTTCAAAGGAATTGGTTTCTGTCAGTTCTTATAGAGTACGGATTTTTCTATCAGGATTTGGATTCTTAATTACTGATGTAAAAGTCTGAATTGTTTTTAAAACTTGTACGGGTACATTTGACCGATTTTTTTGCGGAAATTTCTATCGTGGTTTTACGACTTATTATTTTTATTTGTAAGCTGTTGTGTCGGCATAAAAAAATCCCTCTGTAAAAGAGGGATACTGTAAACGATTTTAGGTTGGAGCAAATCAATAACGTCGGCCACCGCTTCCGCCACCACTGTATCCGCCACCGCCGCCATAACCACCGCCGCCGCCGGGACGATAGCCACCGCCACCGCCAGGTCGGCCACCACCATAACCACCGCCGCCTCTGTTACCACCACCGCCACCCGGGCGATCTTCGGCCTGTTTTACAACCAATGGTTTTTTACTGCGTCCGAGTGTAATATCATTGAGCAATTCAATTGCATCTTTTCCATCCTGTTCTTCGGCCATGGTTACAAAACCAAAGCCACGGCTTTTTCCGGTTTCTCTGTCAATTGAAATTTTAGCAGAAACCACTTTGCCAAATTTTTCAAAAATTTCTTCTAATTCGGCATCATCTACATCATAGGGTAGGCCGGCAACAAATAAATTCATTACAAATAATTTTTGTAAATCTACTTAACTATTGCTTTCGTTGAGCATATTTGATGGAGATTATCAGGAAAAAGACCGAACTGTCAAAAACCTGTCATGGCAGTATAATCATAAACGTTCAGCCCTGGCTTTTTTTCTTTGGCAGCCCGTACCATAGCGTTTGCAACCGCTTTGCCTTCAATAGCTTTGTATTTTGATGGAATGAGAAATGAAAAAGTGCGGAAAATTACGGTGCCGATCATTTCGCCCAAACGTTTTTCTTTTCGGTCGCCGGTTAATAACGATGGCCGAAAAATATGCAGACTGTCGAACGGAAATGTTGCGATCACTTCTTCCACTTCACCTTTCAGTCGTGAATAAAAAATGCGTGAATGCACATTGGCGCCCATAGCTGATACTAATAAATATTGTGTGAAACCGGCTTCGCTTCCAAACCGTGCAGCATTTACCGGTATGTCAAAATCAATGGATCGATACAGCATTTTATCACCTTTTACATTTGCATTGGTGGTGCCGATGCAGGAAAAAATACAATCACCCTTGCCAAGATTTTTTCTATACAATTCGTAATCGGAGAAATCGGTGATACATGTTTCCAGTTTCGGATGTTGTACAGCAATGGGACGGCGTACAAGAATCCGTACAGATGAAAAAGCATCGTCCTGTAAAAGCTTTTCTACCAGTGCCGAACCAATTAATCCGGTGGCTCCTATTACAACGGCAGTTTGTCCGTTCATAATTTGTTTATTTTGCATCTTCATGCAAATTCACGAAAATCTTTCACTCCGGCAATACAATACATTCGGGATCGATGTAAAAGCAAAACTGTTTGCTGATTTTTCATCGGTTGAACAGTTACAGGAAATACTACGCTATGTGCAGCAGTTAGCGCCACGCAGTGAACGGCTGATTCTTGGTGGCGGAAGTAATTTGCTATTTACAAAAGATGTAAATGCATTGGTGTTGAAGAACGAAATCAATGGTATCCGCCTCATAAGCGAAGATGATGCCTTTGTTTATCTCAACGTTGGTGCGGGTGTAAACTGGCACAGCTTTGTACAATACTGTGTGCAGCAGGGTTGGGGTGGAGTGGAGAATTTGAGTTTGATACCGGGCAATGTAGGTGCCAGCCCTATGCAGAATATTGGTGCGTATGGCGTTGAAATAAAAGATGTGTTTGAAGAACTGGAAGCTTATCACCTCAACGATAAAAAAACGATCCGGTTTTCAAATAGGGATTGTGCGTTTGGTTACAGGGAAAGTGTGTTTAAGCGGCAATACAAAAATCAGTTTGTGATTTTAAATGTTACGTACAAGCTACGTAAACAGCCGGTGTTCAATACCAGTTATGGAGCCATTCAGCAGGAACTGGACAACATGGGAGTGAAAGAATTATCGGTTGCCGCCGTTTCACAGGCAGTGATCAATATCCGTTCATCGAAGTTGCCCGATCCGAAACAGGTTGGCAATGCAGGAAGTTTTTTTAAAAATCCATCGGTGAGTAAAGAGCAGTTCGATCAGTTGAAAAATGAATTTGAATCACTGATTGCATTTGTAAATCCCGATGGTACCATGAAGCTTGCTGCAGGTTGGCTCATTGAGCAATGCGGTTGGAAAGGCTATCGCAAAGGCGATGCCGGTTGTTATGCAAAGCAGGCATTGGTGTTGGTGAATTATGGAGGAGCAACCGGTCAGGATATTTTTGATTTGAGTGAAGCGATCTTACAAAGTGTAAAAGCGAAGTTTGGTGTGGAGCTGGAGCGGGAAGTGAATATTGTGTAGAAGCTTTGAGCGTTTAGCTACGAGCTTCGAGCAAATACAAGAATGTGCAAGCTCGCAGCTCATAGCTCACAACTCGCAGCTTTCCTCAACTCACCACCCAACTCATCACCAGCTCTTTCATAAACCGATACTGTACCGTTAATGGCAAGGGTTCAAATTTCTGAAAGCTGCAAATAAGTTTTCCTTCTTCATCATTGCCTTCAATGTTTTGAATATGCATGTGCTCTCTGAAATCAACGCCACCTTCACCAAACCATTTGAACATTGATTCTTTGGTGCTCCACAAAAGAGTTGCAAGCTGTAATAGTTGTGCAGTGCTCATCTGTTCATCCAGAAACATTTTTTCGTGCTGCGTTAAAAACTTGTGGCTGATGCGAAGAATTTTATCGGTGGGTTGCTCAATATCCACGCCTACACGTTGGGTAGAACTTACAATAGCCGCTGCATAATCACCGCAATGCGAAATGGAGAAATGATATTTCTCGCCTGGTAAAAATGGTTTGCGTGTATCAGCAATTAAAATTTCATGCAGCGGAAAATCGTCAAACAGCGTTGGAAGCAAATAACGGCCGGCGAGGTGTTGCAGACGTTTGTGCGGATGCGTTACATCCCGTTTTAACGGAACTTTCTCCAGGAAAAAATCTTCGGGTTCGGCAATATGCCAAAGCCCTGCTTTTGTATTGCTGTTGATAGTATGTTGATAAACGAGTGGCAAATTCAGATTTAAGATTTTAGATTGCAGGTTTCAGAGTTATACTTTCGCACAAAGCTAAAGAAATCAACCACGCCACGGTTGGTGTCCTCACCAACCGGAAAAATGTTCAGCTAAAAACCGGAAAAATGATTTTAAGTGATAAACGCATATTAGAAGAGATCGAAAAAGGAACCATTAAAGTAGAGCCGTATGATCGTGAATGTTTGGGCAGCAACAGCTACGATGTGCATTTGGGAAGTACGCTGGCAATTTATAAAGATCATATGATCGATGCCAAAAAGCACAATGAGATCGAGTACATCGAAATTCCCGACGAAGGGTTTGTATTATATCCGCATATTTTTTATCTCGGTGTTACCCAGGAGTACACCGAAACTCATGCACACGTTCCGTTCCTGGAAGGTAAATCATCTACCGGCAGGCTGGGGATCGATATTCATGCGACAGCCGGTAAAGGCGATGTGGGTTTTTGCGGTAACTGGACATTGGAAATATCCGTAAAGCAACCGGTAAAAGTGTACAAAGGAATGCCCATTGGTCAACTCATTTATTTCCCTGTTGATGGTGAAATTGAAGTGAAGTACAACCAAAAAGCAAATGCGAAATACAGCGACCAGCACAATAAGCCGGTGGAGAGTATGATGTGGAAGAATAAGTTTTAAAACGGCCCCCTAAATCCCCCAAAGGGGGACTTCCCTTGCACAGCCCTTGCTTATTTATGAGTATGAATTGTATTGATCTTTATTGAAAATGTACAGCAGAAAAAAGTTGCTGAAGTGGAAGAATAAATAGTTTCATAAAGTGATGAAGCACCGCTCTTTCCCTGCTGGGGAAAGAGATGGAGAAAGGGGCCGCTATTGGGTTTCATACTTCTTCCTGTACGCAATCAACCAGCCCGTTACTTCGCCGTAACTATCAATGCCTTTGCGTTGGCGGTTTTGTTTGAGATAGTAATCGTATAATGCATCGGTCCAATCACTCAAAAACGAACGGTGTGCACTGATAAAAGCAGCATAGGTTTTCATATCCCGTTTTACGCCGGGGTGAATTTGTTTTCCCAGTTCAGTTGCTGCAGTTGAATCTACCCGCTTAAGATTGTTCCAGGCATACAAAAACATATCAAAGTAGGAAGAGTATTGCAGCAACGTATCGGCCGAATTGGTAGCAGCCATAAAACCTACAAAGTTCGCTTCGCTTTCACTGGCATACCCAACCTGGTGCGCCATCTCATGACAGGTAACATAGGGTTGCAAAAAATTTGGGATGGCTGTATTTACCTGCCCTTCGCCGGTAAAAGGATTATAATACCCTTGGAAGCCTACATAGTTTCCAATAATGCCAAACATCGAAGCTTTCATGGATGAATGACGGTAACGGATAAACGGAAATGAGGTTTCTATTTTCCGGTAACCTTCCCGAGCCGATTGAAACATACGTTCCCTGCTCATCACCGTATCGTTTTGTTGCAAACAAATTTCTTTGCTGCTGTTCATTTTCTGCAGCAGGTACTGGTTCAGTTCAATCAGTTGTTGCTTTTCAAACTTACCGTTTTGCAAACCAAGCTGGTGCTCAATTCCATTGCGGTAGTAATTCAGTCCCCAGAAGAGATAAAAATACACATACACAAACAGCAGAATAATGCCTGCTGTAAACAACGGTGCAAGTTTTTTCTTCCAGCTGTCGGTTTTATGAAACAGCCGCACCACAAACTTGCCCAACTGCCACAGTAAGCTGATGGCAACAATGGAATAGAGAATATCACCCAAGCTAAAGGGTATCCAGCCAAACACGATCCGTAAGAAGCCGGCGAGCTTTGGATAAAAAGCAGTTGCATAGTTTTTCTCGATCCAATTGTGATTGCCGGAGATAAAGAAGATAAACAGGGCAAGGATGGAGAGGGCACTTACAAGTGAAATACGTATGAGTTTACCGTAGGTCATCGGGTTCAAAATTAAGGGAGGAACGGGCAATGTTGAATAAGCAACAGGCAATAGTCAATATTGAATAGGCAATTAGCAACAGGCAACGGGCAATATGGGAGTGATTGGGAATTTGGAATTTGAGTTCTTGCTCATTGCCAATTGCCTATTTGTCGTGCCTTTTGCCCGGCATAGCCCCGACCGGCGTGGATGCCCCGCAGGCTTTGCTTTGTGTTGAAAATGAGCAGAAGGCGTAGCTTTGCAGGGTGTTGAACGGGCTTTTGCAGCGGAGCAGGAACAAAGGGCGGGAAACCGCTGCCTGTGCAGGGAACCGAACGATGCTGCTCCTAAAAATAAACCCGCTTTTTCGTTTGGCCGATACTTGAATTTCGGCTACCTTTGCAAACTCTTTAAAATAGGGTGATATGGGAACTCGCCGGGAATATGAAATAGCTTTTGTGGGATTGAAGCCCGGGGTACATGAGTTTCAGTATGAAATTGACGACAGGTTCTTTGAAGAATTCGGACAACAGGACTTTCAAAACTGTAAAGCAAACGTAAAGCTGGAGCTGGAAAAGAATACCGGTTTTATGATGCTTAAGTTTGAGGTAGGCGGCACGGTAGGCCTTACATGCGACCGTTGCGGAAACGACCTTCCTCTAGAACTGTGGGACGAATTTGAGATGCTGGTGAAAATGACGGATGAGCCGGAGAAAATGAATGAAGAAGAAGAGAGCCCGGATGTGTATTACATTTCCCGTACCGAAAGTCATTTACACGTGAAGAACTGGATCTATGAGTTCATCATACTCAGCATCCCCATGCAGAAAATGTGCAGGGAAAGTGAAATGGGTGGTCCGCATTGCAACAAAGAAGTGCTGGCACGCCTTGCTCAACTGAACCCGCAACCAAACGATAGTAACAACACATCCATCTGGAAAGGATTGGATAAATTCAAAAACGAGTAAAATTTAAAGATATGCCAAATCCAAAGCGCAGACATTCGCAGCAACGCAGTGCAAAGCGTCGTACTCACTACACCGCTGTAACAGTTTCTTTAACAAAAGATAGCACTACAGGCGAAACACATCCACGTCACCGTGCGCATGTGAGTGAAGGTAAATTGTACTACAAAGGAAAATTAGTAGCTGAAAAAGCTCCTGCTAAAGCGTAAGCTTTTATAACTAACTTACCTGCATGGTCATAGGTATTGACATGATGGGTGGCGACTACGCCCCTCAGCAAGCGCTGTTGGGCGTAGACTTGTTTTTAGCCGATGCTGTTCCCGGAATTGATCTTGTATTGATCGGCAATGAACAGGTGTTGCGTGAACATTTCCACTCTCTTCCTGCTTCTGTTTCGTTTGTGCATGCACCCGAGGTGATCGATATGCACGAGCCACCTACACGTGCCCTGCGTGATAAGCCGGGCTCTTCCATGAACATGGGTTTTGATCTGCTGGCCAAAGGAGCCGTGGATGCATTTGTGAGTGCCGGTAATACCGGTGCCATGATGGTGGGGGTGTTTTATACCATCAAAGCCATTGAAGGTGTACTTCGCCCAACTATTTCAACGGTGATTCCAAAAGTACAAGGTGGATATGGTTTGATACTGGATGTGGGCCTGCAGGCCGATTGCAAACCGGAGAACTTATTGCAGAATGCAATTCTCGGCAGCATCTACGCACATAATATACTGGAGATTGAAAATCCATCGGTTGGACTTATTAATATTGGTGAGGAAGAAGGTAAGGGCAACCTGCTGGCACAGGCGGCTTACCGCTTGCTGAAAGAAAACAAGCTGATCAATTTTATTGGTAACATTGAAGGCCGTGAAATACTTACCGGCAAAGCAGATGTGATGGTGTGCGATGGTTTTACAGGTAATGTAATTCTGAAACTTGGCGAATCGATTTTTGATATTTCAAAGTCGAGAAACCTGGATGAAGACGATTATTTCAAACGGTTCAATTTTGAAACCTACGGAGGTACGCCCATTTTAGGTGTCGATAAACCCGTAATTGTTGGGCATGGTATTTCCACACCCAAGGCGTATCGTAATATGATTCATCTTGCAACAAAAATGATCGAGACCAAACTGCTGGAGAAGATGAAAGAGAAATTTGTGAGCGATGAAAATGATGAACAGAGCTAAACGATAGATTGTATCAACAGAAAAGCCTCCGAAAGGAGGCTTTAGTTTTTCTGTGATCCCGCTGGGACTCGAACCCAGGACCCCAACATTAAAAGTGTCGTGCTCTACCAACTGAGCTACGGAATCGTTCCAAAAATTTATTTGTTTTTTGGGAGTGCAAAAATAGGGTAATTACATTTCGCTCCCAACTTTTATCAAAAAATGTTTTCTTTTTTATAAAAAGGATTTCAGGCGCATTGAATATGGCTGCCGTATTTTTGTTTTCTAATTAAACAGGAATGGAGTTTACAAATAAAGTAGTGGTTATTACAGGCGGCAGTGATGGAATTGGAAAAGCAATGGTAGAACTATTATTAAAAGGGGGAGCCAAGGTTGCAACTTGTGGCCGTAATCATGATAAATTATATGCATTGCAGCAACAATTTGCCGGAGCTCCTTTGCACACATTTGTAGCGGATGTTAGTAATGAAGAAGATTGCAAAAGCTTTATTCGTACAACCGTTGCAGCGTTTGGTGGAATCGATATTCTGATCAACAATGCCGGGTTATCGATGCGTGCATTAATTGCCGATTCAGATGTGAATGCGTTTAAACGATTGATGGATGTAAATTTTTGGGGAACTGTTTATACTACCAAAGCAGCTTTGCCCTACATTGTTGAACGAAAAGGAAGCATTGCAGGCATTTCTTCCATTGTAGGCAACCGGGGGATTCCCGGCAGAAGTGCGTATTCAGCTTCTAAATTTGCAATGCAAGGATGGCTGGAAGCATTGCGGGTTGAAATGTTTGATCATGGTGTGAATGTATTATGGATATCGCCGGGCTTTATTGCTACCAATATCCGTTCAGTTGCATTGAATGCAGAAGGGAAACCGATTGGTGAAACACCCATGGATGAATCGAAACTGATGAGTGCTGAAGAATGTGCCATTCATATACTCACTGCTATTCATAAACGCAAGCGCTCATTGGTGCTTACACTTACAGGAAAAGCTACCGTGTGGATGAGTAAGTTTTTACCGGGCATTGCAGATACATACATTCATAAATTTTTCTTTAAAGAGGGCAAGCTCATAAAATAACGCTGTTGCGGTACAGTCATTAGTTTCTTCTGCTTCCTATCGATATTTTTTTATCTTTCGTTTTTAATTGTTTATTTCTGAATGGCGTTACTAACCCTTACATCTGATATTGGCGAGCAGGATTACCTGGCCGGGGCAGTAAAAGCTGTTTTGTTACGGCAAGATCCTACGTTCCGGTTATTGGACATCACACATCAGCTTTCGCCCAACAATGATCCGCAGGCAGCCTACATTATTCGTAACGCCACTAAACAATTTCCGGCGGGTACGTTTCATATCATACTTGTTAATCTGTTTCAATACAAACCCGATCATTTGCTGATGGTGCGCCACAACGATCAGTATTTCTGCATGGCTGATAATGGACTCATCACCATGATCCTGGAAGAAACACCCGATGAAGTAGTGGCTTTGCCATTGGATAAATCCATTGCACGAAACACGCTGGCTTGTGCAGAAGTGTTTGGTCGTGCCATAAAAGAAGTGGCTGATGGGAAGAACATTCAACAAGTGGGTGATGCATCGGTATCTATCCAGGTACGTAATCCGCTGCGCCCCATTACTAACAGCCAGTTTATTGAAGGACAAATTATTTCCATTGATCATTTCGAAAATGTGATCGTGAATATTACGCATGAAGAATTTGAAGCACAACGCAAAGGCCGCCGGTTTAAAATTGTGTTCAAACGGGACGAAGTGATCGACCGGGTAAGCGAAACCTACGCCGATGTGCCCGAAGGAGAAAAACTTGCTCTTTTTAATTCAGCCGGTTATCTGGAAATTGCCATCAACAAGGGCAATGCAGCCGGGCTGTTTGGGCTGCAGGGTTTTTCAGAAAAAAGTACCAGCCAGTACACACAAAGCCGGCTGTTCTATCAAACGGTAAGGGTGTATTTTGAGTAAAAGCGGCTCATCAAATTATCCTGTTAAAACAATTGTTAAATACTCGTTTATACCCTCATCTCCTTATTTTTGCCTCCACCCGCTTTAACCGGGAATTACAAAACCAACGCTTCATATGAATTTTCAAAAGCTCAACAACATTACAGGCTGGATCATTGGTCTTGTGGCCTGCGCTGTGTACGTGTTAACCATGGAACCTACAGGCAGTTTGTGGGATACAGGTGAATTTATTTCCTGTGCTTACAAGTTAGGCATTCCGCATCCGCCGGGCGCACCGTTGTTTATTATGCTCGGTCGCTTATTTACGTTGTTTACACCGGGCGATGCAGCCATTGGTGTAAACCTTCTTTCCGCTTTGTCAAGTGGGTTTACCATTATGTTCCTGTTCTGGACCATTACACATTTTGGTCGCAGGCTGGTGCAGAAAGCAGATGAAGAGTTACAGGGCAATCAATTATTTACAGTAATGGCCGCCGGCGTTATCGGCGCCCTGGCGTATACATTCAGCGATTCATTTTGGTACAGTGCTGTTGAAGGTGAGGTGTATGCATTGTCATCCTTCTTTACAGCCATTGTATTCTGGATGATTTTGAAATGGGAGCATGAAGATGCAAAAGCAGGTGAAGATGATGTAAAACGCACAAGAGCGGAACGCTGGATCGTTCTTACATTTTTTATGATGGGCTTAAGTATTGGTGTTCACTTATTGAACCTCTTGACCATTCCTGCCATTGTAATGGTGTATTATTTCCGTCGTTACAAACCCACCTGGAAAGGCGGCATCATTGCATTTCTGATTGGTTGCGCTATTACAGGTCTTGTACAAAAAGCAGTGATTCAATGGAGCATCAGTGGCGCAGGTTTGTTCGATCGCATTTTTGTTAACAGCTTTGGTTTGCCATTCTTCAGTGGTTTTATTTTCTTCTTTGTGTTGCTGGGTGTTGGTATCTGGTATGGTTTGCGTTGGGCCAATGCCAATCACAATCGCTTTTTGCGTTTGGGCTTGTGGTGCTTTGCATTTATGTTAATCGGATATTCAGCTTACTTAACTACCATGATCCGTTCCAATGCCAATCCCGGTATTGATATGAACGATGTAAACAATCCAATTTCATTAGTTAGTTATCTCAGCCGGGAACAATATGGTGATGTGCCGTTATTGAAAGGACAAATGTTTACAGCCGAAGCAGAAGAGTATGCAGAGATCGGAGATTCGTATCAACGTGTAGGTGATAAATATGAAGTAACCGGTAAAAAACGGAAAGCTGTTTATCCCGCTGATCAAACAATGGTGTTTCCCCGTGTATGGGATGCCAGCAATGATCAGGGACATGCTGATTACTATGCTCAGTTTCTCGGCATTGGGAAATACCAGGATCGCCAGACAGGAAAAGTATCGTACGAGCGTGATCCTGATATGGTCGATAACTTTAAATTCTTCTTCGGCTACCAGGTAAACATTATGTACTTCCGTTACTTCATGTGGAATTTTGCCGGAAAACAAAATGATGTACAAGGATTGGGCGAACGCAGAAACAGTAACTGGATCAGCGGTATTTCATTTCTTGATAATGCAAGGTTGGGTAATCAGAAATTGATGCCTGATAGTTTGAAAAACAGTCCGGCGAATAACAAATATTATTTGCTTCCCTTTATACTTGGAATTTTAGGACTCGTTTTTCATTATGCAAAACATAAAAAAGACACACTGGTAGTTGGTTTGTTATTCTTCTTTACCGGTTTGGCAATTGTATTATACCTGAACCAGGCGGGTCCGCAACCACGTGAACGTGATTACGCATACGTTGGAAGTTTCTATGCATTTGCCATCTGGATCGGTCTTGGATTTTTCCAGGTAAAAGAATGGTTGGAAAAACTGATCAAAGGAGCTGCAGGCTCATATGTGGCAGCGGTACTTTGTTTCCTGGGTGTGCCGTTATTGATGGCTGTTCAAAACTGGGATGATCATGATCGTAGCAAAAAAACAATTGCACCCGATCTGGCAACCAACTATCTGGAAAGCTGTGCACCCAATGCTATTTTATTTACGGTTGGTGATAACGATACCTATCCGTTGTGGTATGCACAGGAAGTAAAAGGTATTCGTCCCGATGTACGTGTTATCAACACAAGTTTATTAGGAACCGATTGGTACATTAATCAGCTTCGTTACAAAGTGAACGAAAGCGATGTAATTGATGTGATCTGGAATGAAGATCAGATCGCTGGTGATAAACGTAATGTAACTTATCATATTCCGGTATCACAAACCGATACGGCTTATTATGATCTTTACACCATGATGAAAGACCAGGTGGGCAGCGATGCAGAAAATAAAATGTATCGTTCACAAGGTGGCGAACTCATCAACTATTTCCCTGCGAATCGTTTTAAAGTGCCGGTTGATCCGAATGTGGTGCGTCAAAACGGAACGGTTACTGCAACTGATAGTGTGGTGAGTGAATTGCGTTTCACCGTTCCGAAAAGTTATCTCTTTAAAAACGATGCAGCGATCCTCAACATCATTGCTGCCAATAAGTGGAAACGTCCCATCTACTTTACACAACCGTACCAGCTTGGTTTTGATGAGTATCTGCGTCAGGATGGTTTAACCTTCCGTTTGGTACCTGTGCCAAATGCAAGAGGCACAGCCAACGTTGACTGGATGTTTGATAAAGTGATGAACAAATTCAAATATGGCGGAGCTGAAAAAGACAAGGTTTATTTTGATGAAGAGAACCGCCGTCATATGGTGAACATCCGCAATGCACACACCATTCTTGCAATGAACCTTATTGCTGCCGGACGTAAAGAAGATGCAAAAAAAGTATTGCAGCGTGCCGATCAGATGTTGAAAGATAAAAATGTGCCGTATGCCATGGCTTCACGTTACGGTAACGACCATAACGAGAAGAGTTTCTACTTCGCTGTTACTGCGTTCCAGGCAGGTGATATCGAATTAGGGAAACGTATTATGGAAGCGGTGAAAAAAGATGCACAACAACAAATGGCATTTTACGAATCCCTTACCACTAGCGATGGTGCAACTCCATCTGAATACGAATACCAGATGGCAAAACAACTGGTGGAAGGAATTGATAATGCGTTGAAGCAATATGTAACGGGTGGAGGAACTCCTGCACCGGATACACTTCAAAATAAAGAAGTGCCGCAAACGATCAAAAACACTACTGATACACAGAAATAAAAAACAAACCCCCGAAATTTTCGGGGGTTTGTTTTTTTCTCATCAACACCCTTGTAGCAACGAATAGAGCGTGCCTAGGGCACGCAAATTCTTTATGCTGATTTTCTACCGATATTTTGTGCCTAAGGCACAAGTCTTTTCAATTCTAATATACTGGTTACCTTAATAGATTGTATGAAAAGCTACATCGCAGAGCTTTTTTGTTCCGTAGGAACAGCATATCGGTAGAAAAAAATAAAAGATCGTTTTCGTGCCGTAGGTATGATTGATAAGAGGATATGCTGCAAATTTGAATCATTCGTTTGCCTGAATGACCGGTTGGTTTTTAATCTTCGTGTATTCGTTCTCTATACTTTGCACAACCGAAACAGCATACTTTACAAACTTGGTGCTTTGCAGATCGATCTGTTTGTTGAGTGAACGATACATACCGGTTGAAGTAATGGCCACCCGTTGAAATTTCATTACTTCACTAATGTCGCTGCTGAGTTGCGGTTCAAGGCTTGTGCGGGAACTGGGAATATAGATCCATCCAAACGGAACAGCAAATCCTGTTGCGATCAAAGTAGCGGCTGTACCGATCCCGGCCACGCTAATAGCTGTACCAATGAGGTTTTCTTTACGGCCAATGAATTTTACCCGTGCTACTTTAATATGACAACTGGTTGTTTGTACACCACTGTTGAGCGATAATTTGAACGGATGCTCTTCGGTGTTGTACACTTCCACAAACTTTGTCATTTTTTGGAGCAGGGCCTGTTTGTATTCGTATTGCTGGATCAGTCGAAGATCCAGTTCAAGATGCAGCGTGTCAATGGAGGCTGTCGGCTTCAGTAACATTTTCTGCTGACGGCAGGAGGAGCAAACAAGTAAACAAAAGAAAGCAAAAATGACAAAATGGGTGAATTTCTGCATAGCGAAGTGTTATTTCTGTCGGCAAAATAAGAAAACAGCAGAAAATCTGTCAAGAACTTTTCAGGTTCAGTTTTTGTTATTACTCCTGAAGTTAACACGAGCCGTAAAGCCCGTAATTGAATTTGAAGTAAATTGTAAACGATGATAGGGCATTTCTTTTCGAAATATGATCCATTGCAAAACGGTAAATCAAAATTTGAGCAATTGCTCGATTTGTTTACACAATTGCTTACGTATACCAGTGGTGATGTGGCAGAAGCAATGGACTGGTTGAATCAACTCGACCGTAAATTTCAACTCACCAATGATGAGTATGGGATCGGTGATTTTATTGAAGACTTGAAACAGCAGGGTTACCTTGATGAAAATCGGGCAACAGGTGAATTTAAGATCACTTCAAAAACAGAACAAACCATACGGAAACAATCGTTGGAAGAAATATTCGGAAAGCTGAAGAAAACCAAGCAAGGCAATCATTCAACGTTTAAGCCGGGCATGGGTGATGAGATCAATCCTGAAACAAGACCGTTTCAGTTTGGCGATACATTGGAACAGATCGATTTCACCAACTCTATCCGCAATGCACAGATCAATCACGGCATTGATAGTTTTATGATGCGGGAAGATGACCTGGAAATTCGTGAAACCGATTTTAAAACACAAACCTCTACCGTGTTGATGATCGATATTTCACATTCGATGATTTTGTATGGTGAAGACCGGATCACACCGGCTAAAAAAGTAGCGATGGCGTTGAGTGAACTCATCACTACCCGTTATCCGAAAGATACATTGGATATTGTGGTGTTTGGAAATGATGCCTGGTCGATCGAAGTAAAAGATTTGCCGTATTTGCAGGTAGGTCCTTATCATACAAACACAGTGGCAGGTCTTGAACTGGCGATGGAAATTTTGCGCCGCCGCAAAAATCCCAACAAACAAATTTTCATGATCACCGATGGGAAACCCACCTGTTTAAAGATCGGTAAGAAATATTACAAGAACAGTTTTGGATTAGATCGCAAAGTGGTGAACCGTTGTATCAATCTTGCGGCGCAGTGCAAGAAATTAAAAATACCGATCACCACATTTATGATCGCTACTGATCCTTACCTGCAAAAGTTTGTACAGGAGTTTACTGAAATGAACAATGGTAAAGCCTTCTTTGCATCACTGGATAAATTAGGTGCGTTTATTTTTAAAGATTTTGAAAGCGGCAAACGGAAGACGGTGTATTAAAGCCCCTCTCCAACCTCCCCCGAAAGGGGAGGCTAACTGCACTCGAACCTATCTTTTCGAAGAAGTTGAAAAAACTTACTATTGCCGAAATGGTAGAACTTTAAGTCTGGATGTATGCAGATGTACCGCTCCTTCTCCTTTGGAGAGGGAGAAGGAGGGTGAGGCCAAACCAGAAAATGTAAAATGAAAATATAAAAGCATTATGAGTGAACAAACAATAAAAACATTAGGTGAATTAAAGAAAAGCGGTTATCAATCGAAAAGCATCAAAGAAGAAGTACGGCAAAACTTAATTGCAAAACTGCAACAAAAGGAAAATGTATTTCACGGTATATTGGGATACGAAGATTCAGTGATTCCTGATGTGGAGAGGGCATTGTTATCGAGACATAATATTTTATTTCTTGGTTTACGTGGACAGGCAAAAACAAGAATGGCCCGCTTAATGACGGAGTTGCTCGATGAATACATTCCCGTTGTGGCAGGAAGTGAAGTAAACGATGATCCGTTTCATCCCATCTCTCATTTTGCAAAAGAACTCATTGCAGAAAAAGGCGATGCTACGCCCATTGAATGGATCCATCGTTCAAAACGCTATGGTGAAAAATTAGCGACACCTGATGTAAGCGTGGCCGATCTCATTGGTGATATTGATCCCATCAAAGCCGCCAATCTCAAGTTAAGTTTTGCAGATGAACGGGTGATCCATTACGGGATTATTCCACGCAGCAACCGTTGTGTATTTGTGATCAATGAAATTCCCGATCTGCAGGCACGCATCCAGGTATCGTTGTTCAACATTTTGGAAGAAGGTGATGTGCAGATACGTGGTTTCAAACTTCGCTTGCCTCTCGATATCCTTTTTGTGTTTACAGCCAATCCGGAAGATTATACCAATCGAGGATCAATTGTTACACCGTTGAAAGATCGTATCGAAAGCCAGATCCTCACACACTATCCCAAAACAATTGAAACAGGTTTGGCAATTACGGAACAGGAAGCAGCGATTCATCCCGAGCAGGCCAAGAAAGTTGAGATCAGCGATTTAATGAAACGCATTATTGAACAGGTTGCATTTGAAGCACGTAACAGTGAGTACGTTGATAAGAAGAGTGGGGTTAGTGCAAGGCTCACTATTTCTGCTTATGAAAATGCAGTGAGTACTGCTGAGCTGCGTGCCATCCAAAACAAAGAAAAAAGCACACAGGTATGGATGAGCGATTTGATCGGTGTAATTCCATCCATTACCGGAAAAATTGAATTGGTGTATGAAGGAGAACAGGAGGGGCCATACCAGGTAGCATTTCACTTGCTCGACAAAGCGATCC
Organism: Bacteroidota bacterium; assembly: GCA_023428755.1. Taxonomy (GTDB): domain Bacteria; phylum Bacteroidota; class Bacteroidia; order Chitinophagales; family Chitinophagaceae; genus Lacibacter. The sequence goes on from JAEYWX010000023.1 coordinate 95,840, forward strand.
GCTCACAGTTTCTTCAATACTTTCCCAACCCTGAACAAATTAAAAAACGTCGGCAGGAAGCAACAGCCGACAATCCTTACAAATCGATCAGCAATTGGTTTGATAAAGGCAACCAGTTAAGCCTGTTGATGAATACAAAAGATGAAGACAAGATTCAACAGTTGTACAGTGTTGATGGATTGTATCCGCTGGTGAAAAAATATTTCAAAGGCGCTAATGAAAAGCAGTCAGCGTTATTGATGGAATTTGTGCTGCACGGATTAGCGGCTTACTCCATCATCAGTAAAAAAGTAGTGGAAGGCCGGATTGAGTTCAACGATCTGATGGGCAGTATCATTAATCTCAATACCAACCGAAGTGATGAAGAAGAAGATTTTGACGGCGAAGATTTTACGTAAAAAAATGCTGGTGTCGAATGATACCAGCATTTTTGTTTTGAGTTACATCACTGCAGGGTCCTGATTTAGTACAAGACAAATACTGTTGTACAAATGCGGGTATTGTGCTTTCAGCTCAACCGGTTTTTCAAAAAACAGTTCGATCGAGGTAGCCCAGAATTCATTTTTATTGCTGAGTGCATTGGCATCGAAGAGATGACTGGTGTTCTTTTTTTCTTTCCGCAATACTTCATCATCAATACGATCGTAATGTTCAAAATCTTCTTTGAATGTATTGCTGCGTTTTGGATTGCGAAATAAGTATTGCACCTGCAGGGCATGCGCCATTTCGTGCAGGCCCACATTTTTTCCATCCACCGGATTTTGATAATCTTCAAAAAAATGTTTCCAGGATAGTGTAATGGATCGACCCTGTACATTGCCCACCAGCACACGCAACGGATCGTACGCAATGTATTCTTCCGGATGAATAATGATATTCCTGAAATGCGGCAGCAGATAATCTTTCAGCCCAAATGTGATCTGCACAGCGGCTGCAGAAACAAGAATGGGCATTTCACGGTAGCCTTTCGGTGAATAAATATAAAAATCTTTTGTGCGGATAAAACGTTGTACCCGTTCTGCAAACATCACCTGGTCTTCGATGCCCAGCTTTTGAAAATAGGGGTTGTATTTTTGCATACACGGTGAACTTCTTCGGTACTGAATTTCAAGGTATGGCCGGGATAAGTGTGGCAGGTAATACCTCCTTCCAATTCGTTGGTGAGTATAGGAGCTGCATACTGCCGTTCAGCTTTGTGTTTTTTCATTTGACGGAATACAACAATGCCAATAAAAAGGAAGAATAAGATAAACGGCACCGGCATTTCATCATTGGAATAGCTCTTTGCATTTTCTACATCTTGTTCTGACTCCTCTGTTGTGTAAGATTTGTAAACCGAATCGATCAGTTGCTGTTGCGCCACTGGTCCTTTCAGTGAATCGGGCAATGCATTGTATTCTTCCAGTGTATAAACAGTGAAAGTGGAGTCTTTATAAGTAAGCGTAACAGTAATGGAATCCTGCGGCATAATTAATCGTCGGTTAGCAGATCGTTGTCTTCCAGCAAATTGATGTTTACATCCGATCCGGCAATTCCTTCAACCGATCCACGGATATGAGCGGCATTGAGTAATACTTTTTCTAATTGTTTCTCCCGTTGCTTCCAGAGTTTTTCCATGGCATCACGTTCTTTTTGAATGGAGATCTTCATGCTCATAAAACCTTCACGGATGGCTTTCCATTGTTCTGCAAATTCATTACCAGTTAAGTAATCGTACAGCATGTGCATTTTTTCACCTTTGTTTTCCTGCCCGGTGGTGGCCTGTGCAATACGTACAATACCATCACGCAGCACATACGTAAGTGCTTTTACTTCTGCAAAACTGCAGATCCATACGCCCTCTTTTTCACCAAAGCGATCCATGCCCTTGGGCATTGCCTGTGTTACAATCACTGCTATATCCGCTGCCTGGCTGCGCATATCAGCTTTTAATTTTTCGATCCATTGTTCCGAAAAATCTTTGGTGCGTTTGCTTTCAAAAATAATTTTACCACATTCCTGTCCGTATTTATTCCGCACTACCAACATGCAATCGGCACCTTTTACACCTTTGCCCACTTCTTCAATTGTATCATAGGGAAACGATTGCCGTAACAGATCTTCCAGCATCAGCTCCTGTACTTCACCCTGCAGTTGCATGGAGCCCTGTTCTGATTTGCGTTTCATTTCATCCACCAGCTTTTTCTGCGCTTCCAGTTTTTCTTCCAGCTCTTTGTTCTTCAGTTGATATTCCGTTTCACGCAGTGAAATTTTTTCTGCTTCTTCTTTGCGAATAATATCGGCTAACTTATTCCGCTCTTCCAGTAACATTTTTTGCAGTTGCAGTTCCAGTTCCTGTTCTTTGGACAGCAGCGCCTGTTCTTTTTTCAAAAACTCCAGTTCTTTTTCACGAGCCAGCCTTAGTTTTTCCTGTGTGTCTTTATTATTTGCTTCCAGCAACCGCAGTTTATTTTCAAAATCGGAAGCAATGGATTTGCGAATCGTTTCTTCAGCTTCCTGTTGCGTTTTCTTTTTTTCCTCCTGTAATAGCACATCAAATTTCTGCTGCTGCTGCTTTTGCCATTCGGTCATTTTGCTGCGCAGCTCTTTCTGCACTTCCTCTCGGATGCTGTCGGTAGGTTCAAATTCGTGTCCACAGTTCGGGCATTTTATTTCGGTTGACATATGTTCTTTCTTTTTGCAAGTTTACGTTAACGCTTGAATAGTTTCATAAAGGAAAAATCTTTTTGAGTGGTGATGAGGTACATGCCTACATCTGCAATGGTTTTTAGCAGTAAAAAAACCACACTGGTAGCAAGGCCAAAAAAGGAAGGCATCAGGATCATTAAGTGCATAGGAATAGTGCGCAGATAAGGGAGGATAAATATTTTTCCAACATTTACTTTTTTTGAATCAGCGTTTGGGTTTTTGCGCATTTGCATCATAATACCTTCCGTAACAAAAATGCCAGTTGCTATCAGTAGAAATGAATAATTGATAAGTTCGCCATTACTGGACATTAAAAAAATGGCATACATCAAATGAAAGAATCCGTAATGTAAAAGAAAAAACCAGGCTACGCCGGCCATATTCGCCTTGCTGATGGGTTTGTTATTCATTTTCAGACTGCTTTGGTCGGGATTTTTGATGCGTAGTAAATCAAAAAAATTAAACAAACCAATCAGTACACTTTGTATCCAGTATATCCAGACAATGGTATTAAATTCAGCAGGGTTTTGCAGGTAATAATAAATCAGGTACCCGTTCATCAAAAGCAGGAACCAGAACTCGGGGTCTTTAAAGCTACGTTGCAGCAAGGTTGGTAATTTTCACTCAAATTAATCAACTCCCGGTACAAAGAAAGCAGGTTTTCAGTCTATTTACTAACAGTATAAATCGTACCTTTAAGGCGATAAAATAAAACATCCAGGTCATACTCATTTACCGCAGGCGAAGCCTGTTTTTTTGAATATCTTTATTCCATGCGATCCATCGAAGATTCACAGCTTTTCCAAACGATTTTTGACCATGCCAGTATCGGAATTATTGTTGTTGACCAACGTGCCGAAATTATTTCCATGAACAGTTTTGCATTGCTTCAGTTTGGCTATGCAGAGCGGGAAGAGGTGTTGGGAAAAAAAATTGAATTGCTGATTCCGGCCCGTTTTCATCACCGGCACGAAAAGCACAGGGATGGGTACATGCACGATCCCAAGAGCCGGCCGATGGGGATTGGATTGGATCTATATGCAATAAAGAAAGACGGGAGCGAGTTTCCGGTAGAGATCAGCCTTGGAAATTATTTTATTGAGGGAAGCAAATTTGTGGTAGCTTTTGTAAACGATATTACACTTCGCAAAGAAGCGGAAAATGTAATTATCCGGTTGAACGAAGAGCTGGAGCAAAAGGTAGAAGACCGAACTATTTCCCTGCAGGAAACGGTGGATAAACTCAACGAACAAATCAGGGAAACGGAAGAGAAAGATAAAGAATTGCGTGCTGCACTTGATAAGGAAAAAGAATTGGGTGAACTGAAATCGAGATTTGTTTCTGTTGCATCACATGAGTTTCGTACACCGCTCAGCACTGTTCTTTCAAGTGTGTACTTGTTACAGAAATATACAAGTGCCGAAGACCAGCCCAAACGGGAAAAGCATATTCAGCGTATCATTTCATCAGTAAACCTGCTCACTGATATTTTGAACGACTTTTTGAGTGTTGGTAAAATTGAAGAAGGAAAGATACAGGCACGGTTCAGCCGGTTTGACCTTAAGAAAAATATCACCGAAACAATTGCAGAAATGCAGAGTGTGAGTAAGGCAGGGCAGCAGATCAAATATGCGCATGCTGGCGAAACAGAAGTGGAGCTTGATCCTGGCATGTTTAAACATATCAGTTTAAATTTACTGTCGAACGCTATTAAATTTTCGCCTGAAAATTCAGTGATTGAGATTCACTCGTCTGTAACAGACAAACAAATTGAAATGCGGGTGAAGGACAGTGGTATTGGCATTTCTAAAGAAGACCAGGCGCATTTGTTTGAACGCTTTTTCAGAGCAACCAATGCCATCAACATCCAGGGTACGGGACTGGGACTGCACATTGTATCGAAGTATGCGGAGTTGATGAATGGACGTATCTTTTGTAAAAGTGAAACTGATAAGGGAACAGAGTTTACAATTTTATTTCAAAAATAAATCAGTCAACAGAACCTCAACTACAACCAGGACGAAGCACATGGAATTCAGTTACTGATACGCCATGTGATATAAAACGAAATGAACACATGAGAAAAATTCTTTTGATCGAAGACAACGACGACATCAGGGAAAATACCGCTGAGATATTGGAACTGGCAAACTATAAAGTAGTAACGGCCCCCAATGGGAAGTTGGGAATTGAAACAGCACTTACCGAACAGCCCGATCTCATCGTTTGTGATATTATGATGCCGGTACTGGATGGGTATGGCGTGTTGCATACACTGCACAAAAACGAATCGGTAAAAAATATTCCGTTTATTTTTCTTACGGCCAAGACCGAACGCAGCGATCTGCGACGTGGTATGGAGTTAGGTGCCGATGATTATATTACCAAACCTTTCAGCGGAACTGAATTACTCAATGCCATTGAAGGACGGTTAAAGAAAGCCGATCTGTTGAAGGAAGAATATACATCTGGGTTGGATGGCATGAGTAAGCTGCTGGCTGCAACAGGATCGAAAGATGCCTTGGAATCATTAACCACCGACCGTGACATTAACAAATACAAAAAGAAGCAAACTGTTTACAACGAAGGCAACCGTGCCGCTCGTTTGTTTTATGTGGTAAAAGGAAAAGTAAAAACTTTTAAAACAAATGATGATGGTAAAGAACTGGTTGTTGGATTGTATAACGAGGGCGATTTCTTAGGCTATGTTGCATTGCTGGAAGGAGGATCGTACAAAGAAACGGCTGAAGCAATGGAAGACAGTGAGCTGGCGATTATTCCCAAAGCTGATTTTGATGAACTGATGCACAGTAACAGCCAGGTGTCGCAGAAATTTATTCAGCTGCTGGCAAAGAATGTAGCTGAGAAAGAAGATCATTTGCTGGGGCTTGCCTATAATTCGCTCCGTAAAAAAGTGGCGGATGCATTGATCAGCCTGCAGAAAAAATACCAGACAGGCGAAGGTCATTTTTCCATTAACATCAGCCGTGAAAACCTGGCCAGCATTGCGGGCACAGCTACTGAGTCGCTCATTCGTACGTTAGGTGATTTCCGTTCCGAAAAATTAATTGATATCAAAGACGGGCATATTATTATTCTCAACGAAAAGAAGCTGGAAAATCTGCTCAATTAAAATGTACTCAAATAAAGAACGGCATCTGTTACAAACCTGTAAACAGATGCCGTTTTCTTTTCACCGTTGCTGTTATAAACTCTCTGCCAAATAATAATTGAAATCAGTTTTCAGTTTGCTGAACTGGCGTTCCACAATTTCCATATCCTTCTGCATCTTTTTTAATTTTTTCTGCAGTTCTTTCAGCATGCTTCCATCTTCATGGGTTTCTTTTGCAAGCAGGTGATCCAGCTCCTGGATGTCCTGGCGCAGCATATTTACTGTATCATCTTCAGCTACAAATTTGTTCTGAAAATATTCAGCACGTTCCAGGAACTGCTCATCGGTATCATGCTGTAATACCTGCGACAAGCGGTTCTTCAAATGGTTGTTCTCCTGCTGAATAAAATGCAGGTAACGTTTCCACGTATCTGTTTCGTGACGGTATTGTAAAAATTTTTTATTGAGCGACATAACGAATGTGATCATTGTATTTCAGTGTGAACAAATGAGTCTCACTTAAAAGCAAAACTATATTTTGCAAGAGCCGTTGTAAAGAACTGCCATCAATTTCGCTGCTGATACCTGTCATATACATGATTTTGGTCAGTGACATGATACCGGTGTTGCGCCCGCACCTGCCATTACCGGGCTGATGAATGGAATACCAAGGTTCATCCCACGCAAAATCAGCAGCACAGCCATTGCCGTCATTAAATACGGAACAGCTTTTTTGATGGTTGAACGTACAGAAAAAGAAAGCCGATGCCCCACAATGGTCAACAACATCATCATGGGTAAAGTACCTGCACCAAAAGCACTCATGAACAATACACTGTTTTGCACTTCGTGAAAATTTAACGAAGCAGCCAGGGCCACATACACCATTCCGCAGGGGAGCAGTCCATTGATCATTCCAAACAAGAGGAATAGTTCTTTTTTATCTGTGTGCAACAAACGGATCATAAGCTGCTGAACAGTTGTGTGCAGTTTGCTGATCCACTTGGGTTGCCATGTTTTACGCAACACATAATAATGAACAATAAACGCAAGAATCACAGCGCCTGTAATGATCGATAACCATTGTTGCAAACCGGCAATGTATAAGCCACGACCGGCAAGCCCAAATGCCCCACCAAACAAGGCATAGGTAACAATGCGTCCTGTATTATACATCAGTGCAGCAAAGCGTTGTTGCCAAACAGGTAAGTGTTGTACGGGTAATGCAAGTGCAAGCGGTCCGCACATGCCTATGCAATGCAGGCTGCTGAATGCTCCCAGTATCAAACCTCCTGTAATTGCTTCTGTGATCATTTGATAGTGATTCGTTGTTCAGTATAATAGGTTTGATCATTTGCCTGCCACCTGATCTTTGCCAGGTAACCTGCGGCTGCTATTGTTTTAGTAGGAATGAATTGCTTGCCTTCTTCATTTACCGTTAACACAAGTTTGCGGTCGTTCTTATCTTCTGAAGGGCAGTACAGCCAAATAGAACCTGTTACAGCCTGCTGTTTCATTTCTTCCGGTAATTGAATGATGAGTTGATCATCTATTTGTTGAATACTTACAGCCGTGCTTAATTGGTTGGCTTTGTTAGTGCCATCAATCACCTCCTGGTAAGCCAGTTCATCTTTGTAATATTCTTTGGTAACCAATTGAAAATCGGTTTTTACAGCCTTGTACACCATTACAAAAATGAATACCACAAATGCAGAGAATGCAAGTGTAATTTTATGTCCCCAGTTAAATGTCATGTCAAATCGGTTTAATTGTTACTGTAAATCGGTCCCAGAAAACTTGTTTTTACCACATCAATTTTTTTATCCCCTTCGTACAATCCCACTTTCAAAACAGTTTTGCGTTGTGTGATGCTGTTTTTGGGAAGCGTAATAAAAAATGAACCGGCACCTTGTCCTTCTTTCTGCACGTGGATGCTGTTACCCACTAACTGCACGGTACCATTTGCATCTTCCAGTTTTACAGTAAGTGGAATATCTTCTACTGTTTTATTAACAATTTTAATGTTGTACAGATTCGATACACTATCCGTTCCTTTTTCCTGGAAGAGTAAGCCGGGTGTACGCATTACGGTAGCGGTAATATCTTTTCTTGTAACAAGTAACGTGGTTAACAAACCTGTTAATACAATCAGCAACACGGTGTACATTTTCATACGGCGTGTGTAACGCAGTTTTTCATGATTGGCTATGCCATTTTCACTGGCATAGCGTACCAAACCCTTTTCAAAACCAACGCTTTCCATCATATGATCGCATGCATCAATACAGGCAGTACAACCCACACATTCCATTTGCGTACCATTGCGGATATCAATACCGGTAGGACAAACTTTTACACATTGGAAGCAATCGATACAATCGCCTGCTGCACGTTCTTCTTTTTTGTTGAATTTCTTTCGCTCTTCACCTCGCTTGTAATCGTATGCAACAATCATCGAGTTTTTATCAAGCAGTACACCTTGCAATCGACCATACGGACAAACCACTGTGCAGGCCTGCTCCCTGAAAAATGCATATACAGCATAAAACACAAACGAGAAAACCATGAGCGATGCAATGGTGCCGATGTTCTGCGACGGCTGTTGTATCATGGCCCACAATTCTTTTACACCAATGATGTATGCAAGAAAGAAGTTTGCAATGATGAATGCCAAAAGATAAAACACAATATGTTTGGTCGCTTTCCGTGTAATTTTTTCGGTTGTCCAGGGGCCGGCAGCCAGTAATTTTTGATGGGCTGCGTCGCCTTCAATCAGGTATTCAAGTTTACGAAACAGCATTTCCATGAATATCGTTTGCGGACAAACCCATCCGCAAAACAAACGACCGAATGCTGCTGTAAACAATACAATGAACACAATAAATGTGATCATGATAATGCCGAAGATGAAAAAATCCTGTGGCCAGAACACCTGTCCGAAAATGATAAACTTGGCTTTTACAATATTGAACAGGAAAAGCGGCCGTCCGTTGATATGAATAAACGGCAGGGCAATGAACAAAGCAAAGAAAAACCAACTTACATAGCTGCGGATAGAATAGAATTTCCCTTTGGGCTTTTGCGCAAAGATCCATTTGCGTTTTCCCTTCGCATCTACCGTTGCAATTCTGTCACGGAACGATTGTGTTGTTTCTTTTGTTTGTTCGTTGTTCATCTCAACTCCTTCCTTCTATTAATTTGCTGTCACATTTGCTGTTGCAGTTGAATCTGCTTTTGGTGCTTCTTCTTTGTATAATTCGCCTTGTTGTTCTTTTGGATTTGGTGGATTTGTGCCCCGCAATGATTTGATATAGCTGGCCAGTTGTGCAATTTGCACAGGTGAGTAATCATCCTGCCAGCTCTTCATTCCTTTCTCAGGCTTACCGTATTTGATTGTTTTAAAAATGTCGCTCATACTTCCACCGTTGATCCAGTAATCATCCGTTAAGTTGGGACCCACACCGCCTTGTCCTTCTTTACCATGACAGGCTGCACACATCTGTACAAAATTGTTTTTACCGGCACTCAACGCAGCAGGTTCATTCAAATACACCACGGAATTCTCATCTACATTGCTGGCTGTTTTGGCTAGGTAAGCTGCTTTTTGTTCCTCCGCTTTGAGCATGGAAATTTCAAATTCCTGTTTGCTCAATGGAGCTGTTTCAGCAATATGATAACGCCAGATATAAATCACACCAATGATGATAGTAACATAGAATCCATACAGCCACCAGGGTGGTAAACGATTATCGAGTTCACGAATACCGTCATAATCATGACCGAGATCAATATTTGTTTCCTCTTCAATGGGTTTTAACTTATTCAGTTTATCCCATATCTCTTTGAACGATGTGGATTTCTTTTGTGTAACATCGCTTGCAGCAACCATTGCTTTTTCTTTAGTAAGAAAACTTTTTACGAATAATCCCAGTACAAGGATCACCAGTAATTCAACAATGATCACGGTTGCCAGTAACCAAAAGGTAGTAGCCGACAATCCACCGATAGATGTAGGTGCTGTGGGAACAACGGCTTCTTCCTGTGCCATACTCATCAACGGAGACAGCAATAACACGATTATCGCTGTTGTTTTTGCAGCGGCACTTGCATTCTTCTTTTTTTCTTTATCCAAAAACAAACCGGCTGTACCTAATACAACATTGCCCAGTAGCCCGATTACCAGTAACAAAACAAGAATAACTGCAAGCATGGTTAATGCCAGTGGGTTATCCCAGGTGGAAGGGGCAGGAGTGCCGGTGGTTTGTTGTGCCGTTGCAATACTGCCCATCAGCAGAAATGGCAGCAGCAGTAACAGGCGCACGAAATTATTTTTTACACTTTGTGGTTTATATGTGAACATAACTCTGTTGTTTTGATAGTTTAATCCAATGGAATACGACTGCGTTGATTCATTTCTTTTTTGCTTGCACGCATCACATAAATAAACACTGCACAGAAGAAAATGAAGAAGATGAGAAACGAACTCAATCCGTAAACGCTTACGTTGCTGATCTTTTCGAGGTAGTTGATAAATTTCATTGTTGTATGATTTGATGCACCGGGCCTTGCAGCCCGGTACAGTTTTTTTTATTCAGCCGAAGCCGTTTCAGTTTTCTTTTCTGCTTTAATGTCTTTACCCAAACGTTGCAGGTAAGCGATCAACGCAACGATTTCTTTATTAGCCGGTGTTTCGATCTTATCCATTTTTAAACTGATGCGGATGCTGTTGGCCTGCGTCATCAGATCTTTGTTGGCTTGCTGATCGTATCCTTTTGGATATGGCACCCCCAATGTTTGCATGGCTCTGATCTTCGCCGGTGTTGAAGCCGTATCAAGATCATTATCAAGCAACCACCCATAACGTGGCATAATTGAACCGGGCGACATTAATGAAGGTTCCATCATATGATTGTAATGCCAGCTATCGGGATATTTTCCACCCAGTCGTGCAAGGTCAGGACCTGTACGTTTGCTGCCCCATTGGAACGGATGATCATAAATAAATTCACCTGCTTTGGAATATTCGCCATAGCGTGCCACTTCATCACGGAAGGGACGCACCATTTGTGAGTGACAGGTATAACATCCTTCACGTACGTAAATATCACGTCCTTGTAGTTCAAGTGCTGTGTAAGGTTTTACACTGGTAATGGTGGGTACGTTTGATTTAATGAGGAAGGTAGGTACCAATTCAAGAATACCGCCAATCGCAACCACGATCAAACTGAACACTAATAATGTAGCTGGTCTGCGTTCGATCCATCTGTGCCAGTATTCTTTTACATGCGATGTTTCTTTTACCAATGGTGCGGCTTCTGCATCTTCGTTCGCAATAAAGCTTCCCTGCTTTGCAGTTTTGTATAAGTTGTACACCATCATAAAAGCACCAATAAGGTAGAGCGTACCACCAATGCTACGTGTGATGTACATGGGAATGATGTTGGTAACAGTTTCAAGGAATTGGAATTTCAACTGTCCGGATTCTGTAAACGTCTTCCACATTTCGGCTTGTGCAAAACCAGCCCAGTACAATGGAATCGCATAGATCACAATACCAATGGTTCCTAACCAGAAGTGATTGGTAGCAAGTTTCTTTGAATACAACGTAGTGCCCCACATTCTTGGAAACAACCAGTACAACATACCAAAAGCCATAAAGCCGTTCCATCCTAATCCACCGATGTGTACGTGCCCGATTACCCAATCAGTAAAGTGAGCAATGGCGTTTACACTTTTCAAACTCATCATTGGTCCTTCAAACGTGCTCATACCATAACAGGTAACAGCCACTACAAAAAATTTCAACACCGGTTCTTCACGCACTTTATCCCATGCGCCACGCAGTGTAAATAAACCATTGAGCATACCACCCCAACTCGGAGCAATCAACATAACGCTGAATACAACGCCGAGTGATTGTGCCCAGTCTGGCAGGGCGGTATACAACAAATGGTGCGGGCCTGCCCATATATAAATAAAGATCAGGGCCCAGAAGTGAATAATGGATAAACGATATGAGTAAACGGGTCTGTTTGCAGCTTTGGGTAAGAAGTAATACATCAAACCAAGAATAGGCGTGGTTAAAAAGAACGCCACGGCATTGTGTCCGTACCACCATTGTACCAACGCATCCTGCACACCTGCATACCAGCTGTAACTTTTAAACAGTGATACAGGAATTTCAAATGAGTTGACAATATGCAACATGGCAACAGTGATCCAGGTTGCGATGTAAAACCAGATGGCTACATATAAATGGCGTTCTCTTCTTTTGAAAATGGTACCAAACATGTTTACACCAAACACTACCCACACTAATGTGATCATAATGTCGATGGGCCATTCCAGTTCTGCATATTCTTTACCGGTGGTGTAACCTAAATACAATGTAACCGCTGCGGCTACAATGATCAGTTGCCAACCCCAGAAATGAATTTTGCTCAGCAGATCGCTGAACATGCGTGCTTTACACAAGCGTTGCAGCGAATAATAAATACCCGTGAACATACAGTTGCCAACAAAAGCAAAGATGATGGCATTGGTATGAATGGGACGAAGGCGGCCAAACGTGGTACCCGGATGATCGAGTGAAGCAGCGGGCAAGTAAAACTGGATGGCTACCCATAAACCTGCGGTCATACCTACCAGACCCCAAATGGCGGTGGCGTTGGCAAAGTATTTTACGATCCTGTTGTCGTACTGAAATTTTTCGAGTTGCATATTGTCTGTTTGTCTATGGTTTAGAGTTCGTTTTTTTTATGGAGGAGGGTTTGCTGTTTTTCGAAGGCCGCTCGTCATCAAATAAAATGCGAAGCGGTGGTGATGTTTCATCGTCGTACTGTCCGCTTTTCACGCTCCACAGAAAGGCGCCCAGGAAAAGGGCTGCTACGGAAACACTGGCGATGAGTAATAAAATGATGACGCTCATATGAGATTCTTTTCGGGTGTAAAACTATTGGGAGGGTTGGATGCAGAAGCTGACACAAATCAGACAAAGGGTTGATGTTGATCAAGCAGGTGATGACCTTGGTCAGGTTTTTTACTTTAACCGGAGCTGGCGTGCATACAATGAGGATGCGCCAAATGTTAACAAGATGATACTGATGGAACTCGATGGCATGAGAATAGCCGCCACCAATGGCGATAAAATTCCCTGCAGGGCAAAACCTAACCCAACAATATTGTAGAGAATGGACAGTACAAAACTTGCGATCACCACTTTTTTATTGGCTTTGGTAAACAACAGGTAGGAGGAGAGGCGGCGTAATTTCGATGCTTCTAAAATACCATCGCTGGCGGGAGTAAAATTGTTGGTGCTTTCGGTTACAGCAATACCGGCATCGCTTTGTTTCAGGGCACCTGCATCATTTAAACCATCACCAATCATAATTACTTTATGGCCTTTTTGCTGCAGTTGTTTGATGTAGTTGAGTTTGTCTTCCGGTTTTTGATGGAAATGAAGTTGTACATCATTGCCCAATTCTTTTTGCAGCACAGCTTGTTCACTTTCGTTATCGCCCGACAGAATAGATATGCGGTAGTTCTTTTTCAGTTGTAATATTTGTTTGAAAATAGCAGGACGATAATGGTTACGGATGGTATAAAAGCCCATCAACTCACCATCAACCGATACATACACGGAACTGCCATCGATTTGCTTCGTTGATCGGCCGGTTACAAATTCAGATGAGCCCAATGCAATGATCTGCTGATCAACAATGCCACTGATGCCTTTTCCGGCGAGTTCATGAAACTGTTGTACGGTGTACTTGCCATAATGTATTGCTTGTTTCGCCAACAGTTTGCTCAATGGGTGTGTGCTCTGTGCAGCCAGTGCTGCAATTTGTCCGGTTAATTCGTTGCTTAGATGTTTACCGGAGTAACAGATATCCTGTTCTTCGGTAGTAGTAAGCGTGCCTGTTTTATCAAACACAATGTGATCGGCTGTTGCCATTTCTTCAATGGCTTGTGCATTGCGTAAATAAAATTTGTTGTTGCCAAGTATGCGTAGCACATTGCCATTAGTAAAACTATTAGATAACAGCAACGCACAAGGACAGGCAACGATGAGAATGGTAGTTACAACATTCCAGGCACGGCCACCGTCGTAAAAGCTCCAGTACAAGGCCCCTGCTGCTGCCAATGCAAAAACGATCCATGTAAAATAACGGCTGAGCTTGTGTACAAACGAAACCTGTTGTGGTTTTTGTTTTTCATCTTTGTTCCACAGGCTGGTTAAATAACTCTGCGCCACTTCTTTCATCACCAGCAACTCAATGTTACCACCGGTTTGTTTGCCGCCTGCGTACAGCAATTCACCCATTTCTTTCAGTACAGGAATTGATTCACCTGTTACAAAACTGTAATCGATCAAAGCATGGCCTCTGGTAAGTAAACCATCCACCGGAATCAATTCTTCGTTGTGGATGAGAATGGTATCGCCCACTTTAATATCAGGTAAAGCTGTCGGGATTTCCTGTTTGTCTTTCACTACTGTTACAGCAATCGGGAAGTAAGAAGTATAATCCCTTTCAAACGACAATTGCTGATAGGTTTTTTCCTGCAACACACGGCCTACGAGCATAAAGAATACAATGCCGCTCATGGAATCAAAATAACCGCCACCGGTATTGCTGAGTACTTCATACAAGCTTCTGCCAAACGTCATGATGATGGCCAATGCAATGGGTGCATCAATATTGAGGAATTTATGTTTGAGGCTACCCCATGCACTTTCGTAAAAGGGTAGTGAACTGTAAAGTAAAACCGGTAATGACAAAATGAGATTGAAATACCGGAAGGTCGATTGCATTGATTTTTCTGCACCTTCCAATCCCAAATACTCAGGAAAACTCATGAGCATGATATTGGCAAAGCAAAATCCCGCCACACCTAATTGATAAATCAAACTGCGTTGAATATGTGGCTTTGCCTGTTTCAGATTTTGTAAGCTGATATACGGTTCGTAACCAATGCTGGTCAATAATTCGGCAATGCTCCGTAACGAAGTGGCCCGGTGATTAAACACAATTGCCACCTCTTTACTGGTAAAATTTACACGGGAGGAAACAACGGCCGGGTTGAGCCGGTGCAGATTTTCCAGCAACCATAAACAGGAACTGCAATGGATCTGTGGTAAGTAAAACGTTACATGCGTTTGCTCGTCGTTGCGGAAGGAGATGAGCTGCGTTTCGATCTTATCATCATCGAGGAAGGCGAATTTGTCTTTGCGTACTGCAATGCGCTGGCTGCTGCCGGGATTTTGATTCAACTCGTAGTAATTACACAGATCGCTCTGGTTGAGTACCTGATACACGGTTTTACAACCCTGGCAACAAAATGTTTTACCAGCCAGTTGAATATCGTTACTGATACATTCATCACCACAGTGATAGCATTTTACAGTTGTATGCGAAGACAAGTCCATAACAGGCTGCAAAATAATCCCGGTGCTGTTGCTGCTGATTGACCACTGTCAGAAAATGAACTGATCATCATCAATGAAAAAAGCCCCGCCACAAATCAATTGCAGCAGGGCCCGGGTCACAATCCCACCATCGGTGAGACTATTTTACAGCGATATGTTTGCCCGCTGCCAGCTTTTTAGCTTCCTCTCTTTTTGGAAGCATCAGTTTCAACACACCTTCTTCATACTTCGCTTCAATTTTTTCTTTGTTTACCTCTTCAGGTAAGGTAAAGCTGCGGCTGAAAGAAGAATAGTTGTATTCCTTTCTTGTAAATTGTTCTTCTTTTTCTTCTTTGTTTTCTTCTTTTTCGCAACTGATTGTAAGCATGTTGCCTTCCACATCAATATTGAAATCTTCTTTTTTCATGCCTGGTACAGCCAGTGAAACGTTGTACTCATTTTTATTTTCAAGAATATTTACAGCAGGTACGGTCATAACACGTCCGAAAAAGGAACTGCCGTTATCAAACCATTCGTTCCATGGTTTAAAGAATTCATCAAATACTGTTGGCAGCATTCCGGGTTTTGAAATCGCTCTGGTTGACATATACACCTCCTTGTTTTATGATAAGTGAATAATTTTAACTTGTTAAAGATAGGTTTCTGAGTAGCGGATTTCAAGAACCTGCGTCAAACGCAGCGGTGAGAGTTGTCAGTAGAAAACAAAACAGCACAGTTATTTTTTACTCATCCATTCTGCCACTTTTTCTTCTGCTTTTTCTACGCCGATTTTTGTGAGCACAGCAGCGAGTTGCGATAAGGTGTTGGCCAGTGCTGAATCCCCGTTCTGTTGTTCTTTATCAAATAGGTGGGCAAACACCTGGCCTGCCACATTCTTTGGTTTCAAACTTTCTTTTACATCCAGCCAATCGTAGCGTATGGCTTTTTCCAGTTCAGTTTTTCGCTGCTCCAGTTTTTTTTGCCGGGCTTTTAATTGTTTTATGGTTCGGATCTTATTCATCTTCGTAATCATCTTCATCTGTAAAAAGTTGCCGCAGCAGTGCATTCATGATCGGCAGTTGCAGAATACGATCTTTCAACAGCCAAATGAGTGCTCCCAGCAACAGGTAAATACCTCCTACAATTAAAAAACCCCAAGACAATGCACCGGTAAGGCGAGAAAAAACAAATGCCAAAGCAGTACTGGCGAAAAACAAAAACGTGATAAAGAACATAGCTACAACAACAGACGCAATCACCGTTGCTGCAAGTTTGGAACTTTTCTCAGCCGTATTCAACTTCACCGCATCCATGCGGTTGTTGATATACTCCTTTACGTGTTCCGCCAGTTCTTCTGCTTTGACAAATGTTTCTTCCATGGTGCCCGTTTTAAACCTATACCATTTCTTCCATTTCTTCACGTACCACATCTGCTTTGCTGCGGATGTTTACTTTTAGTCCATTCATTTTTTCTTTTACAGTGTCAGTGAGTTTTTTTCCACTGTCAGTAATTTTTTTACGGGTGTTCACACCTTTGTCTGGTGCAAACAAAAGTCCCAGTACGCCACCAACTACAACACCTGCTGTAGCTGCAATAGCAATTTTTCCAATTGTGTTCATATTAAAATGTTTGAAGTGAACAATAGATTATCTGCAGTTTCTAAGGTAGGATTTACAGCAAGCCATTCCTATGATGCTCATCATGGTTTGCAATGAGAATGGGTTACTCTTTTTCGTAGCGACCGGTTTTTTCAGAGAGGATAATGCGGTAGATCACCGGCTTGATACTGTGATTGCTGCTACGCAAACGTTCGGCATGTAATTCGGGAGGATGGGCTGTTGTGCTGATCTTGAGTTTCAGCATGCGGTCAACAAATAATTTCATGGCATCGTAGCGTTCCCGCTCGCCGGTAATTTCATGGTAAGTGCCCCAGGCAATTACACTCTTCCAGTTTTTGTTGTTTTCTATTTCATCTACTTCAAAGCAAACACTGTTGTTCCTGCGCATCATGTTGATCTTCATTCCTTCAACTGAATGAGCCAGGATTGAACGGCCATCGTAGATATAGTTTACAGGTACAACATAGGTTTTACCATTAAAGCTGCAACCTATGCGACCCAGATTAGCACTGTACAGCAGCTCATCTATTTCTGATGTGGTTAATTTTCCCAGCATGGCAACAATCTTTAACGGAAGTTCAAATCTATTTTATTGCCAGCTCCTGAACGATGATGGATGTCAGCAGCTATTTTGATGTTCCTCATTACTACCGGATAAACGCCGGTAATTCATCAAACGATGCAGCTTCTGCATCTGTAAGCATCAGGTCTTTTGCTGCGAGGATCAGTGATTTGAAAGCAGTGTACAGTTCACGGTTGTAGTTGATGATGGTAGAAATTTCTGTTTCGCTCAGTTGTTCAATAGTTCCTTGCTTGTACAAATGGCTCAACTCGTCCGTATAGCCTTTTACAATGTTGCGATGAAGACCGATCAACGAAGAGGCTGCAGCAGTTTTGTGATCTGTTGCAAGCAGTTCGCTGATCGTTTTGATGAAATGATCCGTTCGGTTGCGGCTCTCTTCGTAGTAAGTAAATTTTTTATCGTTCGATGAGTTTTTGAGTAAGAGTGCATCCTGCCAGGCATCTTTTAAACTTTTGGCCGCATACATTCCATTGCGAACAGACGACATCAAATGTTCAAACTTTGCCGACTCCTCCTGTTGCATTTGGCCGGATTGCATCTTTACATAAAACGAAAGAATATCGCCATGAATGTGTTTGATGAACTCATATTTTTCTTCGGGCGATTTTTTATAGAATTCATTCCCGTTCTTTTGTTCAGGACGCAGTTCAAAAATATGTTTTGTATAGCTGATGATGAGTTGCAGAAAATGATCCGTTTCTTTTTGCATCGCCTGCAATGCCAGTTCCGTTTCGGCCGGTTTTATTTTATGAATAAACATGGTTTCATCGCTGTTTTTTGTAAACCGGTTGGATAAAAATTGTCCGAACGGTTTTAAGAACGGGTAGAATAGAATAATGCTGATAATATTCACCAGGGTTTGAAATACCACCAATGCAAATACATTGCTTGTAACAGCAAGTGTATGGTTGATGAATAGTGCAAACGAGTTGAGAAAGAAAACCAGCAACAGCGAAATGATCAGGTTCATTAAAAAATTTCCCAGCGCTACTTGTTTTTTTGCGGGAATACCTTTGGCAGATGCCAGTAACAGTTTAATCGTAGTGCCCACTTCGGCTCCTAATACAATTGCCATGGCCGGTTCCAGTTCAATGGCATTGACATGCAATGCCGCAAGTACCAATGCAATGGTAGCAGAGCTTGCCTGTATGAGTGCTGTAATGGCAATACCGATCAATAAAAATAATATCACCGGGTAAGCATTGAATTGGCTGAGATCGGTTTGCTGCACCATTGATTCTACAGCCGTTTTCATAAAATTCAACCCAATAAATAAAAAGCTGAAACCAAAAAAGAATTTACTTACCTGGTACCACTTACTGTGTTTATTGAACAGCACCATGGCAATACCAGCCACACCCGTAGCTGGCAACGCAAAATTTTCGATATTAAATTCAAAACCAACAGTAGCAACGATCCAGATGGTAAACGTAGTGCCGATGTTGCTGCCCAGCATCATGGCCAGCCCGTTTTGCATTTGAATAATACCACTGCCAACAAATGCCAGCAACATCAGGTTTACAATACTGCTGCTTTGCAGTAAGGCAGTAACAACTGCACCTGCACCTATTGCTTTAAATGTGTGTTGCGTATGTTTTCGCAGAAATAATTTGAAAGGGCGGCCTGCCAGTTGCTGCAATGCTTCTTCCAGCAAATTCATTCCCAAAAGAAAAACAGCAACACCTGCCAGCATTTTCCAGATATCGAACGATGCTTCCATGAACCGTCAAGATAATACATATTCATTGCAAAAAAAGCCGGGCAGAAAGCCCGGCAATAACAACCTGGTTCGAAAGCAATTCAGCTCATCACCGTATTCAGGTGCTGCATAATTTCATGGGCAGGAACCACACCGCTTTTCCGCCAGATCACCTGGCCATCTTTAAAGATGATAAGGGTAGGTACTGCCTGCACGCTGTAGCGATGAGTAAAACCCGGATTCTTATCGATATCCATCTTCAGAACCGTCACACGGTCGCCCGCAGCTTGTTTTACCTGCTGCAGTACCGGCGTCATTAATTTGCATGGTCCACACCATTCTGCAAAAAAATCAACTACAACCGGTTTACTTCCGTATATATGTGACTCAAAGTTGCTCATGTACCAAAGCTACTTTTTTATACAAGCGATTGAAATGAGAACAGTCAACCATGCGGTTGATGTTCATCAGCAAGCCTGCGTACCGGCATTGGTAACTTTAACGATTCATTCATCTCTTAACGGTTAGCTATGCTTGGACAACTCAACGAACAACAAATGAACAACCTGCTCGGCAGCCAGGTTGTTGGCAGACTTGCCTGCACCGATTCAACACAGCCTTATCTTGTACCCGTTACCTATGCGTTTGACGGGCATTATATTTACGGGCAAACAAATGAAGGGATGAAGTTGAATTTGCTGCGTAACAATCCCAACGTTTGTTTTGAAGTAGATGCTATGACCAATATGGCCAACTGGCAAAGTGTGATTGTACGTGGCACATTTGAAGAATTGAAAGAGAAGGATGCAGAAAATGCACGTACAATTTTAAAGAACCGTGTGTTTCCGATGATGACGAGTGCAACCATTGATGGTGAACAACACGAAGTGGAAACAGAGCTCGACGATAGCCACCGCATAAAACATGTGATGTACCGTATAGTGATCAAAGAAAAAACAGGACGGTTTGAAAAAAGATAAATGTTAACTTGGTCTGCATGTCGGCAGGCAAAGAACTTTTTATTTCCTCAGCATACAGCAGCCATAACCAGGTGCAGTTGGTTCGTGGCGGGCACGATTATTTTCAAGTGCTCTTCCGCATGGTGGAAGAAGCAAAATTCAGCATTCATTTACAGATCTACATTTTTGAAAACGATGAAACCGGCATTGCGGTTGCTGATGCATTGATGAAAGCGGCCAAACGTGGTGTGCAGGTGTACCTGCTGCTGGATGGCTATGCATCACAACACTTGCCTGATGAATTTATTGCCACATTAAAAGCAAACGGTGTACAGTTCCGTTGGTTTGAACCGGTTTTCAGAAGCCGGTATTTTTATTTTGGGCGAAGGATGCATCATAAAATTTTGGTGACCGATGCGCTGCACAGTTTAATAGGTGGTGTAAATATTTCCAATCGTTACAATGATATGCCCGGGCAAACAGCATGGCTCGATTGGGCTTTGTACAGCAAAGGTGAAGTAAGCGCAGAGCTCTATAATCTTTGCGTGGATGTTTGGAATAAAGCGGGCTGGGGCAAAAAGAAAAACCAGTTGTTGAAAACAGAAGCATCTATTCATTTGCATGGTGAGGAATGCCTGGTGCGGGTGCGAAGAAATGATTGGGTGCGACGGAAAAATCAAATCAGCCGGAGTTACCTGGAGATGTTCCGGAAAGCGGAGTCGCATATCACTATCATGTCGAGTTATTTTTTGCCGGGCCGTGCGTTTCGCAGAAATATGGCGCAGGCGGCAAAGCGTGGCGTAAAAATAAAAGTGATTGCAGCCGGTACAAGCGATATCGCTTTGGCCAAACATGCTGAACGGTATCTCTATCGCCGCATGTTGAAATTAAAGATTCAGTTATACGAATATCAACCCAATGTATTGCATGGAAAGCTCAGTACTTATGACAGCAAGTTTGTAACTGTAGGTTCGTACAATGTAAACAACCTGAGCGCTTATGCCAGTATTGAACTGAACCTGGATATACAAAATAATCCGTTTGCAGAAAAGGTAGAGAAAACACTGGAAGAAATTATGGAGCAGGATTGTATCCTCATCACTGAAAAGGAATTTGAAAAACACAACACACTCATCAAACGCATCTGGCAACGCATCTGTTACGAGATCATCCGGTTTTTATTTTTTCTGTTCACCTTTTATTTTCGGCAGAGAAGCTAGGGGAGAAGCAGAGAGCGGTGAGCTACGAGCTACGAGCCAATACCAGACCATGGACGATAGACGACAGACCACCATAGTACTACAGTTTGGTTCTTACAACTAACAATTTATAACTGCTGCAAGACCACTGACCACGTACGATAGACCACCACTGAACCAGAGTCCGGTCCTTACAACTCATAACTCATAACTTCTTCTCATCACTCATTCCCCCTGATCCTCTTCAGCAAGTTCAACACTTCCTGTTTGTTCCAGCCCATGAGGCGACCACGTTGTACGACCAGTTCATTTTCTTCGGGGTGTTGCAGGTAATAGTGAAATACAAATTTCTGCCGTGGATTTCGCCAGCCAAGTATCTGTCCAAAACGAAGATCATTAAAGATCAACGTATCATTCCATTGCTCAACAGTATAAAAGCCTTGTGAAAAACGCTTGAGTTTTTGCAGGTCTTCGTGATCATCAACCGGTTTCAATAATGAATCGTTGCGTGGAAAAAATGCAAAATCCATTCCCGGATTTTTGTCGAAGATGGAACGGAAGCCTACGTAATACCCATCATCGTTACCGGCCACCACATACCACAACCAATTGTTGAGTGGAGTAGGGGTGGTAAAATAACGTTGGTGCGGAATCTGCTGCTTCGCAAAAATTTGTTTTACTTCTTTATCAATCGACAGTTTATTGTAACTGCAATAAGCGAGGTAAAGAAAGGGAAGGAAAATTCCCAGCTTCCATATTAATGGACGAAGCGGATGTAACTTATGCATGATCACTAAAGCAACAAATGCAATACCCGGCCAGATTGAAAAGAATATATCGGCCACATACAATGTATTAAACGAAAAGCGAACATTGCTGAACGGAACCAGCCAACCAACACCATAATTATTGAAGCCATCAAGGAACAGGTGCATCAACACTTCCACAGCAAAAAAAAGTATCCACTTTTTAGAACTGATATTATGCGGCCGGTGAATTTTTTCTGCCGTCATAGCCATAATGGGTACAATTAAAATGGCAAACAGAATGGAATGTGTAAAGCCACGATGTGCAAGCAGATCATCGGCAGTGCCCATCCAGAATGAAGCTGCAAAGTCAATATCGGGAATGCTCTGCGCCAAAGCACCCCACAGCATTGCCTTTTTACCAAAGCCTTTTTCAAAAAAAGCTTCGCCAATACAGGCACCTAATGCAATATGTGTAATTGAATCCATACTCCTGATTATGCTGTGAAAGTAAACTGAATGTTGGTAATTTCAAGTTCAAGCCATGCAAAATCTCCGTCCTTCAGTTTCCATGTTACATTATTCTTAACCGGAATACGTATACCGTCAATTGTTTTATAATCGATACAGATAACCTGCCACTTTTCTAAAGTTGATACATTGTTGTTGATATAGTAACGATCTGCTTCAAATTTTTCAAGATCACCGTTATGATGAAAGTAAAGATACCCGATGCTTTTACACCTTCATAGTCCATCGTTGCTTTTGCACTGCGTTCATCAATTGCTTCCCATTGAATGTATTTGTTGAGTGCAGCAGAAGGAAACCAGCAGGTTTCTGCAAGGAATCGTACCAAAGTGCCCTGATCTGTTTTCGGACCCTTGCTATCAGCAACTGTAAAAAGTCCATAGGTTTTGATCAGCATATGACCTTTGCCCTTTTCGTATTTATCCCGGCCATTGATAAAAAGGAAGGAAGACGGTTGAATCGTTGTATTCCACAAAAACGCCGGTTGATCGGTTGTAAAATATTGTTCTGCTGTAAAGGGGATCCACTTACCATCCGGTTTATTTCTCATTTCACCTTTCTGTTGCAAATACACCCGTTGAATTGGTGAACTACCAACCACGCCACTTACACGTAGCCATTTCTGCACAACAGGTGGTAAGGAATGAAGATGTTCATTTGTAATAATGGAATTGACTGAATTGAGCGGTTGAGAAAGAAGTTCACTTGCTTCTTTCCTGTACATGCGGTTAAATTTCCAGTCAGCAATGGAAGGAATTGCGGCCAGTAGAATAAAGATATTGATAACAGTTCCCAACTTCGCATCTTTCCAATACCATATGATCAAAAGCTGTGAAATGAAAACAGCCAATAGTGCAAACAAAGCCCAGTTCTCTTTTTTCATGATATAGTAAACAGTAGCTGCAATAAAAATGATTGCTGCAAACAACCAGAGCATACCGGTTAGCTTTGAAATGTATTTTGTGAGTGTCGGGAGTTTACTCATGCCAAACCCATTGCTAAAACCCATGAGATGGATAAGGCCATGCGCCAACATGAGAAAAGCAAAGATGTATTTCATGCGGTGGGTAGTTTTATGTTGCGCTTTTTCAATTCTTCTTTGAGTTTATCGGGCATTTCTCTGCACGCACAATGCTTTGTATGCTCAAGATGCCAGGCAATACGTTGATCCAGCGTTGGATTTTTAGGCATCGGATGTTGTAAATGCCACTCTTTGTTGAGCTTCTTCATACAAATGAGTTTAACATCCAACTTGTATAAATTGGATGTGTAATGAATGAGAAACCGATTCTGGTTTTCCTACGCTTGCTTTTTTGCAGGGCAGCTGCTGATGCCAAAAATTGTGTATAACGGGCAAAAGCTTACTAAACTTGTAAGAATGAAAACTGCTGCCACTACCAATGCCACAATACCCCAGGTGCCGGTAAGAATGTTTTGAAACCAAAGCAAGGCAAGTATACCTGCTATGCAAAGACGAATAATTCTGTCGGCATTACCCATGTTCTTTTTCATGACGTTTTGATTTTGTGATGAACGATGTTGATGATAGAGCACAAGTTGTAAAAACAATCCAGCTTTGTGAATGATGTGCAAGGCGGCGATCACTGATCTTGATCATATAAAAGAGAGGGGCCGATGGATATCGGCCCCGAAACAATCACCAACCAAATTGCTATCTATCTGTTATCTGTGTGCAATAAATACGGGTAGTTTATGTTCTGCAATCACATCTTTGATCAGGCTTTTGCGGATCAGTTGTGAAATAGCAGAACGGCCAAATGCACCTGATACCAACACGGCACTCTCAAGGTTATTCATCCAGGTGCTGAAATATTTTTCCGGGCTCATGTCCAGCTTCATCAACGTTAAATCACTGAAATGCCGGGCTACGAGTTCTTCAATATTTACCTGCTGTGGAAACTCATTCTTGCCATCTTCCTGCACGTACACCAGTAGCGTTGGGTTCTTCGTTAATTCAGGAAACAGGTAAGCGAATTGTTTAATGGCATACACGGATGATTCACTTCCATCGTAACAAAGAATATTTGTTTTCGGGAAATCGTAATTTTCCGGCACCACAATTACAGGGCATTCTGATTTATGTAAAATATCCTGCAGGTATTCATTCAGCTTTCCGCCCAGGTTTTCATAAAACACTTCACTGCCAATAATCAGCACATCTGCAAATCTTGTTTCAGCTTTCAACTCAGGCAGTGCAAAATCATATAAGTCTTCATGTACACGATACTCCATGCCGTTTTTGCGGCAAAGTGTTTCAAATTTTTCCATGTTCTCTTTGATCACTTCTGTATCACGTTCTTCTACAAGGGGTACAAACATGGGACCGCTCATGCCATCGGCATAACTCCATAAATTGGCTGCCTGTGCCTGTGGCAAAAAGGCACCGGTTACTAAAGCAGGTTCCAACTCATTCAGTTGACGGGCAAATTGAAACGCACCGTTTGAAAAATGAGTTCCGTCGAATGCCAGCAGAATCTTTTTCATGATGAATGATTTTGTAGGTTAAAGATCAATGAAATGAGGTTGATAGTGAATGATGTGCGGTAGCCGGTTGGCTGATTGGCATCACTATCATTTTTTTTTTAATATAATGGGTGCCGCTTTCATTCTGGTACACCTCCACAAACTACTTGACAGTTGCGTGTACTGCCGAAATAACCGGCAGTGATTGTACATGAGTAGCATCAAAGATTCCTGTGATGGCTGTCATATATTTTGATGCTGAAATAAAATAGCTTTCATCAATAAAATCAAACGATATGAACACACATATTGCTCCTGAAATTCGTGAAGTGATGGGTGCCCTGCATTACAGGCCATCCATTTCCATTATTCTTCCGTTTGAACCAAAAATGAACCTGAAAACAGAGTTGATGTATTCACTGAAAATGGCTGTGAAGAAAGTAGAAGAGGAGTTACTGGCACAATATCCCGGCGAAATAGCAACACTGGTAATGGGGAAGCTGCAGACGCTGGTAAAAAATCTCAACTTTAACACATACAAAAAAAGTATTGCGGTTTTTGTATCGCCTGTGTTTGAAAAAGTATTGTACCTCGATGTGCCGGTGGAAGAAAAGATCATCATTGATGAATCATTTGAGATACGTGACCTGGTGTACAGCAAAAAACAGCTGCACAAATACCTGGTGTTACTGCTGAGCGGAAAGGAAAGCCGGATGTACCTGGGTAACAGTGGCGATCTTGTTCGTATTATTTCAGATAAGCCGGAGCATATTGAAGCGTATGTAAACGAAGTGCCGGAACGTACTGCTAATTTTTCCGATACATCGGAACGCAGGGATGTTATGATGAAGAAATTTCTGCAACATATTGATCATTCACTTGACATTGTATTACAGGCTTATCATTTACCGTTGTTTGTAATGGGTGCCGATCGTATTCTCGGCCATTTCAAACAAATTACAAAGCATGGTAAGTCCATTGTTGAAACAATCCGTGGAAATTATGAAGAGAGTTCAATGGCCGAGCTGAAACAGGTACTGGAACCTTATATCAGCGACTGGAAGAGAGTAAAGGAAAAAGATCTGCTCAACCAGATCGATGAAGCCGCCGGCAAAAAAAAGCTGGCAGCAGGAATCAAAGAAGTGTGGCGTGATGCGGTACATACAAAAGGACAATTGCTGGTGGTAGAAAAAAATTATATGTTTCCTGCACAGCATGGAGCCGATGCTGATGTGATCAGTAAGCTGGAAGAATCGTACAACACATCGCTGTATATTAAAGATGCAGTGGATGATATTATTGAAAAAGTACTCGACAATGGCGGTGATGTAGAGTTTGTGGATGAAGGTGTGCTGAAAGAGTATGAACGGATAGTATTGATCACTTATTATTGAGGCAAGAAAATGGTTGTATAAAAAACCTCCTTGATCAAGGAGGTTTTTTGTTTAGTAAACAACAATTCGAAGTGCATCTGTTTTTACCGGATCTGTTTCTTTCGGAATATAAATTTGCAACAGCCCTTCTTTGTAAAAGGCCGATGCTAATTCCGGGTTGGTATTCGTGGGCAACAGAATATGCCGGTCGAAACATTCGTAATTGAATTCGTGCAGATGAAAATTACCGGCTGTGCAATCAATACTGCTCTTTACAAACAAAGCAATTGATAATACATGATCGTTAACAGCAAGTAAAAAATTTTCCCGTTTAACACCAGGTATGGCTACTTCTACAGTAAAACTTTCGTCACTGTCACGCACATTCACCAGTGGTTGCACCACCGTTCCTTCCCGGTGTATTTTCAGTTCGGCTGCCAGTTGTTCCAGTTCAGGCAACGGCGTGTATTCACCGGGGTAAATGTAATGGATGCTGCTTTTTGAAGAATAATGTTCCATACAATTGTTTTAATTGTAACCAATATGGGTTGCATCATTTTCAAAAGGCGGATCATTGTTGGCAACACATGTTTATCAGGCGGGTATTACAATGGGTGATTTTGCACGGAAGTTAATTTCGTACTGGGCCAGTTGTGTTAAGCGGTCGTCAATTTGTTTTTCATGTACTTCCGCTTCGTGGAAAAAATGAGCAGCCCGGTCCATTCCCAAGGTATTGGAAAATGCAGCAGCTGTTCCATATGCACTGATCTTGAAATGATTGATCATTTGTATGCTGGCCAGCAGGCAGGCATCTGTTACTTCCGCATCGGTACACAGTTGCAGCTTTTCATTGCTGTCATCAATATATGCTTTCATAATACGGTTGGTAAGGCTTAGAGAGATCAGTTGCTCTGCATCTACAAACTCTTCCAGGTTGGCAAGGTGTGTTCCAATATCATCACGGTACTTTTGTAAAACCGTTTTCAGTTTTACTGAATTGGCCCTGCTGATCCATTGTGGTAATACATTGTTCAATTGAACTTCAGCACTTGAAAATTTACTTGCTTCAAAATCGAGCAGGTTGTGCAGTGTTGTAATACTTGTAAGTTCCTGTTTCATAACAAACTTTTTTTGGTTACCGAATGTATGGTTTTGCAGGGCCGTTTCCTATGATGCCTGTCAGCCAAAAACGGCAGGTAACTCATTGGTTGTATCAAAAAAAAGAAGGTGCTTTGAGAATGCCATTGCAACAGTGATTCAGTAATACCAAACGCATGAAACTGTTTTTATTTATTCTCACAGCATTTGTGGCGCTTACCGCTGTTGTATCAGGTGCATTGCTTATCACTTATCCTGATGGCTCGCTGTTCGGTATGTCAACCGCATTACTTGCTTCCACACCGTTTGTTGATTTTTTAATTCCCGGTCTTGTACTTTGCCTTGTGGTTGGCGGCACCAATCTTATGGCCGTTATCCGCAACATGCAAACACATCCGCAACGTTACAACTGGTCCATTGCAGGTGCTGTAATGCTTATTAGTTGGGTGGTTGTACAAATATTACTCATTGCTGTATTGCATTGGCTACAGTTTATCTATCTCGGCATTGGATTAATGATGTTGCTGCTGAGCTGGCAACTGAAAGGGAAGTGGGCAGTGTGAAATTATTTTTATTTCTTCTTCTGCTTCTCCAGTCTCTTAAAATAACCTCTGAACAGAAAATTATGTTTCAGCGCTTCCATGTTTTGCTGAAAGTCTTCTGTTCCTTTTTCAATGTGCTGCAGGCTATTGATCAGCTTTTGTACAAGTATCGAATCTTTGAGTAAACTATGAACAGTACCCCTGCCATTGGTTACATCGTTGTTTACAGAACGTGTAAATGTTTGCAGGTCGGCCGCCAGAGAATCGGCATGGATACCAACTTGTTTTATTTTTTCGATGGCTTCATTCAGGTTGTAGGCAATAGCGGTATCGGTAATAATTTTTCCCAACGAACCGTCCCCATTTTTTACAGCAGCAATAATGGTTTGCAGATCGCTCACCATCAGATCGGCTTTTATCGTTGCGGAACGTATATTACTCACGGATGCAAGAATGTTTTTCGGTAAAGCTTCGTTGTCCAGCACCTGCCATAAAACCTTGCTGTTGTTAATACGCTCTACTGTGTTTTTCAGATCTTCGGATATCACTGCAACATTTTGATTGGTGCGGTTGAGCAGTTCCAGCATTTCATCAGTACTGATGATTTTTTTTGTTTTTAATACATCGCCATCAGCTGCAAAGGGCGATCCGTCTTTCGAAGCTGTGATTTGCAGCAGTTTATTTCCCATCAATCCATCGGTTGAAATACTTACCACATCATTCACCCGGATATATTGCTTCATTTCTTCTTCAATGAACATGGTTACTTCAATAGTAGAATCGTTGAGGATGGTTACTTTTTTAACCGTGCCCACCTGGATGCCTGCATAGCGGATATTGTTGCCGGGTGTTAAACCCTGCACATGTTCAAACCTTGTTTTCAGTACATAGTTTTTACTGAACAGATTGCTGTCTCGCCCGATCATGTACAAACCAATAATGAGCAGGAGTAATCCTGCGATGATGAAGATGCCCAGCTTGATATTATTTATTGTTTGCTTTGCCATTGTTCAAAAAATTGTTTGATCTGCGGATCATTGTTTTGTTCCAGCTCACGGTATGTTCCCTGTGCATAGCATTTGCCATCGATCAGCATTACAATGCGGTCCGCTGTCATGCGAATGCAGTTCATGTCGTGTGAAATAATGATAGCGGATGTATTGTATTTCTCACCCAATTCAACCATCAGTTCACTGATCTCTTTGCCGGTGATGGGATCAAGTCCGGTAGTTGGTTCATCATACAACATGATCTCCGGATCAAGGATCAAGGTTCTTGCCAGTGCAATACGTTTCCGCATACCGCCCGAAAGTTCGGCAGGCATCATATCAACCGTATGGGCAAGACCCACATTGGTTAACACCTCCATCACTTTTGCATTTGTTTCAGCAGTTGTTAATTTGATCCAATGCCTGCGTAACGGAAATTCCAGGTTTTCACGCACCGTCATCGAATCATACAAAGCATTGCTTTGAAAGAGGAATCCCACTTTTGCACGCAGCACATCCAGTTCTTTGCTGTTAAGCGAAATTACATCTGCATTCAACACGGTAATTTCTCCTGCATCCTGTTCCAGTAAACCAATCAGGCATTTGATCAATACCGATTTACCTGAGCCTGATTTTCCCAACACCACCACGTTTTCACCTTTGTACACGTTGAGGTTAAAATCTTTCAACACATGGTTGCTGCCAAATGATTTGAATATATGCCGCACAGAAATGACAGGTTCATTTGTTGTTGTTGAAATTTCTTTTTGTATGGTTTGTTCCTCTAACATGGTTGCATCAGTTTAATCCAAACAGGTCAGTGATTTGCACTGCCAGCAGATCAATGATAAATACCGCCACCGAACTTACTACCACAGCAGAGTTGGCGGCTCGTCCCACACCTTCAGTTCCTTTTTGAGCATGATAGCCTTTGTAACATCCGATCATGCCAATGGCAAATCCAAAAAAATATGATTTGATAAAGGCAGGCATTACATCGCTGAACGATAATCCATCAAACACCATTTTAAAAAACAACTGAAAACTGGTAACGCCTCTGATGTTTACACCAATATAAGAACCGTACAATGAAATGGCATCGCCTGCAATTACCAGCAGCGGTAACATAAAGGTGGAGGCAAGCACTCTTGTAACTACCAAATATTTATAAGGATTGGTGCCACTAACCTCCATGGCATCAATCTGCTCGGTTACTTTCATGCTCCCCAGCTCGGCACCAATGCTGCTGCCAATTTTACCGGCAAAGATCAGTGCAGTAATAACCGGACCAATTTCACGTACAATGGCAATGCCCACCATTTCGGGCAGTTCAGTTGCCACACCATAATCGAGTAATGCCGGACGCAGTTGCATGGTAAGCACCAGCCCCATAATAAAACCGGTAAGTCCTACAAGCGGAAATGATTTATAGCCGATCATGTAGCACTGTCGGATAAATTCACTGAATTCAAAGCGTGGCTGTAGCGTTTGCCCGAAAAAGCGAAAGGTAAAACGGCCGAGTAAGCCCGTTTCATGAAGCATCTTTTTAAGCGTGGCAAACATGACTGATGTAAATCAATACCAAATGTTGACAAAAATCAGTTGCTGCGAAATGAAGACAGTCAGTTGGGGGTGTGATGCATATCAGATACCATGCGCTGTATGTTGCGCATAAGGATAATTGAATAAAAGTGGCTACAAGGCAGAGTGTAATCCTTTACATAGTCTTAGCTATACTGTTGTAACGAAAAATGTAGAAACGTAAGAGGGGGTTGCATACAATCAGCTTGCAATTCGTTTAATCGTTCATTCTTCTTTTTAAATCCATGCTGCTGTGTAGAATTCTTGACACTTCGATACCGGTTCGTTTGGCTTTTCTATAAAAAATAATATGACGGCCTGCTTTGAAACCGAAAACCTCCTCATTTATTTCAGGATAGGATTTGCCCGAAAGTGCACCATCTGCTAAATCCTGGCATGTTTCCAGGAGCATGTAGTAATATTTTTCGGCCTGTTGTTCAGACCATGCTTCGTATGTGTACTCCCAAATAGCAGAAAGATCATCGATTGCTTTATTTGAAAGAATGTACCGGGCCATTTTATTTTTTTGCTGCCTTTAACCCGGCAAGATGTTTCCGTGGATTAAACTTTTTTGCAAAGCCGCTTTCAAATCCTTCGTCAATTGCTGTACGAAGAGCAGCAATTTTGATTTCCTCTTCTTCCAGTAATCGAAGTCCCGCACGTATCACTTCACTGGCATTTTTAAAACGGCCAGTGGATACTTTTTTGTCAACAAAATTTTCAAAATGATCACCCAACGAAATCGAAGTGTTACGCCCCATAATTTTGCAATTTTTATAAAGTTACCAAAAATTGGTAACTAAAAAAGCGCAGGTATCTACTTTTGTTCTACAAGGGCGATGTTTGTTGAAATTAATATCCGGTTTATTCCTCTTCCTTATGCAACTGTATCAAATAATCAAACAGGTTTACTTCGGTTCCAATACCCAGCTTTTTTCGTAAACGGTAACGGCTGATCTCTACACCACGTACAGAAATATTCATCAGTTGTGCAATTTCTTTGGTGCTTAAGTTCATACGCAGGTAAGCGCACAACTTTATTTCATTGTTGGTAATAGAAGGATGTGTTTCTTTTAAGCTTACAATAAAATCACTGTGTACTTTATCAAAATGTTTGGTGAAGTTTTCCCACTCTTTATCCATGTTGTCATCTTCGCCGAGTGATTTGATCATCTTTTTCAATTCACTGATGGCTTGCGGATTGTCGGTTACCTTCATTACATGTGCCAGCTCTGTTTTGATCTTGGTAAGCAGTTCGCCTTTTTTTACCAGGTGCATGGCCGATGATGCCAGTTCTGAATTTTTAAAGTTGATCTCTACTTCCAGTTTTTCATTCCGCAATGCTACCAGCTCTGTTTCGGTTTTATTGAGTTCCAGCTCATGGATATAACGCAGGCGTTTTTGTTCTTCTTCATACTTCGCCTGCTGCTGTTCAAATTTCTTCTGTTGCCAGCTAAAGAGTGAATACACACCTACGGCAAACAGTAAGAGGTAAATTATATATGCCCATGTTGTTTGGTACCAGGGCGGTAACATTTTAAATGCATACACAGCTGGTGCCGATTCGTTGCCAAGATTGTTCCGCACTTTTACTTCAAAGCTGTAGTTGCCTGCGGGCAGGTTGGTGTATTCTTTCTCGGTACGTTTGGTCCATTCCGACCATTGTTTTTCAAAACCTGTGAGCCGGTAACTGTATTCGAGGTTAGGTTGTAATCCAAATAGTGGTGAAGCAAATTCAATACGGATGGTACGCCATTTGTTTTTGATAGATGGAACGGCTGCTGCTTCCTGTACTTGTTTTTCATTTACGTTTTTAAAATAACCGCCAAACAATAAACTGTCGCCCTCGTTAAAAATGCGTACGGCCCTGATCTGTACCTGCAGGTTGGGCGCTGTTTCTTTATACTTTTCATAGTTGATATGAAAGAACCCTTTTTCGCCACCCAAAAAAATATTGTTCTCATTCACAGGATAAATAAATTCAAACCCGCTCAGCATTTTGTTATTGAGTTCGGGCAAATAAATAACCGATGGTTCTTTTGCTGACAGATCAATTACGCCCAATGTTTTTTCATGAATGAACCAGATATTGCCTGTTGCATCTTCTTTCAAATAGCGGATACTCTGATCGCCGAGTATGGATTTATAAAAAGCAGATGGTTCAAATTTTTTAGTGGAAGAATTGAATGTGTACACGCCCTTTTCTGTTGCAACAACAATTTCGTTTTTTACTTTGTACACATGATTGTTTAGAACAGATGGAAGTCCATGCTGATCAGTATAAGTTTTAATGTTGAACCGGCCATCAGCTTTTGGCTCCAGTTCATATACGCCGTGGTAGGGATGCGACACCCAGATATGATCGTTCTCATCAATGGTTACAAAGCGTGACGATTCAATAAAGTCGGGCACTTCTCTCGAAGCGATGAATTGTTGATTTCTGAAATCAAAATACTGTAAGCTCCGGTAATTACCGGCTATGATCTGCGGAGCAGGGAACGTAGTTGATACAGGCACAAAATTCCAAAAGCCGGGATTGCTGGAAAATGGTACGGCCGTATTGTTGTTGATCACAAATGCACCTTCATGATGACCAAGCAACAATTGGTTGTTGATTTCAGCCAATCCCCATGTTTGACCTTTTGTATTTGCAACAGGTGCAAATGATCCTTTGCTGAAGCTGAGATCTTTCATGGGTTGCAAGGCCACGCTGTATAAGCCGTTTGAGGTACCGGCATAAAATCGGTCTTTATAAATAATAGCCGCATAGCCCGCTCCATCCTGCTGAAAAGGGGTGATGTGCTTGATGGCACTGTTGTAAGCAATAAAATCAATACCGTTATCAAGTCCCAGCCAAAGGTTTTGCTGGTTGTCGAGGAAAATGCTCAGTACATTGTTATTCTGCAGCCCTTCTGTTTTGGAAAAACTCTGGATGATGTTTCCCTTCCAGTCGGTAATGTACACCCCGCTGCTGCTGGTAGCCAGTGCCACCCACTCCTTATTAATAGGGGTAGCCGCATAGATCCGTTCGTTTTCAAAACGACTGTTATTGATCGATGCCACTTTTGAAATTCGGTTCGATGCCAGCAAAAACAAACCATTCTTAAGGGTGGTAATGAGTATGCTGTCAGCAGAGCCGGGTAAAACAGCTGTTACCGGATCACCGGCAGGTAATGAACCTTGCACTGTGAGCGGGTTCATCGCATTGTTTTCAAACCGCATCAGCCCGGCTTTAAAATCATGGGCAAACAATTGATCATTGCAAATGCCCAAATACGACCACTCCTGCACCGACCGGAAGGTTGCCACAGCGCCATTGGTAAATTTGAAGATGCGGTTGGCGGTACGGAAGAAGATATTCTTTTTATAAGCCACGATATCCCACACATCACCAAAGGATTGATCTTTTGCCGGGATAGCAACATTCAGCGGATGGTATTGGAGCCGGCCATTTGTTGCCGGGGCGAAATAGCCCAGTTCATCCTGCCCGCCTACATATATTTTATTATCAGGTCCAATTTCAACCGAGCGTACAATGGTTCGGTTGGGTAGGGGATATAGTGTCCAAAAGCGTCCGTCAAAACTTAAAAGTCCTTCATTATTGGCTACATAGATAATGCCGTTGGCATCCTGTTTAATATCCCAGCTTTGGAGGCCTGCTGCGTACGATTGTTTGGAATAATTGATCACATCGGGTAAACCGATACTGTTTTGACCCAGCAGGTACAACGGAAGGCAAAGGAATAGCAGCAATTTCTTCATCGCAGGCAATGCAATTAGAAAGTGAAAGTAAGATTTTTCTGCTGATGTAGTAATGATGTAGTGTAAAACGATTGAAAATCAATAATTTGATTTTTTTGATGTAGTAATGATGGGGCTGTTTTTTTCTTATCTGTAGTGGCTGGTTGTACATTTAAACTCTCAATTCCCTTCGATTATATTAATTAACTAAAACGATTGCGTTATGAAATGTAAGAACACAATTCTGTGTCTTGTAATTCTCCTCGGCACTTTTCTACAGCCTGCTTTCGCACAGAATCTTTCTGTAACAGGAAGCGTCACAAACAAAGGTAACGGTGAAGCCCTGGTGGGTGCCACTGTTCAGGTGGAGGGCACAAACACTTCCACTCTCACCGACGGCTACGGCCGTTTCACTGTTCAGGCATCGAGAGGATCGGTGTTACTGATCTCCTATATTGGAATGACCACCTACCGCCACACCGTTACCGGTGCAACTGCTGACATCCAACTGGAAGTAAGCGGCAGTACCGACCTCGGTGAGGTAATTGTAGTTGGTTATGGTACACAAAAGGTCACCAAAGTATCGGGTGCCATTTCAACGATCAAGGCGGCCGACATCGACAAGCTGAAACCTGTACGTACAGAAGAAGCGTTACAGGGACGTGCTTCCGGTGTTAATGTGATCCAGAGCGGATCACCCGGTTCAAAACCAACGGTGCTTATCCGTGGTATTCCTTCGTTCTCAGGTACAGATCCTGTGGTGATTATTGACGGTGTACCGCAAACATTAACCGATTTCAACTCTATCAACCCGGTTGATATTGAATCGATCAACGTGTTGAAAGATGCTGCCACCACCGCTATTTATGGTGTAAAAGGTGGTAACGGTGTTATCCTGGTTACAACCAAAAGTGGCCGCAAGAATCAAAAAACAGAAATCAGCATCAGCAGCAACTACGGTGTGCAGCAGGTGATGAATCAAATTGGAGTGCTGAATGCAACCGAATATGCAGCGATGGTAAATGAAGGAAGTGTTACCGCTGGAGGTAACCTTATTTTCCCGGACATCAGTTCGCTGGGTGTTGGTACTAACTGGCAGGATCAGGTATTCAAAAATGCAACTTTCCAAACGCATTCCGTTTCTGCACGTGGTGGCAGCGATAAAATGTCGTTCTTCCTTTCCGGTGGTTATACCAACCAGGGGGGTATTGTAGGCGGTAACGATAAATCAAGATTTAATCGTGGTAACCTTACTGCCAACCTGAGTTTTAATCTTACATCAAAACTCAAATTCATTTTGAACACAACGGGTGTATTGCTCGATTCAAGAGGTATCCAGGAAAATTCATTCAACAGTGTATTGGGCAGTGCCTTGAATTTTGACCCAACAGTTCCTGTATTGAATAATGATCCTAACTCGATTGGTAAATACGGTTACAGCAATTTGTTGTTATCAGAAATTTTCAATCCACTTACCAAGCTAGAGAATACGTACAATAAAAACATCGGTAACAAACTCTACGGTAAGTTTGAATTGCAATACGAGGTGATCAAAAACCTTACACTTACTTCCCGTTTTGGTTATACCAAATACGATGGTAATGCAAAAAGTTTTACGCCGCTTGTATTTTACGGTCCGTTGAATGTTGAAAATTCAATGGATGCACAGGGAAATCAAATTGCAGGTCGTTTCAACAGCGTAGCACACGAAAAAACCAGCAACTTTAATTATACCTGGGAAACATTCGGTAACTATAATTTTACAGTAGGCAACGATCATAACTTTGAAACTGTTGCAGGTATGTCAGTTGCAAAAACCTCCGGTAATGCAGCAGGTGCAACACGCCAGGATGTTCCGTTTAACTCATGGGAGTTTGCAGATTTTACAGCCGCTACCGGAAATAATACAGCTACCAATTCAAACGCTGTTACCGGTTACTACTATCAATATTTCCGTCGCAACCTTTCTTATTTCGGTCGTGTGAACTACGATTACCAAAGCAAATACCTTGCTTCTTTTACTGCACGTCGTGATGGATCGTATGCGTTTGGTACCGATAATAAGTTCGCTAACTTTTTATCCGGTTCATTGGGTTGGGTAGCTTCCAGCGAAGATTTTTTCCAGTCTGATTTTATTGATTATTTAAAGATCAGAGGTAGCTATGGTTCGATTGGTAACGAAAACGTGAGTCCGCAATTTGTGGGTATTATTACCGGTGGTCCAAGTTATGGCCCTACTGCGAACAGTAATGGTTATACATTTAATGATGTATTTTATCCCGGTTCAACTGTAGGTTCTGCTGCGAATAACGCATTGCGTTGGGAGAAGCAATTGCAGATGAATGTGGGATTTGATATCACGTTCTTTAAAAAGAAATTCTCTTTATCGGCTGATTACTTCCAGAAGAATGTAGATGGTTTGTTGTTTACCCCTTCTGCTTCTTTTTACCTCGGTACAGTTCCTATTCCAACAGCCAACATCGGTTCTACATCAAGCAAAGGTGTTGATTTGACATTGGCATATACTGAGACCTTTGGTAAAAATTTCCGTTTCAATACTTCGTTTGCATTCACAACTGCAAAAAATAAAGTAACAGAAACAAACAGTGATGGTACTGCAAAAATTCTGGGTGGATATTATTTCAATGGTCAGTCGCAAAGTGTAACTGTATTTGAAAAAGGATTTACTCCCGGTTATTTCTATGGTTACAAAACCGATGGTTTGTTCCAGACATTTGATGATATTTCAAAAGCACCTGTACAAAATGGCGCACAACCCGGCGATATCCGTTTTGTGGATGTGAATGGTGATGGTGTGATCAATGCAGATGATCAAACTGTGATTGGTGATCCGTTCCCTGATTTTACATTGGGATGGAATCTTTCAATGGAGTTTAAAAACTTCGACTTCAACATGTTTACGTATGCATCTGTTGGAAACGATATTTACAGAGCGTACGAACGTAACGCCAACTTCTCGAACAAATCGAGAGATGTATTAGGTCGCTGGACTGGTGCCGGTACTACCAACGATGTACGTACACCACGTTATTCATTTACAGATGCGAACAGTAATATCCGTGTATCAGACAGATATGTGGAAGATGGATCGTTTGTAAAAATCAAAAACCTGCAGCTGGGTTATACATTACCTGCAGCAGTTGGAAAGAAAGCATTCAAGAGTTTACGTTTATACGTACAGGTACGGAATGCATTTACATTCACAAAATATACTGGATTTGATCCCGAGATCGCCGGTGGTATTCTTGATACCGGCATTGATCGTGGTGCTTATCCACAGGCGAGAACATTTGCGTTTGGCCTTGACATCAAATTATAATCTTCCATCAAAACAATTATAACAATGAAGAAGATAACATTAAATATAGCAAGCCTGTTTGTGTTGATGCTTATGCTGGCCTCTTGTAAAAAGTGGGTCGACTATAATCCACGTGAAGATTTCAGAATCACGGAACTGGATTATCTCGCATCAGAATCTGATTACCGCACAATGGCGGTGAGTGTGTACACTCCTTTACAGTGGATCAACCAGGTAGTACCAATTGGTGATATTGCATCTGATAACGCTGTAAGCGGTGGCGAAAACGCATCGGATGTATTGGCATTGCAACAGATCGATGACTATACACATACACCTGTTAATTCAACCTTAACAGAAATATGGACATCTGCATACGAAGGTGTAAACCGTGCCAATTACATGACGCAATACAAAAAGAACAATCCTGCCGGTAATACCGTTAATTTCCCCGGAAAGGAAGCGTTGTATGGTGAAGTATATTTTATCCGTGCCTATTATTATTTCACACTCGTGAAAATGTTTGGCGATGTGCCTTTATTTGTTGACAGACGTTTAAGCCTGAGCGACAGCAAAACATTGCAACGTTCACCAAAGGCTGAAGTGTATGCACAAATTGAAGCTGATTTAAATGCTGCGATTGCCGTATTACCAGCCGTGCAGCAACAAAAAGGCCGTATTACCAAATATGCAGCACAGGCATTATTAGGGAAAGTGTTGATCTACCAGGGAAAATTTGATGCTGCTGCACCGATTCTCGAAAGCATCATCACTTCCAATGCATTTACATTGGTAACTGATTTCGCATCGATGTATTTGTTTACAGGTGAAAATGGTCCTGAATCAGTTTTCGAAATTCAGTACTCGAATACATCGCCTTATTACAACTGGGGTGGTGCTACAAGAGGTCAAGGTAACTATGCCGTACAACAATGTGGTGTAAGAGGGTTAAATGGTACCGGTGCAATGCCATACGCTGCCGGCTGGAGTACAAATCTCCCAACCCAAAATCTCGCCAATGCTTACGAAGCAGGCGATCAGCGGAAATATGTAACGGTGCTGGATATCGAAAAATACAAAACCGATAATCCATCGTTCAATATAACTTACCAGGTAGCTCCTTATAAAAATACCGGTTTGTATAACCAGAAGTATTTACCACGTAAAGGTGAAACAAGTGGTCAGTTGGAATTAAACTATACCAATAATTTCCGCATCATTCGTTTTGCTGAAGTATTGTTACTGGCTGCTGAAGCATTTAACCGTTCTTCTACACCAAACGATACAAAAGCACAAACCTATTTAAACCGTGTGCGTCAACGTGCATTTGGTGATAACCTGCATAACATCACGTCAACCGGTACTGCTTTGCGCCAGGCGATTTGGGATGAACGCAGATTGGAACTGGGAATGGAAGGCGATCGTTTCTTTGATCTTGTTCGTACAGGACAGGCACCAACAAAGATCACTGGTTTCCAGGCTGGCAAGCATGAAGTGTTTCCGATACCGCAACTGGAAGTGACCATTTCTGGTTTAACGCAAAATGCAGGATATTAATTCCAACACATTAAAAACTGAAGATCATGAGTCATATAAAAAATATTATTCCATTTGTTCTGCTGCTGCTCGTTGTTACGGGTTGTAAGCGGGAATTGAATGATGATTTGTCGTTTCTCAACAGTGCAGCCAATGCAGGAAAAGTATCGGCGCTGTTTGAAATTACACAGGACAATACCGGTAATGTTACTATTACACCCAATGGCGAAGGAGCCGTTTCCTACGATGTGTATTTTGGAGATGGCAGCACAACATTTGTAAAAGTGCAGGCAGGTAAGAATGTTACGCATAAGTATGCAGAAGGTGTATACAACGTAAAAATGGTTGCCTATAATATTACAGGCAAAACAACCGAAGCAACACAGCAATTAACGGTATCGTTTCGTGCACCTGAAAATCTGCAGGTAACGGCTGATGTAGATGTGGCCAATAATTTCAAAGTAAATGTTTCTGCTTCTGCTTTGTACGAAACAATGTTCAGGGTGTATTTTGGTGATGTGCCGAATGAAGTACCTGTTACATTTATGGAAGATGAAACTATCAGCCATACATACGCAGCAGTTGGCACTTATACTGTACGTGTGGTTGCATTGAGTGGCGGTGCTGCAACAACAGAGTTTACAAAAGATATTACGATTGTTGATCCGGTGTTGTTACCATTAACATTTGAATCGCCAACATTGCAATACAACTGGAGCAATTTTGGTGGTGGTGTTGTAACGGTAATCGATAATCCAAATAAAACCGGCATTAATACAACCAACCGGGTTGGTCGTATGGTGAAGAATGCACCTGAAGTGTGGGGTGGTAGTGCCATTACATTGGGTACACCAATCGATTTCTCTGCAAACAAAGTGTTCCGCATGAAAGTGTATTCTCCAAGGGTAGGTGCAAAAGTGTTGTTGAAAGTAGAGAATGCAACAGATGGATCGATCTTCTTTGAAAAAGAAGTTAGCACCAGTGTTGCCAATACATGGGAAGATCTGGCATTTGATTTCAACGCTATCAACACCGCTAATTCTTATCAGAAAGTGGTACTCATTTTCGATCTGGGAACACCGGGTGATGGTTCAGCAAACTTTACATTCCTGTTTGATGATATCCGTTTAACCAATCAATTACCTACTACTTTTCTTACACTTCCTGTAACGTTTGATGATCCTGCATTTAACTATGCCACTACAGATTTTGGTGGTGCCGTAACAACAGATGCAACAGATCCGGGCGATGCAACAAATAAAGTAAAATCAACTACCAAAACAAATGGTGCAGAAACATGGGCCGGTACAACAATGGGCGCTGGTTTTGCAAGTAAAATTCCATTTACAGCTTCTGCTACACGTATGTCGGTAAGAGTGTATGCTCCAGCAGCAGGCATGCCGGTACGTTTAAAAGTAGAAGACCGTACCG
This sequence comes from Bacteroidota bacterium, assembly GCA_023428755.1. GTDB lineage: Bacteria > Bacteroidota > Bacteroidia > Chitinophagales > Chitinophagaceae > Lacibacter. The sequence goes on from JAEYWX010000023.1 coordinate 136,474, forward strand.
ATAATACAAAGTCAGTTGAAACCGAAGCACTCACAACGGTTGCAAACGGATGGCAAACACTCATCTTCAATTTTGCGAATCAGGCTACAGGAACAGCCGCACTCAATCTGTCGTACAACTATGATATGGCTTCCATCTTCTTCAATTTTGGAACGGCTGGTGCAGGACAAGTGTTTTTGTGGGACGATGTAAAATTTGAACCAGCATCAGGTGGTGGCAGCAGCAGTGTGATTCTTGATTTTGAATCCGCATCACCTTATACGATCACGGATTTCGATGGTGGTAATTTAACGGTGATTGATAACCCACATGCAGGTGCTGGCAATAACAGCAGCAAAGTAGCACGTATGATCAAGAATGCAGGTCAGCCATGGGGTGGTAGTTTTGTAACATTGGATAATCCCATCGACTTTTCTGTAAAGAAAACAGTGAAGATGAAAGTGTATTCGCCAAGAGTGGGTGCAAAAGTATTGTTGAAAGTAGAAAACCTGAGCAATGGTGCAATCAATTTTGAACGTGAAGTAACTACTACCGTAGCCAATGGTTGGGAAGAGCTTACGTTTGATTACAGCGCCATCAATACGGCCAACTCTTATCAAAAAGTGGTGCTCATTTTCGACCTGGGAACACCGGGCGATGGCTCAGCCAACTTCACCTTTTACCTCGATGATATTATTCTTCAATAATGTTTAAACTGAATTGTATGACAATCAAAATAAAATCATTCGCTTTCATGCTCCTTGCCACAGCAATACTGGCGGCCGGTTGCGAAAAAAAGGAATACAGCTTCGGCAATTTTAAAACGCCGGCTGATCTTACACTCACGGCTGCTATTGCAGGTGTGGATGCAAACAATCCAAATGGAAATGGTACAGGCAATGTGGTGATCACAACAACTGCAGCCAACGCCATTACGTACAAAATCGATTTTGGTGATGGCAGAACACAAATTGTTCCCAGCGGCACAATCAACTACAAGTACAACAACCCCGGTACATTTGATTATACCATTACGGTAAATGCAATTGGAACAGGTGGTGTTACTTCTACTATCAGCAAAAAGATCACAGTATTTGTAGCATTTGAAATTCCCACTGAAATTGTACAGAGTCTTACAGGCGGCAGTTCAAAAGTATGGGTGTCAGCAAAAGATGAGCTGGGTCATTTTGGTGTAGGTCCTAATACTGAGTTTGCCCCTATCTGGTATGCGGCTGGTCCGAATGAACGGGACGCCTGTTCATACGATGATGAAGTAACGTTTTCAAAAGATGCAAACAACAACATCTTTATGAGTATTGATAACAAAGGACAATCATTTTCGATTGGTGCATCTACAGCGTTTTATGGTTTTGGTGGTGGCGATGCCTGCTTGGGTGTTACTACAACCGGAACAAAAAAGCTGTCGTTCATGGATGCAACTTCATCGTCTACTTCAGCCGTATCAACCCGTATTCAGTTTGATGTACCCGGTAACGGTCTCATCATTTTTGGAACAGGTGGAACAACATATGAAATATTGTCCGTCACTGCAACAACGCTTCATTTACGCAATATTGGTATTGATGGTAACTCTTGGTATCAGAAATTAAAAGTGAAACCATAAGAATGAAATACTTATCATTTTTCATCTTGTTATCCGTGCTGTCTTTTTCTTCCTGTAAGAAAAAAGACAGTCCGGGTAATACGGATACAGCACCTTCCAACCTGACGGTTACGGCTGTGGTAAATCCTGATAACAGTGGTAATGTAAGTTTTACAGCCACTGCCACCAATGCTTCTACATTTGAATATGGTTTTGGCAATGGTGTATTTCAGAATGTACCAACAGGGGCCGTTACGTATAAGTATGCAGCATCGGGCAATTACACGGTAACAGTTGTGGCGAAAAGTGCAACAGGGAAATCAACTTCCAAAACAATTGATATAACTGTTGTAGTATCTACGTCATTGGTATGGAGCGATGAGTTTAATACAAATGGCGCACCCGATCCTGCAAAGTGGGGTTATGATATTGGTACCGGTTCCAGCGGTTGGGGTAATAATGAATTGCAGTATTATACCAGCCGTCCGGAAAATGTGATTGTGCAGAATGGTGTGTTAAAGATCAACCTGATCAAAGAAAATTTCAGCGGCAGCGCTTATACATCCACACGTATGCTTTCAAGAGGAAAGTTTTCATTTAAATATGGAACAGTGGAAGTACGAGCCAAGCTTCCGGTTGGTGGTGGCACATGGCCAGCTATCTGGATGCTGGGTAACAATATCAACACAGCCGGCTGGCCTGCCTGTGGTGAAATTGATATCATGGAACATAAGGGAAATGATCTCAACCGCATTCATGGCACATTGCACTATCCCGGCCGTTCGGGTGGTAATGCCGATGGTAATACAAGAGTGATCAGTAATGCTACTACCGAGTTTCATATTTATAAAGTGGAATGGACCGCTGCATTCATCAAAATTTCTGTTGATGACCAGGTGGTTCATACAGTGGCAAATTCATCGGCTATTCCATTTAACCATGAGTTTTTCTTATTGCTGAATGTGGCAATGGGCGGAACCTTTGGTGGTGCAGTTGATCCGAATTTTACTAATGCAACGATGGAAGTGGATTATGTGCGGGTGTACCTGTAACATCACTTTCGTTTAATTTTTTATACAGCAGTTATTTTTATAATCAAAAGCAAAGTGAATCATATTTTTTTCTTCAATTAAATATCTTTCACTTTCTGCTTATTTGATTCCTTAAAACAACATTGTTCATTCGCTCAAAACATACGATCATGATGAGCAGCATATCTCGTACTGTCTTTTCTTTATTGCTTGTATTTATTTTCTCCCATTGTAATACGGCACAGGCACAATCAAAATACAAGAAACTGGTTTGGGCCGATGAGTTTACAAACAAAGGATTGCCCGATAGTCAAAAGTGGAATTATGATAAAGGCCGTGGCTGCCCCGATAATTGCGGTTGGGGAAATAATGAATTACAGTTTTACACACACAACCGTTTAGAAAATGCACGGGTGGAAAATGGAAAACTGATCATTGAAGCGCACAAAGAAAATTTTGAAGACGCAAAGTATACATCGGCACGTCTGGTATCAAAAAACAAAGGCGATTGGAAATACGGCCGTATTGAAGTAAAAGCAAAATTACCGGCAGGCACGGGTATGTGGCCTGCGATCTGGATGCTGCCAACCAAATGGGAATATGGCGGCTGGCCACACAGTGGCGAAATAGATATTATGGAAAACGTTGGCTACTGGCCCGATTCATTGTTTGCTACAGTACACACCGGTGCATTCAATCACGGACAGGGTACACAGGTAGGCCGAGCCATTCCGGTAAAGGATCTTTCCACTGCATTTCATGTGTACAGCATTGAGTGGAGTGCCGATGAAATTATTTTTATGCTTGATGGAAAAGAATACCATCGCTTTACCAATAACAAACAAGGCAGTGCTGCCTGGCCCTTCGATAAAGAATTTCATTTGCTGCTGAATGTGGCAGTAGGTGGTAACTGGGGCGGTAAGTTTGGCATTGATGATAAAATTTTTCCGCAGCGTATGGAAATCGATTACGTTCGGGTGTATCAATAATTCTTTTTCGTTGTTACTTCGGTTACAGCAGTTGCTTTCTTGTTAACGATTTCAATTACATAGTATGAAACGGCAATTCCTTGTCCTGTTACTTTGCTGCATCAGCAGTTCTGGTTTTTCGCAATCTTCCAATACAGCAAAAATGAATCGCTTTCTCGATTCATTGATCCGGTTAATGACGCTGGAAGAAAAGATCGGGCAAATGAACCAGTACAGCAGCGATTTTGCTGCTACGGGTCCTATTACAAAAGATGGCGATAAACAAACGCAGGTGCGTAAGGGACTCATTGGTTCTTACCTCAACGTAACCGGTGCCGATCGTACACGTTCGTTGCAGGAAATTGCAATGCAATCCCGTTTGAAAATTCCATTACTGTTCGGACAGGATGTGATTCATGGATACCGCACCATTTTTCCATTGCCATTGGCAGAAGCAGCCAGTTGGGATATGGATGCCATTGAACTGAGTGCACGCATTGCTGCTATTGAAGCAAGTGCCGCAGGTATACACTGGACCTTTGCGCCCATGGTTGATATTGGTCGTGATCCCCGTTGGGGACGTGTAATGGAAGGAGCCGGAGAAGATACCTATCTCGGTTCGCTCATTGCAAAAGCAAGAGTAAAAGGTTTCCAGGGAAAGGGGTTTGGACATACCGATGCCGTATTGGCTTGCGTAAAACATTTTGCAGCGTATGGTGCAGCCGTTGGTGGAAGAGATTACAACTCGGTAGATATGAGTATGCGGATGTTGTACGAAGTGTATCTGCCTCCTTTTAAATCAGCATTGGATGCGGGTGCAGCTACATTTATGAATTCATTCAACGATCTGAACGGAATACCGGCAACGGGTAGCCGCTTTTTGCAACGTGATTTGTTGAAAGGCAAATGGAAGTTCAAAGGATTTGTAGTGAGCGATTGGGGCAGTATTGGCGAAATGGTGAATCATGGTTATGCAGCTGATAATTACGAAGCGGCCATGCTTGCTGCAAATGCGGGCAGCGATATGGATATGGAAAGCCGTGCTTACACACAACATCTTGCAAAGCTTGTACGTGAAGGAAAAGTAAAGATGAGTGTAATTGATGATGCTGTGCGTCGTATTCTGCAAAAGAAATATGAACTGGGTTTGTTTACTAATCCATACAAATTCAGTAATACAGAACGGGAAAAAGAACAATGGAACAATCCGCAGCACCTTGCTGCGGCAAAAGACATGGCATTGAAAAGTATGGTGTTGTTGAAGAACAACCAACAAATATTGCCGCTGTCCAAACAAACAAAAAAGATTGCACTCATTGGCCCGTTGGTAAAAGCAGTAAAAGAGCATTTGGGTTTCTGGAGTTACGATTGGGATGATGATTCTGCACGTATCCCTACGTTGTATCAATCGATTCAGCAAAAGCTGGGAAGCACTACACAGTTGTTGTATGCAAAAGGTTGTGAATTGACCGATAGCAGCAAAGCTGGTTTTGCAGAAGCCGTTACTGTTGCAAACGATGCAGATGTGGTGGTAATCTATGTGGGTGAAAAAAGAGATATGAGCGGTGAAGCAAAAAGCCGCAGCAATCTTTCATTACCAGGTGTGCAGGAAGAGTTGATCAAAGCAGTAGTGGCAACCGGTAAGCCGGTAGTAGTGTTGATTGCAGCAGGCCGGCCATTGGTATTTAACTGGACTGCCGACCACGCACAAGCCATTGTGTACACATGGTGGTTGGGTACAAAAGGTGCCGATGCAATTGCAGATGTGTTGTTTGGTGATTACAATCCTTCCGGTAAATTACCCATGACATTTCCACGCAGCGTAGGTCAGATTCCGATTTACTACAACTATTACAACACCGGACGACCTGCAAAGAATGAAACCGATCGGAATTATGTATCAGCGTATATTGATGAGTTAAACAGTCCGCAGTATCCATTTGGTTTTGGATTGAGTTATACCAACTTTCAGTACAGCGATATTCAATTGAACAAAACCAGCATCAAACCCGGTGAAACATTAACCGCTACTGTTACACTTACCAACAGTGGTAATTACGATGGGGAAGAAGTGGTACAATTGTACATTAGGGATATGGTGGGTTCTGTAGTACGACCGGTAAAAGAATTAAAAGGCTTCCAAAAAGTAAAACTCAAAAAAGGCGAATCGAAACAGATCCGTTTTTCACTTACAGCAAACGATCTCCGCTTTTACAATGATCAGTTGCAACACATCTACGAGCCGGGTGCGTTTACCTTGTACATTGGTGGCAGCAGCGCTGATGTGAAAGAAGTAAAATTTGAGTTGAAGAAATAATTCAGCGTCTGAATATGTATAAAAAAGCCCTTTGTTAAAAGGGCTTTTTTGTGTCAACTATTTCTGCTTCACCGTTTTCATCTGTATCACATCTACCAGGAATGCAAATGCCATTGAGAAATAAATGTAACCTTTTGGTATTTTAAATTGCATGCCTTCGGCAATCAGTGATACACCAATCATCATTAAAAAACAAAGTGCTAAAATTTTAAACGATGGATGCTTGTAAATAAAATCACTGATGGGTTTTGATGCAATGAGCATAATGATCACCGTTACAATAACAGCCGTGTACATTACCCACAGTTCATTTACCATACCTACAGCCGTAATGATGGAATCTACTGAAAAAACAAGATCGAGCAGAATCACTTCACCCAGCAATTTGCCAAAGCTTACTTTTTCCGGAACTCTTGGCGTTTTCTCATCAGCAATTTCACTTTTATGATAAATTTCTTTCGTGCTCTTGTATAACAGAAACAAACCACCCACAATTAAGATGAGCGATTTACCGGAGAAGCCGATCTCAAACAAGGTAAACAAAACCTGGTCGAGTTTTAAGATCCACGAGATCAATGCCAGCAGCAACAGCCGCATCACCATCGCCAGACCAATACCCCAGAAGCGGAGTTTGTTCCGTTGGCTTTCCGGCAGTTTATCGGCCAGTATGGAAATAAAGATGATGTTATCGATGCCCAGAATTACTTCCAGTGCAATAAGCGAAATAAGTGCAATGATGATTTCTGACATAGTTGGTTGATTGAATCCCCAAGATAAGTTATTTTGGAAAAGCAGTTGTGTTGTGTGGAAGGGGAAAAAACAAATGAAGCAATGGCGTACGTGGGAACGGGTAGGGCAAGAGAGAAGGTTGTAGTTACGGTCAATGAGAAGTTACTTGCAAATGGTTTGTGGGATAAGAACCAGGGCAGTGTTGTTTGCACAATTCATGTTAGCTGTAGTTGCTCTCTTAACAACCGCTTTCCCCAATCAAATGAATTTCTTTTCTTCTTTTTGTCAATTTGTCGATTAAAGTGAGTTTCAATTTGTACAAACCACCTTCGTCATATTTTTTAATTAAGTTAAACTCACATACTAATCTGTATTTTTCGGAAATAGCAGTCTGAGTGTAATTCGTCTCACTAAATTCTGATACAGAGTCTTGGTCTATTTTGAAATATTCCGTCTTACCGTCAATTTTCATCATCGAAAACTCTGTCAAGTTTGAAAGAAATACGTATTTCCTTTTTTGCTTGTCCTTTATTTCATAACTATAAAAATCGCCACAGCCGTCAATAGTGTCTGGTATTGAGTTAAATAAACTAATTTCAATGTTTAAATCAAAGTTGTTTTGAACATTGTCTTTTTTCTTGGGTAAGTCAACCGAAATGGTAGTATTTTTTTTGTCTTCCTTTTGGCTAATTGAACAAGAAAATGAAAAAATACAAATTGATATTAAAAGCAGGTTCTTCATATTTATACGAGTGCAATTACAGCTAACGGACAGGTATTGCCGATGGTGGGGGATTTTATATTCGTCCGCCCGGAACAGCTGCCTGACTTTTTGATAAAGTTAAATATTAAGAACTAAAGCTGGGCTTTATTCGTCGAGCCCCGAACCGCAGTACAACAGAATTACCGTTGCTGATTGCTCCAATGTCAAGCCCCACTATTGGCAATACTAATGTGTGTGCCCTGAATGATAAATATAGTTCTTAGAACTGAGAAAGCCAGAGAGTGAAAGTCTCTTATGTGCGGGGGTAACGCTCCGAAACATTAGCAAGCCGCAAGGGTGATAACAGTAATGTTAT
>JAEYWX010000034.1 GCA_023428755.1 Bacteroidota bacterium
CTGTGGGTCAGTCGGAGCGCAGGGACTGGTCTGGGGACAACCCGGACAATATCGCCCTGATCGCACTCCGTGGTCACGAAACCACGGAAGGAGGCAGGACATGCCTCAGGATGTCGCGAGGGAGCTGGGGTTCGCCAGCAAGACGGTAGTGCCGGACGAGATGGCGGTTGCGTGGCCCCGTCAGAGGCTGGCTTTCGCCGTCGCCGACGGCCCGGTCCGGGCTACGCTTGCCCTTGACTGCAAGTGGCGGAGGTGCGGGGATGCGGCGGTGGCGTCAGGTGGCCGTTGCGCTCGTGCTGGTAGGGGGTCTCGCAAGCTGTGCCGCGCCCGGGCCGACGATGCCCTACGTGGTGGGGAAGCGGTTGGACGTTGCGAAGAGTGACATCAAGCACGCGGGCTTCGACGGCGAGGTTGGAGTCGTCGGCGGCGACATGCTCGGTGTCCTCTTCCCGGCGGACTGGGTGGTTTGTGAACAGGTCCCCGATGTGGGAGAGACCATTGTGGAACCTCCACGACTGACCGTCGACCGCACCTGTGCCGCGCCCGCGTCGGGCCCGGTCATGCCTGACGTTGTTGGTGAGAAGCTGGATCGCGCGAGGAGTGACATCACTCGCGCGGGCTTCGACGGCGAGATCGAGATCTTGGGCGGCGGGCTGTTCGGCCCCGTTCGTGAGGCGAACTGGACGGTGTGCGAACAGTTGCCGCCTGCAGGGCTGGTCATCCAACAATCTCCCCGCCTGGTGGTTGATCGCAACTGCCAGGACACTGCCGGCTGACGACGGTGGCGACCTGATCGCGCGAAGGGTGCACGTCTTCCATCTACCCGCCCGCGATCGTCGCGGCGCGGACTCCGAGGCGCAGCCCGGGCGCGTGTCCTAAGCGGGTCGCTACAGGCCGAGCAGCCGCAGTCTGGCAGCCGCGAACTCCACTTCACTCAGCATGCCCTCGCGGTGCAGTTCGGCCAGCTGCGCGAGCTGGGCGGACAGACCCGTCCCGGACAGCGCCTCCTTGGCCGCCTGATACTCAGAGTCACTGATCTTGCGTGCGTAGAGAAGTTCTTCGAGGTCCTTGAGTGCCTTCGCCTTGTCCGGATCAGCCTCCGCCCCGAGGCGCGCCGCCCGTGTCGTGACGGCGGGTCTCGGCGCCCGCCTGACCAGATGGGCGGCTCGGCGGTCTGTGTCGGCGCGAGCCTGGCGCTCTCTGGCCAAACGGGCCTCGACCGCGTCGGTGGTCGGGCCCTGACCGCGAAGGAAGTAGGTGCCGACCGCAACGCCCACGATGCCGACCGCGAGGCCGAGGATGACGAACCAACCCCAGCCCGTCGGACGCTCCGCGACCTGGTTCGCGCCGATCCAGGTAACCAGACTCAGAAGGATCCCGCACGCCGCAACCGCAAGGCCGCGCAGTCCCTTGCGGCGATCTTGGGCAGGTGCCGCAAAGATCCTCCGTCGCGCCCGCGTGTCGCCCGTCCAGCGGAAGCCATCCCAGTACTTGGTACCGCCGGTGTCAGGGTCCGAATACCAGCCTGGAGCCCTCATTTTCTTCTCATCCACCCTCCGGCCTGACTTGTGCGCCCCGGTTCACAACTCGAGAACCTTCGCCTTCGCTGCGTCGTAGTCGGCCTGCGTGATCAGGCCGGCGTCGAGCATCTGCTTGTACTTCGTCAGCCTCCCGACGGCGTCGTGTTCGTCCTGCTCCGACGAATTGGGGCCTGCAGGCGAAATGATCGGTCCATCCGATGCGTCCTTGCTCTCGTCGAAGCGCGGCTGCTCCCAGGTGGCCGTCCCGAACGCGGCTGCAGGTGCATTCGACACAGGCTGCTGGAGACCCGGGAGGCCGAGGGCGCCGGTCGCGAGCACCATTCCAAGGACCCCGTCCGCACCGCCGTTCTCACCGGCAGCCTGAAGTCCCGCCGCCACCGATTGCTGAAGGTTCGAGTTCCCGCGGGCGCCACGCAGGGCATCGGCACGTTGGACGGTCTTCAACAACTCGCGAGTGGACGGGTCGTATTCGAGAGCGACGATCGTCGCACTGACGATTTCGAGTCCGCGGCGGGAACGCCACTTGCACGTGCGTTCGACCGCCTCCGACAGGCTCCGGGCGAACCCCGCGGTGTCCTGCTGGATGCGAGTCATCCGATTGCCCCTTGCAGGGTCGTGTGAGTAGAGCGAGAGTGCCTGGGGAAGGCAGCCGACGACCTCGGTGAAGAGTTGCATCGCGGCGTCGTTGCCGTTGTCAGTGAAGTCGAAGACCACCCCCGGCCGAAGGTACGTCGCGGGAACCCAGTTCCGGACGAACAGGATGGGGTCGGTGATCCGAACCGTGTAGGTACCCCGCACCATTGCCCCGGCCTGGGCATTGAGATAGGCGTCGTCCCAGTAGAGCTCGCTCATCGTGCCGAACCGGTTGTTCGGCAATTCCTTCAGCGACACAAAAAACGCCCGCTGTTGCGCCTGTGCGCGACCGCCGAACTTGAACCGCTCCCACGAGGCCCCGATAAGGGGGCTGACGATTCCGTCGCCAGCGAAGACGGACCCAGAGTCGGCTGCGTCCGAGCGCCACTCGTAGGCACCGGGCTGGGCGACGAACCCTGTGATGCCGCCCTCTTGCATCAGGAGGAGCCCGTAGCCCTCGGGCACGACGATCCGGCTTCCGTTGGAGATGACGCCGGGAGCCCCCGTGGTGTTCGACCCGCGGCCGGCGTGGGTGCCACGCGGCACGGCCGCGAACATGGCCGCCGTCGCGCCGAGACCCTCAGGAACCGTGTAGAAGTCCTTCCATTGGTCGCCGAGCACGCCGCCTATGGCGTCGGACGCCGCCTTGAGCAACCCCATCAGATCTCCCCTCGAGCGCCGCCAGCCTGCGGCAGACAGCCTATTCATGAAAGCCTCGTCCTGGCGGCAGAATGCGACGTCCGCCCTGGCCGTCCATGTCGGCAAGCACCTCGCAGGACGGACTGGCCCTCAATGGCTCGATTGCGAAGCCAAGCACGAAGGCCCAGCACCCAACTAGTCGGCGCTCACTCGTTCGTAAAGCAGCCCCTCGCGCTCTTCGAGTTGATGCTCGACGCGCTGCGTGAGCGACGCATCATCGACCCGGAGGCCGAGCTCGATGTTGAACTGCTCGGCGCTGATCGAGAAGTTGGCGCTGGTAACGATCAGGAACTGGTGGTCCACTGCTATGAACTTCGCGTGGTTGCGAATCGACTTCCCGTCCAGTTCGCGCGTCCTGTAGACGTGTGCGCCGGCGAGCTGTGATGCAACGTCGGCCAAGCTGGGTGCCGACGGCCACTTCTGATTCGTGGCCGCCTCCGTGTCCAGATACACCCGAACGTCGACCGTTCCGCGCGCGGACACCTCACGGAGGGCGTCCCACAGAGCCGACGACTTCTGAAAGTTGAACGTCGAGCAGACAACGGAGTATCTGGCCGCGAGCACGAGATCCTTGATGGACGTCGTGAGGTTGCCGTAGTCGGCGAGGTGACCCGGCAACGTCCAGACTGGGGAGACATCGGTGATCCGGGTCGCTGCGCCCTGGATGGAGCGCAGCACGGCCAGGGCTGCCGAGAGATTGGCGGGGACCACGTCCGACGCCTCGAGAGCGGCGCGGACCTCGTTTCGCCGGCTGGCCGAGATCCCCTGCATTGCCGACGTGAGGGTGTCACCGTCGGCGAACCGGTTGGCCAGCTTGGCCGCCTCGGCCGCAGTGAGGAGTGCTCCGAGCTGGACGAGCGGGTCGGAACTCACTTCGGCACCGTAAAGAAGCCGAGATCAGTGTTGGGGCCAGGCAGGCCGAGCAGGAAACGGCGATCCAGGATCCGGTTCGCTCGTTCACACGTGGTCTCCGATGCCATGGTGCAGCAATGGCAGGCGGCGCCGTGCAGGAA
>JAEYWX010000020.1 GCA_023428755.1 Bacteroidota bacterium
CAACGGCTGCGGGCTGTCGGAGAGCGAGCGCAGATAGGCGATGACATCGGCGCGGACATTGTCACGCGAAATACCGGCGAAGGTCATGTTGGTGCCGGGAATGGCGCCGCGCGGGTTCTTGAGGAACGCGTTGAGGTCCTCGTAGGTCCACTTGCCGCCCTTGGCCTTCATGGCAGCCGAGAAGTTGAAGCCGCCGCGGCCGGTACCGACTTCGTGGCCGACGATGTCGTAGAGGTTCGGGCCGACGCGGTTCGGGCCGCCCTTTTCGAAGGTGTGACAGGAGGCGCACTGCTTGGCGGCGGCCTGACCCTTTTCCACCGAGGCACTGGCGAGCAGCACGGCGATCGGCTTTTCCGGTTCGGCCGGGCCGGCCGGGCCACCTTTGCCCTCTTCCTTGACGGCGATGTTAAAGCCGGGCTTGGCCGGCGCCTCGGGGGCGAACAGCGCCGAGGCACCGATGTTCAGCGCCAGGAGGGCCAGACAGGTCGCCAGCACGGCGCCGAGAATCTTGTTCAGTTCGAAAGAGTTCATGGGAAACGGTACCCGAAGGAGAAATGCGGACCAAACCTGACGGACAATTAGCCGGTTTGCCGGCCCTGTGGCAACCCGTATAAGCCCATCCACCCGCTACAATTTGGTGCCCCGGAAGCCATGGCTGCCACCATCGTCCTCATACCGGCCCGCATGGCCTCGACGCGTCTGCCCGGCAAGCCGCTGGCCGATATCAACGGCCTGCCGATGATCGTCCATGTGCTGCGCCGGGCGCAGGAAGCGGGCCTTGGTGAGGTCGTGGTAGCGACCGATTCCGAGGCAGTGCAGGCGGCGGTTGAAAAGGCGGGCGGCCGCGCGGTGATGACGAGCACGGACCACCTTTCCGGCTCCGACCGGATCTTCGAAGCGCTGGAAGCGATCGACCCTGAACACCGGGTGGCCCATGTCGTCAATGTCCAGGGCGACCTGCCGACCATCGCGCCCGGGGACATCCGAGCTGCGCTCGGGCCGCTATCCGACCCGGCGGTCGACATCGCCACCTTGGCGGCCGTGATCCACGATCCGGCCGAGTTGACCAACCCCAACGTGGTCAAGGCCAAGGGCGTCGCAATCGGTCCCGGTCAAATGCGCGCCACGACCTTCACCCGCGCCAACGCCGAGGGCCCCGGCCCGCACTATCACCACATCGGCCTCTACGCCTACAGGCGCGCGGCTCTGGAGCGCTTCGTCAAGCTGCCGCCATCGGCCAACGAGCAGCGGGAGCGGCTGGAGCAACTGCGCGCGCTCGATAACGGCATGCGGATCGACATCGCCGTGGTCAATAGCGTGCCGCTCGGCGTCGACGCACCCGAGGACCTGGAGAAGGCACGCAAGGCGCTGGCCGGTTGACTTGGGCGCTATGGTCCGCGTACGCCGTTGTCATTCCGGGGCGGCCCGCTCGCCGCGCTCGCGCGCCGGAATGACGGGGATTCTGTAATGGCCACCAAGAAAATCATTTTCCAGGGCGAGCGCGGGGCGAACTCCGACCTCGCCTGCCGCGAAGCCTATCCCAATTACGAGCCGGTGCCCGCCGCGACCTTCGAAGACTGCTTTACCGCGCTCACGAACGGCGATGTCGATCTCGGCATGATCCCGATCGAGAACTCGGTCGCCGGCCGGGTCGCCGACATCCACCACCTGATGCCGACCTCAAAGCTGCACATCATCGGCGAGTGGTTTCTGCCCATCCGCAACCAGTTGATGGCGCCGAAGGGCGCGACGCTCCAGACCATCAAGTCCGTACAGAGCCACGTGATGGCGCTCGGTCAGTGCCGCAACATCATCCGTGAACTCAAGCTCAAGCCGGTGGTCGCCGCCGACACCGCCGGTTCGGCGCGCGAAATCGCCGAGGCGAACGACGTCACCCGCGCCGCCATTGGCTCGCGGCTGGCCGCGGAAATCTACGGCCTCGACATCCTGAAGGAGAACGTCGAGGACCAATCGAACTCGACTACGCGCTTTATCGTGCTGTCGCCGGAGAAGAAGTGGGCCAAGCCAGGCAACGGCAAGGTCATCACCACTTTCGTCTTCCGCGTGCGCAACCTGCCGGCCGCGCTCTACAAGGCGATGGGCGGCTTCGCCACCAACGGCGTGAACATGACCAAGCTCGAGAGCTACATGGTCGGCGGCAACTTCTTCGCCACGCAGTTCTATGCCGACGTCGAGGGCCACCCCGACGACACCGCGCTGGTCCATGCGCTGGAAGAACTCGCCTTCTTCTCCAAGGAATTGCGCATCCTCGGTGTCTATCCGGCACATCCCTATCGCAATACGTTCAAGGAAGACGGCGAGGACTGACGCCGTCTCGGGACGGCCCTGCGTCAGCGCGTTAGCGCGCATGTTGCCGGATTCCAGGGTCGCGCGCAAAACCTAGCAAGGCGCGCGTAAACGCGCTTATGCGCGCGCCCCGGAATGACCGGAGCGATTACCGCGTCATGCGGTCTTCGGCCTTGAAGTATTTGCGTGCGTGGGCGACGAGTTGACCGTCGCTCGGGTGATCGACGGTCTCGACACCGGCGATCAGCTTCTTCAGCGGCGCGTCGTGGCTTTCGATGTGCTTCATCAACTCGTTCTTGGCATTGCCAGGTCCGGTGATCAGCACCGCGCCGGCATCCGAAATCGCCTGAGCAACCTCATGCAGAAACTCCTGGTCGGCGCTGGCATGACCCGGACCGGCTGGACCGGCCCTGTGGTGCACCTGCTTGACCGGCTTGTCCGCGTGGATGACCTGCTTGTCGGCGTCGGTCGGGTTGAAATGGAAGACTCGCGCTTCGCGGTGATCGATCCAGACGACGGCGTGGTAGTGGCTCATGGAAAATCCCTTGGATGCAGATAGCGGCCCGGCAGGGCCTTGTTTCGGGTCAGACAATGCCCCGGACCGGGCTGGAGTGTTTTGATCTAGCGCATGATTGTGGCGGCCGCCACGCGCCCCTTGATCGCAGCCGCGCAACCGGCTTGAAGGAGAACAAGGCCACAGCGCAATGCCGGCCAAAGGCGGATTCCGGGAGGAAATCATGACGACGACTGACAAGGTGGCCCTGGTCACCGGCGCCGCGCGCGGCAT
>JAEYWX010000022.1 GCA_023428755.1 Bacteroidota bacterium
CACCTATACAAACTTTTGACGAAGCTTTACCTTTGGCAAAAGAAAAACTGCTGAATCAACACAACTCAGCAGCTTAAAAAAATTGTAGAAAAATCCACAACTGTCAGATTATATCTTAACTATTACATTTAAGTTTTGGCTCATTTGGATTTTTAAAACAAACATTCAAAGAGCTTTACTATTTGAAAAACTTCGAGTATAAACGAGCCTCTACTTCTAATGTAATTATAAGAAATAGTATTGATGCTGATCTTTCTTATGATTATACTTTTGAATATCAGTTTGGTGGTAAGCGTTTTTCATTTAATCATATAGCAAACTCTGACTTAGGATATAAAAAAGGAGATAGCGTCACCATTAGACTTTCACGTGTAAATAAGAACTATTCAACTTTCAAAAGCTACGACCAACAATTATATGATCTTCTATTAATGATTGTTATTATCATTCTCCTAATTATCTTTTGGGTTAAAGTAGTTCTTGCTTTTCGGGAGAAGCCGGAAAAGAACATAATTAGAGATTAAATTCTTGGATGTTGTGCGTTTAAAGAAACTTAAACAAATACGTTTCATCAAACTTCAACTCCGGTTCTTTTTCAAATATTCCAAACACTGTACTGCCGCTTCCCGTCATACTTGCATACAAAGCACCTGCATCATAAAGTTGTTGTTTGATGGCTGCAATTTCCGGATGCGCTTTGCAAACCGGTTCTTCAAAATTGTTGATGATTAGATCTTTCCAGTTGGAGATGGGTTGTTGAATGATTTGTTACAAATAGGGGCGTAGTTTATTGTTTGGCTGCACGGAGCGGCCTGACAGAGTTATAAATACTCATTCTGCATTAACGCAATGCCCCAATTCAATTTTAAGCACATTTCTTTTAAATTAATACGTGCTCATAAAAGTTACTGGCTGCCTTGCTAATGCATCTATTTTCTTGCCTAAAAAAGTAGCAGGTTTCCATCCATATCCTTCTTTAATAACTCTTATGGCTTCTTTGGCAAGTGCAGGATGTACCTCTTTAGCGTTTTGTACCCACACTTCTCCGATTGCACCTGTGCTCGTAACAATAAATTCAACAATTACTGTTTGTTTTATGGATTTTTCTCCTTTAGGAATTTTTAAGTGTTTATTCGCTAGTTCAGCTTTTACAGTTCGTTGCATATATGCAATCCAGTCTTTTTCTGATTTAGGTGCTGCCTTTTCAATTAAATGTTCAAATTCCAAAAGTGTTTCTGGTAACGCAGGTGGTTGTAGTAATTTATCATCAACAATTTGCTGTTGTACACGTGTTGCGGTATAGGTAATGAGGTATTCGGGACTTTCAGAAACATGCTTTAGCCATATAGCATTTGTTTCAAGCAGAAATCTGTGAAATGATGTACCGCTAATATTGGGGTTGTCAGTAGCTAATTGTACCAGTTCGGGGGTATAAAAATATTCTTCAGTTTCATTTTTTGAAATCAGACGTATGCTCTTGCAATTATAATTCGCAATAACTGTGTTTTTGTCATTGCGTTTTACCTGGATATTTTCACCATGATGTGTTGTATCAGGAATTTTGTATAATGTATCCCTGTTTTTATATTTAATGATATTTTCTTTTGGTAACAGTCCAACATATTCTTCTACGATGCCGCTTACCCGATAATATTTCCCTTTTTTAATGTACACTCTTAGTGTATTCCCATAACCGGAAAGTGTTTTTAAGGTTTCATCACTCGTAAGTTTTGATTTTGATTTTATCTCTACCTGGTAATCAATAAACCCTTCAAATGAAATTTGCTGCGAAACGCCAGCAGTATGCAAACTTAAAACGAGTAAAATAGCAATCATACATTTCATAAGTCGTTGATTTTTGTTTTATCCTGGAAGTGTAATTCTTTTCAAAAATAAAAGTAATCAGTATATGATTTTTGACAAATACTTCTCATCAAACTTCAACTCTGGTTCTTTCTCAAATATCCCAAACACAGTACTGCCACTTCCCGTCATACTTGCATAAACGGCACCCGCATCGTAGAGTTGTTGTTTGATGCTTGCAATTTCCGGGTGTGCTTTGTAAACCGGTTCTTCAAAATCGTTAATTAGCTGATCTTTCCAGGTGGAAATGGGTTGTTGAATGATTTGTTTTAGATCGGGGCGCTGCTCACTGTCTGGCCGCTGGGAATTGTTTGATTGAGTGGAACTATCTGCAGAGCGGCCTGACAGGTTTAGCTGCCCAAATGCCCAACCCGTGTTTACATGAATACCGGGGTTTACAATCGCAAACTTGTAAGCCGATAAATCCAATTCAACTTCTTCCAGTAGTTCACCCCGGCCTGTTGCATAACAGGGTTTGTTGATGATGAAAAAGGGGCAATCACTTCCCAACTGCAATGCATAATCAATCAACTGTTGGGTAGATAATCCCAACTGAAATTTTTCATTCAGCAGTTTCAAAGCAAATGCACCATCGGCACTGCCGCCGCCTAAACCAGCACCCATCGGTATGGCTTTGTGCAGATGCATCAGCACAGGTGGGAGTGAAGGAAAATCTTTTTGTAATAAGTGATAGGCTTTCACGCAGAGGTTGTTGGTTGTGTTGCCGGCGATGGGGAGGCCGGTTGATGAGAATGAAATCTGAGTTGTGAGTTGTGAGTTGTGAGTGGCTTCACCGTCGTCCGTCGTCCATCGTCCGTCGTCCCTTCTCACTACTTCCAATGCATCTTTCAATGGCAGTGGATAAAACACCGTTGCCAGGTTATGATAACCATCTTCCCGTTTGTTGAGAATCTGTAAACCGAGATTGATTTTGCAATTAGGGAAAACGATCATTCGAAGAATGAAAAATAAAAAATGAATAATGAGGAATGAAAAAGGAGTGGATACAGATGATCCATTATCCAATTATCAGTTATTTCCTTCGGTTCGAAAGCTCATCACGAATAGCAATGGCCCGGATATAATCTTCCTGCTCCAGTACATCATTCAGCAGACTTTGTAATTCTTCAATGCTCAATGATTTCAAATCTTCTTTTTCACCGCTTTCGTTGGTGCTGGTTACAGGTACTTCTTCTTTTTTCTTCTCCTCATCTTCCATTAAAATACCGGCACTTTCCAGAATATGCTCATAGGTATATATGGGGCAACCAAAACGTACAGCTAAAGCCAATGCATCGCTGGTGCGGCTGTCGATCTCCACCGTATCATGATCGGTAGAGCAGAGGAGCTTGGAATAGAAAATGCCTTCCTGTAAATCGTTGATCACAATTTCGTGCAGCTCCACATTAAAAGCCAGCATGAAATTCTTCATCAGGTCGTGGGTGAGGGGGCGACTGGGTTGCATACGTTCGAGCGCCACAGCAATAGCCTGGGCTTCAAAACCACCAATTACAATCGGCAATCGGCGCATACCGTTCACTTCTCCCAATACCACTGCGTAACTATGCGTTTGGGTAATACTGTGCGAAAGGGCAACTATTTCCAGTTCGATTTTTTTCATAACCTGTCGGCAAATTTAAGGGCTTTGTTTTTAATAAAACAGGAGAATAAACAGCAAAAAAGCCGATAGCCTTCAGCCGATAGTCGTAAGCAAAGTACTTACAACGCTCAGCTAAAGGCTATCGACTAACAATTTATAACTTATGGGCTTGCTTACGCTACGCCTTTCAGTTTCTTTACTTCCGTGATCATCTTTGGCACTACTTCAAACGCATCGCCTACAATACCATAGTCGGCTGCTTTAAAGAAAGGTGCTTCCGGATCTTTATTGATCACCACAATTACCTTGCTGCGGTTTACACCTGCAAGGTGCTGAATAGCGCCACTGATGCCGATGGCTAAATAGAGATTGGGAGCAATAGCGCCACCGGTTTGTCCCACATGCTCATGATGCGGACGCCAGTGTGCATCGGCAACGGCCCGGCTGCAGGCGGTAGCTGCACCTAATAAACCTGCCAGCTCTTCGATCATGCCCCAGTTTTCCGGTCCCTTCAATCCACGGCCACCACTCACTACCAGTTCGGCTTCGCTTAACGGAACCTGTCCGGTTACTTTGTTGGTGGCAGTTACTTTTACTTTCGGCGCATCAACAGTTACGTTTGCTGCAACTACTTCGGCTGTGCCTTCGCCTGCAACTGTCTGGAATGAATTCGGACTGAGTGAAATAATTTTCACAGCTGTATTAATGGCCACTTTGGCAAATGCTTTTCCGCTGAATACGCCTTTTTTCACAACAAATCCATTGCTTGTATCGGGCAATCCAACTGCACCGGCTACCAAGCCGGCTTTTAAACGTGCACTCAAGCGGGGCGACACGGCTTTCCCTGTTACGTTATGCGAAAGAACGATTACCGTTGCACCCGCAGCAGTAGCTACATCAGCAATCGCTTTGGTATACACCTGTGCATCGAAATGATTCAAGGTATCGTTTGCCACATGATGAATTTTCGCAACACCATATTTGCCGAGGGCAGCGATGTCATCTCCTACCGTTCCCAACAAAACGCCTTCTGCACTTGTGCCCAATTGTTTTGCTAACTGTGCGCCATAAGTCAATACTTCAAGAGAAGATTTTTTTACATGGCCATCAGCAGTATCGATGAATATTAAAACTGACATAGAATTTGAAAATTTGAGGATTTGAAAATTTGAAAATAAGAGAAGTTGAGCAATGGCTAATTTTCAAATTAGCACATTTTCAAATTCTCAAATTAGAAGACTTTGGCTTCTTCATGCAGCAACCTTACCAGCTCACCCACATTTTCTGCATCCACTAATTTTACACCGGCTTTGGCAGGTGGTAATTCAAATGCAGCAACAGATGTAAGTGTATCTACAGCAACGGGCTCTACTGCTTTCAACGGTTTGGTACGTGCACCCATAATGCCTTTCATATTGGGGATGCGTTGCTCGGCCATTCCTTTCTGGCAGCTAACCACAACAGGCAGACTTACTTCGCAAGTTTCTTCGCCACTTTCAATTTCACGGTTAATAGTTGCAACTGTTCCATTCAAATCAAATTTTGTTGCGAGGGAAACGTATGGCAGATCGAGGAGTTCGGCCACCATACCGCCAATAGCAGAGCCATTGTAGTCGATTGTTTCTTTACCGGTGAACACCAGATCGTATGCACCTTGTTTGGCCACTTCTGCAATTTGTGCAGCAATGTAAAAACTATCATGACTGTCGGCATTTACACGAATGGCTTCATCGCCACCCAATGCCAATGCTTTGCGGATGATGGGATCGGCATCTGCTCCACCCACCGTAACCAAATGAATAACCGTTGAAGGATCTTTTTCTTTCAGTTCAATGGCACGCACCAGAGCATACCACTCATCGTAGGGGTTAATGATCCACTGCACGCCATCCTGCGCAAACTTTGTGTTGTTATCGGTGAAGGCTATTTTTGCCGTCGTATCCGGTGTTTTACTGATACAAACTAAAATCTTCATGCAAGCAATTTTTTGTATGAGTTAAGAAATAGTTGTTTATGCAACTATACAAAGATAAAGGTTTGCGTCTCTCATCGGCACACCAAAACGAAAAAATATTCATAAACATGGACAGGGTTGAACAATTGCGCAGGTTTTTACAGGAAAGTCCCAACGATAGTTTTCTCAAACATGCACTGGCGCTCGAACATGTAAAGCTCGGCGACGATGCAACAGCAAAGCAATTATTTGAAGAATTGCTGGCGGCAGATGCAAGCTATGTTGGCTCGTACTATCATTTAGGAAAACTCTGCGAACGCATCGATGATACCGATGCCGCTATTGCCTGGTATGAAAAAGGAATGCAGGTAGCGAAGGAAAAAGGTGAGCAGCATGCGTACGGTGAGTTGAGGGGGGCGTTGGAGGAGTTGACGTTTTAGATGTTCATGGTTTTCGGTTTGAAGTTTTTTGTTACCGGCTTTTGAGCTTAGATTGATCTTTTGTTGCGTCGCACACTTGTACTACATTACTTGCTTCATCTTTGAGATATAACTACATGAGTTTACTTTCCCGCTTTCAACAATACATTCAACAGCAGCATCTTTTTCAATCAAAAGATCCGTTACTCCTTGCCGTTAGCGGTGGAGTAGATAGCGTGGCGCTGGTTGATCTTTGTGCAAAGGCCGGCTATCAGTTCCACATTGCACATTGCAATTTTCAATTAAGAGGAGAGGAGAGCGAAGGCGATGAAGCATTTGTGCGTTCACTTGGAGAAAAGTACAACGTTGAAGTATTAGTGAAGAAATTTGATACAGCAACATACGCAACTGAACAAAAGCTTTCCATCCAGGAAGCAGCACGTGTGTTGCGTTACGAATGGTTTGAGGAACTGGTCAATGGTGAATGGTCAATGGTCAATAGTGAAAGTTCTGCAGCAGCACTTCCCACTCACCACTCACCACTCACCACTCACTTGCTCACCGCCCACCATGCCGATGATAACAACGAAACATTGTTGATGAACTTTTTCCGTGGCACAGGGTTGCATGGCTTAACGGGTATTCCGGTTGCGTATGGTGATATCAAGCGTCCGTTGCTTTCGTTTACAAAAGAAGAATTGCTGCAGTATGCTGCAGAAAATAAGTTGCAGTACAGAGAAGATTCATCGAATCAATCATCGAAATACACACGCAACTTTTTCCGTAATGAAATTATTCCGGCCATTGAAAACGTATATCCGCAGGTAAAACAAAATCTGAAGGATAATATGGAGCGGTTCAAATCCATTGAAGCTTTGTATAAGTTGACGACGCAGCAACTTATCAAAAAGCTGTGCAAACAAAAAGGTGTTGAAATACATATTCCGGCAAAGCAATTGTTGCAGTACAACAACCGGGCGTTGATCTATGAGATCATTAAACCCTATGGCTTCACTGAAAAACAAATTGCCGAAGTAGAAAAGCTGGCCGTTGCAGAAACAGGAAAGTTCATCAATTCTCCGGTGCTTGCATTCCGCATCATTAAAAACCGTGCATGGCTGGTCATTGCTTCGGCTGAAGATGCAGAACTGGGACATGTAATTGTGGAAGGCCCCGGTACAACAGGTTTTGCAGCAGGATTGCTGGAGGTAAAACAAATCCCAAATTCCCAACTCCCCATTCCCAATTCCAACACAGAAGTACTGCTCGACGCAAAGCACATCGAATTCCCGTTACTGTTGCGCAAGTGGAAAACAGGCGATTACTTTTATCCGCTTGGTATGAAAAAGAAAAAGAAAGTGGCCCGTTTTCTCATTGATCTGAAACTATCCAAAACAGAAAAGGAAAATGTGTGGGTGCTGGAAAGCAATCAAAAGATCATCTGGGTAGTTGGCCACCGCATTGATGAGCGTTTTAAATTACTGCCATCAACTGCAACGGCCTTGCAGATAAAATACAGCGCTGCGATCAGTTAGTGTATGCTGATAACCGATAATCTGCACGCACCAGCAAAAAATCAATCATCCATCAATCAAAATCCAAAGCTGGGATTCATCAATTGGCTGAGAAAATGCGACAATACATTTGGCTCCATTAAAATGGTGAATGCAACGCCCCAAACAGCTCCCCATAAATGTGCACTGTGGTTAACATTGTCGCCACCTTTGCGATCCATGTAAATGGAGTAGCCAACATACAAGGCTGCAAAAATAATGGCGGGAACAGGCAGGAAAAATACATACAGCGTTTGCCACGGAGCTAATAATATAAATGAAAACAATACAGCGGTGACTGCACCGGATGCGCCCAGGCTACGGTAATGATAATTATTCCGATGTCTGATATAGGAAGGAATTTCAGAAACAATGATCCCTGCAATGTAAAATAACAGGAAACCTATTTTGCCGATCTTGGCAATAAAGAACAGTTCCATCGCCCGGCCAAAGAAATACAGCGTAATCATGTTAAAAGCCAGGTGTGCAATATCGGCATGGATAAAACCGGATGTAATAAAACGATAGTACTGGTGTTTCTCCTTGATCATGGGAGGCCAGAAAATAAGATCGTTGGTTATTTTTTCATTGTTGAATGATGTAAACGAAATAAGCGCAGTAATGATGATGATGACGATCGTAATTGTAAACTCCATTCTTTGGTTGGTTTAGATTCAAAGCTAACGAGAAATGGTGAATTGTGAGTAGCGAATGGTCAATTGTCAACGGGCAATCAGCAAAAGATAACCTGCAATTCTTACATCAGACATCGTACATCATCCATCAGACATTTTTTAACTGTGATGGTATTTTTCATTTCGGTTAATGCTGCAGGCCCTGTACACTTGTTCAGCTAAGATCAACCGTACCAACTGATGTGGAAATACCAACTGCGATAAGCTCCATTTGAAATTGGCCCGTTTCATCACTGCTTCATCTATACCATACGCACCACCAATGAGGAATACAAGATTTTTTACACTTTCATTTCCACGCTTCATGATAAACTCAGCTAGCCCTTCGCTGCTCAACTGTTTGCCACGTTCATCCAATACAAGGAGGTAATCATCTTTCCCCAATGCCGCAAGGATCATTTCTCCTTCTTTCTTTTTCAAATCGGCTTCACTTAATGTGCCGGCATTTTTCGGTACGGGAAAAATAGTCCACTCAACCGGGTAATAATTAGATATGCGTTTGGTAAAATCTTCCACACCGGCTTTTACATATGGCTCGTGTGGCTTACCAATACTCCAGAGTTTCAGTTTCATACTACCTGCAAAGGAAAGTAATCCTGTTAATATGAATAGTTGTAAATTTCATCTCAATAAAAAATTATGAGAACAATTCTGTTATTTCTGCTTACCTGTTGTATTGTTTCTGCAACAGCACAGGTAGCAAAAGCTCCCATTAAAAAAGAAGGCGAAGGTCCTTACACACAACTCATTTTACGTGGCGTAACCATGATCAATGGTACGGGAGCCCCACCCATGGGCCCGGTTGATATTGTAATTGAAAAAAATCGTATTGTACAAATTGCCAATGTTGGTTATCCGGGTGTGGCCATTAATAACGAACGTCGTCCCAAATTAAAAGAAGGCGGAAAGGAATATGACCTCGAAGGCCAGTTTGTTTTGCCCGGCTTTATTGATATGCATGGACATATTGGTGGTACTGGTCAGGGTGCCAATGCAGAATATGTTTTCAAATTATGGATGGCGCATGGCATCACCACCATTCGTGATCCATCATGTGGTAACGGTCTCGCATGGGTGCTGGAAGAAAAAAAGTTAAGTACCGAAAATAAAATTACAGCACCCCGAATACATGCATACACTGCGTTTGGACAGGGAAGTAAACAAACCATTGCTACACCTGACCAGGCAGTAGAGTGGGTGCGTGACAATGCAAAGAATGGTGCCGATGGAATTAAGTTTTTTGGTGCTGCACCAGAAATTATGGATGCTGCCA
This sequence comes from Bacteroidota bacterium, assembly GCA_023428755.1. Classification (GTDB taxonomy): domain Bacteria; phylum Bacteroidota; class Bacteroidia; order Chitinophagales; family Chitinophagaceae; genus Lacibacter. The sequence continues at coordinate 9,358 of JAEYWX010000022.1, forward strand.
TCCGTGAAAATAAAAAGCTTGGATTACGCAGTTGTGCCCATCATGCACAAATGGATGTGGCTCGATGGAATGTTGTAAAATCAGCTGAAGCAGGTATGACTTCGATGGAACATTGGTATGGGTTGCCCGAAGCATTGTTTACTACACAAACCATTCAGCAATATCCGCTCAACTATAATTACAGTAACGAACAACATCGTTTTGAAGAAGCAGGTAAGTTGTGGAAACAGGCCGCATCGCCATATAGCGAACATTGGAACAATGTGATGGACCGGTTGATCAATCTTGATCTCACTATTGATCCTACATTTAATATTTACGAAGCCAACCGTGATCTGCATCGTGCACGCCGGGCGGAGTGGCACGAAGATTACACGCTGCCATCGCTCTGGAAATTTTATGAACCAAGCCGCATTTCGCATGGCAGCTATTGGCATAGCTGGGGAACTGAACAGGAAGTGCAATGGAAAGAAAACTATCGGCTGTGGATGACCTTTATCAATGAATATAAAAATCGGGGCGGTCGTGTAACAACCGGAAGTGATAACGGGTTTATTTATCAAACCTATGGCTTTGGTTATATCCGTGAGCTGGAGTTGTTGCGTGAAGCCGGTTTTCATCCATTAGAAGTCATTCGTTCTGCAACATTATATGGCGCACAGGCATTGGGTATGGAAAAAGATCTTGGCAGTATTGAAGTAGGAAAGCTGGCCGATCTTGTAGTGATTGATGTAAACCCATTGGAAAATCTGCAACTTTTGTATGGAACAGGTGCCATCCGTTTGAATGCGGAGAACAAAGTGATACGTGCAGGCGGCATTAAGTACACTATTAAAGATGGAATTGTGTACGATGCAAAAAAGCTGTTGGCCGATGTAAAGCAAATGGTGCTGGAGGAAAAGAAGAAAACTGGCTGGCAATTAAAACAACCCGGCATGGAATAATTTTTTGTTAACCTGAACCATCCATTGATTTAAGTTGTATTATTACTTAAAATTATCTGTTTATGAAAGTAAAATTTACCTTCGCATTTTTGTTGTTGCTGTTTGTCAGCTCAACAGGAATTGCTCAACTTCCAAAAGTGTCAGGTGCCGGTAATATCGGTAACCTTGTATCACAATTCACCAACGCAATAAAACCTGCTTCGTTTCTCGGTTCATGGGCCGGCGAAAAAGGAAATTTCCTGAGTACTGCCGGTAAAGTGAAAGATGCTGTTGGGGTTGGCAAGTCCATTGCATCGCTGGCAGGTTTTATAAAACCGGATATGTTTAAGAAAGGGTTTAATGTGCAGAATCTTATCAATACTGCCAATACGGTGAAAACAATGTCACAGGCAACCGGACTATTAAAAAACCTGGAAGGGGGTTTAAAACCCGAAGCGTTTGTAAGTGGATGGGCAGGTAAGCGAACAGGATGGTTGAATGCTTTGAAATTGATCAAATAAATAATCTCTTTTCATTTAAATAGGAGCCGCCAAAAGCGGCTATTATTTTTTTGTATCTGTTGCAGCTGGCACAATCTTTGGCAAGGGAGGGTAGAACAAATTATTTTTTATGAGAAAGACAACGAAGATCGTTTATTACATCCTGACAGTCAGTATTGTATTAGCAGCTTGTAAAGGCATGACAAAAACGCAGAAAGGTGCCGTAATTGGTACAACCGGTGGAGCTGCCATGGGAGCAGTGATAGGCCGTGCATCAGGTAACACAGCATTGGGGACCATTATTGGTGCGGCCGTTGGTGGAACAGCCGGTGTATTAATTGGTAAAAAAATGGACAAGCAGGCTGAAGAAATTAAAAACGAAGTGCCGAATGCAAAAGTAGAACGTGTAGGAGAGGGAATTGAAATTGAATTTGAAAGTAAGGTGCTGTTTGATTTTGATGCGTCTGGTTTGAAATCAGAGGCGAAACAAAGTCTCAATGAGCTGGCGGTGATTTTGAAAAAGTATCCGGATACCAATATCGAAATACAGGGACATACAGACAGTAAAGGCTCAGATGCCTACAACGAAGCATTGTCGCAGCGACGAGCCAATGCAGTAATGGTTTATCTCATCGACAGAGGTATTCCCAATGCACGTATGAATCCAAAAGCAATGGGTGAAAAATATCCAAAGTATTCAAACGATACAGAAGAAGGCCGTTCACAAAACCGCCGAGTTGAATTCCTCATCACCGCTAACGAAAAAATGATTTCCGATGCGGAAAAAGAAGCAAAAGGCGGGAAGTAAATTCTATACATCAATTCATTCAAACGTAAATCAGTCAATATGAAAAAGGTCATTTTAGCAACATTAGTTTTAGTTACAGGTACAGTTTTTTCTGCTTCAGCACAGTCTGCTGCTGCATCTAAATCAGGTATCAGTTTTGGTATACGGGCAGGTGTAAATCTGCAAAACATCAATGGCAAAGACGGTAGCGGTGACAAACTTGAAAACAAGCTGGCTCCCCGATTCCAGGGTGGCGTAACGGTGGATATTCCACTGGCTGATCAATTTTATCTTCAACCGGGCTTGTTGTTTTCCGGAAAAGGTGCAAAAGATGATAATTCGGATGCAAGTGTTTCAATTTCTTACCTGGATGTTCCTGTAACATTTTTATTTAAACCTTTGCTTGGCACAGGGCATATGTTATTAGGAGTAGGCCCTTATGTTGGCTTTGGCGTAGCCGGAAAAATGACGGATGACAATAATAATAAATCAACGATCAAATTTAAGAACGAGATCACGTTAGCTGAAGCAGCTGCAGATCCTTATTTACGTCGGTTGGATGCAGGTGCTAACCTGTTGGTGGGTTATGAAATGAGTAGCAAACTGAGCGTGCAGTTAAATGCTCAATTGGGACTTGCGAAGATCAATTCTGAAATTTCCGGGTTAAGCGGTGATAAAAGTGCATGGCGTAACACTGGCTTTGGTTTATCACTTGGTTACAGATTTTAATTTATCGAACTGATACGCATTAAAAATCCCCCGGAAAACGGGGGATTTTTATTTTTTCTGTACATAATCGGATAAAGATTTCAAATTTCAAGTCAACAGTCTTATATTTGCAGCCCGTTAAACGGAATGGCTGCGTAGCTCAACTGAATAGAGCATCTGACTACGGATCAGAAGGTTTCAGGTTTGAATCCTGACGCGGTCACTGAAAATCAAGCAGTTATGGATTTATTCATAACTGTTTTTTTCATTTGTACATACAGCGTACATACAGATTTTAAAGCCCAATTTGTGGATAAAATATGTTGATTGCATGATGTAAATTTCGACGCTTCATTTGTCCTAAACTCATTCCCATTTTTTGATTGAAACACTGTTGATGACTTCAAATACAACAATCGTAGGATTCGTTGAAATATGAAATGTGCTTTTCTCATTTCGGCAGCAACTCATTCCTGTTTGCTGAAAAAATATAAAATTTCAAATACGTGTTCGTTTAAGAGTAAGGTTTCCATTATACAATGCCCCTCCACTTCACCTGATAGCATTCATCCCCCGTCTTTGGTCAGCATAGATTTTTTTCTTGGCAGACAGAGCGGGGATTTTTTTTAATTCAAAAATCTTTTAAAATGCATCGATTTACAAATTATTCCATTCGAAGAGTTCGGGATGGTACGGTAACTGTTTATCTCGAAATCAAATCTGAACAATTTTTGGTACAATGCAAGTACAGTGAGGAATTCTTTTATGTTATTCCTCGATGTATAACACCGACCTATTTAAAAGAGGAAAGTGCGGCTAAATATGTAGGTAGGCAAGCAAAAGGAGAAATCCGTAGAATTATGGTTGAGCCTTACGAGGTGGTATGTTTTAAACGAAAAAAAGTTTACAGTATCGCAGTTTGTTTCGGTTTTAAGCCATTTAATAAAGACAGTTTGCTTGGAATTACTCAGGTCAATAGTTCGGATATAATATAATTTCTGGAGAGCTCGGTTGCAAAGCCGGGCTTTTTTATTGCTAAACATTTAAAATGTAAATATTATGGATTTGCAAATAGTTAATCGAAAGCAGACCAAAATCAAAATTTCTATTGCTGGTTCCAGCGGTAGTGGAAAAACGTATTCAGCATTGTTGCTTGCATATGGAATTTGTAACGATTGGAGCAAAATAGCTGTCGTTGATACAGAAAATTACTCAGCGTCATTTTATGCACATCTTGGTAAGTTCAATATTATCAACCTGACGGCTCCTTACACTCCTGAAAGGTATAACGAAGCTATTAAGCTGTGTGAGGCAAAAGGCATGGAAGTGATTATCGTCGACAGTATTTCACATGAATGGTCTGGTAAGGGCGGTTGCTTGGAAATACATGAAAACGAAATGTCCAAGATGCGTGTACCTAATTCTTTTACTGCTTGGGCTTCCGTTACACCACGGCATCAACAATTTATCGACTCAATTATTATGTCCGGTTGCCATGTAATTACAACAGTTCGTTCAAAAACGGAGTATGTACTGACCGAACGCAATGGCAAAACGATTCCTCAAAAAGTAGGGATGGCACCAATTACAAGAGATGGTTTTGAGTATGAGGTAAGCGTTTCATTTGACCTGGACCAGGAGCATAAAGCATTTTGTAGTAAAGACCGTACAGGAATATTTGCAGAATGCATGCCTTTTGTTATCACATCTGAAACGGGACGGCAACTATTAAACTGGAGTAAAGGTGAACAGAATCCAACTGGAAGGGAAACGTTGGTAAGCCGTATTGCTAATTGCCATACAATTCAAGACTTACTGAAGCTCTACGAAAGCAGCTTGCCGGTTCGTCCGGAGGATAAAGTTGAATTTGAGCACCAGAAAAAGCGGCTATTGATAAATAAGGAAGTCGAAAAAAATATTAATCACAACAAAACATTTTCAAAAAATGGAACTCATTAATGCACTGATACCTGTATTACCTATTGAGGAGGAAATACATGATACTGCCGAAACCCATTCCTCATTCATCACAGCAAATACGCAAACCTGTTCTTTGAATGAGTTGAAACAAAAGCACATTATTCCTGTTTTTGTAAAGGATAATGAACCACTTATTTCACACAGCGAATTTATAGATGCTGCAGAAGAACTTTTTTCTGACATCTTTCATGGAGAAACAATTTTAAAGCCTAAAATTCGTGTGTCGCATCCAATTAAAGGAAGAGTGCCTGATGCGAAGAACAAGCCTGCTCATTTATTACTTGAAAATGAAAAGACACTGTATTATGAACGGATGATGTTTGTAATTGAAATTCCCTCAATTAACGATGTGATTGATGGTAATGGTTTGTCTTTGACAATTGGAGGGGTTAAGTCTTACAGCCAGGATAATCTTTACAGCAGAAGTATGTCGGACCAGCATTTTAAATTCTTTATCGGATTTAAAAATAAAGTTTGCACAAACTTGTGTGTATGGTCTGATGGTTTTATGGGTGATATTAAAGTGAAAAATCTTGGCCAATTAAAAGCAGCTATGCGCTCATTAATTGACGGGTATAACGCCAAGTATCATTTGTTCCATTTAAAGCAGCTTGTAAATTATTCGATTACTGAGCAACAGTTTGCACATTTGATAGGTCGGTCAAGGATGTATCAACACTTGCCTAACGACTTAAAATCTTCCATACCACCTTTGTTGTTGGGTGATAATCAAATGTCCGCTGTTGTGAAAGATTTTTACAGGGATGCAAGTTTTTGTAAAGACGAAAATGGCAATTTGAATCTTTGGAAACTGTACAATTTATTTACAGGAGTTAATAAAACCAGTTACATCGACAGCTTTTTGGATAGGTCAGTAAATTCATTTGAGGTCGTAGAGCAAATTGCCCGTAGCATAAAGGAGCAGGAGAACTGCTGGTATTTGAATTAAAGTTTATGATGTTTAAAAGTGCCTCTTGAGAAGGAGGCGCTTTTTTTTATGGGAAGTTATGTTGTATTTTGTTTGCATGTTGCTTTTGAGACGGTTTTCGCTCCCAAATTCTGTAAAACCACTGAAAATGAAACATGTTATTATTAACTTGTAATTCGAATTATGAAAGAATATCTAAAAAGTCTCCTGCCAAAATTACAGGAGTTTAGTTCCACTCTCGACACCAAAACGTTTTTTGTAAACCAGCCCTGGGTACAAGTTGATGACAACAAGAACAAAGCGAAATATATTTTCAATGCTGATAGTACGCTCATTGTTTCCCACAATGGTATTGCAAGCGTAGGAAGCTGGAAGTATCTGTCCGGTCCGAGGAACCTGCTTGTATCAGTTGGTAATGAAAGCTTGCTCTTAAATTTAGATTTTTTTGACCGAGGGTTGATGATATTGAAAAAGGATGGCTTTGTTGACGATCCTTGGGTTTTTGTCAACGAGAATATTGTTCCAGATTTGGATGCTGAACGGTATCTGATTGCTGTGTTTAAAAAAAAATTTAACGTTCATTCTGAACGTATGGAAGATGGAACAACTTTTTACTATCAAAAAACGGATGATTATGGATTTCGTGCTGGTACTCGTGTTGATATCATGGGAGGTACAGTGAGTGAGGGCATTTATAACAAACCTGGTGGTAATGAGTTTTACTATGTGAATAATGGTATTATACAAACTATATTTATTTCGGAAAATTATCATACGAATAAGGGAGTAATAACAGTAGTAAAGCGCAGACATACAAGTGCAATTGCAACCGGCAACAAAGTTTTAAAAAACGGAAACACTGCTGAAGATGGTTTATATGAATTGAACTCACATGATTCTGCTAAAGCAATTGAGATTCAAGACGGGCGAATTAATAAAATTATATGGAAGAAAGATTATTCTGGTCTGCGTATATTAATTGGAAGCTTGGTTTTGATTTTAGGTGTATTATTCATAATCTTTATTCAGCGTCCTGAATCGAAAGTCGATAATATTCAGAATGAAAGTAAATTATCTGATTTGGTTACTAAACCCATTGAAGAGCCTGTAGAAACTGTTTTGTCTGCGTCAGATTTTGATGTAACGCAAAAGCTCAAAAACTATTTTAATGTTGTAAATAGTAATGAGTATTACAGACTTGAATCCTTTTTTTCAGATACCCTTGATTATTATTATTCACGAAAGAAAATTTTAAAAAGAGCTGTTGTTGATGAAATTAAAAGGTATACTTCCAATGTTATTTCCAGTGGTGAAACACTTTTTTTTGAAGATTCTGTAGCGGTTGAGCGAATAAATAGTGCATATGTCGCTAAATTTAATCTGATTGACCTTTCTGTACTACGTAGAAATGGGTTGCCTTATATTTATAAATCAGCAACCACGTTTGTTCTGAATAGTCAATTAAAAATCATGTCAGTTACTGGCAAGGTTGTTAGCAAAAAGTTGAATGGAATTGCTTTATTGAATATCAAATATTCCGAAAACGGTGATTTGTTAACGTTGTTGGATAGAGATTTTTTTAATAGTGTATTTCATAAGCTGGAATTTAACGGATATGACATCGAGTATAAAAGAGGTTTGAAAGAATCGTTGTTTGAATTTGTTCCCTCCAGTGTGGCTGTGGTCGCTAATTCTTCTTCAAGTGTAATTTACTTGCCGGAATTATGTGATAAAATCATTACAGGAGAATATTCAAACGTTTTTGTTAATAATGTATACTCAACGGGGAATGATGTTTACCGTATTGAAATTCGGTGTAATGATATCAGCGCAGCTAATTAGTTTTGAGTAATACAATTCATAATGGGTGTACAATATGTTTGATACTAGTTTTTGCTTAAATGTAAAAGATATTCAAGAATGGGTCGCTCTCCATCAGCCACGGCCAATGATGAGCTACCGTTCTATTAAAGAATATGCTGCTTCTCCAGATTTTCAATATAACATATGCCAGCAGCTATTAAAAAGGTATGCGAAAAAGAATGATTGTGCTGTAGCTGTTGAAAAATTACACAAGATACTTAGTGCCAACCCGGTTATAGAGCAATTACCACTTTGGATGTGGATTGAAGAACATAAAGTTTTGGGCGTAGATGAGTTGTTTGGTTTTTTGGATGGTTATTTTATACACAGTGAATCGGCAACTCCCAATTTGTATATATGTGAGCTTAAGTTGTATGTTGAACGTTCAGATTTTTTACCAATGATTCAGTTTTGCAAATCGTTCGATTTACTGTACTGGAACGGGTACGACGTTTTATCTGAGGAAGAGAAGGAAACCCGTGACGGTTATTATTATTTGGGACCTGAACCTGTTGAACGTGATAAGCAACAGGATTTAGCTGATTTGCTGAGTTTTGTCGCTGCTTATTTTAAGTAGCCGTATGTTTCTAGGTAAACCACCTCTGTTGCTTAAGCAAAGTAGCTACATCCTTCCTGACAAATTCCTTCCGCACATTTAGATAGCAAAACAATACTGTTTACTGAAGGTCAAGTTGGCTGAGTACATGTTTCGCTTTGTTTAATATGTCTTTTTGTGGCAACAGTATTTCCTGTTCATATTTTGCAAGTAAGCCATTTTTTCTCGCCCATGATTTGCTTCTGTCGTACATGATGTGATTGTATATCCATATGTCTTGCCAAATGTAGGGCTTCGTCAAAAAATTTTCAATATCGAAGTGTTTTGCGAGAACTTGCAGGAAATTATTGTTAGTTCTGTTTGTTCGCTTTGATAAATCATTTTTCAGCAGAAGCATTTGTTCTTCTGTAAGGTAGTTCGAAACAGCAAGATATATGATTAGTTGTGGAGGGTAGTGCATCTTTACTTTATTACTAGTGACTGTAAAGTAAACAATTACTTACAATGTAAATTATATGTTAGCTTTTTGAATTACTTAGAACTTGATGGATTGTAAAATGGACTTCCAGAAATTTCCATTCTGTTTGCGCAAGTGTATCGCATATCTACAATTGAGCTTGAAATCGGCATTTCAATATACTCATTTAAATGTGGTTCTTTAATTTCTAAGCTTCGATTTTTTATAAACTGTTTTACAAAGCCAAGTAGCGTAAACAGTAATTGATTTACTGACTGAGTAAGATTGTTAACTGATTGTTTCAGGTAATCTTCAAGATGTTCCATTTCTTCTTGAGTTATATTATACCAGGGAACTTCTTTGCTATAACCTACGTTTGATGACTTATCAGACCTGACTTTTGCAGTCATAAATAGATTGTCAACATCAAGTGAAAAAGGAACTTTACTTCCATGAATAAATACATGCCGTTGTTGATAGAACTCTTCCAGTTTATTTGTTGCTTCTTTTGCTTCATCTGCAACGCCAATTAAAGTGAAACATTCTTCTAAGTTATCTCGTAACCTTCCAGAATATGCCTGAAAAGCCATAATCTGATTTAAGGTTTTTCGATATTCTTCAAAACTAACTATTGGTTTTACTATTGATTCATCTTCTGCAATTAAGTGCATCAGATAAAGCGATTCAAGAATTGTGTAATGATGTTGGGCGAACCGAACCCGGGTTATGTTATCCTCCGTATTTATATTGAGCATATCTGCAATAATGCCGTTTCCTTTATGACCAATAAAGATTTGCCATATTAATTCATATGATGGGATATAGTTCGTGATAAATTCTGCAGCAGTTTTCTCTAATCTATCGCCGTGTTCTTTAACCGTGTATTTCATAATATCAAAATTAATATTCCCAATCAATATGGCTCACAGGTAATTTATTTAACTCTGTACGATATAGTTTCCAATTGGGTAGGTATTTATTCATTAACGCAATAAAGCGGTCGTTGTGTAAGCGTTCCAATAAATGAACCATTTCATGTACAAGAATATATTCAATGCAGTGAACAGGTTTCTTCGCAAGTTCAAGATTTAGCCAGATTCGTTTTTTTTCAATGTTACAGGTGCCCCATTTTGTTTTCATTTGCTTTACACCCCAAGCTTCAGCTTCTACATTCATTTTTTTCTCCCACTTATCAAGAAGTTCGGGCAGTATTTTTTTTAATTCTGTTCTATACCATTCATTCATTAAGTACTGCCGTTGCTGAACAGAACTTCCTGGCTTTATCTGTAATTCAATCGTGGTTTTATTTTTTACAACAACTTTGGGCGTAGTGCTAACTTCTACTACTTTCAGTAAATATCGTTTACCAAATAAATAGTGGCTTTCTCTTGATACAAATTTTCTTGGAGTCTGACGGTCCTGCACAGCAAACTTCCGTTGCTGTTTTCTGATCCATCCAATTTTCGAAATAGTAAACAGTCTTAAGGTTTCTTCATTTACATTTTCCGGTGCAGCCAAACGCACCCTGCCCCTTGGCGGATATACGGCAAGATGAATATTTTTTATATTCTTCTGTACCACTTCTACACTTATATTGCCAATCTCCAACTGTTTCATTAAATAAACTCTGTTTGGTTTTCAACTATACCATAAATTCTGGCTACTTCTGCTTCATCGTTTATGCCATATTTATCTAACACTTGACGGATGATAATACGTACTGCTTTTTCCTTTATTGGTGTGCCTAACCAGTTGTCTGGTCTGCTTTCATTGATTGTTTGGTACAAGTCAATGGCCAGTGTTTCATTTTCAGATAAATTATCAAATAATGCTCTCTTTGCTTTTGTATCAATTGTGGCAGGGTAGTTTGCTGATGCTTTTGGTTGTATACTTTTAGCCAGTTCTTCAATCTTTTTCAAATGTTCTTCGTAGGTAATGGCTCCTAATTTTCGTTGACGTATAAGTTCAGCAAGTAGCACACTCATTTTTTCATAGTACACAGGATTTATTGGCATTTCCTGTGTAATAACTTTCCGCATATTGGCCTCTAAGGTTTCTGCCATCGCTGCCGGGTTACGTTTAATCAGAGTAGGTAATTTTTCTGTTGCATCTTCAATGCCATTTTCTACAATCAATTGCAGAAGAGTTGCATCTCCAAAGTTGGAAAGAGTTCTGCTTGGATCTGCACTTAAATACATATCCAACAGTTGCCTCATGTCTGGTTCATACTTTTTCAGGTCAATGTAATCGGCACTTGCAATCTTTATAGCGTTTCGTAGCTCTGTATATTCATCAACCTTCTTTTTTACTTTTATTGCATCGCTATCTGAAAAACCTGCTTCCTTCATTTCTGCTGCCACATTATTATATGCCCTTATTAGTGATACGACAGCTTTATAGAAGGTTAGCCGCTGTTCTTCGGTTTCCTTCAGTGACTCTTTACTGCTGGTATCCTTGCAAAAGTATTTGATGTATTGTTCCAGCTGTTTGGGTTGCTCAACTGGTTCACAAAGCTGGTGCAACGTTTCTAATGCATCATCCAGCCGTTCCTTGGCCTTTTCGAGTCTGTTAACCAGCAGCCCCTTTACATCTTCTTCTTCAAAATTGTCGAAGGCATCGGAAGTGTAATCCGAAATTGATTTGTTTAAACTGTTAAACAGGTTTTTGTAGTCAACGATATATCCAAACTCTTTATCTTCTTTTTCTGTACGGTTCACCCTGCATATAGCCTGGAATAACCCGTGGTCTTGCATCTCTTTATCAATATACAAGTAAGTGCAGGAGGGGGCATCGAATCCGGTAAGAAGTTTATCTACCACAATCAGCAGTTGCATATTTGCTGGTTCATCTACAAACTGCTTTTTAGCAGCTTTCTCAAAGTCTTCACGGTTTTTACCCGCAAGCATGGTTTGGTAAATCTGGTATTGTTCTATTTTCTCTGTTTCTCCTTCACCCGTTTCTTCACCTTTTGTAGAGTTGGCGTTTGGTTCAAATGATGTAATGATTGCACATTTTTTGAAGCCGAAGTTTTGGAAAATCTCATAATAACGGCATGCTTCATAAATACTTCGTGTTACCAGCATGGCGTTACCACGGCCATCTTTCAAACGTGGTTTAATGCGGAAGTCCTTGCTGATGTCAAATACTATTTTTTCCAACCTGCTTTTCGTACTAAGCACCTTCTGCATTGTTCCCCATTTCTGCTTCAGTTCTGCTTTGGGTAAATCATTCATGCCAACGGTTACCGTATCAAACCATTCATCAATGCCTTTTTGGTCTAATACATGCTGGTCTACATCACGTGCTTCGTATAACAGGTCCAATACAACGCCATCACTTACTGCTTCATCAAACTTGTATGTATGGATATACCTGCCAAATATTTCGATGCTTTTTTTCTTATCAGCTTTCAGTAGGGGAGTACCTGTAAAGCCAAAAAATAAGGCATCAGGAATGATTGCCTTCATTGCCTTGTGCAAATCTCCGTTTTGTGTGCGGTGACATTCATCAACGAATACGAACAAATTCCCTTTTGGAGTAAAGTCTTTTGGTTTTTTTAATTGCTCAATAAAATTATTTACATCAGCTTCATCCTTATTTCCAAATTTGTGAATGAGCGTACATAACAGCCAAGGTTTAGTATCATTGAGTTTTAATAGTAAATCTTGGCCACTTTTCGTTCGATAGATTTCTTCATCTACGCCTTTAAATACTTTTTCAATTTGCTCATCCAGTTCAGTGCGGTCAGTAATAATTAATAGGCGTCCGTTTTTTACGTTTTCTCTTATCCATTTCGCCAGCCAAACCATTGTAAGACTTTTTCCGCTTCCCTGTGTATGCCAAATAATGCCGCCCTCTTTTCTTGCTATGAATGATTGAGCTTCTTTTACACCAAAGAATTGGTTCGGTCTGCATAGTTTTTTTACACCTGCATCAAAAACAACAAAATTGTGAATAATGTCCAGCAGGCGTTCTTTTTTACAAAATTGTCGAAGATGTTGGTCAAGAAGATTTTCATCTGGATTATAATTGTGTTTATCTTCTTTCCATTTCAGAAAGTACTTTTCAGGTGTTTTAGTTGTGCCATAGTATAATCCCTGTGAATCATTACCAGCCAGAACTATCTGTACGGTGGAGTAAAATTGTTTTATAAATCGGTGTTGCTGGTTGTCCAGGTTCTGGCGTATACCTTCCGATGCTGAAACGCTGGCTTTTTTTAATTCAAGTACACCTATGGCAATACCGTTCACATATAGCACAACATCAGGTCGTTTCGTCTTTTCGCCTTTAACTGTAACTTCTTCTGCAATAGCAAATTCATTATTGTTTGGATTCTCCCAATCAATCAGCCAAACGGTTTGTACATTCTCACCGGCTTCTTCTCTTACTTTTATTCCATACCGTAAAGCTGAGTACGCTGCTTTATTAATAGGGTAAAGGTCATCGCTTACGTTTAACGCAGCTGTTTTAGTAAATTCAAAAACTGCTTTGCTGATTAATGAGGAACTGTATTTGCCGGACTTAGTTAGCCAGCTTACGAGAAGGGCTTCTTCAATATTGTTGTTTCCATCTCTTTCCTCCCAATTGCCCAAATACGAATAGCCCATTTCAGTTGTTAGCAACTGTACAATTCTGTTTTGTGTAGCTCTTTCGTTTCGCATTATTTATTCTTTCTAATAATAATAAAAGCTTTTTAAACTTAACCGGTCTGGATTTAATTGTATCAAGTGATTTATGTAATCCATAGGGTTTGTTGGTTCACTTTTAGAGTCGGTTCGAAATAGCAATTTTTTATGGCCATTTGTTAATAACCTCACGTTTCTGTTGTAAATTTTTTCGAACGCAGAATTGTCATTTCTTGATAGTTCAGCAATTTTTTCAAGGAATTCTTTATCATGAGGAACGTTTTCCAGTCTATTAGTTATCTGTTTCTGGCGTTCCGAGTTCAAGTTTGGAAACAGTTCAACTAATAATGACCGATGTGTAAAAAAATACAGATAATGCCCTGAAAGGCTGTTCCCATTTCCATGATAAGCGGAGTACGGGCTGATTGAATAGATTTCTTCTCTGGAAATAGAGTTTATTTCAATGTACTTTTCCAGTTGTTCATAACCGTAAAAAAATCTGCAATTAAATTTAGTTGTATTCATAAGCTATAATTATACGCTTTGTTTTAATCATTCATGATTGTTGTATAATCAATAAACACCCAATCGGATACAGTAATGTTGTTCTCAACTTCCTGCAAACGAAATCCTTGCTCATCGAATATGTAATTATAAACAATTTTTCGGTTGATTTTTAATGGTCCACTTTGTGTTTTGGTTGTTACCTGTATACGCCATTTTTTATTGTGCTTTGATGAGTATACCTCTAGTGTGTCTCTATAAGTTCCCTTTTCTGAAAGTCAATCATGACGCTCATCATATAGGTAACGGCGGCTGTAACATTAATGCCCTCAATCAAACCAGTCTTATTTTGCCTGTTAATAATTGCTGCATCATGCCATTTTTTACCTTCCTGTATTTATCTAACTTATATTCTAATGCATTTATTTCTTCTTCCATCTCTGAAAGGATAGATGCTATACGATTTTGTTCCTCCTTAGGAGGCACGGGAACTACAACAGTTTTTAAGTTGGCTTTGGAAACACCGTATACTTTCATTCCTGTAGCCAGTTTATCAAATTGATTTTTGATATATGGACTAACATGTAAATATCCTTTGAACCCATTAACTAAAATTCCTTTTTTATCTCTTAGTAAAAATGTGTGTAAGCCAGAAATTATTTTATTTGTTCCGATATTTTTAACTTCAACACATTTTCCTATGCCGGAGTAATCTTCTGATGCGTCAGCCATAATAATGTCTCCGTCTTCTAGTATTGAATAGGCTTTCAATTGCTTTTCTGATACGGATGGCAACTCGGTCTTGGATATATCAATAATAATATCCCATTTTGTATGAATATCTCCATAATGTACATAACCAATAGATCCACCAGTCGAGAGTTCTGCTCTTGAATATGTCGCTGTTTTCAAAAAAGTGAATATCTCTCCGTATGTAAGAAAATCCCAACCTTCTTTCGGTTGCAGGAGCTGCTGCATGGCTCCTTCTTTAATATTGCGTTTCTTGGCAATAAGTTTTTCCAAACTGCTGATCAATGCATCTGCATTGCTGAGAGCAGTGGCAATTGCGGTTTGTTCTTCTATTGTAGGAGGTATTGGTATTGTAAAGCTTCTGATATCATTAGAGCTTATATGTGGAATTGCGGACGAAGTTTTAACAGCGTCACAGTGTTTGGTAAAATATTCACTGCAAATGAACTCCTTTAAGTAGCCTGCATAGATTTTATTAGTTCTAATTCTGGCTACTCGCTGTAATAATAATGCGGGCAAATCCGCTTTAGTTAATCTTGCAAAACTTCTTCCTACCAACGAGCCATCCATAGCTATAACAATATCGCCTTCCATTAAAGTGTATTGTGTTATATCTGCTGTAACCTTTATCCAATACTGAGTAATATCATCCGACCAATCAATTACGCCACGCTTTACATTAGAACCTCTTAATAGTTTAATTCCACTTTTTGTATATTGGTTACTTGGGAATGGAAAGCCAGTTAATAAATCAATATGCTCTCCAATTGGTTTTAGTGCCCAATCGGAAGGTATTGTTTTTTCATTTGTTTGTCTTAAATCTTTTTTTACTTCCATGCATAACCCATTTTAATCAGGTGAGCATCTACTTTATCCTCCAGTGTTGTTACTTCCTTCTTCTGCTGTGCCAATGTTGTTTCGTATCGTTCTGCCAGTTCTTTTATTCGTTGTGTTAATCGTTGGCTAATGCGTTCCATTTCGGTCTGAACAGCTTTTTGTATACTAGTCATCCATTTATCATCAATGACCAGTTGCTTTATTTCAACTTCGTTTAATGTAGGATATTTAGCCAATGTTTTCTTATCCAATTCTTCAGTTGCCGTTTTTATGTGTGCGTTTAATTGTGTCTGCTTTTCGGACAAAGAAAGGTATAGTTCTAACACCTGCATTTCACTCAACTCCTCGGTATCGTTTCCGTATGGTACTGCATCTTCTGCTGCCATTCTCAATTCTGTAACGGGAAGCTTTATTTTTTTAGGCTTTGTTTCTTTCAGTTCCTTCAAACGTTTTTGGACGGCAGCCTTATTTACTTTATCCATTGACGCAAAAAAACCTTCTTCGCCACTGTGTTCTTCTTCCAGTTCAGTAATCTGTGCAGATATTGCTTCTTTGTTTGATTCCAGTTGTTGCAGTTGCTGCTTTTCCTTTATGAAGTAACAGTCAATAACCAATGGAGCCGGTACAAGGTCACAAGTCCAGCCTTTATCTATATCTTTCCCTGCTTTGTTTTTTACAATAATACGGTAGGGCTCTGCTTTCCATCCGTCTGCGGAAATAATGTAGCAATCATCCTGCATCGTAGCCTGCCAGTAGTCCATCAGGTGCTGGTATACATCATATTTATTCAGCAGCGGCTTATCTGTATAAACTGCCAACAGTTCTTCTGCAATTTCTTTTATCAGCTCCTTTGGTTTAAAGCCGGGCTTTAGTTGTTGTAGCTTTTGTACGGTGTTTTTGCTCCATGTTGCAAATACAGTATCCATGCCTTGTATAAATGACGTGAACTCCTCATGGCTGAAGATTGTTTGTTTGATGGCATCTTTATCAACCAACAAACTGCTGTAATTGGGTCTGTTAGTTGCTGCAAACAATTGTGCTTTTAATGTGGGGTACACCTGCCAGTAATTATTCAATGCTTCAATATCAGTGTTTGGAATACCTCCAAGTAAATGTGCTTCTATGTCCTGTAAATCTTCCTGCTCCTGCGTATCAATATATCGTGGAATATTCAGATTGTAATCGTTCTTCGGGTACTTAATTTCAGCAAGCGAAACTAAACGGCTGTATTTGGGTAACTCCAATTGCTTCGTGAAAACATCTGTAATTTTATGTATGTCCTGGTCACGCAGACGGTTTTTGTTGCCGTCTTTAATAAAACCTTTACCTGCATCAATCATAAAGATGCCCTTCTGTGTATCAGGTAAGTCCTTCGTGGCTTCTGCATTCTCTTTATCAATTACGATAATACAGGCCGGGATGCCTGTTCCGTAAAAGAGGTTAGCAGGTAAACCGATTATGCCTTTAATATACCCCTTTTCAATAATGGCCTTTCGTATTGTGGCCTCAGCACCGCCCCTGAATAATACACCATGCGGTAAAATAACAGCTCCTTTGCCGTTACTCTTTAATGATTTAATGATGTGCAGGAGGAATGCATAATCACCATTCTTCTCTGGCGGTACTCCATAGCCTGTAAAGCGTTCAAACTCGTCATTTAAGGGGTCGAAGCCCTGCGTCCAGTTAGCCAGTGAAAACGGTGGGTTCGCAACAACGTAGTCGAACGCTTGCATGAAGCCTTTATCATCATGAAAGAGTGGGTTCGATAAAGTACTTTGTCCCCGTTGTATTTCTGCAGTAGGAGAGTTGTGCAGAATCATGTTCATTTTAGCCAAACCTGCGGTAGCCACTTCTTTCTCCTGGCCATATAACGAACCTTTATCTCCTGCTTCATCGTATACTTTAAGCAACAGCGACCCAGAGCCACATGTAGGGTCATAAAACGACGTTTTATTAGTTGCGTTTCTTATGTCCAACACTTTTGCCATCACACGGCTAACCTCTGCAGGTGTGTAGAATTGGCCTTTGCTTTTACCTGATTCCGTTGCAAAGTGCATCATCAGGTATTCGTACGCATCACCTAAAATGTCGTCGCCCTGTGCACGGTTTTTCGCAAAGTTTAATCCGTCCTGTTCAAAAATGGAAACGAGGTCAGTAAGCCTGTCAACCATTTCTTTGCCTTTGCCCAGCTTTTCTTCATCATTAAAGCTTACTACATCAATAACGTTTTCCAGGTTGTTTGCTTTCGCAAGTTTACCAATGGCAATATCAATACCCTCTCCAATATTCTTTTGGCCTTTCAGCTTGCGGATGTCATCAAAACTTCCACCTTCCGGAACATCAATCAGGGAATTGGGGTCGTTAGCGTATTTATCAGAAACGTATTTAATAAAAAGAAGTACCAGCACATAATCTTTGTACTGAGAAGCGTCCATTCCACCACGAAGCGCATCGCAGCCTGCCCATAATGAAGAATAGAGTTCAGATTTTTTAATCGCCATAGGTTCTACAATATAGTTGGTTTTGAAAATTCAAGATAAGCAAATATATCATTCGAGGTAAATTGGTACCAGTTCCTTCGAAAGGTCTGCAACGGGATCACCCCAGTGTTCAATACTTAACATGGGGAACTCTCCAACGAACCGAAACATTTCGTCGGCAATTACCTGTTTTACGTATTCTTGATTTCCTTCTGTAGTAACTACACTATCATGAATTGTAAATATTGGCAGGTCTGGTTTTTCGGAAGTTATTCTTGCGCATACGTGGTCCAGCATTATATGGCTTTCGATTCGTTGCAACAGCAACGCAAGAGCTTTGTAATTATCTTTCTTAACCAGATTAATAAACTGGTATACCTGAGGGAATTTTCTTCTAAAAATTTTCTTCACACCGCCAGACCTTGTACCTTGTTTACTGTAAAATGCAATTAATACATCTTTTTTTATGTCGTCTCGTCGATTTTTTGAATCGTTTAATTGTTTTCCTGAATGTTCATCTGTTGTCAAAAACGATTCGTAAAGTCTGCCACTTGTTGTGAGTTTTTTGTACCTCTGAAATCCTTTGCTGTTCTGCATTTCAGCGGATTTGTTCAACATAATGGATAATATTCTTTTATTATTTCTATATATACCTCTACTTATAAATAAAAACAAATCCGAATTTAAAAATGCGGGGTTTGCCAGAACAAGTAACAGGTATGGCTGAGAGTTTTTTAAATCAATACTTACGAGCCTCTGGCCGTTATACGTTAAACACTGTCGAAGTTCTTTGTTTGTTGAAGTAAGCAAAGTGTGAAAGCGTTTACCTGAGCTGTCTACAAAAAAGTAAAAGTCTTTTTTTTCGTAGCTATTTATAATGTATGCCAGGTAATTGATTTTACTGCTCTCTTTATGTAAGCTATCGCAACTGTTAATCTGTTCTTTTCGTTGCATCTTAATTTTAAGTTCATTCTGCTTCGCTGTAAATAAGTTTTTAGCCAGCGGAATATTCATTTTAAGACCATCAAACCATTTTACCAAATAGGGGTATTCGTTTTTGCTTTTTTCTTTTATTTTCCTTTGCTTCCTGATTTTTTTAGAAAATGTGAAGTCGGTCATTGTATGCCAAATGGGTTCGTCTATTAACGCTGGAGCAATGGCGTACTGGTTGCAGCTGCTTCCTTTTAGATAGTTTCTTTGCAGATAGATAATTTCATTTTCCAATAAGAATCGCAAATGGTGTGTGTAATTACTTCCAAGAAGTTCTTTCAGCTTTGTGGATGAAAGTGCTACGTTGCCGTTGCTTTCTTCGTCATTATTAAAAAATCCGTGTGTAAACAATACATTAATGATGTATAATAACTTGTCCTTTTTGATTTTGTTGCACACTATCTGACTATCCGTCAATAACTTTTGTACAACGTTGAATGCTGTTTTTGGTACTTGAATGTTCATATCTAATTCGTTTTCGTTTTTTCTTCTTTGTTTTAATGATGTCTTTTAAGTGGAACCAGCCGTTACTGGTAAATACTGGTTCGATTTCCTTGGTAACCGGGTTTCTGAAATATGTAATCCTTGCATCGTCTGCGTAAAGCCAATGCAGGTGTGGCGCACCATTTTTTCTTATTATGTTCTTTTTTATCAGTTTAGCACGTAACACGTCCTCAGTAATGCCAAAAGTTTCAGCAACCTCGTTTAAGGACATAAATTCTTGCTCGTGCAATGACGGAAGTCGTAATCGCATAGTAATTTGAATAAACAGGCCAGGAGCATTGCTCCTTAGCCTGTACCGTTAAATAAATAGTTATCTAATTCTGTTGTTTGCTGCGAGTAGATGTTCGTCAGCTTGTGTTTTCAGCTCATTTACCGTTAAAACCACTTTGCTTTTAACGTATTCCTGTAGTTCGTGGAGATAGAAGACATTAAGTCGTCCAACTTTATAATACCGGATTTCATTTTTGTGTGTCATCTTGTACAATTTGCTGCTACTAACACACAAATACTTTGCAGCTTGCTTGAAATTTAATAATTCACCATCCACTTCATTTTAAATGTTTCGTTCATAAAAAGTAAAGGTCTGTCAAAGATTTTGCATTAAAAAGGCCAAAAAGGTAATCGTTTTTTTACAGCCTCATTAACTCGGGTTTAACATTTCGTTTGCAATTACAATGAGCATTAAATTTCTGGAATAAGCTTTTGTGCGGTGCTTATTCGTTTTGCCAGTGAGAATCTTTGCACATAGGATTTTGTAACAGATATGCTGGAGTGTCCTAAACATTCCGATAGGTATTCAATGGATTCTCCTGAATCGATAATCGCTTTTGAGAATTGGTGCCTGGCGACATATGTTGTAATCCTTTTCGTAATCCCC
The DNA here is from genome assembly GCA_023428755.1 of Bacteroidota bacterium. Taxonomy (GTDB): domain Bacteria; phylum Bacteroidota; class Bacteroidia; order Chitinophagales; family Chitinophagaceae; genus Lacibacter. Next base: position 29,627 of record JAEYWX010000022.1, read on the forward strand.
AGTTCTGTTGCTATACTGGACATATACTTGTTTGTTATTTTTACGAATTGCATGTTTGTTTTGTATATGTCCGCTTCACTCATGCCGGGTTTAATAAAGCCAAAAACATACGCACTATCTTTATCGTTCGACTTCCATTTATTAATTATTTTTTTTGCAACATCCAAAAGTGGTACTGTAACCAAGATTGGATTGGACCTGCTTGTTTCTTTTGTTTTTTGTCTTACGAATTGTATCTCATTTTCGGTTAGCTGCTTTTTTTTCAACAACAGTAAGTCCTTGAAATTTACGCCCTGGCATAAGTAGGAGAGAATAAAAAAATCTTTGGAGCGGTCTTCAAAGCTGTATTCTTCTACACATTTATATGACCATATTTTTTTAAAATCCGAATCGTCAAGTGCCTTTTTGGGGTTTCTTCCTTCAGGTATAACATATTTTTTTCGACCAAAAGGATACAGCTCTCGTGGTATAATTTCGTTGCTAATGGCTAAATTTATGATTGCACGCAACGGTCGCATGTAGATTCCAACTGTTGTGACCTGTTTGCCCGCAGCCAGTAAATGCTTTTCGTAGTGGTGTAGGAACGTAGGAGTGATGTCAGCAAAATCAATTTTTTCGCAGTACGTTTTTAAGCTTCGAATGGAGCATTCGTAATTAACGGCAGTTCCAATTGCTCCCGATTTCCTCTTTTCTTGAATTACTTCGTTGTATAAAGAGGTAAGCGTTGTTTTTGGTGGTTTAGGTTTCAGAAATTTTTGCTCAAAGGCTGTAAAACTAAAAATCTGTAAATCTTTTACAACGAGCCGGGCTTTTAAAATCATTTCCTCCAGTTCAATTTTAATGTTCTGTAGTCTTTTTGGTGGAACCGTTTTCATTAATTGGTCGAATTCTTTTGCGTCCATTTTAAAGCCGGTAAGGTAATACCGCTGCTCTCTGTTCCATGTTACTCGAATTTTTATCGAGTACACTTCATCAGCTTTTTTCCTTCTGTTGTCCAACACAATTTTTATTGTTACCATAATTTTATTTTTTAGCTCTGTACATACAGCGTACATACAGTTTGTAAATGTTGATGAAAATTCAGGAAGCCAAAGATAAATACGATTGTACATAACGTGTTGTTATACAGCTAAATATGAAAGCAAATGCAAGTAGATGAAAATAGAAGAAATGTGGATAAAACCAACTACGGATCAGAAGGTTTCAGGTTTGAATCCTGACGCGGTCACAAACAGGGCCTCCTTATAGGAGGCTTTTTCTTTTGTATGCCCCGATTGCAGCACACATGTTCAATGATCTGAAACAATCCTGGTACGAATAAAACGACCCCGAATTACTTCGGGGTCGTTTGGTTTTGTTCGGATACGGATTTTTCTGCTACTGTATAATGATCTTCTTGCTGGTTCGTTGTTGTCCCTGTACGATAGTAAGTACGTACAGGCCTTTATTAAACCTGTTCTCAAGTTTTAGCTGACGGTTGGTTTGTGGCGGCAGCGTTTGTGCATATACAATTCTACCGGTTACATCCGTTAACTGAATCGATACCTGTTCCTGTGCAACGATGGTGCCCGGCAATAATACGGTGATGGGTGTGCCTTTCTGCACGGGGTTTGGATACACGGCAAATGTATTCACCAATGGTTGTTCCAGCAACTGTGTACCAATGTTTGCTCCCAATGTTTCTTGCTGATTGGCAGCACTGGTAATGGCAGGAGATGGTTCACGGATCACAATACGATCAATGAACGGTGCATCAGTGCCAGTTGGCCGGAACTCAATTGTATTGACGCCTTGTGCAAATGTTACTTCAATGGTTTTCTTCGCTATAACCGGATTGGATTCAAAACACCAAGGTCCGGAAGCATCAAACGCAAATGTTGTGAATGCTTCACCATTGATCGAAACACGCAAGTTGCGCTGCACTTTTGTGACGTAGTAAATATCTACTTCGTAGGTTTTACTTTCAGAACTAACAAGGTTGTTATATCGGATCGCATTGGTTGAGTTGAGACCCATATTCACTAAAGCTCCGTTGGAGGCAACCGTACAATTGGGTACTTGAATTGAACTGTTAGGTGAAATTAATTCTGCTGTTTCAGCTTCCAATGAAAGTCCGTTTAACTCTGCTTTTTCCAGTTTTATTTTATCAATAAAAGGAGCCAGCTCTGTATTGTTAAGTCCGATTTCGATTGTGTTTAAACCACGTTTTAGAATCACCACTACTTCATAAATCGCTGGTGAGCCTAACGTTGGATTTGTTGCATCTATAAAACACCAATTACCTGAAGGCGCTGCAAGCTGACGAGCCAGAGTAGTACCATTAACCTTAATGCGGAACGGTCTGCTCACTTTACTCATATAGGAAACTTTCAACTTGTATGGACCAGCTGCATCAGCCACTACTTCATCAAAAGCGATCCAGTTCCCAAATCTGTTACCCAGGTTCACTTGTTGCAGATTAGAAGAAGTTGAACAGCTTTGAATTGTTGGTGCATTTCCCGTTGTTGCTGTGCCTGCAATAATTCTTGCATTCTCTGCTTCAAACTCCAGTTTTTCAGCAATAGCCAGCACATTCGGATCAGTTGTTTCCGGTAATTTGCCTTTTGTTGCTACTGCAATACGATCAACAAATACATGACCACTTTCAATTGCAATCTTTATTTGGTGTGTACCTGCTGAAAGGAAATGTGTGAACGCTCTGTCTTCCGTTCCATAACTGTAATGGAATTTTTTCCAGTACCATTCATACGTAGCATTTCCAAGATTGTTCCACTTTCTGAATGGCTCATCATCTACTGCAATCCATAAAGCAGTTGCTGCAGGATTCAGTGCCTGGATCTTTGCCCAGATATCATACTCATCTGATTTGTCAACGGCAACAGTGAACGTAATCACTTTGTCTGTACCCTCCGGTGTTTCTGTTGAAGTGACAGCTTCTTCGCTTTTTACATAAGCCCCGCCAATTGCATTGGCTCCTGTTGCTGCTGTCCATGCACTGCCTTTTGAAGAAAGTTCTGCTTCATAAAAGCTCACAATATCTGTTGCATCCAATCCCCATTTGAGTGACGATGGTACACAATAACCAGCTTCCTGTGATACAAGTCCGGATGTTTCAGAACCATTGATCAATGCAACCTGGTCGAGCAGCATATTACTGTTGGGATATTCAATTGTTAAGCGATGTTTCCCTTCACCCAGCTCATAAAAACGTGGTATCTGGAACCATGTAAATGTGCTACTTACAAAAGGAGTGATCTGTTCAAGCGGTTTTCCATCAACATTGATACGGATAGCACTTGGAGTTCCAACAGAACGGGAACGGATCCATACACGATAGGTTCCGGCTGCTGCCAGTTCAAATTCAAAATGAATTTGTTTTGCAAGTGTTGTAGCACCCGGGAGGTTGTTATTCCCCTGGATATACAACCCATTCGATGCTTCGTTATTCTCCAGCACACCCCATTGATTGCCGATGAACTTTCCACACTCTGCTTCAAATACCAGGCTGTTGGTTGGTACAGAAACATACGGCAGATCAAGACCTTCTAAATTGTTAGGGCACTCCAATGTTAAATCGGGAATGGAAGGAGTAGAAGAATGATTCTTGTACAATTCACCAATATTTGTCAAAGCTCCATTCGCATCCAGGTAATCAGCTGTTGTTTGCGGAACAGTTGCAAACGCAGGGTTCGGCTGGAAGTAAGCATAACGCTCCACATAATCTAAACTTTCAAGATAGGGAAGTGCCAATTGTAAAAACGCTTCCTGTGTTGCATTACCACGGTTTGGATTTGCATTGAATTCTGTAATCCAGATGGGTAATTTATAAATGTTGTACACATTTGTGAGGTAGTTTTTAAAACGATTGAAGATCTGCTGCGGATCTGCATTGGGAGTGCTGGCCGGATTACTTCCCCAATCGTACCAATGCACTGCTACAAAATCAAAACGTACATCTCTTTCTTTGGCAATACGTGCAAACTCCAGCAACCAGGTTGTTGGTCCGTTTTCACGTGGTGCAGGTGTTCCTAAACGCACACCCAAACTCATCAGGTTTTCATAATACGCAACAGCAACAGCTGGTTGACATAAATTATTGAATTGACCTGATTCGCCTTCACAGTTATCAGACTCATTAAAGCCTAATACATGCGTTGTTTTTTTCTTTTGTAAAACTGTGTTGATACCTGCGGGTAATGCTCCACCTGCACCCCACGACATCGGCACATATTCGTAATTAGGACGAGGAGTATTGTTGTTATTCCAGTTGTAGAACCAACCGGCACTCAGTTGATCGTAGAAACCACCGGTTCCTTTTTTGATTACCCAATTCCAGGGAACTACTCTGATAAAACTTACATTGCCTTGCAACGCTTCATCCAATGCATCGATTTTTAAATCTTTTTCTGATGCGATGTACACTTTGCTTTTTCCGGTGCCATTTGAATTGATGGCGAACGTAGCCATAAAACCACGCTTGAGAATAAACGAACGTGTTGCATTATCCATACCGGCAGGAATAGAAGCAGCGCTGTAAATAATATCTTCCTGCAAATCGGTTGACTCTCCACTTTGCGCAGTTCCACTGAAAATAGTTAGTGGTTTGTGTGCTGTTGAAAGCGGACGCACTAACGATCCTTTTTGATAATATTGATTGATGCGAAAATTCTGATCCAATGTTCCTGCAACATGATTAATGCGGATATTGCCCAGCTTCGTCATCAATTCATCCGGATTCTCATTGTGCAGATAAACCCAAGAGGCGGCATCTAAAAAGTTGATGAATAATTGTGCTGAAATTTTTTCTTCCTGTATATGTATAGTGCTTTCGTTTAAAAGGGATACTACACCTTGCGTAATATTGCCTTGTGTTATCTGTAACCGGGAATTAATTAACGTAATTCCTTTACTGGCACAGGCAATGGTAATTGTTCCGTTTGCTGTAACATTCCCTGCATTTATGAGGAGATTAAAAGCAATTGGTTGTCCTGGTTCTAATGTGCCATCTTGAGGTTTTTTGTCTTTTTGAAGATCAGGCTCGTTGGGACAAATTGTATAAGGATACGAATTAGCTCCGGGAAGACAGGCCGGTTTACGGGGAGCATCAGAGTTCGATGGTTTTTCGTTCGTAATTCTCCAGTTGTTTTCATTGAAGAAGTCGTTGTTTTCTTCGCCAGTCCAGTACAGGTACCGGGAAGATGAGTTACATGGATTTCCATGCCCTGGTTGTGCATTAATAGCAGTGATAGTAGTAAAGAACAGCAGCACTGATAATAAAGCTGCTCGTTTAAGTTTGTAGAGATTGTACATGGCAAGTTTGTTTGGTTAATTTTGAATAACCAAATATATTCTCTTGCTCTTTTTTTAACAGGGACATTCAACTCATTAAAAGGGTCTATTTGTTTTTTTCGGATGATGAGTAAATAAACAGTTACCTGATTGTGCAGCGACACTGGCGTGCACCGGCTTTAAGATTAAACTTGTTTTTTGTTGTGTTGCTCATGCATGACGGTTGTAAAACGGTCAATTGACTTATTAATACCCTCTTTTTGAATTGTTGAATTCCTGTTACAATGATCCACAGAGTAATTTTAGCTTTACACAAACCGGGTACGTTTTATGAAATGGATTGCTTTTCTTTTTTTGTTGTGTGTTTCGGTGGCGTTCATCAAAAAAGATATAACAGTAACTGCAACAACTGCTGAATGGAAATTGGTATGGCAGGATGATTTTGCAGTGGATGGTTCTCCTGATTCACTCAAATGGAGATTTGAAAATGGTTTCGTACGTAATGAAGAAGCACAATGGTATCAAAAAGAGAATGCAGTTTGTAAAAATGGATTTCTTGTTATTACAGGGAAGAAAGAACAGAAATCGAATCCGAATTATGTTGCCGGAAGTGCCAACTGGAAAACAAAACGTGAAAAGATAGAATATACTTCAGCCAGTGTAGTAATGGAAAAAGAACATGCTTTCCAATGTGGCAAACTGGAAGTGCGGGCAAAGATCGTTGCGCAAACAGGTTTGTGGCCTGCTATCTGGACGGTTGGAGTTGCCGGCGAGTGGCCATCCAATGGTGAAGTGGATATTATGGAGTATTATGATGATAAGATATTGGCAAACTATGCATTTGCAGAGAAAGAACGTTACAAAGCAATATGGGATGGTGCATCGGTAAAATTAGACAGCCTCGGTGGAAAAAAATGGGCCAATCAATTTCATCTATGGACGTTGGAATGGAGCGAAACTGAAATGAATATTTTTGTTGATGGTCAATTGCTCAACACCATTGATTTGAAAACAACCATCAATAAATCGGATGGACGCAATCCGTTTCATCAACCACATTACCTGTTGTTGAATCTTGCAATGGGAGGTAACCGGGGAGGAAGTTTGTCAACTACCATATTGCCATCGCAGTTCATTGTTGATTATGTAAAAGTTTATCAAAAAAAGTGAGACCATCGTTTTTGATGAAAGCAATTGATCATCATTAAATCAGGAATAATTCAAAATGATAAAATATTTTGTTACTGCAGTCTTTGTAATTTTTTCAACAATTGAGTTGTTATCACAAACCCGATTGCCTGCCATGTTCAGTGATAACATGGTGTTGCAGCAACAGCAGTTGGTATCGGTTTGGGGTGTTGATCGTCCGAATACAAAAATTACAGTGAAGGGAAGTTGGGGCAATCATACAACTGCAACAACCGATGCAAAAGGGTATTGGAAGCTAAAGCTACAAACACCGGTTGCAGGTGGCCCATACACGTTGCTGATCAAAGGAAGTAACGAAGTAACATTAAAAAATGTAATGATCGGAGAAGTGTGGTTTTGTTCCGGACAATCAAATATGGAGATGCCGGTAAAAGGATACAACAACCAGCCCATCATTGGCAGCAATGAAACGATCTTACATTTTGCGAACGACAACATTCGTTTTCTCAACACGCCACAGGCTACGAGCATAACGCCGCTGTACGATGTAAAAGGGGAGTGGAAAACAGCAAGTCCCGCCACTACCGGAAATTTCAGCGCTACTGCTTACTACTTCGCAAGGAAATTGCAATCGGTATTAAAAGTGCGGGTCGGTATTATTCAATCGGCATGGGGCGCTTCAACTATTGAAAGCTGGATGGATGCGGAAACACTATCAGCATTTTCAAACAAACAAATACCTGTTCAACTCCCCGATTCATTACCCAACAGAACGCCTACTATTCTGTATAATTCCATGTTGCATCCTTACATTGGTTACAGCATCAAAGGGGTGCTGTGGTACCAGGGTGAAGGCAACCGTGAAAATGCAAACGAATATCATGCATTGTTTTCTTCCGTGATCACATCGTGGCGAAAACAATGGCAACAGGGTGATTTTCCTTTTTACTTTGTTCAGATCGCTCCGTTTGAACCGGGTAAAATAAATGCTGCTTTTTTGCGTGAAGCACAATTGAAAACAATGCAGACGGTGCCGCATACAGGCATGGCCGTTACGTTAGATATTGGCGAACGCACAGTGATCCATCCTGCACAAAAAGAACAGGTGGGAAATCGATTGGCCTATTGGGCATTGGCAAATGATTACAGCATTAAAGGCATTGCATTCAGCGGGCCAGTTTACAGGGAAATGAAGCAAACGCCTGATGGAAAACTGCAGTTGCGTTTTGATTACTGTGAACAGGGTTTAACAAGTTTTGGAAAACCACTAAGTGATTTTGAAGTAGCAGGAGAAGACAAAGTATTTCATCCCGCACAGGCACGGATACAAAATGATAAGAACGGCATTGTTACAGTATGGAGCGATGCAGTTAAAAATCCGGTGAGTGTTCGTTATGCGTTTAAAAACTGGGCCGAAGCCAGTCTCTTCAACACGCAGGCTTTGCCTGCTTCATCGTTCAGAACAGATGAATGGTAAGTAAAACGAACGTTTTGTTTTATTTGAATTGAATACCCCCCTTTTTTGAAAGTTTGTTGACGCATTGTTCAGGCTGTTCGTTTTAGCTTTAAACAGTTAACGGTAAATGCTTTGCTTTTTCGCAGCTATGGCAGGTGCCGTCCGCTTCAATCATGCATTCAATGAAATTCAAACATATATTTTTCCTGCTGATCTTCCTTTGCCTGCATTGCACCGTTAATGCAACCAACTATTACATTCATGCAACGGTGGGCAACGATGCAAACAAAGGCACTACTCCGGCACAATGCTGGAAAACCATTGCGCCGCTCAGCAATATACAATTGCAACCAGGAGACTCGATCCTGTTGGCAACCGGGCAAAAATTTACAGGCATGTTGTCCATTGTAAATGTAAAAGGATTGCTGCAGCATCCGGTAGTGGTAAGCAGTTATTCGTACAAAGGCAACAAAACAAAACCGGTGTTGGATGCAGGCGATCAACTCAATGCATTGCTCATTCAGAATTCATCTTTCATTACGGTGAGTGGTATTGAGATCACCGCCACCACTCCTTACCAACGGACTGCCACATCAAAAGCAGCAGAAATGCGTTGCGGCATTCTGGTAGAACTAACAAAAGATGAAACACATGAACAGGTACTGGTGAACGATGTACTGGTGCATGATGTGTATTACAACGAAAAGGGATTTACACGTTCAGCTGCTGAAGTAAAATCAGCTAACGGAACACAGAGCTACGGTTGGGGAATTCGTGTGATCAATAACACGAAAGGAGGAAAGCTGAAAGATATTAAAGTGTTGAAAGCAACAGTATTTAATGTAAGTCATACAGGTATTAAAGCTACTGCCAGGGTAAACGGTATTGAAGAATTAAAGATTACAGAATGTAAAGTGTACCAAACAGGCGGACCGGGCATGCAGTTTTCAGGTGTTACCGATGGACATATTCATCATAACACAATTGATCATTCAGGTTCAACAGCTGATAGCAGAAACTGGGGCAGAGGTAGTGGTTTATGGACATGGAGTTGCAAAAACATTTTGATCGAACACAATCGTTTTGAAAATGCAAATGGTCCCGGCGATTCTGCGGGTGTGCATATTGATTATAATTGCAGCGATGTAATTGTGCAATACAACCTCAGTGCAAATAATGCAGGTGGCTTTTGCGAAATACTGGGTAATAATTACAACTGTGCGTACCGTTACAACATCAGCATCAATGATGGGTTTCGTGTAAAAGGGCAAAACGGTGCTTTCCAGGAAGGAAAAATTTTCTGGCTGAGTGGCTACCAGGGCGATCAAAAGAAAAATGCAGGCCCATACAACAGTTATTTCTACAACAATACAATTTATGTATCGGCTAACATTATTCCGAAAGTGGCCGTGAGCAGCAGTTCCGATGGTGTGTTGATTGCCAATAACATTTTTTATTTTGAAGGAGCAGCACAAATGGTTGCAGGCGATCAGAAGAAAATAGAAGTTGATACAGATGGCATACCAAATGTGGTGTTCAAAAACAATTTGTTTTTACGTGCAGATAACTGGCCGGCAAATTTGCCATTACAGGATGCAGCTCCAATTACCGGTGATCCCGGTTATAGAAATAAAGGTGGTTTGCAGTTGAAGGACTATACACCAGCCAATAAAAAGTTGATCGTTAATAAAGGAATATCAATTCAACCAATTCCCAACGACAGCATTGGTATCCGCATAGGCTTAAAAGTGGAGAAAGATATTTTAGGAAACCCTGTGAAAGGACAACCCGATATGGGTGCCATTGAAATAAGTGAACAGTAAAATGAAACGAACAACGGTGAATCAAAAACAAATGAAAAAAAACGGACTATACGTATCGGGCTTTTTGCTGCTGGTAGTTGCGTTTGCATTTATAAAAAAGCAAACAGTAGCAACATCAACTGGCAAACCCAATGTAATTATTATTCTTACCGACGATCAGGGTTACGGCGATGTTAGTTTTAACGGATGCAAGGATATTCCCACACCTAACATTGATCGCATTGCAGCAAACGGAGTTGTTTTTACCAATGGCTATGTAAGTTATGCAGTGTGTGCGCCCAGTCGTGCAGGTTTAATTACCGGCCGCTACCAGGATCGGTTTGGTTACAGCCGCAATCCGTTGTATCGTCCATTCGATGAAACAATTGGTCTGCCACTTACGGAACAAACATTGCCGGAGCTGTTGCAGCAAAGCGGTTATAACACAATGGGTATTGGCAAATGGCATTTAGGTGTACATGAAAAATTCCGTCCGTGGAAACGTGGGTTCAATGAATTTTTTGGTTTCCTCGGAGGAGGGCATCGCTATATGCCCGAGGATTATACCATTCTGAATCCCGATAGTGCAAAAGATGAAGGACAGAGTTATCGCACCAAACTCATCCGCAATGAAAAAGTAGTGGAAGAGTCGGAGTATTTAACTGATGCATTATCCAGAGAAGCAGTTTCATTTATTGAAAGAAACAAACAACAGCCATTTTTTCTTTACCTCGCTTACAATGCACCACATGCTCCCTTGCAGGCAACGCCGAAATATTTAAGTCGCTTTGATCACATCAAAAATCCGAAGCGTAAAACTTATGCGGCCATGGTAAGTGCAGTGGATAATGGAGTGGGTACTGTATTAGAGAAACTAAAGCAATTGAATTTAACAGAGAATACGATCGTTATTTTTCTGTCAGATAACGGAGGTCCTGAAAATGATAATGGCAGCGATAACGGTCCGCTTCGTGCAGGCAAAGGATCGTTGTATGAAGGAGGTATTCGTGTGCCGTTTGCCATACAATGGCCGGCGCAAATCAAAGCAGGAAGCCGTTACGATCTGCCGGTTATCTCACTCGACATTTTTGCAACCGTTTCAGCAAATATTAAAAATGCAGCAATGCCGAAAAATAAGTTAGATGGCGTAAATCTTATTCCTTATATAAAAGGAACCAAGCAAGGTGCGCCGCATGAATATCTGTTCTGGCGACAATTCGATCCACGTAATTATGCAGTGCTTCATCAATCAGGATTGAAAGAAGTAGTGATCAAAGATTCTGTTTTCAGTTTATACAATTTGAAAACCGACATCGAAGAGAAAATAAATATTGAAGATAAAAACAAGCTTTCAGGATTCGAACAACAACGACGAAAGTGGGCGGCAACAACCGTTGCCCCCCTTTTTTATGGGTTGAACCAGGAAGAAGCGTATGAACGTGAAAAGAAAGCGGCCACTAAAAAACAGTAAACGAACAATGATTTCTGCTAACAGAAACATGATCGTTTACAGACAAGCAACTATCGAATGAACAACATGCAATCAATCCATGAGAAAAAAAGCAGCATCCGTTTGACCGCTGTAATACTGTCGTTGGTATCAATCATTGTTTTTATTGTTGCAGCAAAGCCAAAAAGCAACACAACAGAAGCGAAGCCCAACATTATTGTGATACTGATCGATGATGCCGGGTATGCCGATTTTGGTTTTATGGGATCGAAAGATCTGCAAACACCCAACATCGATCAACTCGCTTCAACAGCGGTGCGTTTTACCGATGCACATGTATCTGCCTCAGTATGCAGTCCGTCAAGAGCAGGTTTATTAACCGGAAAGTACCAGCAACGTTTCGGTTACGAATGCAACGAAGGGGAAGGATACACGGGAATGGATACCAATCAGACCATCATTCCGAAATTATTACAGCAACAGGGTTATGCAACAGCAGCATTCGGTAAGTGGCATTTGGGTTTTGAAGCTTCGCAGCATCCCTTACAAAAAGGCTTTCAATACTACTATGGTTTTTTAAGCGGCGGCAGAAGTTATTTTTATAAACCGGATAAAGACGATCGTAAAGGAGCAAAAAATGCTTTGCTTGAAAATCACCAACAGGTAAAATTCGATGGTTACCTTACCGATGTGTTGGGTGATAAAGCAGCGGAATACATCAAACAACACAAACAGCAACCTTTCTTCATGTATTGGGCGCCCAATGCGGTACACACACCCATGGATGCAAGCGAAGCTGATCTTAAAAAATTTGCCGGTCATCCACGCCAGAAACTGGCAGCCATGACATTTGCATTGGACAGAGCCGTAGGAAGAATGATAGCCGAACTTAAGCAGCAAGGCTTGTACGATAACACACTTATTTTCTTTTTGAGTGATAACGGCGGCGCACATAATAATCAATCCAGTAATCTTCCACTCAAAGGGTTTAAAGGAAACAAATACGAAGCCGGTCACCGGATTCCGTTTTTACTGAGCTGGCCAAAAAAGTTGAAAGGCGCAACTGATTACAAAGAGCTCATTTCTTCACTCGATATTTTTCCCACTGTGCTTGAAGCGGCAGGTGTACCGGTAACTGCTTCATTGGGTTTAGATGGTGTTAGTCTCATTCCATTTTTGCAGCAACGAAATAATACAAAACCACATGAGCAACTGGTGTGGCGGAAAGATGCAGAAGCTGCCATCCGTTTCAATCAATACAAATTGATACGTGTAGAAGGGCTTGGTGAACGTTTGTATGATCTGGAAAAAGATCCCGGCGAAACAACCGATATTCAATTGCAGCAACCGGAACTGTTTGCTGCCATGCAACAAGGCCTGCGTTTATGGGAGCAGGATAAGATGAAACCTATTTGGACCGAAGGCGCAATGTGGGACAGCATTACCCTCATGATCCACGACGATCTGATGCACAACCGCAAGGTACGTGTACACAACCCTGAAGAATTGCAACAATTTCGTTTAACAAAATAAGCATTTGTAACCTTATAAATAGCACAACACAATGTTCACAAAACAAAAAAGCAGGAATATTGAAAAAAATAATCAGCGGTTGAATATTAAGCTGGCAGTGATCTACTTTTTGCTGGTGCTTTTATTTATTGCCATGTTATTGTTTTTATAGTTTTTCCTGCAATGGCTTTGAAAAACGTTCATCTAACATGGAAATCATCTAAATTGAGTTGGAGTTAACGATTAATTCAGAACCGCTGTGTGTGCCTGTATAAAAAAGTATGCTTGCTTGTTTTTTCTGATGGGGATGGTGGCTGCCGCTTCTGCACAGCAGGCCAGTTCCTTTATCAGTATTTCTGATGAGTTGGTGAATAACGAAGTTACTTCCATCATCCAGGATAAGAATGGTTTTATGTGGTTTGGCACAAGAGGTGGATTGCAGCGTTTCGATGGGTATGAAATGAAATTGCTGAAAAGCGATTTTGGAAAAGGAAACAATCTGCTAAGTCAATCAATCGAAGTATTACAAAGCGGAAAACAAAATAATATCTGGATCGGTACAAAATCAGGCGGGCTTAGTGGGTACGATCTGAAAACCGGACGCATCTCCAACTACATCAACAGCAATCCCAACACAACCGGCTTCAATGCGGATTATATTCTTTCCATTTTAGATACCGACAGCGAAAAATTATTGATCGGTACATGGAAGGGGTTTCAATATTTCAATAAACATACCGGCGAGTTCCATATCATCAACAGCGTATGGAAAACATTTGACATACAGCCCGATGATAAAGGCGGTTACTGGCTTGCTACTAACAGCGGATTACGACATGTCAACCAAAACCTGGTGAATGATGTGTCGTACAGTTTTGGTGTCAACGATATCAACATCACATCCATTGTAAAAGATAAAGTACGGAATTGTTTGTGGCTGGGTACATGGAATGAGGGTTTGTTGCAATTTGATCTGCTGACAAAGCAGTTTAAAAATTACCGGCATCAAAAAAACAACGCAGGTTCATTAAGTTCCAATAATACATATCGCATCCTGCTCGATTCAAAAGGAGTATTATGGGTTGGTACCTGGGGTGGAGGATTAAACCGTTTTGACAGCAATAACGAAACATTCGAAAAAATACATTTAAACATTCCTGGGTTATATACCAACGATAACCAGATTATCTTAACCATTCTGGAAGATCCTTCGGGTTTATTGTGGATCGGTACTGATGGAACCGGTGTTTTTAAATTTGATCTCAAGCAAAAAAAGTTTTTCAACATTGGTTACGAAAACAAATCGAATTCACTGCTCGAAAGTACGCATGTGCTATCGGTGTTTGTAGATCCATTGAATAAATTATGGTTAGGAACCAAAGGGGGCGGTATCCAGTATGCTGCCGATTGGAAAACGTTCAGCAAAGTTTATATTGATGATATAAAGATCAATAATCAACCAGCATTTCCTTACGAGAGCCGTTCGTTTTTACAAGATGGAAATGATTTATGGGTTGCTACAAATAAAGGTTTGATACGAATTGTAAACAATGGCATGAAGCCTGGCGCCTACGACGTATTTCTGCCCCAGCCGAAAGATTCTACTTCCATCAGCGGAAAAAAAATCAACGCCATAGTAAAAGATTCATCGGGCAGGATCTGGATCGGTACGCAGGAAAGCGGGCTCAGCTACATTTCCGGTTTCAACAAAAAAAATAAACCGCTGTTTAAAAATTATCTACCGGCTTATGGTGTAAAAGGTACGTTGCAAAATGAACGGGTAAGTTGTTTATTGGTTGACTCAAAAAAGCGTTTGTGGATCGGCACTTACAAAGGACTGCACCTGTATCAGCCGTCAACGGATCAGTTCCAGTTATTTATTCAAACCGAAGAGTATAAAAATTCTCTCAGCAACAATACGATACTTTCATTGGCGGAAGACAAATCCGGGAATATCTGGGCCGGTACACAATACGGACTTAATAAAATTTCGGGTGTTGCAGGCAATAAATTATCGGTTGTAAGTTATACAACCAAAGAAGGTTTACCCAGCGATTATGTGCATGCTGTAATTCCGGATAGTAAAGGAAATATCTGGGCATCCACTAATAAAGGTATTGTGCGGTTTAATGCAACCAGTAATTCCTTTGCTGTATTTGATAAACGTGATGGTGTGCAATCGGTTGTGTTTTCCGAAAATGCATCGTACAAAGATGCCGGCGGCCGTTTCTTATTCGGCGGATTGGAAGGGTTAACTTATTTTTTTCCTGACAGTATTGTCATCAATCAATTTTATCCACCCATTTATTTTACCAACTTAACAGTAAACAATACACCGTATGAATTTGGAGCCGGTACACCAGACAGTTCCATTTTAACGAAACCGTTTTATGAAACAGAAAGCATCACGCTGAACCACAAAGAAAATATTTTTGCAATTGAATTTGCTGCACTTGATTTTCATGCGCCTGATAAAAACGAATACATGTATCAACTCGAAGGCTTTCATGAAGACTGGGTATATGCGGGCAACAAACGACTGGTTTCTTTTACCAACCTGAAACCCGGTACCTACAAATTAAAAGTAAAAGCAACCAACAGTGATAAAACGTGGAACCCCACAGCACGTGAATTAACCATTCATATTTTACCTCCACCCTGGCGTACATGGTGGGCTTACAGTATTTACGTTGCCGTATTTATTTTTCTGCTTTGGTTAACCCGTTATCTTGGCTTACGACAGGAAGCATTGAAAAATCAGTTAACACTCAGCAAACTGGAGCGGCAACAGGAAAATAAACTGGCCGATTTTAAGGAGCGGTTGTTCACCAACATCTCGCATGAATTCCGCACACCGCTTACACTTATTTTAGGTCCGCTGGATGATTTGCTGCAACGGAAAAAATTTGAATCGCCTGTTGAAAAAAGTTTGCGGCTCATTCAAAAACAATCCAAGCGGATGCTGCGCATGGTAAACCAGTTGCTCGATTTTCAGAAAGCAGAGGCCGGCAGTTTGAAGCTTTCGTTGCAGCATGGAGAAATTGTTTCATTTTGCCATGATATCTATTTGCTTTTTAAAGACGAGGCCACCCGGCGAAATATTACGTACAGTTTTCATGCAAGTGAAAAATATCTTTCGTTTACGTTCGATCATAATAAACTCGAGATCATTGTATTTAATATTTTGTCGAATGCATTTAAATTTACACCCAATGGCGGCTCCGTTACCTTGAGCGTAACAAAAAATGCAAACCGGTTTTGCGAAATAAGTGTACAGGATACGGGACGAGGCATTCCGGCAAATGAAATTGACAGCATCTTCAACCGGTTTTACAGGGGCAGGGCAGAAGATGCCACTACTATTTCAGGAACAGGTATTGGTCTGTCGTTTGTAAAAGAATTAACGGAACTGCATGGTGGATCAATAACAGCTGAAAGCGACGGCACACATGGCAGTTTGTTTACAGTAAGTTTACCTCCGCTGTCCATTGCTGATTCATTGCTGCACACTTCGGCTGAACCTTCGAACAATACCAATCATTTAACAGAAACAAATTTAAACGCAGATACTATGCCTGAAGAAAATGAACAGATGAGCCAGGAGCAGGATCAGCCCATTATCCTTGTGGTAGAAGATGAAGCTGACATGCTGGAGTATGTAAGTGAAATATTATCTCCATCGTTTAAAGTAGTAACAGCTACAAACGGAAGAGAAGGTATTGAAAAAGCAATGGAAACTATTCCAGATCTCATTGTAAGTGATGTAATGATGCCGGAGGTGGACGGTATTGAATTGTGTAAAAAATTAAAGTCGGATAAGGATACTTCGCATATCCCGATCATACTGTTAACGGCTTTATCGGATATGGCGCATCATGTGCAAGGCATACGTGAAGGAGCCGATGTGTACCTGCCCAAGCCCTTCAACTCGCAACTGTTGCTGGTGCATATCCACAACCTCATCAATTCAAGGAATACGCTGAAAGAGTTTTATGCCAAACGCATTTTTCTCGGTACCGGAAATTTTGAGATCAAAACATTTGAAGAAGAATTTTTAGTGAAGCTGATGAAGCTGGTGGAAGAAAATATTTCAAACAGCAATTTTAATAACGACGATCTGGCCAACCTGATGTTCATGAGCCGCTCAACGTTTTACCGCAAATTAAAAGCAGTGACAGGTATGTCGGGGAATGAATTTATACGCACAGCCCGTTTGAACTATGCAGCCAAACTGTTGGAAAGTGGCAACTATTCGGTAACGGAAGCTGCATTTGAAGCCGGGTTTAACGATATTAAATATTTCAGGAAACGCTTTCACGATCAGTTTGGAGCTACTCCTTCTGAATACAAAAAATAGGGTATTGCTGCTGTGCTGCAGAAAATGTTCGGTTGCGGCTGCTACGTTTGCCCCCTTAATTTGAGAAGAACGGGTACTGTGGTTATAATAATTTATCTGTTATTTCATGCCATTGTACGGTTGTTGTTCCATCGTACAACTGTTACACAACGGTTTGAAAATAAATTGTAATGAAAGCTTGTCGAAATAATCATCGTCTTGTACGTATTTGCTGTTCACTCATTTTCCTGCTTCAAATTTCAGTTGGCAGCGCACAGAGCCAGCCTGCCATTTGGGAAACCCCGGCAATTGTAGATGAAAATAAAGAAGCATCACATGCGCCCTTTGTGTTGTTCAACAAAAAAGAAGATGTATTGTCGGATGATATCAAACGCTCCTCATTTTATCAATCGTTGAACGGCAATTGGAAGTTTTTTTTCGCAGCTGATTTTACAAAGCGACCAGTCGATTTTTTTGAAACAGCCTACGATGATTCTAAATGGAATATATTACCCGTTCCATCCAATTGGGAGTTGAAGGGGTTTGGTTTGCCGATCTATACCAATATCATTTATCCCTTCCCCAAAAACCCACCCTTTGTTGGCAGCGATAACCCTGTAGGTACATATCGAAAAGAATTTACAGTGCCGGAAAGCTGGAGTGGGAATGATGTGTTACTGCATTTTGGTTCTATTACCGGTTGTGCATTTGTATATGTGAACGGACAAAAAGTGGGAATCACCAAAGCATCAAAAACTGCTGCTGAATTCAATATCACAAAGTATTTGCAGAAAGGAAAAAATCTGTTAGCAGTGCAGGTATTTCGCTGGCACGATGGCAGCTACCTGGAGGACCAGGATTTCTGGCGCTTGAGCGGTATAGAACGGGATGTGTTTCTTTATGCACAGCCTCCACTGAGCATTTGGGATTTTGAGTTGAAGGCAGACCTCGATGCCAATTACAAAGATGGATTGTTTGCAGCTGATATCGCATTGCGAAAGTTTCAAAACAACATTCCCAAAGATGCAGTACTGTCTGTTGCATTGCAGGATATGGCGGGAAAAATCCTGTACAGTCAAACAAAAAAAGTAAATGCTTCGGCCAACAGTTTGCAGCAAATTTCATTCAAAGCAAAAATTGCACAACCCAAGCAATGGAGTGCTGAAACGCCTCATTTGTACAATGTGATCATCACGTTACAGCAAGCAAACGGTGAGATCATTCATACTACCGCAGCAAAAGTTGGTTTCCGGAAAGTAGAAATAAAAAATGCACAATTGCTGGTGAACGGAAAAAAGATCATGGTGCATGGTGTAAACAGGCATGAGCACGATGAGGTGCTGGGGCATGTACCAACCAAAGAATTAATGCTCAGAGATATTCAGTTGATGAAGCAATACAACATCAATGCGGTGCGTACAGCACATTATCCAAATGATCCGTATTGGTTGAAACTATGCGATGCGTATGGATTGTATGTAGTGGATGAAGCCAATGTTGAAATACATGGCATGGGTGTGTTGCCGGGTAAAATTGATACCACAAATCATCCCGCTTATCAACCGGAATGGGCTCCGGCAATTATGGATCGTATTCAACGAATGGTGGAGCGTGATAAAAACCACGCATCTGTGATCATCTGGAGTATGGGAAATGAATGTGGCAATGGAAAAGTTTTTTATGATGCGTACCAGTGGATCAAACAACGGGATAAAAGCCGCCCGGTATTATTTGAACAGGCAATGGAAGAGTGGAATACAGATATTGTGAGTCCGATGTACCCCAGCATCAAGTACATGAAAGATTATGCGAAAGACCTCACGAAGAAGCGACCGTTTATAATGTGTGAGTATGCACATGCAATGGGAAACAGCAGTGGCAACTTCCAGCAGTATTTTGATATCATCAATTCAAGTCCGCACATGCAGGGTGGTTTTATCTGGGACTGGGTTGATCAGGGCCTTAAAACAAACGATGAAAATGGAAAAGTATATTGGGCCTATGGCGGCGACTTTGGTGCAGGGCATTTGCAGAACGATGAAAACTTTTGTGCCAATGGTTTGGTTGCAGCCGATCGTTCACCACATCCCGGTATTTATGAAGTAAAGAAAGTATACCAGGATATTCTTTTTAAAGATAAAAATTGGAAGAGCGGAGTGATACAGGTGCAGAATAATTTCAGCTTTTTGTCACTTGATGGTTATCAATTCAAATGGGAGTTGTTGAAAAATGGCGTGGCGGTAAAGTCTGATACATTTTCAATCAACCTACAACCTTCATCAGCAAAAGAAGTAAAACTTAACCTGCCTGCCATTGATGAGAATAGCGAAATGATGTTGAATGTATATGCTGTAACACGAACTGCAACCGACCTGATACCTGCCGGGCACGAAGTGGCACGTGAACAGTTTGGCAGCAACAGCAAACAGTTTTTTACTGCAAATAAAATAACGCAGGGAAAACTGGAAACAACAAAAACAGCGAATTTTGTCCAGTTTAAATCAGGTGATGTAAGTGGAAGTTTTAATATCAAAACAGGAAAACTTCAATCGTATCAAATCAATAATGAGTCTCTCATTACCTCGTTTCCTGAACCATATTTCTGGCGGGCTCCAACTGATAATGATTTTGGCAATCAGATGCCGCAACGTTTAGGATTTTGGCGGAATGCACATAACCTGCTTCATCTTGATACAGTAAAAGTGCATGAACAAACAAAAGATGGGTTACTCATCGAATGTGAATACCGGATGAATGGAGTGGATATTCCTTACACGGTTTCGTATCAATTGCTCACGAACGGAGCCGTTAAAGTAACAGCATCTATCAACATGCAGAATAATAAATTACCGGAGATGCCACGGTTTGGTATGCGTTTAACTTTACCCAAATCGTATGAGCAGGTTGAGTTTTATGGCAGAGGTCCCTGGGAAAACTATAGTGATCGTAACTCGGCTTCGTTTGTTGGATTGTATCAGCAAAAAGCAGCTGATCAGTTTGTAAAAAATTATATCCGGCCACAGGAGAATGGCTATAAAACAGATGTACGCTGGGTGCAATTTTATGATGCGAAAAAGCATGGCATTAAAATAACAGGACTTCAATCGATCTGTTTCAGTGCATTGCCGTACACAACCGAAGATCTTGATCCGGGTATTACAAAAAAACAACAGCACCCATCTGATTTGAATGAACGTAAATTCATGTCGGTGCATATCGATCTTAATCAACGTGGAGTGGGAGGCGATAACAGTTGGGGTGCTTATCCACATCCTCCATATTTACTCACAAAGAATAATTATACGTACAGTTATATTATCGAGCCAATTTTAAACTAATCACATGAAGCAAGTCAATGTTTTTTTTCTGCTGATAGCAGTGATGTTTACCACCGGTGCCTGTGTTTCTGCGCAAGTGGGAAACAAATCGAAACCAAACATCATTCTAATTTATACCGATGATCTCGGTTATGGTGATGTTGGTTGTTATGGCACATCTGCTATACCAACACCAAACATTGATCGTTTGGCAAAGAATGGTGTAAGGTTTACGAATGCACATGCAACATCGGCTACCTGTACGCCGTCACGTTTTTCATTGTTAACAGGAAAGTATGCATGGCGTAAACAAGGAACAGGGATTGCTCCAGGCGATGCCACACTTCTGATTCCCGTTACAACTACCACATTGCCCGGCATGTTGCAAAAAGCCGGCTACAATACGGCGGTGATTGGCAAATGGCATTTGGGTTTGGGAGATGCAAAAGGCATTAACTGGAATGAAAAAATAACTCCAGGCCCTGCAGAGATCGGCTTTAATTATTCATTCCTGATTCCTGCAACAGGTGATCGTGTGCCATGTGTGTTTGTAGAAAATCAGCAAGTAGTGAATCTCGATAAAAATGATCCGATAACGGTTAGCTATACCGGTCCGGTTGATCCAAATGCACCAACAGGAAAAAAGAATCCGGAGTTATTAAAAATGCAACCGTCGCACGGGCATGATATGACGATTGTAAATGGCGTTAGTCGTATAGGATATATGAAAGGCGGTACAGCTGCACTCTGGAGAGATGAAGATTTTGCAGATATGCTGGTGAAGAAAGCAACCGATTATATTACAACGCAAAAATCAAATCCGTTCTTTTTGTATTTCTCCACACATGATATACATGTACCTCGCATTGCTCATGAACGTTTTGTGGGAAAAAGTGGACATGGCCCAAGAGGCGATGTGTTGTTACAGTTAGACTGGACGGTTGGACAAATTGAAGAAGTGTTGAAAAAGAACGGGCTGCTGGAAAACACACTTATCATTTTTACCAGCGATAACGGGCAGGTAATTGATGATGGTTATAAAGATGAAGCAGTAGAAAAGTTAGGCAATCATAAACCCGGTGGTATTTACCGTGGTGGCAAGTACAGTGCGTTTGAAGCAGGTACAAGAGTTCCCTTCATTGTAAGCTGGAAAGGAAAAATTCAACCGGGTAAGGTAAACGATGCATTGTTCAGCCAGGTTGATCTCTACGCCAGCCTTGCAACTCTGGCGGGTGTGAAAGTAGAAGAGGGACAGGCGCCGGACAGTAAAGATCATTTACCGGTATTGCTGAATACAAGCCAACATTCCAGAGAGTTTTTGGTGGAGCAATCACTTCATTCAACACTTTCATTAATTATTGGCGATTGGAAATACATCGAGCCATCAACGAAAGTGAAAATAAACAAGGATACAAATACCGAATTGGGGAACGATCCAAAGCCGCAATTGTATAACTTAGCCGATGATCCGGGCGAAACAAAAAATCTTGCTGAAGTTTATCCGGATCGTGTAGCTGCAATGAAGCAGCGACTGGATACCATCAAACAAAAATAACTTGTATTGAAACAGAATCGTTCAAATAACAATTGCCTGCGTTGTATAAGCAATGCAAAGACAAAGAGATGGCTTGCCATCTTCTTTGTTTTTATTACGGCGGCATATGGTTGTAAAAACAAAGACACAAAAGAACAGGTGCAACATGAAAAAGATTCACTTGTTTCCTGTATGCAGCTTCCGTCGAGATTTGGAAGTGCCGGTGATACATCCGGTGTTGCATTTGGCGGCGATACTTCTTTAAAAGGAATGGTATTGGTCCCCGGCGGCACATTTGAAATGGGCGGCGATAACGAACAAGCATCGGAAGATGAATATCCAAAACATAAAGTAACGGTTGATTCATTTTTCATGGATATCACAGAAGTTACCAATGCACAGTTTCAGCAATTTGTAGATGCAACCGGTTATGTTACTACTGCCGAACGTAAACCCGATTGGGAAGAGATCAAAAAAACTGTACCACCGGGTACGCCCAAACCTGCCGATAGTTTATTGATTGCTGCATCTTTGGTGTTTAAACCAAGCAATGGTCCTGTTGATCTCAACAACTACTCGCAATGGTGGAGTTGGGTGGCTGGTGCCGATTGGAAACATCCTGAAGGACCGGGAAGCAGTATCAAAGGCAAAGAAAATTTTCCGGTAGTGCATGTAAGCTGGGACGATGCCATGGCTTATTGTAAATGGGCAGGTAAGCGTTTGCCAACAGAAGCGGAGTGGGAGTATGCTGCACGTGGTGGACTGAATAACAATATTTATCCGTGGGGCAATGAACATGTAAGTGTTGGTGCACCAAAGACAAACAGCTGGGAAGGAAAGTTTCCCTACTCCAATGATCAGCGTGATGGTTTTTTCAAATACGCTCCAGTAAAAACGTATAACTGTAACCGGTATGGTTTGTTTGATATGGCCGGTAATGTTTGGGAATGGTGCAGCGATTGGTACGATCACAACTACTATCAAACAATTGCAAACAACACAACTGTTAATCCAAAAGGCCCGCAAAAAAGTTTCGATCCCCAGGATCCATATACGCCTAAACGGGTATTACGTGGCGGAAGTTTTCTGTGTAACGATAGTTATTGCAGCGGTTACCGTGTTGCACGTAGAATGAAAAGCAGTCCAGATACAGGATTGGAACATACAGGTTTCAGATGTGTGAAGGATGTTGCAAAAAAGTAAAGAGGAAGCAAAAATCATGTTCAAATCAGTAATCTCTATATTCATTATTGTAATTGTTTGTATTACTTCAAATGCTCAAACAAATAAACAACAACCGAATGTGATCGTCATTCTTGCAGATGATCTTGGCTGGGCCGATTTATCTTCTTACGGAAGTACATTTTACGAAACGCCGAATCTTGACCAACTTGCATCTAACGGCATTCGTTTTACGCAGAACTATGCAACATGTCCTGTTTGCAGTCCTACACGGGCAAGCATGATGACAGGAAAGTACGCTGTAAAAACAGGTGTTACCGACTGGATCAAGGGGCGGCAGGCAAATGGTAAAGCCACCACATATGAAAAGTTAATTGCACAGCCCACTTCTTATCAACTGGCATTGGAAGAAAAAACAATTGCAGAATATGCACTGGAAAATAATTACAAAACATTCTTCGCCGGTAAATGGCATTTAGGTGAAGAGGAAAAATATTGGCCGCAATACCAGGGCTTTCAAACCAATATCGGCGGCTGGAGCAAAGGTAGTCCCACAGCCAGAAAAAATGACAGCACAGGTGGTTTCTTTACACCCTATGCAAATCCCACCATTAGCGACGGTCCGGCAGGTGAATATTTAACCGATCGTTTAACGAATGAATGTCTTTCGTTTATTGAGAAGAATCAGCAGAGTCCTTTCTTCTTGATGTATTCTTTGTATGCAGTGCACAATCCAATGCAGGCACCGGCAGCATTAATAAAAAAGTATGAAGCAAAGCAGAAGCAACTTGGTATTCAAAACAAAGATCGTTTTGCAAAAGATGAAGATTGGATGAAGTATGAAGACGGATGGCGAAGAAGATTGGTGCAGGATCATCCGGTATATGCAGCTATGATCGAAAATATGGATTGGAACATTGGACGGATGCTGGATAAGTTGAAGCAACTGCATCTTGATGAAAATACATTGATCATTTTTACATCAGACAATGGCGGATTAAGTACTGCAGAAGGAAGCCCAACAACCAATGGTATGCTGCGTGCCGGTAAAGGTTGGTTGTACGAAGGCGGTATTCGTGTGCCGATGATCATGTACTGGAAAGGAAAAATTATTGCCGGGTCAACATCTGATCTGCCTGTTACTACAGCAGATCTGTATCCAACGATTGCCAAAGCAATAAATGAAAACTATCGGAAAGAAAAAAGTATTGATGGTGAAGATGTATTTCAGATGCTGAAAAAGCCACAATCATTTCAAAACAGGAAACTGTTCTGGCATTATCCGCATTACAACAACCAAGGCGGCAAACCCGGATCGGCTATACGGGAAGGAAACTACAAACTCATTTATCATTACGAAGATGAAACAGTTGAGTTGTATGATGTGGTGAATGATATTGCTGAGAAAAGTAATATTGCCGCTGCAAATAAAAAAACCACAGCACAACTCAAAAAGAAGTTATTGAAGTGGTTGAAACAAACCAATGCACTCTTTCCTTCTGTAAATCCTGCCTACGATCCATCGGTGATTACCGTAGCAAAGAAGCAGGAAGAGTAAGGTTTGAATTTTTTTGTCAATTTTCTATACTTTTCCGAAACAAAACATCTTACTGAATGTTTAACATTGTATTCAATTCGCTTAACAATTGCTGCGAATGCCCCCACCTGTTTTAAACCCTGTTTACACTAATCCTTGGTTGAACTGAAAACACCGCTTTTTTGAAGCGCTAACCCACCTGCTGTCTAGAATTAAGTTGCGTACTTAGTCAATGTAATTCTAAATCAAACTAAAACTGAAACGATGCTTGTGCTAAAAAAGAATTTACTATCTCACATTGGCTTATTTTGCTTGCTGCTTTTAATGAGCCTTCAGTCATTCTCACAAACAAAAACTGTTAGTGGTACCGTTATCAATGCGGGAGATAATACTCCTGTAGTTGGTGTATCGGTTGTACAACAAGGTTCTGATAAAGGAACCACTACCGACCAAAAAGGGTTTTTCAGCTTAAGTGTAAGTGGTAGTAAACCGGTACTAGTATTTAGCAGTATAGGTTTTCAAACGTATACTCTAAGCTGGGATGGAACGTCGGCCATAGCTATACGTTTGGAGCCGGAAGTTGCTTCCCTGCAGGACGTAGTAATTGTTGGTTATGGTACCCAGAAAAAGGTAAACCAGACTGGTGCTACACAAACGCTGAAATTAGATGAATCCGTAAATCAACCTGTAACCAATTCAGGACAGCTGATGTACGGTAAGTTTTCAGGTGTTCAGTTAACACAAAGCAGTGGTTTGCCCGGAGCTGATGCTTCCAGTGTTGTGATTCGGGGAATTGGTACGTTTGGAGCTTCAGCACCATTGGTTGTAATTGATAATATCCAATATGATAATCTGAACGTCTTTAATAATCTGGCTCCTTCTGATATTGAAAGTATTTCTGTTTTGAAAGATGCATCTGCCGGTGCAATTTATGGAGCACGTGGAGCAAATGGTGTAATCATCGTTACCACCAAAAAAGGAAAAGCCGGATCGATGAATGTTCTGTACAATAACTATTTCGGATTTCAGGAAGTTACTGTTGTGCCGCAGTATTTAAATGCGCCTGATTACGCAACTTTAAAAAATGAAGCAGATATTAACAGAAACGGTGCAAATACAACGTTAAGATACAGCCCTGCTGATATTCAGGCCATGCGTGATGGATCAAATCCTGACCGTTATGCCAATACCAATTGGGCGAGAGAAATTTTACGTCGTGCACCTATTCAGAACCATTACATTTCTTTTTCGGGTGGTAACGACCGTACAACTTACAGAGCTTCGTTTGGTTATTTGAATCAGGAAGCTGTAGTAAGAGGTAAGTTTCAATCGAGCCGGTATAATTTAAGTTTAAACTTAAATTCAAAACTGAAAAATTGGCTTACAATCTCGAATACATCGAGTGTTTATTGGTCAAGATTTACAGGGCCAGCCGGTGGTGCCGATGCAATTACCGGCGAAACAGGTATCATCAATCAATTCCAACGTTCTGCGCCAACTGTACCTGTTTATTATGCAAATGGCGAATTTGGAACAGTTGATGGTTCATTCTATGGTGTTAATGCCAGTTTTCCAATTACCAATGCTATCAGAAGAGGCACACTGGGTGATTACAGCAGCGATGAAGTTAATTTTGCCAATCGTTTTGGTGTGAATGTAAATTTCACAAAAGATCTTTCGTTTGAAACAAGCGGCAGTTTTAATATTTTCACCAGCCAGGAATCAAACTTTACTCCACGCAATGCTACGTACGACTGGGATAGACAAATTGTTGCACAAAATCCATTGAATGTTTTAAGTAACAGTACGGCCTTCAATTACAGGTTACTGAATGAAAATATTCTTCGCTATGCCCATACGTTTAAAGAAAAACATGATGTGTCAGTCCTGGTAGGACATTCAGTTCAATATGGCCGCAACGATGGGTTCTCCGGTTCGTTAAAAAACTTCCCTACCGATGGTTTGCAGGAATTTAATGCAGGTGGTGTAACTGAACCGAATGTTGCAGGTGGTGCAAGTGAGTTTGCAATACAATCTTTATTTTCCAGAATAAATTACATTTATGATGGAAAGTATCTTTTTGAGTTAAACATACGAAGAGATGCTTCTTCCCGGTTTAGTTCTGCTTACCGATATGGAAATTTCCCGTCAATGTCAGCTGGCTGGAGAATCAGTGAGGAGAAGTTTATGAGTAATGTGAACTGGATTTCTGATCTGAAGCTGCGAGCAAGCTGGGGTATTACAGGTAATGATAATATCGCCAACTATTTATACGCCCAAACCTACAATGTAGGCCTGGATTATTTTCTTGGAAATAGCATCGTAAGTGCAGCTGCATTAACTACTCTGTCGAATCCAAATGTAAAATGGGAAACTATTGAGCAGTATGATATTGGTATTGATGCAGGTTTATTCAGAAACAGTTTAACAATTACTGCTGACTATTTTAATCGTAGCAGTTATGATCTGTTGTACAGCAATTTTCCAATTCCATCTTCTATCGGTGTAACGAATCTCTCTGCCATCAACGCTGCCAGTATGGTTAATAAAGGTGTTGAAATTGCAGTGAATTATCGTGGAAAGCTGAAAGGCGGTTTCAATTACAGTATTGGGGGAAGCATCAGTAAGTTTGCTGATAATAAAGTAACCGGTTTAGGAGAGCGTGGTTTGGAAAGTATCAGTGGAGTGAGCATTATCAGAATTGGAGTTCCATACAATGCATATTTTGGATACCAGGCAATTGGCATATTCCAATCGGATGATGAGGTTGCCAATGCACCAAGACAATTTAATAACCCTGCACTTACAAAACCCGGTGATATTCGATATGCTGATTTATCAGGGCCTGATGGGAAACCCGATGGGCTTGTAAACGATCATGACCGAACAATTATCGGCAATCCATATCCTTCATGGATCTATAATTTCAATGCAACATTGAATTATAAAGGATTTGATATGAATATCCTGTTTGAAGGAATTGGGAATGTAGATCGAATTCTTTATGATAACGGCCAATTACCATTTGAAGGAGACAGGAACAACGTTTTAACGTATTGGCTCGATCGTTGGACACCAACAAACCCTTCAGCTAAATTACCAAGGTTAGGTGGATACAGCAATGCAATCATCTCTTCGTTTTATATTCAGGATGCTTCATTTCTCAGAATGAGAAATCTGGAAATCGGTTACTCAATTCCTGAATCGTTAATAAAACGAATCGGTTTATCGAAGTTGCGTTTATTCGTTGGCGGACAAAATCTGTTAACTTTTACAAAGCTGGAAAACTTTGATCCTGAAAGAGCCAGAGGCAGAAATACAGATCAAAATGTACCACTGTACAAAGTGTATACGTTTGGCCTCAATGTAAAATTCTAAATTAGAAATGCCAGTTTGTACTCAAATTGATCGGTAACAAACCATATAAAAACTTTTGTATGAAAAAAATATTCGGGTTACTTATAACACTCTCTTTCTTTGGATGCAATAAAGATTTTACAGAAAGAGAATCGCTTACACAAATTGCCAGAGATAATTTCTGGAAATCGGAACAGGATGCCCAACTTGCTGTAAATGGTATTTATGATGCCTTGCAAGACAGACCACTTTATAGCGGGAGTCTGAATGCTACAGCCAGCCTCACCATGTTCGATTGTTTTGGTGATAATTTATATAACAACTACAAATGGGAAGGCCCCGGCGATTTCATGATTGGAATCATTACACCTTCCAATGCAATGTTTAGTGGCATCTGGAGCTCATCGTACAAAGGTATTGGCAGGGCTAATGCTGCTATCGAGAATATTCAGAATATGTCTACTACGCTTATTACGCAGGATAAAAAAGACGCTTTGTTTGGTCAGGCGTTGTTTCTGCGTGCGTTGTTTTACTTTAACCTGGCTGCTTACTTCGAAGATGTTCCGTTAATTACAAAAGTGCAAACCATTGAAGAGGCGTACGTGCCTAAAAATACCTACCAGGAAGTAACTGCACAAATTATTGCCGATTTAAAAGAAGCCATTAATAAGTTGCCGGTTTCTTATCCTGCAGCACAATACGGATATGCCACTAAAGGAGCAGCATTAGGTTTACTTGCCAGAGTTTATTTGTATAACAAAGACTATCAGGGTGTGGTAGATGTTACATCTACATTGCTCACCTTAGGCTATACACTGAATACAAGTTATGCACAGTTGTTTACTGAACAAGGTGAATTATCAAAAGAAATTCTTTTTTCTGTAAGATTTAACCAGGATGTGTCTAATAACGGAGAAACATTCTCTGCAACATTTAATGGTAATCCGGCTATTGATAAATTGCCAATGCCCAATTTGGTGAAAGATTACTATTGCACCGATGGTAAACCTATTACACAATCTCCATTGTACACACCCGGAACAGCGGCTAATAATGCTCCGCAAAAAAATAACCGTGATCCACGTTTAACGGCTTCAGTTTATTTTAGAGGTGATATTTTCTTAACCGATCTCAACAGAGCTTTCGCAACTACGCCTACTACCTACGGATTGAAGAAATACATCAGAAATGCTTCTGTGTCTGCAGCAGGAATAGGAGCGTTTAATCCAGGTGGTCAGGATTTTATTGTTATACGTTATGCCGATGTATTATTGATGCGTGCTGAAGCATTAGTAGAGTTGAATCAATTAACTGAAGTGTACGGATTAGTGAATCAGGTAAGGCAAAGAGTAAGTATGCCAACTGTTGAATCAGTAGAAGGTGCATCTTTATCACAGTCTGCCTTACGGGATGTAGTTAGGCATGAACGTCGTGTTGAACTGGCCTTTGAAGGATTACGCTATCTTGATCTGAAACGTTGGGGTGATGTACAAAATTCATATAACAGAGCCAGAGCAGATAATGTTACCGGTTATACCCCCATTTATTTACCCGGTAAATCGGAAGTATTCCCAATACCTCTTGGTGAATTGAATGTAAATTCAAACTTGGTGCAGAACCCCGTTTGGCAGTAAAATAAAAGTTAGCAAGACGCATAAACAAACTGACATTAATTAGGACTTGTTGAATCATCTTACTAACGTAACAGATAACTGAATACTATTTACTACAACAGGGTTTAATTTAAACCCTGTTGTTGTAAATAAACTAAATGAAGTACTGTAACTTTCGGCTCAAATTAACAAACAGACTTTATGACCAATCAAACGATACAACTTGCTTCGGATAATGCTGATTTAGTAAAATCACAACTCACAACTGCGTTTCAAGCTGCATTTGGAAGCGAACATGAACCTTTGATTGTTCGTTCACCAGGGCGTGTAAACATTATTGGTGAGCATACTGATTACAATGAAGGATTTGTATTGCCGGCAGCAATTGATAAGTATGCATACGTAGCCATATCGTTGCGCAGCGATGATCAGATTCATTTGAAAGCACTTGATCTCAATGAAACATTTTCGATCGCTGTACCTGATCTCAAACCGGTAACAGATATCAGCTGGCCCAATTATATGACGGGTGCTGCCGCTCAGTTTTTAAAACGGGGTATTGCACTGCCGGGTTTCAATGCGCTGCTCACCAGTAATGTTCCAATGGGGGCGGGGTTGTCATCATCTGCTGCGGTGGAATGTGCAATGGTATTTGCATTGAATGAATTACTGCAAACAAATATCGACCGTGTGAGTATGGTAAAGATGGCACAAAAAGCCGAGCATGAATATGCGGGTGTAATGTGTGGCATCATGGATCAGTTTGCATCGATGATGGGCAAAAAAGATCATGTAATTAAATTGGATTGCCGTTCGTTCCAATATGAATATGTGCCATTTAAACTGGATGGTATTAAAATTCTGCTGCTGAATACAAACGTAAAACATTCACTGGCTTCATCTGAATACAATACCCGCCGCAATGAATGTACACAGGCTGTTAACTGGATTGCAGAAAAACATGCAGAAGTAACTTCGTTACGAAACGCAAATACAGCAATGCTGGATGAGTTGGTATTACCAAAAAGTGAATTGATCGATCGCCGCAGCAGATTTGTGGTAGAAGAAATTGAGCGATTGCTAACAGGTTGTGCCGATTTGCAGCAGGGCAATATTGCAGCTCTCGGTAAAAAAATGTTTGCTACACATGATGGCCTGAGCAAAATGTATGATGTGAGTTGCAAAGAACTTGATTTCCTGGTTGATTTTGTACGGAACCGTCCGGAAGTAATTGGTGCACGGATGATGGGTGGTGGATTTGGCGGCTGTACCATCAATCTAGTACAGGAGTCGGCCATTGAGCACTTGGTTGCAGAAATTAAACCGGCATATCAGGCGGCTATGAATTTAGAACTGGATTATTACATCGCTTCCATTGAAAACGGAACAGAAATTATTTGATCATGTTTGATAAAAGAGAACATTCGCATACACGTTTAAACATTCTTACAGGCGATTGGGTATTGGTATCGCCCCATCGTATGAAACGTCCCTGGCAAGGTAAAGTTGAAACATTGCCTGCTGATGATCGTCCTTCGTACGATCCTGCCTGTTATCTCTGTCCCGGCAATAAACGCTCAGATGGAAGTTTGAACCCGCAGTACGAAGATGCCTATGCATTTATCAACGATTTTTCTGCACTGCTGCCCGATACACCGGCAGGTGGAGATGATATCAACGGGTTACTCATCAGTAAAAGTGAAACAGGTATCTGCAAAGTGATTTGTTTTTCTCCCGATCATCGTCTTACACTTCCTTTGATGGAAGAGGCGGCGATTGTAAAACTGATTCATCTCTGGAAAAAAGAATTTACCGAGTTATCGCAAAACGAACAGATACGCTACATACAGATCTTCGAAAACAAAGGCGATGTGATGGGTTGCAGCAATCCTCATCCGCACGGACAAATATGGGCTTCCTCATCTTTGCCGTTAGAGCTGAGCAAAGAAACCGCTCAGCAAAAAAAATACTATGCTGAAAATGGAAAAAGTTTGTTGAGTGCGTATGTTGAACTGGAGCTGCAGCAGCAGGAACGAATTGTATTGGAGAATGCGCATTTCGTTGCTCTGGTTCCTTACTGGGCTGTGTGGCCATTTGAAACAATGATCATCAGTAAACGTCACATCCAAACCATTCTGCAGTTTACTGCGGAGGAAGAAACAGCGTTTGCAGAAATACTAAAACAACTGACTGCAAAATACGATAACCTCTTCAATATATCGTTTCCTTACAGTGCCGGAATGCACCAGGCGCCGGTAAATGATGGTGAACATCCGGAATGGCATTTTCACATGCATTTTTATCCGCCACTGTTACGCAGTGCAACGGTAAAGAAATTTATGGTAGGGTATGAGATGCTGGCTAATCCGCAACGGGATATTACGGCCGAATGGGCAGCTGAGCGTTTACGGGGATTGAGTACGGTACATTATAAAAATGCGTAACAGTTTTTAAACTGTTACGCATTGTCACTAATGATTTGCAAAAGCCGCATACAATTGAATCTGTCTATTACTGTACTTTTATTTTAATATCAGGAGCAGTATAATAATACCCCCATTTATCTTTCACGATAATGTCGGTGATCAGAATTTCATCTTCTTTCTTGATGATCTCATAGAGATTTTTTTGCCAGATAGCAGAAAGGAACGGAGAGTTACGAACGTTATCAGCCGATGAATTGTATCTTGATTTTATCTCGCCTGTTTTTTCATCTTCATACTTATCCTTGCTGCGGTGTACAACAATGAAGCGTGAAATGTGGTAACGTGTTTTTTTATCGTCAATCACCCATATCGCTGAATCGATGGTTGTTAACACCATGTCTAGCGGCAAGTCACCACCTTTTGTTTTGCCCCAAAAACTTTGTAGTGGGGGAGGTTTTAACGTTGGCTTGGGTTTCTCCTGCGCACTCACAGTTGTTGTAAGTACAACGGCGAGGAGTAACAAAAGCAAGCGGACTGGTTTTTTCAACAACATGCATCAAATGATTTGTGTAATAACGTTGTATTACTTTTATCTATTGCCCTCCAATTTAGCGGAGGAGGTTAAAGCGCTGCTAAACTTTCTTCAATTGCTTTGATCTTGGCTTCAGCATCAGCTTTTTTCTTTCGTTCAACCTCTACCACCTCTGGCTTAGCATTTTGTACAAACCGTTCGTTGCTGAGTTTCTTTTCAACTGAAAGAAGAAAACCTTTGAGGTAATCAAGATCTTTTTCTAATTGTTCTTTTTGTGAAGATGTATCAATGGCCTGTTCAGTTGCAATGTAGAACTTGTCTTTTTGCACAACGGTTGAAATAGTTCCTGCCACAGCTTCTCTTACAATGCTGATGCTTTCTGCATTCACCTGTTTTTGAAGGATAGCGCCGATGCGATTGTAGGGAGCGTCATTTGCCGTTTCAACCGAAAGCTTAATACTTTCCTTTGGCTTGATCTGATTTTTCACACGCACATCACGTAAAGCTGTGATGATTTCTTTTAACTGCACAGCCAGCTGCAATACTTCGGCATTCGTGTTGCCGGCAGCAGCCAATTGCTTAATCGTAATATCATCACCCGCTGCTCGTTCTTTGAGTGCGTGATAAATTTCTTCGGTGATAAACGGCATAAACGGATGCAGCATTTGCATCAACTCTTCGAAGTAAGAAACCGTTTTGGCATACACTGTTGCATCAATGGGTTGTCCAAAGCCGGGCTTCACCCATTCCAGATACCAGCTGCAGAAATCATCCCAAATAAGGGAATAGATCGTTTTCAGTGCTTCACTCAAACGGAATTCTTTAAACAACTGATCGATTTCTGCTTTCGCTTCATTCAACCTGTTGCCAAACCATTCTACAGCAAAGCTGTTTTCATCCGTGGTCTGTGGTCCGTGGTCTATGGTCCTTGCCTCCCACATCTTCACCAGCTTCAACGCATTCCACAATTTGTTATTGAAATTGCGGCCTTGCTCGTTGCTGCTTTCATCCCACAACAGATCGTTACCTGCAGGTGAGGAGATGAGGATACCAAAGCGACAGGCATCTGCACCGTATTTATCAATCAGCTCCAGTAAGTCGGGCGAGTTACCCAGGCTCTTACTCATCTTACGACCTTGCTTATCACGCACAATACCCGTGAAGTACACTTCTTTAAACGGAATCTCCTGCTTGTATTCCATACCCGCCATGATCATGCGTGCCACCCAGAAGAAAATAATTTCAGGGGCTGTTACCAGTGTGTTGGTAGGATAGTAATACTGCACATCGGCATTACCCGGATTGCTGTAACCTTTAAACACTTCAAACGGCCAGAGCCAGGAAGAGAACCAGGTATCGAGGCAATCTTCATCTTGCGAAAGTTGAGCGACGGTTTTGCTAAACTTCGTTTCGTATTGCTGCAATGCTTCTTCGTGTGAAGTTGCTACAACATAATTGCCGTCTGCATCGTACCACGCAGGGATACGATGACCCCACCACAACTGCCGACTGATACACCAATCCTTTATGTTCTCCATCCAGTGGCGATAGAGGTTCTTAAATTTTGCAGGGTAGAACTTCACGTCATCATTCATCACCACATCCAATGCCGGGCCTGATATCTTTTTCATGTCTACCCACCATTGCAAACTCAGGCGGGGTTCAACAACTACATCTGTACGTTCACTATAGCCAACTTCGCTGGTATAATCTTCTGTTTTAACCAAACTGCCGGCTTCTTCCAGCATTGGTATAATTTTCTTTCTTGCTTCAAAACGATCTTCACCGATCAGTATCTGCGCATCTGCATTGAGGGTACCATCTTCATTGAAAATATCAACCACTTCCAGGTTGTGCTTTTGGCCCAGCTGGTAATCGTTCATGTCGTGTGCAGGAGTTACTTTCAATGCACCTGTTCCGAACTCCATCGTTACATAATCGTCGGTAATGATGGGGATGCGGCGGTTAACCAATGGCACAAACGCAAACTTGCCATGCAGGTGCGTGTAGCGTTCATCTTTGGGATGCACACAAATCGCTGTATCGCCCATGATGGTTTCCGGGCGAACAGTTGCAATGATGATATGCTCATCCAGTCCATCGATTTTATAACGGAGATGATAGAGTTTTTGCTGTGTTTCTTTACGGATTACTTCTTCATCGCTCAAAGCCGTTTTTGCTTTCACATCCCAGTTGATCATGCGCTTACCACGGTAGAGGTAACCTTTGTTGTATAAATCAACAAACACATTGATCACTGACTGGTAGTAGTCGGGGTCCATGGTAAAACTGGTACGGTCCCAATCGAGACTGCAGCCCATTTTTTTCAACTGCTGTAAAATGATGCCACCATATTTTTCTTTCCATTCCCAGGCATATTTCAAAAACTCGTCCCGACTCAGCGATGCTTTCTGAATTCCTTTTTCACGGAGCATTTGTACAACCTTTGCTTCGGTAGCAATGGAAGC
Organism: Bacteroidota bacterium; assembly: GCA_023428755.1. Lineage (GTDB taxonomy): Bacteria > Bacteroidota > Bacteroidia > Chitinophagales > Chitinophagaceae > Lacibacter. The sequence goes on from JAEYWX010000022.1 coordinate 64,587, forward strand.
ATGGTCTGTGCCAGGCACCCAGCAGGCGTTTTTACCCTGCATGCGTGCACGGCGTACTAATACATCCTGAATGGTGTTGTTGAGGCAATGGCCCATGTGCAATACGCCCGTTACGTTGGGCGGAGGAATCACGATGGTGTACGGCTCACGCTCGTCAGGCGTGCTGTTAAAATACTTCTGACTGTTCCAGTAACTGTACCATTTTTCTTCAGATGCTTTGTATTCAAAATTCTTGCTCAGTTCCATGCCGGATGTATCGTTTTTTGGTGTGCAAAGTTAAGGAAAGCGAGGCGCATTGGCTGAATGAATCCTTTGGTAGCAAAGCTGTAGAAAGAAAAAGCTCCGTTTCCGGAGCTTTAAAAAATTGAGAATAAGTTACTACGCTGTTCTTACGAACAGCAGTTGCGTAAATTTCTTATCATAGGCAGTTGATTAACTGAACATTAATAAGGTAATCAATGCAATCGCTGCAAAAAAAACAATTACAAAAATTGTAGTTTTCACTGTGTCACTCATTTGTGATGAATTTGATGCCATAACTTTTAAGTTTAGAAGGTTACAAATTACTTCACAGGTAATACGGAATTCTAATGGTCTGTTGAGTTCTTACAGGAGTGGTAGAGGTAAATCTTATACGAATTTACTTTAGTTTTAGCAGCTTGCAAAGAATCTGCCCCTTTTATTTTAATTTGCTCACAGTGTTTTTTACGTGAATATGCTTTACGCCATTACTGATATTGAGACAACCGGTGGGTATGCGGCTTCAAATGGAATTACCGAAATAGCTGTATATATTTATGATGGTCAACAAGTTGTGGATAGTTTTGAAACCCTCGTCAATCCGCATCAGTCGATTCCCCGCTTTGTACAGTCGCTTACCGGCATCACAGATGAAATGGTGCAACTGGCGCCCTCGTTCGAAGAAATTGCGCCCCGCCTTGCAGAAATGTTCCAGGGCAAAGTGTTTGTAGCCCACAACGTCAACTTCGATTATTCATTCATCAATCATCAGTTACAATCGCTGGGATACAATCTGAACTGTAAAAAATTATGTACTGTCCGATATGCACGAAAAATCTTTCCAAAACTTGCATCATACAGTCTTGGTAATTTATGCCGGCATTTTGAAATTCCGTTGTACAACCGGCACCGTGCTGCCGGTGATGCAAAAGCTACGGTACAATTGCTGGAATTGTTGCGAAAGAAGGATGTGAATAATCATCTGCATACCATGCTGGGCAAGCAGTCGAAAGAACAGTATCTGCCATTGCATCTCAATAAGGAAGATATTGATCAGTTGCCGCTTACACCTGGTGTGTATTATTTTCATGATGCAAAAGACAAGATCGTTTATGTAGGTAAAGCAGTGCAGCTGAAGAAACGGGTAACCAGTCATTTCTCCAATAACAAACCCAGCAAACAACGGCAGGAATTTCAGCGAAATATTCACCGCATTTCGTACCAGCAATGTGGTACTGAATTAATGGCATCTGTACTGGAGACGATTGAAATAAAACGACTCTGGCCCAAATACAACCGTGCCATTAAAGGATATGAGGCGAGTTACGGGTTGTACTTGTTTGAAGATGGGAAAGGCTACATGCGGTTGGCAGTAGATCGCAAACACAAGCATCTTTCTGCCGTTCATTTGTTTTACAGCAAACACGAAGGCATCACAGAGTTGAAACGTTTAGTGAAAGAGTTTGGCTTATGTAACAAACTTTGTTTTATCGATCGTTCCACTGATCCTTTATGCAGTGCTGATGGATGCAAAGGCGCATGCACCGGAGCCGAAGAAGTGACGGATTACAACGAACGTGTGCAAAACGCAATTGCACAGCTCACACAGGAGTTGCCCAGCTTTGCAATTCGGGAGCGATCTTATTTTAATCAACAGGATAGTTGTATCTTAATGGAAAGCGGCCGCTTTTATGGAATGGGGTATGTGCCGCCGGAATTTCATTTTACTGCAAAAGATGAATTGCGGAATCAATTGCAGGAATACCCGGAGTATGATTTTGTTCGCAACATGATCAAACGATATGCATTGGAGCAGCCCGAGAAAGTAGTATGGTTGTAAACCGTGTTGCTCCACCGAGTTATATTTGTATTTCTGAATTTATTTTATCTATATGAAACAAACGTTGCTGCTTGCCCTGCTTTTCATTTGCCGGTTTTCGATTGCACAGGTAACCGATACCAGTTCTGCAGAGGATAATATTGACTATAGTGCTTTTGGTGATGCTGCCGGAGTAAAACGGTATGCTACCCAAAAAGTTTTGAATCAAACCCCCAACAGGATTGTAAGTATTGGATACGAGTATCACGGTGGGTTTAATATGCCTGAGGTTCCTATGTATCCAACATTTCTTGGACCTCAAACATTCCGTGCCAACCGTTTGGCAGGGTTACGGGCGCAGGTAAATATTCCCGTTGTATCAACCAATAAAGTAATCTGGCAAATGGGGGCTAATTACTGGCAGAGTGCCTATCAGTTTAAGGCACTCACAACAAACTCGTTTATTAATGAACTGGAAAGCAATGGGATGCATACAGCTGGTTTGAATACGACTATATTCAAACCGCTGAACGAAAAAAACTTTCTCATTTTTCAGGCAAGTGCCGATGTAAACGGTGTGTTTGAAAATTTGAAAGAAGTAAATAACAAAGCCATTACCTATAGCGGTGCTGCTATCTACGGCTGGAAAAAATCAGAAAGTAATATGTTTGGTATTGGTGTTTCCAGAACCTATCGTGCCGGACAAGCTATTGTTGTTCCAATACTTTTATGGAATAAAACCTTTAACCATGCATGGGGAATGGAGTTGTTATTGCCTGCACGTGGTCATTTACGTTACAACTTTTCAACATCCAATATTTTGCAACTGGGGTACGAGCTGGAAGGCAATCAATACTGGATGCGTACACCCAGCCCGAATGGAGAGGTGTTTATACAGCGTGGCGAATTAAAACCGAGAATACAGTGGGATAAACGACTCAAAGGATTTCTCTGGCTCAGTGCACAGGCAGGGTTGCGGTATAACTGGCGCTTTGATGTAATGAATGAATACGATGCACGAAAAGACAACCAGTTATTTTTCAGAAGCCAGTTGACAAATCCATTTTACTTTAACGTGAGCCTCAACTTTGTGAGTCCATAACTAAAAATCCCCGCCAAGTGCGGGGATTTTTAGTTATTTCGAAACTTGCCGTGTCCAAACATCGGTTCGTCCTATTACTGCAACTCCTATATAGCCCCTCACTTCAAGACTATTCTGATCTTTCAGTTTCATGGTGCAATCGTAAGTGTTACCGTTTTTGGGATCATAAATTTTTCCATCGTCCCACACTTTTTTCCCTTTGTATTCAAATCCCCAGGTGTTGATGAGCCCAAGCACCGGTCGGGTACGCACTGCTTCATCGGGATGGTTTTTGTCCAGTTTTGGCTTTCCGGTATCAGGATCATTGGGCTCTTTGAGCCACACAATTTTCCCTTGGTATTTATCGCCATTCTTATAAATACGGATCATACCCGTTCCTTCTCCGTTTTTCCAGACACCCACAATCGCATCCGCTTCGTCCTGAAGCAGGGAAAAGGAAGAAAATAAAACTGCAGTAAATGCAGCAACTGTAAGCAAAGCAAATCGTTTCATACGATGTTTTTTAAAGATGATCGTTGTAAAACTGTCTCAATCAGCAGCAAGTTAAACATTCGTTCGTTTTTCAGGAAACAGAAAGCGTTAAAAAAAATTTTGCAGTTCCGTTATCCTTCAACATATTTGCACAGCAATGAACAAAACAATGGTACATACTCAGTGGTGGTGGCATACAACTCTAAAGGGGCTGTAATGCTGTTGCTATTGTAGTGCAATCATATTTCAGAAGCCCCGATTTTGTCGGGGCTTTTTTATTCCTGTGGTGTCAGGACGTCAAAGACGTCAAACACCAAATCGGAGGAAAAAACAAAGAGAGCTGAATAGCGAATATCTGTACAAGAGTGCGACGCCAATGCAGATGAATAGTATTGAAGAAGCACGGAACAAAAAATGACAATGAAAAAAATTAACATAGAAACCACTTGTAAGAAAATGCTGGCCGATGTGTACACACCGGTGGGCATTTACCTGCGCTTGCGTGACCGGTTTAGAGATACCGTGCTGCTGGAGAGTACTGATCATCATGCTGCAGAAAACAGTTGGTCGTTTATTGGCATTAACGCCATTGCCGGGATGGAGATCAGCTCTAAAACCAGCATTGAGTTTAAACTGCCCGGACAAAAGCCCGAGCGCATTGCTATTAAGCAACCATCGGAAGTGCCTCAGCAGTTGTTTGATTTTATGAATCGCTTTGAAGCAAACGGCGATTGCAAAGAAGCAAAGTTTGCGCAAGGATTGTACGGTTATACAACCTATGATGCGGTTCAGTTTTTTGATGCTGTAAAATTGAGCGATGCAAAAGTGGAAGCAACAGCTATACCGTTGATGCGTTACCGCTTGTATCAATATGTGATTGCAATCAATCATCATAAAGATGAATTGTTTATTTGCGAAAACCATATCAAAGGCATTGAAAGCGAAGTAGCCGTTGTGGAGAGTTTGATTCGCAGTAAAGATGTGCCGGTGTATCCGTTTGAAGTGAAAGGTGAAGAAACGTCGAACATTACAAGCGAGGCGTACATGGAGATGGTGAAGAAAGGGATTGCAAGTTGTATGCGTGGCGATGTGTTTCAGATCGTGTTGAGCAGAAGATTTCAGCAGTCGTTCCATGGCGATGAGTTCAATGTGTACCGTGCATTGCGCAGCATCAATCCTTCTCCTTATTTATTCTTCTTTGATTATGGCGATTATAAATTGATGGGTTCATCACCTGAATCGCAGATCATCATTAACAATGGTAAAGCAGTGGTGCATCCCATTGCCGGAACATTCAAGCGTACAGGTGATGATGAAATTGATCAACGTGAAGCAGCCCGTTTGCTGGAAGATGCCAAAGAAAATGCTGAGCATGTAATGTTGGTTGATTTGGCACGCAACGATCTTAGTCGTGTGTGTGATGATGTACGTGTAGCGCATTACAGGCAAGTGCAATACTACAGTCATGTAATTCATTTGGTGAGTGAAGTGATTGCAAAGGTTCGTCCCGATTCAAATCCGTTTGAATTACTGGCGAAAACATTTCCGGCAGGTACATTGAGCGGTGCACCAAAGATCAAAGCCATGCATCTGATTGATGCGTATGAAACAACAGCACGTAGTTATTATGGTGGTGGCATCGGTTTCATGGGCTTTGATGGGAGTTGTAATCATGCTATCATGATCCGCACATTTTTAAGTAAGCAAAATACCTTGTTCTACCAGGCGGGAGCCGGCGTAGTAGCTGCAAGTAAACCGGAGAGTGAATTGCAGGAAGTAAATAATAAGTTAGGAGCGTTGAAAAAGGCAATTGAGTTTGCAGCCTCCCTAAATCCCTCCGAAGGAGGGACTTTAAAACCCTAAAATTTTAAAATGACCGATAATAATAAAGATGTTTTTTCTCCTTCCCCTTTGGGGAAGGTCGGGAAGGGGCCGAGGATATTAGTCTTCGATAATTACGATTCGTTTACGTACAATCTTGTTCATCTGGTTGAAAAGATCACGCATGCAAAAGTGGATGTGTACCGCAACGATCAGATTCCTTTAGAAAATATAAAGGCGTACGATAAAATTATTTTATCGCCGGGTCCGGGTATTCCGGAAGAAGCAGGATTGCTGTTGCCGTTGATCAAAGAATATGCGGCAGCAAAATCAATTCTCGGGGTGTGCTTAGGCCACCAGGCGATTGGTGAAGCATTTGGCGGAACGTTGACGAATTTGTCAACCGTGTTTCATGGAGTAGCTACGCCGATCAAAGTAGGAGGTACGAAGTACGAAGTACGAAGCCGCTTGTTCGACGGTCTGCCCGATGAAATAGAAGTTGGTCGTTATCATAGCTGGGTGGTGAATAGAGAAGGGTTTCCTGCTGAGTTGGAAATTACTGCCGAAGATGAAACAGGAATGATCATGGCGTTACAGCACAAAACATACGATGTGCAGGGTGTGCAGTTTCATCCGGAAAGTGTGTTGACGCCAAAAGGAGAAGACATTCTTCGCAACTGGTTGAAGGGGTAATTTGCAAATGAGTGAATTTGAAAATTTGAAAATGAAAAAAATACTTCAGTTATTATTCGAACATAAAAGCTTGTCGAGAGCGCAGGCGAAGGAAGCCTTACTCAACATTGGTAAAGCCATGTACAATGAACATGAGATCACTGCTTTTATGACGGTGTATTTGATGCGCAGCATTACTATTGAAGAACTGCAGGGCTTTCGTGATGCATTGCTTGAATTGTGTGTGCCGGTTGATTTGAATGGACATGCCGTATTGGATATTGTTGGTACAGGTGGTGATGGAAAAAACACCTTCAACATTTCTACACTTGCCTGTTTTATTGTGGCAGGTGCCGGACAAAAAGTAGCCAAGCATGGTAACTACGGTGCATCAACCATCAGTGGTGCAAGTAATGTAATGGAGCAGTTGGGTTATAAGTTCAAGAACAATGTTGATCAGTTGAAACGTGAGGTGGAAGAAGCCAATATCTGCTTCATGCATGCACCCATGTTTCACCCGGCATTAAAAACAGTTGGCCCTATCCGTAAGAATTTGGGTATGCGTACTTTCTTTAACATGCTTGGTCCAATGGTGAATCCTGCAAAACCTGCTTATCAATTGGTGGGTGTGTACAACCTGGAGATGGCACGTGTGTATAATTATTTGTTGCAGCAAACGGGTGGTGCGTTTACAATCATTCACAGCCTGGATGGTTATGATGAAATTTCATTGACCAACGATACCAAGGTCATTACTAATAAAGGCGAATTTGTAATGACGCCTGAGCAATTAGGTAAACGCATGGTGCAGCAAAGCGATATTCATGGTGGTAACACTGTGGACGAAGCTGCAAAGATCTTCACCAAAATTTTAAGCGGCGAAGGAACATGGGCACAGAATGCTGTGGTGATGGCTAATGCAGCCATGGGCTTATATTGCACAGGTGCTTATGCAAATTACGATGATGCGTTTGGAGCAGCTGTTGAAAGTCTGGAAAGCGGACGGGCAAATAATTGTTTGAAGAAATTAATTGAACTGAATAACTAAACCTTGTGTTCTCTGTGCAATCCTTCGTGATCTTTGTGCAGCAAAACAATAGCACGAAGGGCACTAAGAACAACACAAAGGATCACTAAGACTAGAAACATGAATATTTTAGATAGAATCATTGTACAAAAACGAATTGAAGTGGAAGAGAGGAAGAAGGAAACGCCGGTGGAAGTGTTGCAGCAACAACCGTTGTACAGCAGGCCAACACTTTCGTTGAAACAGTTTTTGCTCGATGATACAAAGACCGGCATTATTGCAGAATTCAAACGGCAATCACCATCAAAAGGTGTCATCAATGGCAAAGCTGATGTGATGGAAGTAACAAGTGCCTACACAAGTAACGGCGCATCCTGTTTAAGTGTATTGACGGATGAACAGTTCTTTGGCGGCAGCACCAACGATCTCGTCAATGCTAGAATCAACAACATCCCTATCCTCCGTAAAGATTTTATGGTGGATGAATACCAAATAGAAGAAGCAAAGGCAATGGGCGCTGATGTAATTTTGCTCATCGCTGCCTGCTTAACCAAAGAGGAAGTAAAGCGACTCGCAGCTTATGCAAAAAAGCTGGGACTGGAAGTGTTGCTGGAACTGCACGATGAAGAAGAGTTGCAGCATATTTGCGAGGAAACGGAAATCGTGGGTATCAACAACCGCAACCTGAAAACATTTGAAGTGGATATCGAACGGAGTCTGCGGATGGCCAGACAGATTCCCGATACGAAGATAAAAGTTGCAGAAAGCGGCATCAGTTCAGTTGAAAATATTCAACTGTTCAAAGCGAACGGTTTCAGGGGATTTTTAATTGGTGAGAATTTTATGAAAGAAGAAAACCCCGGTAAAGCGTTTGCAGCATTTGTACAACAACTAAAAGAAAAGAAATGAACATAAAAGTATGTGGCATCACCACAGCCAAACAGGTACAGCAGTTAGACGGATTAGACATTGATTTCGCAGGATTCATTTTTGTGCCCGATTCGCCACGCTATGTAGAAGGCAAGCTGGATAAGAAAGCGATCAAGAATGCCGATTTCGATTTGAAAAAAGTAGGTGTGTTTATCAATCCGTCGTACAGTGATATTCTGGATGCAATTGAAGATTATGGATTGGATGTAGTGCAATTGCATGGTGAAGAAACACCTGAGTTTTGCAGCGACCTGAACGAAGATGTGGAAGTGATCAAAGTATTTCATATTGATGAATCGGTGAAAGATATTGATGCATTAGTAGCGCCTTACGACAATGCATGTGATTATTATTTGTTCGATACAGCCCCCACCCAGCCTCCCCCTGGAGGGGGAGGAGCACCAGCGCTCAAAGGTGGAACGGGAAAGCAATTCGACTGGAGCATTCTTGCAAAAAGTAAAATTGAAAAACCGTTCTTCTTAAGCGGAGGAATCGGGGTAGATGATCTTGCACAGATCAAAAAGTTCAAGCATCCCGATTTTTATGGCGTTGATATCAACAGTAAATTTGAAACAGAACCGGGTGTAAAGGATCTGGCAAAAGTGCTGCAGTTTAAAGTGGGGATGAAGTAATACCCCCATCCCCTAAAGGGGGTAAGGCAAGAGTTTGAGTTTTGCAAACTACGATTTTATAAAATGATGCTTGCCAGTTCTAAAAACTGGTATAACATGAGTAACCTAACAAATCATAGTGAAGCTTCAAGCTCCCCCTTTAGGGGGCGGGGGGGGCGCATAAAAGTCTGCGGCATGACCGAACTGGAGCAATTGCAACAACTGGGTAACCTGGGTGTTGAATTTGCCGGTATGATTTTCTATCATAAATCGCCCCGGTTTGTGTTGCGTACGCTTACGGGTGAACAGGTGAAACGGGCAAAATTGAAAGTGTACAAGGTGGGTGTGTTTGTCAATGCATCGTATGATGAGATCATGAATCATGTAGAGAATTTTGGTTTAGACCTGGTGCAGTTGCATGGCGATGAAACCCCGAGGTTTTGCGAACAGGTGAGTGAGTATATACAAACCATCAAAGCGTTTCGGATTGCAGAGGATGACAACATTGCCTGGAAGATCAAAGATTATTTTGATGCCTGCGATATGTACATGTTCGATACGATGGGTGCAGGTTACGGAGGCACAGGGAAAAAGTTCGACTGGAATATGCTGAAGGGATTGGATATCGGCAAGCCGTTTTTTTTAAGTGGCGGCATTGAACCAACGGATGCAGCAGCCGTAAAAGAATTTGCCAACGAACCGGTAGCGAAAAACCTGTTTGCACTGGATATGAACAGCAAGTTTGAGATCAGTCCGGGCATTAAGGATATGGAACTGGTGAAGCAGTTTGTGGAGGAAGTGAGAGGTTGAATAAGCCGATAGCCGGTAGTTGTTAGTAGGTAGTGGAAAGAGGCAGGAGTTAAGAAGTAAGAAGAACTTGCAGAGGGAGGATGATTGAAGAGTAACAGCGTATTCCACCCGTCATGTCGACGAAGGAGACATCTCTGAGCTCTGAAGTTGCTTGAATGATGGAGATGCTGACTGAATGTTTCGGTACGAATTTTTAGAGATGCCTCGTGCCTCGGCATGACGGCACTTTGATTAAAATTAATAGTACAGTTAGAAAAGTGCAAGACAAACAAGCTAATAAAAAAAAATACTTTCTTTAATCGTATTCTGGAATCAAGATGGTTCTATCTTTTGCTTTTGGCATTTGTTTATGCATATATGTTCACGGATAGCAAAGTATTGAATTTGCCGACTGGTTTGTTTTGGATTAGATATTCTGTTTGTGTTCTCTTGTTAGGTTGGCTGTTTATCTTTCGAATGAGAAAGTACAAGGAATATTACAAGAGGAAGTTTAGGGATGTTATTCATTTGGTAGGAGCTATTACGGGAGTTTTGTTCTTTTCTTTAATTTTTCAGGCGGTTCTGAACATTCCTGTCAACTTAATAATTGAAAAGTATAGTAAACAAGATAGCTACGAGGTTTATAATTGTGAGATTAAAAGTATTAACACGATTGGTTATGACAAAGTGACTTTTGTATTTAAAGACAAAAGCTATAGCCGATATTATAGTTTAGCTGGGTTGAAAACAGCAGAAATAAAGAAACAGTATCAGATGAAATTGATCGTAGCTGAATCGATTTATAATACTTATTATTTGAAAAGTTTAGAGTTGGTTCGAAAAGAAGAATAGAATTAAGGACGCAAAAGTGTGCGACGCAACAAAAGATAAATAGTAGCACAATTGCCGGCTACATAAAAACATAAAAATGGAAACAACATATCAAAAACCTTCTTCGCAAGGTTATTACGGAAAGTTTGGCGGGGCGTACATTCCTGAAATGCTGCACCGCAATGTGGAGGAACTGCAAAGCCGTTACCTCGATATTATGAGCGATGCATCGTTTCAGCAGGAGTTTCGTGGCTTGCTGAAAGATTATGTCGGTCGTCCGACACCGTTATTTTATGCACAGCGGTTGAGCAAGCAATTCAAAACGAATATCTGGCTCAAGCGTGAAGATCTTTGTCATACAGGTGCGCATAAGATCAACAACACGGTTGGGCAAATTCTGTTGGCCGAACGGTTGGGTAAGAAGCGCATCATTGCAGAAACAGGTGCTGGTCAGCATGGAGTGGCAACAGCAACGGTGTGTGCGTTGAAAGGTGTGGAGTGCTTTGTGTACATGGGCGAAAAAGATATTGAGCGCCAGGCGCCGAACGTGGCCCGTATGAAAATGCTGGGTGCGAAAGTGGTGCCTGCAACAAGCGGCAGCAAAACATTAAAGGATGCAACGAATGAAGCCATTCGTGACTGGATCAATAATCCCAACGATACGCATTACATCATCGGCAGTGTGGTGGGGCCGCATCCGTATCCGGATATGGTGGCGAAATTTCAGAGCGTGATCAGCGAAGAAATGCGCTGGCAGTTGAAAGAACATACGGGCAACGATTTGCCAACGCATGTGATGGCTTGTGTTGGTGGCGGCAGTAATGCGGCCGGTGCGTTCTATCATTTCCTTGATGAGATGAGTGTGAAAATTATTGCTGTTGAAGCAGCCGGACATGGTGTGAACAGTGGCATGAGTGCAGCAACTACACAACTGGGCAAGCCGGGTATTTTGCATGGCAGTAAAAGTTTGTTGATGCAAACGGCGGACGGGCAAGTGGTGGAGCCGCATAGTATTTCGGCAGGTTTGGATTATCCGGGCATTGGTCCGATGCATGCGAATTTGTTTGACAGCGGTCGTGGTATTTTCTTAAGCGCAACCGATGAAGAAGCATTGGCTGCTGCATTTGAAGTAAGTCGACTCGAAGGAATTATTCCGGCATTGGAAACAGCCCATGCGTTTGCTGTGTTGCACAATTATCAATTTAAAGCAGACGACCAGGTGATCATTTGTTTGAGTGGAAGAGGAGATAAGGATCTGGCGACATACATGAAACATTTATAAATTAACCACAGAGGTACGGAGACACAGAGAAGCTCCGTGCACTCTGTGTCTCCGTGGTAAAAATATGAGCAGAATAATAGATTTATTCCAAAAGAAGAGTAACCGAGTTTTGAATGTGTACTGCACCGCAGGTTATCCGCAGTTGAACAGCACATTGGATGTAATGAAAGCATTACAGGCAAACGGTGCCGATTTAATTGAACTCGGTATGCCGTACAGTGATCCGTTGGCTGATGGCCCGGTGATACAGAACAGCAGCTTGGTTGCTTTAGCAAATGGTATGACGATTGAAACGTTGTTTGCACAATTGAAAGATGCACGGAAAGAAATTAATGTGCCCATTATCTTGATGGGGTATATGAATCCGGTGATGCAATATGGTTTCGAACGTTTTTGTAAAGAGGCCGCAGCTGTTGGTGTAGATGGGTTGATCTTACCTGATCTTCCGGAATACGAATTTGAAACAGAGTATGGCGCCACCATCAAAGCAAACGGTCTTGATTTTATTTTCCTGGTTACACCGGAAACAAGTGAAGAGCGTATTAAACAACTCGATAGCTTAAGCACGGGCTTTTTGTATGCGGTATCCTCCTCCTCTACAACAGGCAGCGATAAAAACATGACCGATGTAAATGCTTATCTGCAAAAGTTAAAAGCATTGGGTTTGAAGAATCCTGTGCTGGTAGGTTTTGGTATTAAGGATAAGCAAACATTTGATACAGCTTGTGCAAATGCCAATGGTGCAATTATTGGTACAGCGTATATCAAAGCATTGGAAGGAACGAATGATGTGGCAGCAACAACAAAAGCATTTCTTGAAACCGTATTAAAATGAATTTAGCAATTGTAAAATACAACGCAGGAAATATTCAATCGGTGCTGTTTGCATTGGAACGTTTAGGTGTTGATGCAAAAGTGACGGATGATTTTGAAGAACTACAGAAAGCCGATAAGGTGATCTTTCCCGGTGTGGGCGCTGCACGCAGTGCCATGGACAGTTTGAAGGAGAAAGGATTGGATGCAATCATCAAACAATTAAAACAACCGGTGTTGGGTATTTGTGTAGGTATGCAGTTGTTGTTTGAACATTCGGAAGAAAGTGATACAGAATGCCTGGGTATTATTCCTGCGAAAGTGAAACTGTTCCGCAGCGAAGAGATCAGTCCGGATATTCCTATTAAAGTGCCGCAGGTGGGTTGGAATGATATTTACAATTTAAAAACCGACCTTTTTAAAAACGTACCGGAACATAGTTATGTGTATTATGTACATAGCTATTATGCAGAAATGAATCCGTACTGTATTGCAACTACCAACTATGGTTTGGAATATGCAGGTGCAGTACAGAAAGATAATTTTTACGGCGTACAGTTTCATACAGAGAAAAGTGCGAAAGTGGGAGAGCTGATACTCGCAAACTTCTTAACCCTCTAAATCTCCCTAAAGGGAGACTTATTACTTACTACAAAGTTGAACATATGAACAAAGAGTTGAACAATGAACAAAAAGCAGCAAGTCCCCCTTTAGGGGGATTTAGGGGGCTTCAGATCATTCCAGCGATAGATATCATTGACGGCAAGTGCATACGGTTAACAGAAGGTGATTATGCGCAAAAGAAAATTTACAACGAGCATCCTTTAGAAGTAGCGAAAGAATTTGAAGGTGCAGGATTGCAGCGACTTCACCTTGTTGACTTGGATGGCGCAAAAGCAGGTGCAGTAAAAAACTGGAAAGTACTGGAGACCATTGCAGCAAAAACTTCACTCGTGATTGATTTCGGCGGTGGTATTAAACAGGAAGAAGATGTAAAGATCGTATTCAACTCAGGTGCTGCATTGGCAACGGTGGGTAGTATTGCTGTAAAAGATGAAGCAAAATTTGTAAGCTGGCTGCAGCAATTCGGTGCAGCAAAGTTTTTGTTAGGAGCTGATGTGAAGAATGAAAAGATCGCTGTAGGCGGTTGGCTGGAAACAACGGATATCTGGATCTACGACTTTATTGAAAAATATATCAACCATGGTGTGCAGCAGATCTTCTGCACCGATGTAAGTAAAGATGGCCGACTCGAAGGTCCATCAACTGAACTCTACAAAAACATTCTGCAGAAATTTCCGCAGCTGCATTTTATTGCCAGCGGTGGTGTCAGTTCAATGCAGGACCTGGATGAATTAGCAGAGATCGGTTGCGCAGGTGTAATTGTTGGCAAAGCGATTTATGAGGGAAGAGTTACGTTGAATGATTTGAAGAAATTTTGAGAGATGGCTGATGTAGGATGTATGAGTTTGATTGATCTGCCAGTCGTCACTCTTGACTGCGCTCGATTGACTACATCATCTTTCGACTTCGCTCAGGATTGCTCACTACTCACTCTTCTTCCCAAACCGTTTCTTCACCACTTCCACCAACTGCAAAGCATCAGGTGTTAGTTTTAATGCGAAGATGCCTGTAAAGAAAAGCACTGTAAACAAACTGCTGCGGAGAATAATACCCATCCACCCCGTCATCTCTTTAAAGAGATAATAACTGATGAAATACGCAACAACACCGGTGAGTAATGCAAGAACCGTTTTAAAACTGAACGGTTGCAGTTTGTATCGTTTCCACAGAAACGTATAACGGATGCCGTTGTAAATGGCAAAGGCAATAAGATTGGCATAAGCGCTTCCTTCAATGCCGAATTTTTTGATCAGAATATAGTTTAATGGCAGACTGATCGATAGCAGTAATACACCCGTAAGAAATTCAAACCGCCATTGGGTGGATGTCATAATGATCTGCGAGTTGATACCGGTGCCTGCATCAATAATTCTGGAAATACCAAGAATAAATACAACTGTTAATCCTGTGCTGTATGCCGATTGAATATCAAGCAGGCGAAATGCATCTTCCACATTCAGCCAAATACCTCCGAAAATAAACAGCGCAGCAAGCAGCAGATTAATAGAAGAACGTTTGTATATCCGGTTGATCTCCTGCATATTTTTATCTTTCCATGCCTGCGATACAATTGGCAACGTTATAGAGATCATACTACGTTGCGGGATTTGGATGAGATTGGCAATGTAAGAGGAAAGTGCAAAAATACCCGTTGGTACAAGGCCCATCAAGCTGGCAATAAAAATGCTATCCATCACCTGCGACAAAATAAAAATCACCTGGCCGGAAAAAACAAACCCGCCCAGTGTCATCATCTTTGTCTTAAACTTTTTGGTTACACGGCTTACATGAAAATTAAGATGAAGATGTCCTCTCTTTGCCAGCGAAAATGCAAGCAGTGCAGCAGTGATGAGGAAGCTGAATGCAAACAGTTTAATAAACAGATCAAAGCCGATCAGTTTCAACAAATAGAATGCAATCAGTATAGTAGTAAGAAGCCTGAATCCCGTTTCACGCAAAAAAGCCGGGTAGATGGTTTTACGTGCATTGTTGCTGAACGCTTCAAAGATGGTGAACAGCAAAAGCCCCAGACCAAACGGGAATACCCATTTATAATAATCGGTAAACAGGGGTGAGCGGCCTGAAAATTTTTGAACGATCAATGGTTCAAAAATCAATCCGCCAACAATCACCAGACAAAAACCAATGAGTACAGTAATCAATATCCATGTAGCCAGGTCGTTTTCTTTCGCTGAAAGATTGTCTTTGTAATAGGGATAAAATTTATAGATCACCGTAATAGTTCCAAGACTTGCAACAGCATACATGATTTGTCCCACATCAAAAAACAAACGGGTAAGCGCATATTCCTCCGGTAAAAAAATACCATTCTTGGTAAACAACCAGGTATTAATAAAGCCAATAAAAAAACCAATGTATATAACAATACTGGAGATGATGGCTTGTTTCCTGATTTGTCCCATTAATCTTTGGTGTTTAAAGTTGACTGTTTAAGGTTTCAGGTTAATTCCTGGCAGCAGTTGGCTCATTCGTTCGGCAACATTAAACATTCAACCTGAAATTTCAATTATTTCACTTTCTTATAGTTTACATAAAAATTCTTGTCCATCAACTTGCTGATATCTTCACCCGGCTGGAAATTGGTACGCATCTTCTGCCATTTTTCAGTTGCCAGCATCAACCCATATTTCGGATTGCTGTTACCCGGCAATAAAATAGGCATGTTAAATCCTTCTACGCAATTTGTCCAGCGGTAGTTCAGTATTTGCGTTGCATTTTCGGTTTCAAGATAGTATTCCAGTGTTGGCACCTGCGTAGTACGCAGGTATTGATCGAACATTTTACTCAGGTTAAAGCCGGTACGTTTGGAAATGAAGTCTTCAATTTCTGCACCCGTAACCGTTTTGTGATAATATTTTTCATTCATATCACGCAGCAATAAACGGAAGGTGCTTCTGTCGCCAATAATTTGCCGGATCATATGAACCATGTTGGCAGCTTTAGGATACATATCGCCACTGCCTTCCTTGTTTACATTGTATTTGCCGACAATAGGGATGTCGTTCCGGATATTTCTGCGAACACCCTGCACATACGAATCACCCGCTTCAGTACCAAAAATATAATCGGTATACAATGTTTCGCTGTAGTTGGTAAAACCTTCATGCACCCACATATCGGCAATATCCCTGCTGCTGATGTTATTGCCAAACCACTCGTGCCCTGTTTCATGGATAATAATGAAATCCCATTTCAGGCCCCAGCCAGATCCGCTGAGATCAGTGCCTTTGTAACCATTCATGTATTCGTTACCGTAAGCAACGGCACTCTGGTGTTCCATACCCAGGTGATGGCTCTCAACCAGCTTGTATCCATCTTCGTAAAACGGATAGGGGCCAAACCAGTATTCAAATGCACGCATCATTGGCTTTACCTGCTCAAATTGTTTTTTTGCTTTTTCAAGATTGTAGTCGAGTACATAGTAATCAAGATCAAGCTTTCCTTTTTCCCCGTTCAATGTATCGCTGAAATGTACATACTTGCCAATATTCATGGTAACATTGTACAGGTTGATCGGTTGTGTTACAACCCATGTCCAGGTTTTGTTTCCTTTGCCATCGGCAATTGTTTCTTTCAATCTTCCATTCGATACATTCATCAACGTATCGGGAGCAGTTACGCTGATGCTTACACCTTCGTCGGGTTCATCACTTTGGTGATCTTTGCAAGGCCACCACACACTGGCGCCTAAACCCTGGCAAGCCACATTGATCCATGGGTTTCCGTTTTTATCTTTTTTCCAAACAATACCACCATCCCAGGGAGCACGCAATGCAGGTTTCGGTACACCATGATATACAATGCGGAGTTGATGAAGGTCTTTGTTGCCTGTAAGTGATTTGGGTAAACTGCGTCGGGGCATATCAATGAACCATGCGTTTCCATCACGTGAAAAATTCATGGGTACGCCGTTTAAAATAGCACTGTCGATGATCAACGGTTCCTGCAGATCGATCTGCATTTGTGCTTCTTTCTTTTTTACTAAACGAAAGAAAATGGTATTACTTCCTTTAATGGTAAAGTCTTTGAGATTGGGGGTTACATGTAAAGCGTATTTCACCACATCCCACCACGCACGTTCGGCTGTAATGCTGCCACGTAATGTATCCTGCCGTGTCAGCTTTTCTTTTTGGTTCAACGGTTGCGATTGTACCATTGCAGTTTGAATGAAGAAGCAAACAAACAGACTAATAAAGACTAATTGATTCTTTTTTTTCACCGGGTTTATATTTGAGCCTAAATTTAGCAGTAATTCTTTATGACGGATGCGAAAAATATAAGGGAAGTACAAATGGTAGCCCAAAGGGTAATGTTGACCAATGGATCTATACTTTCTCGTTTTTCATTTTTCATTCTTCATTTTTTATTTTTCGTACTTCTATCCTGCGGCAAAACCAGAAAAAATGAACAGCAGATATTCAGGTACAACGAAGTGAGCGGCATCAGTTCGCTCGATCCGGCCTTTGCAAAAAGTCAGTCGGTGATTTGGGCAACGCATCAACTCTTTAATACATTGGTGGAAACGGATGAACAGTTGCATATTGTTCCTTCGCTGGCAAAAAGCTGGGAGATCAGCGACGATCGATTGCAAATTGTTTTTCATTTACGAACAGATGTGTTGTTTCACGATCATCCCGTTTTTCCCAATGGAAAAGGAAGAAAGATGATTGCGGATGATGTGGTGTACAGTTTTCAACGGCTGATGGATAAAACAACCGCCAGCCCCGGTGCGTGGATCTTTAATAACCGGGTTGATCCGGTGAATGGTTTTGTTGCATTGAACGATTCTACGTTTCAAATTAATTTACTCCGTCCCTTTGTGCAAATACTGGGCGTGCTCAGCAATGTATATTGCTCAGTTGTTCCCAAAGAAGTGGTTGAAACATACGGACCAGATTTTCGTCGCAATCCTTGCGGCACCGGACCGTTTCAATTCAAAGCATGGGAAGAAGGGCAGGCGTTGATACTGGTGAAGAACAAGAACTATTTTGAAGAAGACAGTGCAGGTAATCAATTGCCGTATATCGATGGAGTGAAAGTAAGTTTTCTGGAAAGCAAGGCGGCTGAGTTTATGGAATTCAGGCAGGGCCGTTTGCATTTCATCAACGATATTGATCCGTCGTTCAAAGATGAAGTGCTGAGTAAAAAAGGAGAGCTGCGTGAAAGCTGGAAAGGCAAAGTGCAGTTGAATAAACATCCCTATCTCAATATTGAATACCTCGGTATTTTGGTTGATTCATCGAAAGATGTTGTGAAGAATTCACCGCTACGTTTAAAAGCTATTCGACAAGCAATCAACTATGGATTCGACAGAAGGAAGATGATGCTGTACTTGCGTAACTCCATTGGCACGGCTGCTGAAAGTGGTTTTGTGCCAATGGGTCTGCCCAGTTTTGATACGGGAGTTGTAAAAGGCTACAACTACGATCCTGTAAAAGCAATGACCTTGTTGAAACAGGCGGGTTTCAGTTCAGCACAAAGTGTACCTGAAATAAAATTACTCACCATACCCATTTATGCTGACCTGGGAAGTTATATTGCCCGCCAGTTACAGGATATTGGGTTGAATGTAAAAGTGGAGATCGTTCAAAAGAGTTTGTTGTTAACGCAAACAGCAAAAAGTGAAGCATTGTTTTTTCGGGGAAGCTGGATTGCCGATTATCCCGATGCTGAAAATTATCTGAGTGTGTTTTATGGAAAAAATCCTGCGCCGCCGAATTATACCCGTTATAAAAGTGATTTATTTGATGCGTTGTACGAACAGTCGAACAAAGAACCAAACGATTCCATCCGTTATCGCTTATACCAGCAAATGGATCAACTACTCATGAACGATGCGCCTGTTGTTCCACTTTGGTATGATATGGTGATTCATTTGGTACAACCAACTGTAACAGGCTTTCAACCCAATGCATTGAACTGGCTGGAACTTCGTAGGACAAAAATTGTCGGGCAATAGACAATTGGCAAAACATTTTTCTTATTGCATATTGCCTGTTTGTTACCACACTAATTCTTCCGCTTCTTATCCTTAAATACTTTATCAAATTTTTCCAGCTTGGGTTTAATTACGTAGTAACAATAAGGATTTGAGTTTTTATTGTTGTTATAATAATTCTGGTGATAGTTTTCTGCTTCGCTGTAATTTTTATACGCTTCAATGGTTGTAACAATCGGGTTTTCAAACGCACCACTTTTATTCAGTGCTTCTTTGTATTGCTCCGCTTTTTGTTTTTGTTCAGCATTGTGATAAAATACGGCACTGCGGTACTGCGGACCTACATCATTACCCTGGCGGTTTAATGTAGTAGGATCGTGGGTTTGCCAGAAGATCTCCAGCAATTCATCAAATGAAATTTTCTTTGGATCAAAAATAATTTGTGCCACTTCTGCATGACCGGTGGTTTTTGTATTCACCTGCTCATACGTGGGGTTGATCACATGACCACCGCAATATCCACTCGTTACTTTCAATACACCTTCCACCTGTTGAAAAATGGCTTCCACACACCAGAAACACCCCGCACCAAATGTGGCGGTATCAATTGCAGCTCCTTCGTTGCCGGTACTTCCTGTAAAGGCAACAGTACTTATATTATCACTCATAATTTTATTATTCGGTTCACTTGTAACGCATGAAAAAAACAGGAACGAACTGACAGCCACACTTGTATTAAAAAGAAGTTTACTCCACATATCGTTTGTAATTTTAAGCAACGTGCAATTTACGTGTAAAACTGTGCCGAAAGTTTTCAGTGCCATGTTACCCGGTCGACAATTTAGGGATTTTAAAAATGCTTTAACGTTTCTGTTCAAATTTTAGCTTCTTCAATTATCTTTCCGCAACAAACCAACCAGCCCCTCTATTCAACATGAGTGCAAGTGATTTACTTTACCTGGCTATTTTGGCGACCATGGGCATTTCGTGGACAATTGTTTACCTGCTCATTATTTACCGTTCGTTTAAAGATAAACAGTGCGGAATGCCGGCCCTGGCACTTGCCTTTAATCTTTGCTGGGAGTTTTTGTACTCGTTTGTTTTTACAGGCTCCTCCAACAGTATTCAGATGTGGGTAAACAGAACCTGGTTTTTGTTTGATGTGGTGATCTTTGCAGCGCATTTGTTGTACACGAAAGCATACTGGCCAAAAGAAAACCGAAAGTATTTTTATCCGTTCACGTTGTTTATTGTGGTAGCTGCTTACGTATTTCTGTACCTGTTTCATCTTGATATTGGTGAAACTGCCATTACCTATTCTGCTTACTTAATGAATGTCCTCATCTCTTCTTCGTTTATTTCCATGTTGCTGAAACAAAACAATCTCAACGGGCAGTCGTTTGGAATAGCATTCTTTAAAATGCTTGGCACTACAGCTGCAACCATTGTGTTGTTTCAGCGTTACAGTTCTTTTCTGCAGTTTCTCGGTATACTTTGTTTTGTGCTGGATGTGGTTTACATTTTTATGATCGTCAACCGGTATAAAAAAGAAAACCTGCAGTTGATAACCCGTAAAGCGATCCGGTAATTATTTCAGATAATTTAATTCGCCTGCTTTAACTGCAACCGACAAATCATTTTCTTTTGGTGGAATAGGACAGTTGTAACCGGCAGCATACGCACAATACGGGTTGTAGGCTTTATTAAAATCGATCACATAGGTATTGTGGCTGATGTCTCCAATGTTGAGATCAAGGTAGCGCCCGCCGCCATACGTTTCATAACCCGATGTTTTATCGGTGAAGGGAATAAATAAATGTTCACTGTATTTTTCGGAAGTCAGTAACGAACGGGATTGATAGATCTGTAATTCAACAGCCGTATCGTGTAAGGTAAAACGGATGATGCCATATACCCTGTATTGTTTTCGTTCCGTGCCGGTACTGTTCATTAAAAGCCAGGGACTGTTTTCTGTACGTTCAAAAGCGGCCGTGATTCTGTATTGCTCCTGAACAGGGAAAAACTTCATGTTCGTTTTGTTGGCACCCGTTACTACTTCATGTGCTTCCACGTATTGCTGCTGGAACCGGCTCAGTGAATCTATGTAGCTGTTTTGTGCAAAAACAAGAAAGGGGAGCGAAAGAAAAAGCAGTAAACAAAATCGCATAGCGGCTGTTATTTGGGGCAATTTAAGAAAGAGCCGGCAATTGTAAAGGAACGTCTTTGCTGCTTTGCTTGTTGCAGCACAAGGGAGTGACACAAGGAACGATGAATAGAATTACCTTTGCCGGCAACAAAAAAGTGGTTTTTAGTGATTAAGTTTTTCCCGGATTCTGCCCTTGTGCAGTTGGAGTTTGATAAAGTGAAGGCCTTGTTACATGCGCATTGTAAAACAGAATATGCGAAAGACAAGGCAGAGAATCTTCGTATCCATACACGAAAAGAATACATTCAGTTAGAATTGCGGCAGAGCTATGAAATGATGTTGCTGCAACAGCAAGGCCAGTATTTTCCTGTTGATTATATTTTAAACTTATCCAGGGAATTAAAACTGTTGTCGATTCCCGGAGCGGTGTTAACAGAGGAGCAGTTGGTGCTTATCCGTAAGCTGGCTGAAAATACACAAAGCATTTTCCGTTGGTTTGATGCTGATCGTCGATCAGCGTACCCGGCATTAACGCAGGTAATTGAAGGAACCTATTACGAAAAAGTAATTCTGGAATTGATCAATGATGTGCTGGACGATGGCGGTATGGTAAAAGATGATGCCAGTGAAGAGTTGCGTGATATACGCATGAGTTTATACCGCAAGCGGAATGAGTTGCGTCGTGAGTTTGAAAAGGTGTTGAAGAAATTACAGAAGCAGGGTTATGTAGCCGATATTGAAGAATCGTTTTTAAGCGGCAGAAGGGTGGTGGCGTTGTTTGCTGAACAAAAGCGACAGGTGAAAGGAATTTTACATGGTGAAAGTGAAACAAGACGTACGGTTTTTATTGAACCCGAAGAAACGATTGAACTGAACAATGATATTTTCAGTTTAGAGAATGAAGAACGCCGGGAAGTGTATCGTATTCTACGTGCATTAACAGAACAACTTTCGGTGTATGCGTCGTTGCTTACAACCTATCATACTGTATTGGGTGAATATGATTTTATAAAAGCAAAAGCAAAGCTTGGAGTGGATATGCAGGCAAACTTTCCAATGCTTACGGATAAAGCTTTGATCTCACTGCGTGATGCTTATCATCCCCTCTTACTGCTCTACAATAAGAAAAATCAAAGGCCAACGATTCCAACACAGGTTCGGCTCGATGAAAAAAGCAGAATCCTGGTGATATCAGGACCCAATGCCGGTGGTAAAACCGTAACCATGAAAACCGTTGGCCTCATGCAATTGATGGTGCAGAGTGGTTTGCTGGTGCCGGTACATCCCGACAGTGAGTTCGGTATTTTTAAACAGGTGATGATCCATATTGGCGATACGCAAAGTATCGAATACGATTTGAGTACATACAGCAGTCATTTGCTGCACATGAAACATTTCATGGAAACAGCCAATGGCCGCACCTTGTTTTTTATTGATGAATTGGGTAGTGGAAGTGATCCTAACCTGGGTGGTGCGTTTGCCGAAGTGATCTTACAGGAGCTGGTGAAAAAACATTCACTGGGTATTGTAACAACGCACTATCTCAATTTGAAAGTAATGGCCAACCATACTCCGGGTATTGTAAACGGTGCCATGAGTTTTGATGAAAAGAGTTTGCAGCCATTGTACAAACTCATCCTCGGTAAACCGGGTAGCTCGTATACGTTTGCGATCGCCGAACGTATTGGATTGGACAAAAAACTCATCGACCGTGCAAGAGCATTGGTTGATGAAGATCATTTCCGTTTAGACAAATTGCTGAACACTGCCGAAAGTGATCTGCGTCAAATCGAAAAGAAAGAAAAAGACTTGCATCGCCTGCTCAAAGAAAATGAACGGCTCAAAAAAGAAATGGAGCAGGTGCTTAACAAAGAGAAACACCAGCAACAGGTGGAACTGCTGAAGCAGCAGAATAAAATTACCGAAGACCGTATTGCTTACCTCAAGGATATGGATCGCAAACTCAAAGCCCTGGTGCACGAATGGAAACGCAGCAACAAAAAAGAGGAAGTGATGAAGCAGATGAATGCCTTGCTCTTTGACCAGCGACAGAAACAGGTAGCCGAGAAAAAAGATAAAAAGCTCAGCGAAAAATTCCAGGAAGTGGGTGGGGAAATAAAGCCCGGCGTAAAAGTAAAGATGATGAAGAACCGCCAGGTGGGTATCGTAAAAGAACTGCGTGGTAAAAATGCAGTGGTGCAACTGGGCGCCATTCCCATTACAGTCAATTTAACGGATTTGGTGGTGGTGGTAGATAAAGTGGAAGAAACGGAAACAAAAGTGTAATATTTTTTTTACCTGAAACGCTGTACTGGCGGCCTTTTCGGCCGCCATTCTTTTTTCTTTTGATCAATAATTTGGGACAAATAATCTCTAAACGTACATTTGCGCCGGAGAGATGGCAGAGCGGTCGAATGCGGCGGTCTTGAAATCCGTTGACTGTCACAGGTCCGGGGGTTCGATTCCCTCTCTCTCCGCCAAGTAGTATACCGATCGGTGTTCCAAGCCGGTCGGTTTTTTTGTGTTGCTACTGCAAACGTTTGTTGAATTATTTCTTGCAGTTGCTGCTTTTTTTTGTTTCCGAAATGCGGTATAACCATCGGAATTTCACTATTTTACTGCCCAATTGTTGATTAT
The DNA here is from genome assembly GCA_023428755.1 of Bacteroidota bacterium. Lineage (GTDB taxonomy): Bacteria > Bacteroidota > Bacteroidia > Chitinophagales > Chitinophagaceae > Lacibacter. The sequence goes on from JAEYWX010000022.1 coordinate 88,361, forward strand.
GAAGATTCAATTCTATCTGCGTTTCTCTACGCAGTATGGCCAGAGCCTGTATGTTTCGGGAAACTGCAGCGGGCTTGGCAATAACGATGCAACTGCCGCTTTACCCATGCAATACCTGTCAGATGAATTCTGGACGGTAACCATTGAATTAGGGAAAGATTTTGAAAACGATCTGCAATACAATTATATCCTGCAAAACGAAAATGGCGAACAGGTAATTGAATGGGGCGATGACCGTATCATTGAAGTGATGAAACTGCAGGCAGAGGAGTTAACTCTCATCGATACCTGGAACCATGCTGGTGAATTTGAAAATGCATTTTATACCCAGCCGTTCCAGCAGGTCTTACTTCCAAAACGAAAAGAAGGCAAAGCAAAATCGCTGAAGAATGTAACCCATATTTTCAAAGTAAAAGCACCCTTGCTGAAAGCCGATGAAGTGCTTTGTGTTGCAGGCAGCAATGCTACGCTGGCCAACTGGAGCACAACCGAGCCTGTGCTGTTGCAATGCGAAGGCAACTGGTGGACGGCCCGGCTGAATTTTTCCAACGAAAGTTTTCCCGTTGCGTATAAGTATGGTGTGTACAATACAACTTCAAAAACCTTTGTTGCGTTTGAAAATGGTAACAACCGAATGTTGTACGATGCTGCTGCCAAAAAGAAGATCTGCATTTTGCAGGATGGGTTTGCACAACTGCCCAACAACACATGGAAGGGAGCAGGCGTAGCCATTCCCGTCTTTAGCCTGCGTACACAAAAAAGTTGTGGCGTTGGTGAGTTTACCGATATGAAGGAATTGGTGAATTGGGCAAAGAAGGTTGATCTGAAACTGATTCAACTATTACCCATCAACGATACTACTGCCACACATACCTGGCTCGATTCGTATCCCTATGCTGCCATTTCTGCATTTGCATTGCATCCCCTGTTTTTGAATATTGAAGCAGTTGCAGGAAATGCCAACCATCCCGTTGTAAAATCAGTAAAAAAGAAACAGAAAGAACTCAATGCATTGCCCGATATTGATTACGAAGCAGTGATGAAAGTAAAGTGGGCGGCTATCAAAGAATTGTATACGGAGCAAAAGAAAGCCATGCATGAAGATGCAGCGTTTTTTGAATTCTTTGAAATCAACCGTCATTGGTTGGTACCATATGCAGCGTTCAGTTATTTGCGTGATAAATACAAAACGCCTGATTTCAGTAAATGGAAAACACACAGCGTTTACCACGAAACATCCATTCAGAAATTTGTTGATCCTGCTCAAAAACACTACGATGAAATAGCACTCTATTATTTCATCCAGTATCATTTGCATTTGCAGCTAAAAGCAGCTACCGATTATGCACACAGCAATGGCATTGTTGTAAAAGGCGATATTCCCATTGGTATTTACAGAAACAGTTGCGATGCATGGGTTGAACCGGAACTGTACAACATGCGTATGCAGGCAGGTGCGCCGCCCGATGATTTTGCAGTGAAAGGACAGAACTGGGGTTTCCCTACCTACAACTGGCAACGAATGGCGCAGGATAATTTCAAATGGTGGCGACAGCGTTTTGAACAAATGAGTGCTTACTTCGATGCATTTCGAATTGATCATATACTTGGCTTTTTCCGCATCTGGAGTATTCCCATGCATGCAGTAGAAGGCATTATGGGTTATTTTGTTCCGGCCCTTCCTGTACACATCAATGAGTTTGGACAACGTGGTATGTGGTTCGATTATCAACGTCTTTGCCGACCATTCATTACCGATGCGGTATTGGCTGAACTGATGGGAGGTGATACGGAAGTACTGAAACCTTTTTTGAACGACATTGGTGAAGGACGGTATGAACTGAAAGAAGATTTCAACACCCAACGCAAAGTAGAAGACTATTTTGAGCAGTTGGAAAAGAGCGATCTCAATCACCGCATTAAAACCGGTTTGTTTGATTGCATCAGCAATGTGATCTTGTTTGAAGTGGATGGCAGCAACGGGCAACAGTTTCATTTTCGCATCAGCATGAGTTCAACCACTTCGTTCCGTTATCTCGATGATAACTCGAAGCGGAATCTTGATGCGTTGTATGTAAATTATTTTTTCCGCCGGCAGGATGATTTCTGGCGCAAAGAAGCACTGGCCAAGCTTCCTTCGTTAAAACGTTCTACCAATATGTTGGTGTGTGGCGAAGATCTGGGCATGGTGCCCGATTGTGTACCAGATGTAATGAAGCAAATGGGTATGCTGAGTCTGGAAATTCAACGCATGCCAAAAGATCCAAACACACAATTCTTTCATCCGGCAAATGCGCCATACATGAGTGTGGTTACACCCAGCACACACGATATGAGCACTATCCGTGGCTGGTGGGAAGAAGACCGTACACAAACACAAAAATTTTATACCAACGAGTTGAGCCAACATGGCGAAGCGCCTTATTTCTGTGAACCATGGATCGTTCGCAGCATTATTGCACAGCATTTGTATTCGCCAGCGATGTGGAGTATTTTCCAGATACAGGAATTGCTGGGCATGAGTGAAAAGCTGCGGCGGGAAAACCCACACGACGAACGCATTAATGTACCGGCCAATCCAAAAAATTACTGGCGTTACCGCATGCACATCAACCTGGAAGACCTGCAGAACGAAGATGAGTTTAACAGCGAAATAAAAGGGTTTGTGATAACAAGTGGGAGAGGATAGAAATATCAACAAGGATAAAAAATTACAACCAATTAGTTGAAAGCCCTTTCTGAAATAGTTATAAATGTGGATAAAGACACTTTGACTTTATCGCAAAGTAGAAAGTCATTTGTTAAAAATATTTTGTACTTCTGCTTTTTATGTCTTTTTATTCTTGGGGGTCTTTCTTTGTTTTATTTCTTCCTAAATGATAGAATTAATATTTGGACATATATTGTTTCCGCATCCATTATTGTATTACTGTATTTTTTACTAAATAAAAAAAGATTAAGGAGTGCAATTATTAAGCTACGAATAAATGGTAACTTCTTAATTATTAATGATCAAATTAAATTTGATGTTACTTGTAACAAAAAAATGATTTTATATGAGTTTACAGGTGAAACTTTGATTAACACTGAAGGTAATTTATTTTTAAATCTAAATAATTGCGAGTATCCATTAGCTTATGGTGTTACGTTAAATACTATTGATCAAATACACAAAGCGATAGATCTATTTTTTGGAGAGCCCATTTTACTTGAAAAAGGTAAAATATATTAAAGTGATATAATTTTCTGCCGCTGTTAGTGTAAGTGTTGGTTGCCTGACCAACAAGTTTTTTTCGAAAAATTAATAAAATTAAAATGCCTTTAGCAGTCAGATATAAACAAACCGAACTTCCGTTTCACTATCCCTTCACCATTTCCAAAGGAACCAAAACACATCAGCCTGCATTGCTGGTTGAGTTGGAGCATCGTGGTGCAAGAGGGTATGGCGAAGCACCGGCTATTGCGTATTACAATATTCCGGTGGAGAAGATGATCGAAGACCTGAAACGCAAAAAAATCTTTGTGGAGAAATTTGCGTTCACCGATCCGGAACGTTACTGGCATTACCTGCATCATTTGTTTCCGCAAAATCATTTTCTCGTTTGTGCATTGGATATTGCCACCTGGGATATGTATGGCAAGCTCCGCAACAAGCCATTGTATCAACTCTGGAATCTGGATTATAGCAAAGCTCCTCTGTGCGATTATACCATTGGCATTGATTCGGTAGAAAAGATGGTGGAGAAAATGAACGCAAAACCCTGGCCCATCTACAAAATAAAAGTGGGCGTGCCCGGTGATGTGGAACTGGTGGCAGCATTGCGTAAACATACCGATGCTGTGTTTCGGGTAGATGCAAATGCAGGGTGGACATTGGAAGAAGCATTGCAAAAAATTCCGCAGTTGAAAGAACTCGGTGTTGAATTGGTAGAGCAACCATTGGCAAAAGATAATTGGGAAGGAATGAAACGGTTGTTCAGCGAATCACCGCTACCGCTCATTGCAGATGAATCCTGCGTGTACGAAACTGATGTGGAGAAATGTTTTGGTCATTTTCATGGTATCAATATCAAACTCACCAAGTGCAGCGGTATTACACCTGCCCGTCGGATGATCGAAAAAGCAAGGGAACTCAACCTAAAGATCATGATCGGTTGTATGAACGAATCAACGATTGGCTCGGCCGCCATCGCTCATTTGGCACCGTTAGTGGATTATGTAGATATGGATGGGCCGTTGTTATTAGCCGAAGATGTGGCCAGCGGATTGACTTATGAATATGGAAAAGTAGGAGTGAGTGATAGACCGGGATTGGGAGTTCAATTGCTTAATCCCAAACTTATGCAAATTTGATTCCTTCGTAAATGTTACTGAGCGGCATGGGTTTGCCGATTGTCTTCAGTTCAAATACATCCGTTGCATTTTTGTAGTCAGTAAGTGTCCACGAATCATCTGTATTGCGACGGTATAACTCTACATGATGTTTTGCAGAGTCAACCAATACATATTCCTGCAAGCTGGGTATATCTCTGTAAAGTGAAAATTTTACACCTTTATCATAATTGGCTGTCGATACAGAAAGAATTTCAAACAGCACCGATGGGTTCAGTAATGTATCGAATGTGTGATCCAGAAATTGCGGTTCGCCACAAACAATTAAAATATCAGGATAAGTATAAAGTGTATTTTCTTTTACATGCACCCGCAAGTTACTTCCGAGGGAGCGACAATTTTTCCCTTTGAGAAAGGAATGTAACTCCCCACGAATATTATCTTCAATCAAATTGTGTTCATAGGAAGCACCACTCATGTTAAAGATTTCACCTTTGTAAAACTCATGGCGCTCCAAACTTTCTCTTTCAAAAGCCAGGTATTCTTCTTGTGTGTAATATTTTACAGCAGGAGTTGCCATGTGTTAAAGGTAAAAAAAAAGGCGGAATGTCCGCCTTTTCATCTCTTACGCATCCCACACCAATGCACTTGCACCAAGTATGGCCGCATCAGCTTCTTTTAGATCGCTGTATAGAATCTTTACTTTGTTTTTGAAGATCTGGATCAGATTCGCTTCCATAGCCTGCACCGTTGGGTTCAGAATCAAATCACCGGCTTTGGTCAGTCCGCCAAACAACACAATAGCCTGTGGCGAAGAAAACATCACAAAGTTGGCGAGTGCTTCACCCAATATCTGTCCTGTAAATTCAAATATCTGGTTGGCAATGGCATCACCTTGTTCTGCACATTTAAAAACAGTTTCGCTGGTTAAATCGTCAATGGCATAATTGCGGAGCAGACTCGGTGCTTTGGGATTATCGTTCAGCATTTCAATCGCTGTTTCACGTACACCCGTAGCAGATGCATACGATTCCAACGATCCACGCACACCGGTTCCTTTGTGCAATCGTCCGCCGGGACGAATAACGGTATGCCCCAGTTCACCAGCAAAACCATCATAGCCCAATACAATTTTTCCATCGATCACAATGCCACTTCCTACACCTGTTCCTAATGTAATGGTTATGAAATGTTTCATGCCCTTTGCAACACCATACATCATTTCACCAACGGCTGCAGCATTGGCATCGTTGGTGAGTTTTGTTGGCAGGCCAAATTTTTTCTCAATCAAATCTGCAACCGGAATAATGCCTTTCCATTTCAGATTTGGTGCATATTCAATGGTGCCCGTATAGTAATTCCCATTGGGCGCACCTACACCAATTCCTTTGAAAACGTCATTGCCGCCATGTGTTGCGATCATTAACCGAAGTTTGCCATGCAATGCTTCAATAAAGTCTTCTGCATTTTCATATTCATCGGTTCGCATGCGATCCTGCTCAAGGATGATTCCATGCCGGTCAACAATACCAAACTTGGTATTCGTTCCGCCGATATCAATACCTACTGATAATTCTTTATTCATTGTACCTCTGTTTTCAGTCTATAAATAAATGAATGATTAATGGCCTCCACCACCGATCTGGTTGTCGAAATCAAGCCCCTGCGATTTTAAAATCGACTTCAGCTTCATTGCGATCAAAGCCAGTAATCCAAAGCATAACGCTGCAAGTAAATACGAGTAGTGAATACCAATGGCCGGGATATCGCCCAGTGAACCCTGGAACGGCGGAATGATGGCGCCACCTAAAATCATCATGATGAGCAAGGCAGAACCCTGGCTGGTGTATTTGCCTAAGCCGCCAACACCTAATGAGAAAATACATGGCCACATCACCGAGCAGAATAAACCGCCGGCCATAAATGCATATACTGAAAGTAATCCGTTGGTGAATACGCCGATCAACATAGCTACCATTGCTAACACAGAAACGGTTACCAATGTTTTCACTGGTTTTTCCTGTCCATAGAAGAAAGCACCAATAGCGATCATTACACAAACAGCATATAAAAACAGATCAGAAATATCATTTCCGTAGATGTAGTTTACAAAGAGGATGATGGCAAATGCAATAAATGGTACAACGATCATGGCCAGTATTTTACTGGTGCCTTTCAAATTAAATACACTTACAGCACCTGTCCAGCGACCAATCATTAAACTTCCCCAATACAGCGAAACGTATTTTGAAATTTCACTTTCATCCAAACCTGTTGCGTTAAAATAACCGGGCACTTTTAAGAGAGCACCAAAATTATTATCGATGGTTACTTCCACACCCACGTACACAAAAATGGCAATCATCCCAAAAATGAGCTGCGGATATTTCATGGCTCCCCAACCATCATTATTACTGATCGCTTTTTTGTTTGAAATAAGTAATACCAGAATCACGGCAAGAATAATTGCAATAAGCAAGGTTAGTTTGGGAACATCGGTCAGCATGCCTACAACGATTGTTGCAACCACCAACCCTGTCATTACAAGTAGAGAAGCAGATGCTTTGTTTTCTTTTTCCACTTTTGATTCGCTGGTGCCTGCCGGAAGTTTTGAAAATGTAAAGAAGATGGCAACAGCAGCAAATACAGCCGCTACGATCATATACAACGTGTTGATGTTGGTAACCGTTACTTCTGCTACTTCACCACCTACCGATCCAAACAGGAAGAAGCTAACGATGATAGGCCCCAGTGTTGTACCAAACGAGTTGATACTGCCACCCATGTTCAAGCGGTGTGATCCGGTTGATGGATCGCCCAGTGCAATTGCAAACGGTTGCGCAGCTGTTTGCTGCAGCGAAAAACCAAGCGCTACCACAAAAAAGGAAGCAAGAATAGCAGGGAAGGAGTTCGCATTGGCCGATGGAATAATCAGCAACGCACCAATAACAGAGATCCATAAACCATAGATGATCCCTTTTTTATAGCCAATCTTATTGATAATATCGTACCCAAGGATGTTTGAAGCAAGAAACAATACCAATGAACCAAAAAAGTAGGCCACGTAGAACGCCGAGCCAATCAGTTGCGATTCAAATTGGGTTAATTCAAAATGTGTTTTACAAAACGGGATAAAGATGCTGTTGGAAGCGGCAATAAATCCCCAAAAGAAGAAAACGGTTACAAGGGTGCCTAACGCACCGTAGTTTGTTGGTTGTTTAGTCTGATCCATAATCAATCGTTACAATAGTTTGTTTGCAAAGGCTGAAAGTAAAAAGAAATACTGGAGCGAAAAATTATTTGTTGTTTTTTGGTGTAAGCAAAACTCCTTCCTATATTCAAGCATCATTTCTTATAACTGGTTTCAATGGAAATTCTTCATGTAAGCGCAGAGTGTTATCCTGTAGCAAAGGCAGGTGGTTTGGGCGATGTGGTAGGTGCATTACCCAAGTACCAGCAGGATGCCGGCCACAATGCCAAAGTGGTAATGCCCATGTACCGCACAAAATTTCTGCTCAACAATGAATGGGATGTAGTGCACAAGGGCTATACGAATATTGGTGACTATTTCTTTGATTACACCATCATTAAAGAAACAACCAACAAGCTTGGCTTCGGTCTCTATCTCGTAGATGTTAACGGCTTACTCGATCGTGAAAAGATTTATGGCTATGATGATGATGTGCAACGCTTCACTGCCTTCCAGGTATGTGTGGTGGATTGGCTTGCTTCGTGGCAGTTTCAACCCGATGTAATGCATGTACACGATTATCATGCCGGGCTTATTCCGTTTATGATGCAGTATTGTTATCGCTACAATCAACTGGCATCGATTCCTACCGTTCTTACAATACACAATGCACAATACCAGGGTTGGATGACATGGGAACAAAGTGTTTTCCTTCCTCCGTACGACGAATGGAAACGTGGTATGCTGGAGTGGGGCAATAGTATTAACCCATTGGCAAGCGCTGTAAAATGTGCCACAAAAGTTACAACGGTAAGTAACAGTTACATGGACGAGCTGCGTTACATGAGCAACGGACTCGAAGCTTTGTTTGAATATGAGAAAGGCAAGTGCAGCGGAATTTTAAACGGAATTGATACGGAAGTGTGGAACCCTGCTTCCGATAAATATATTAAACACGATTACTCACTTGCAACAGTGGAAGAAGGCAAAGCAAAAAACAAAGCCCAGCTTTGCGAAACATTTGGACTTGACGTAAGTAAGCCATTGTTTGTTTTCATTGGACGTTTGGTTGGTGAAAAAGCAGCCGATCTGTTGCCCGGAGTTATTGGCGATTCATTCTATTACATTGGTCGGCGAATGAATTTTCTCATTCTCGGCAGTGGTGAAGCCGATGTAGAAGGAAAGCTCAATGGCATGATGTCGATTTCGCAAGGCGATTACAGTTGCTATATTGGTTACAATGAAGCACTCAGTCATTTGATGTATGCAGGTGCCGATTTTCTGTTAATGCCCAGTCGTGTTGAACCATGTGGTTTGAACCAGATGTATTCCATGCGTTACGGAACCGTACCTTTAGTACGCAATACTGGCGGACTTCGTGATACGGTGAAGGATATATTGTTACCCGATGGTTATGGATTGGTGTTTGATAACGCAACGGTGGGTGAAGTGTGCAATGCGGTGTGGCGTGGTTGCGAATTGTACGCCAACAAAGAAAAATTTGCTGCAGCAAGAGAACGTATGATGCAGTTAGATTTCAGCTGGGAGTCGAGTGTTCAACAATATCTTGCTTTATACAAAAGTTTGAAATAATTTTAATTGCATCGCTACTAAACCTAAACTTGTTATATGAATACGTCAGCATCCAAAAGTACATTAGCCGTTATTCTTGGCGGAGGCGCCGGAACCCGTTTATATCCGTTAACAGCAAGCCGTAGTAAACCGGCTGTACCCATTGCAGGTAAATACAGGTTGGTTGATATTCCTATTTCCAATTGTATCAATTCAGGTATTAACCGAATGTTTGTGTTAACACAGTTCAACTCTGCATCACTCAATAAACATATCAAAAACACATACCACTTCAGTACGTTCAGCAGTGCCTTTGTTGATATTCTTGCTGCTGAACAAACACCGGATAACCCGGGTTGGTACCAGGGTACTGCCGATGCGGTGCGTCAATGTTTGCGGCATGTACAGCAGCACGATGCGGAGTATGTATTGATCTTATCCGGTGATCAGTTGTATCAAATGGATTTTCAGGAAATGATCGCCGAGCATGTTCGCCTGGGCGCTGATATCAGTATTGCTACCATACCTGTTGGCGAAAGGGATGCTCCTGAGTTTGGTATTTTAAAAGCGGATGCAGATAATCTTATCACTTCCTTTATTGAGAAACCAAAGAAAGAAATACTGGGTGAATGGGTGAGCGATACAGGTAATGATATGCGCAATGCAGGTCGTGTATATCTTGCTTCAATGGGCATTTACATTTTCAATAAAAAATTACTCATTGATCTGTTGCAGGATGAATACAAAGACGCTACTGATTTTGGTAAAGAGATTATGCCCGCCTCAATCGAAAAATACAAAGTAATAAGTTATCAGTACGATGGTTACTGGACCGATATCGGAAATATTTATTCGTTCTTCGAGGCCAACCTTGCATTAACGGCAGAGATACCAGATTTTAATTTGTTCGATAATACAAAGCCGGTGTTTACCCGTGCACGGATGTTGCCACCGGCAAAGATCAGCGGCACTACATTGGAACGAACCATTATTGCCGAAGGATCCATCATTCTTGCAAGCCGGATCGAAAACAGTGTGATAGGTATTCGTACACGCATTGGTCATGGTACTACGGTAGTGAGCAGTTATATTATGGGTGGCGATTATTTTGAAACACTGGAAGAAATGAATCATTCTGCCGAGCGTGGTATTCCAAAAATTGGTATAGGGGAGCGTTGTTATATCAAGAATACGATCATCGATAAAAACTGCCGTATTGGAAACGATGTACGCATTAATGGTGGCTCTCATTTGCCCAATACTGATCATTCGCTTTATACAGTGAAGGATGGAATTGTGGTAGTGAAGAAGGGTGCGATTTTACCTGATGGATTTGTGATCTAAACTTTTTCCCCGGAAAAGTTTTACCTACATAACGATTGATTATGAACCTAAACAACAGCTTCTTTCAGGGGGAAGAAGCTGTTTGATTGCTATGGCTGCAGGAACATCAACAGGCACTTCGTCTACGTCCGGATTAGTGCCAAAACCCAGACTTACATTCTGGCAGATATTTAATATGAGTTTTGGATTTCTGGGAATTCAATTTGGATTCGCTTTGCAGAACTCAAACGCAAGTGGCATTCTCCGGAACTATGGTGCTGACGTTGAACATCTGTCGTGGTTTTGGTTGGCTGCGCCTGTTGTTGGTTTGATTGTACAACCCATTGTTGGGCATTACAGTGATAATACATGGACAAAACTTGGCCGCCGCCGGCCTTATTTTCTTGCAGGAGCCATTCTGTCTTCGGGCGCCTTATGCCTTATGCCCAATGCCGGTATTTTAGGAACCATTGCTCCGCTTGTGATTGTTGGTGCAGGATTCCTGATGATCATGGATGCGTGTTTTAATCTTTCTATGGAGCCCTTCCGTGCATTGGTAGCGGATAATCTGCCCGATTCACAACGCACGTCCGGTTTTTCTATTCAAACATTTTTAATTGGAATAGGTGCTGTATTAGGTTCATGGTTACCTGCTATTCTTGCGTACTTCGGTGTATCGGAAAGTGCTCCTGATGGAGTGGTGGCCGATAATGTGAAGTATGGTTTTTATATTGGCGCTGCTGTTTTTATTACGAGTATTCTTATTACTGTTTTCAAAACAAAAGAGTATCCACCTGCTGAATATGAAATGTATCATGGCAAAAATGAGAGTTATAACAAAGGGTTCGGCAGCATTTTTACAGATATAAAAAAGATGCCGAAAACGATGAAGCAACTGGGGCTTGTTCAGTTCTTCAGTTGGTTTGCATTGTTTGGTATGTGGGTATTTACAACCGATACCATTTCTACACACATCATGGGATTACCCATTGAAGACAGAAGCTCGGATATGTATCGCAAAGCCCAAAGCTGGACAGGTGTCATATTTGGTGTGTATAATTTAGTGTCGGCCGGATGGGCTTTATGTCTTCCATTTATTGCAAAAAAGATCGGTCGCAAACAAACACATGCACTTTCGTTGTTGATTGGTGGTATTGGTTTGATCTCTATTTTCTTTGCACCGAATAAAGAGTTTCTCATCTTCTCCATGATATGTGTAGGTATTGCATGGGCAAGTATATTAGCAATGCCCTATGTTATTCTTTCCAGTTCTATCCCTGCGGGTAAGATGGGTATTTATATGGGCATCTTTAATTTCTTTATCACGTTGCCGCAAATTTTAAATGGGATCATCGGCGGACCGATGGTGAAGAATATATACGGAAATCAACCTGTGTATGCAATTATAATGGCGGGTGTATTTATGATCTGTGCTGCCGTTAGTGTTATTTACGTGTACGATCCGGGTGCTATTAAAATTAAAGAAGAACAAATAAACGCATAAACATGAAAACAATCTTACTATCAATCAAGTTGCTGTTGCTTGCAGTAACTTGTTCGTTTGCGCAAAACAGTTACAATCTTTATCCCGCCAATTGGTGGATCGGGATGAAGTTTAACAAACTGCAGGTGATGATCCATGGTACTGATGTTGGAAAACATACAGGTTTTGCAATCAGCTACCCCGGTGTTACATTAAACAAGGTGAACAAGTTTAAAAATGCCAATTATGTAATACTGGATGTAACCATTTCGCAAACGGCAAAGCCGGGCACCATGGCTATTCGTTCCAAAGCAGCCAATGGGAAAGCAGTGAATTTTGATTTTGCATTGCAATCCCGTCGGCCCGGAAGAGGATTGGCATTTGCCAATGGTGCTACTTCATCGGATTTGATGTATCTCATCATGCCCGATCGTTTCAGCAATGGCGATCCTTCCAATGATCGTGTGCCGGGCATGCTTGATCAAACATTACGACGTGATACGGTGTTCAATCGCCACGGAGGCGATCTCAAAGGCATTCAGAATAAATTGGATTACTTACATGATCTTGGTGTTACAGCGTTGTGGCTGAATCCCGTGATTGAAAACGATATGCCCGAGCGTACTGAACATGGCTATGCGTTTACCAATCATTACCGTGTTGACCGAAGATTAGGTGGTGATGAAGCTTATAAACAACTCATCAATGCTGCACATGCAAAAGGAATGAAAGTGATCCAGGATGCAGTGTACAATCATGTGGGCCTGCATCATGTATTGTTTAAAGATCAGCCCGACAGTACATGGTTTCATCGCTGGCCCAAGTTCACACAAACAAATTACAAGGATCAGATTCTGTTTGATCCTTATGCCGCTTCACTTGATAAAAAGATCATGAGCGATGGATGGTTTGTAACATCGATGCCTGATTGGGATCAAAGTAATCCGTTTGTGGCTAATTTTTTAATTCAGCATGCGGTGTGGACAGTGGAAGAGTATGGCATTGATGGCTGGCGCATTGATACCTATGCTTATAACGATCTTGCATTTATGAATCGCTGCAACAAAGCGTTGTATGATGAGTATCCTTCCATCAGCATTTTTGGTGAAACATGGGTGCATGGTGTTCCCAATCAAAGTTATTTCTGCGAAAACAATTACAATATCAAATACAAAAGTAACCTGCAGGCTACCACCGATTTTCAAACTTTGTTTTATGGAATTCAACCCGCCTGCAATGAAAAGTTTGGCTGGACAGAAGGCGTGAATAAACTGTACACCACAACAGCGCAGGACTTTGTGTATAAGAACCCGATGCGGCAGGTGATCTTTTTAGACAACCATGATCTGCCACGTTTTTATTCAGTAGTGGGAGAAGATACATCGAAGTATAAAATGGCGTTTGCATGGATGCTGACGTTCAGGGGTATTCCACAAATGTATTATGGCAATGAAATTTTAATGACAGGTTTTACATCGCCCAACGATGGTTATGTACGGCAGGATTTTCCCGGTGGATGGGAAGGCGATAAAGACAATAAGTTTACAGCTGCAGGCAGAACAGAAAAAGAAAATAAAGTATTTGATTACATCAAACGACTGGCGAATTACCGTAAAACATCGTCTGCTATTAAAACCGGAAAGATGATGCAGTTCTACCCAATCGATGGTGTGTATGTGTATTTCCGTTACGACGCAAAACAAACGGTGATGTGCGTTATGAATACCAATGCTGAATCAAAGACCATTGATCTTACCCGTTTTGCTGAACAGATAAAAGGTTATCAATCGGCATTGGATGTTGCAGTTGGCGTTACATTTCGATTGGAAAAGAATTTACAATTAGTTCCAATGTCGAATCTGGTATTGGAATTGAAATAATACAAATGGGTCTTTCGTGTTGATGTGCGGAGACCCATTTGTCTTTCGGGAATAAAACCTTAATCATCAAATATGAAAGCAGCTATCCATACAACGTACGGTCCGCCGGAAGTTGTTAAAATCCTCGACGTACCGAAGCCAACGCCAGCCCCCGATGAATTGCTGGTGAAAGTACACGCCTCCACAGTTAACAGAACCGATTGTGGATTTCGCAGCGCTGAATATGTTATTTCCCGATTCTGGAGTGGGTTACTAAAACCACGTTATCAAATATTGGGCTGTGAGTTTGCCGGTGAAGTTGAAGCGGTTGGTGCCAACGTAACATCATTCAAACCCGGCGATAAAGTATTTGGTTATAACGATGTGCAGTTTGGCGGCCATGCAGAATATCTTGTCATAAAAGAAACGGCCGCAGTGGAACATATGCCTGCCGGTTTTCATTATCATGATGCGGCTGCGTTAACTGAAGGGGCACATTATGCATTGTGCGATTTACGTGCAGCCAACGTAAAAAGCGGAGATGAGGTAATGGTATATGGAGCAACCGGTGCAATTGGTTCTGCTGCAGTACAACTTTTAAAGTATATGGGCGCCAGCGTTACTGCTGTATGCGGTACAAAGCAGGTTGCTCTTGTACAATCGCTTGGTGCCGATGTGGTGATCGATTACCTGCAAACCGATTTTACCAGCACCACTGCAACGTTTGATCTCATCTTTGATGCAGTTGGGAAAAGCTCTTTTGCTGTTTGTAAAAAACTCTTAAAGCCGAAAGGAATCTATATATCAACAGAACTTGGTAAAGGAGGAGCGAATGTGTTTCTTGCACTGCTTACTCCATTGGGTGGCGGCAGAAAAGTATTATTTCCTTTGCCGGTAATCAGTAAAAAAGATGTACAGTTTTTAAAAGAACTGGCAGAACAAAAAAAGTTTAAACCGGTGATCGACAGAAGTTATCCGTTAGATGAAATTGTTGCAGCTTATACGTATGTACACACCGGACAGAAAACAGGCAATGTAATTATTTCCATTGCCTGCTGATTTGTTGATAGTTTTAAAGTAACAGCTAAAGCAAACTTGCCCACAAAATCCTTGCTCCCTCTTTTCCCCAATCGTTCATGGCTTTACTCAAATCTTTTTCATAGACATTCCACGTAACTGTTTTGCCTTTTTGTTTTGGTGCCAGTGAAGTGGCAGCAGGTTCTTTCAGCTCAACCTTTGTGGCAAACCATGTCATTTGTAAACGAGGTACTGCAAGGCCAAGTATCATACCGGGTAAACCTCCAAAACTTTCAGGACCGCTGCTTACAGTAATTTCATCTGTATAAAACGCAACAATATAAACACTGTCGCAAATGATGGTGACAGCTTTACGGCATTCAAAGCCGGCAATGGTTCTTGTTTCGTTGGTAATGCGCCATTGGTAATTGCGGATACTGTCTTTTATAAGATAGGTCTGTTCAAAAATATCTCGTTGCAATGCGATCTGGTTGTTACGGATATCTTTTACAACAACATCGCTTTCGCTGGGCTTTCGTCCCCACACGTATTTTCCTACGGGATCTTCTTTCAGTAGCTTGTACATGCTCTTCTCATTGTTAAATTCCATCACATAGGTTTCGCTAACCATCTTGGGATAGTTTTTTTTCATTTCAACGACCCAGATGTTATCGTCACTTTCTCCTTCAAATAATGCAAACTGGTTGGTTCGCTTTTCAAATTCAATGCGTCCGCTGCCAATGAATTTCACCTGGGCATTTGCCAGTAAACCGGCCAATATTATTGTAAGTAAAATGAAATATTTTTTCATGCTATGCAATTAATAAGGTTAGAAATTAGAGGGTGTGCCGTTTTTTGTAAAGTTCCAGGTAAAGGTGAGCAATCCGAAACGACGGATGTTCTGGAATGTATTTTCTGAAATAAAGTTGCTGTTGATGCTCCGTCTGATGCCGAGGTTTTGATTCAACAAATCGTTCACCGATAATTTCAGTTCAAATGCTTCCGTTTTGCCAAATGTTTTGCGAACAGCAGCATTGATCAAAAATACATTTCGCTGATTGGCAAATGCTGTTGTTTGCTGGTACATGGTGAAATTTCCATCGAGGTTGAAATACAGCTTTTGCTTTTTAAGTTTTATGTCAACGTAAGGGTAAGCACTGGCGCTCCAGTATTGCGTAACAATTCCTTTGTTGATGGATGAACGGGAGCTGTTAAACCTTGGCTCAATGTTGAAGTTAAAGTTCAGCCATTTATCACTCCATTTTCCCATGCCAAGCCCCAATCCTACACTGTAATTATCACTTACGTTGCGGATACCATTCACTTCATTAATAAAGCGGCTAACACTACCACTACCGTTAAAATTCAGATTAACACCTTTGATTACCTCAAATCCATACATCGACCAAACACTACCATTGTAGTTTCCATTTGTATTAATGCTTTTGTTGGTGCGACGGCCATTTGCATCAATTGTATTTGAATTGGTAATGGCATTGTTTACAAAAGAGAAATTACCAGACAAATAAAAGTTTCTGCTTTTAATGATCTTGTAATCATTCATATTGATGGAGAAGTTATGACGGAAGGCCTGCTTCAGTTCAGGATTACCGACTGTAATATTCAGCGGATCGATATTGTCGATGATCGGATTGATTTGCTGCAGGGTAGGGTTTTGCGTATTTCCATTATACGAAAGCGTAAAGCTTTTTTGTTTTTTAGGAGTAAACCTGATGCTGGCTCTTGGCAGCAGGTTTGTAAAACCAATACTCCTCATTTCTTTTGTGTTCAGATCTTCCAGTTTAAAATTGGTGCGGCCAACGGCAGTACCAAAGGATGTAACGATCTTTTTGCCATTAAAGCGGAATGAAAAACCACCGTTGTGATCGGTTGTCTGGAAAAGAAAATGGTTGCTTAGTGTATCAACAATCTCGGTGTATTTGTCATTCAATAATGGTTTTTCTAATGTATTTCGTTCTGCATCATTGCGGCTGAAATTATTTTTATAAGTGAGCTCCAGGAACCATGTTTTACTCAGCGGTTCAGTATAGATCAAGCTGTTTTGAACTACCTGTTGCCGTTCATTATTGGTTTTCTTTTGATCGAATTCCTGGAATCCGGATTGTTGTCCGTTCTCATCAAAGAAAGTATTATCAGAAAAAAGGAATCCGTCTCCGATCTTGTTATTGATGCTGAAGTTACCCGTGTAGCTGATGGTACGTCCTGCTTTTTTCAGTCGTTTGCGATAGCTTAATTCTGATGTAAAATCCTGGTTTTCTGTAACAGCAGTTGTTCTTCGGTTCTGTTCATTGATCGTGCGGCCATCTTCGCTAATGGATTCTCCATTGTAGATATTCTCCCGTTGTCCGTTAACGATTGATCCGCTTGCTTTCACTTTTACACTGCTGCTGGAGTCGATGTTCCAATCGTACAGTAAGTTGAGTTTGTTTCGGCGACGGAATGTATTAAATATTTCAGTAGTTGTGTTGGTAAAGCTTGTATCGGGTAACAATGTTTGTGTAATACTTCCATTACGGCCGTTTACTGTTTGATCGTTAAACTGGTAACTTCCGTTAATGCTGTTTTTGTCATTGTTCCATTTGTTGATGTAGGAAAGACCAGCTGTGGTTGATTGTGGTAAACCTTGTCCACGTGCAAAATCATCACCGCCATCGGTCCACATCATCATGGCGCCATCGTCCATAATTTCCATGTTTGTATTGCCAGAACTACCGAAGTTGCGTTGTTCGTTCCAGTTCAATCCTTCAAACGTTGTATTGTTGTGGGTGATATAACCGGCGATCTTTTGTTTCTTTTTAAATGAATTAATCATGGCTTTACCCGTTCGGTAATTGTCAAAATCACTGCCCGCTTCCAGTTTCCCGAAGTAACCTTTCTTTTTATCTTCTTTCAATTCAAGGTTGATCGTTTTTGTTTTCTGTCCATCATCTACGCCGGTGAATTCGGATTGTTCACTTTTCTTATCAAACACCTGTACTTTGTCAACCAGGTTGGCCCGCAGGTTTTGTGTTACAACAGCCGGATCATCGCTGAAAAACTCTTCACCATCCACCAATATCTTCTCCACTTTTTGTCCCTGCGCTGTAATTTCTCCTTTGGAATTTACCTGCAACCCCGGCAAGCGTTTTAATAACTCCTGTACATTGGAGTTGGCATCTACTTTAAAGCTATCGGCTTTGTATTCCGTTGTGTCGCCTTTGATGCGGATGGCACTTACTTTTTGCTGAATGATGATTTCTTCGAGCAGTTTGCTGCGGGGAATAATGGTAGCGCTTCGTGTAACAACAGCGTCGCCATTCAGATCGAGTTCATCTACAAATTCAGCATAGCCCGGGAAGCTAACCATGAGTACATATTTCCCTTTGGGAATATTGGTGATCTCATAGTATCCTTCTTCATTCGTTCGGGTAAATTTGGTTAGAATCGAATCTTGCGAACGGATGAGAGAGACCACAGCCTGGCTTAATTTTTTTCCCGTACTGGTGTCGGTAATATGCCCTGAGATTTTTGATTGTTGACTAAAGGACTGAAATGAACTGAACAGCAATATGCTGAGCAGCAGCAGGAGTTTTGATGATTGCATGGTGTTGGTTAAAGTCGATGATAAAGGTTTTGGTTGATAATCGGGTGCTATATTAGAATCTTTTTCTAATACAACATGTATGAAAGATGTTAAAGTGTTATATTTCCATATAAACGGACTCATCGTTTTTTATAACTGTGCAGAAATTAAAATAACTGCGACGCCATCTCAAAAAATTAACAGCTATGTCGGCAATCAAGAAATACGAAGACTATCATTTCATCGACACAACAAAACCCGTGTGGAATTATTCACGTTTTGAAGGCGATGATATTGCCAATTTTCAAAACGGAACCAATTACCGTTGTGATGAATTATTTGGTTCACACAAAATGGAGGTGTTGGGAACCGCAGGTTACTATTTTGCTGTTTGGGCTCCGAATGCAACAGCTGTGTTTGTGATGGGCGATTTCAATGGCTGGCAAAAAGAAACACATCCGTTGTATGTGCGCCTCGATAAATCGGGTATCTGGGAAGGGTTTATTCCGGAGTTGCCGCAAGGCGCCTCTTATAAATATCATATTCATGGATATGCCGGACAGAAGTTGGATAAAGGTGATCCGTATGCAAATTATTGGGAAGTTCGTCCCAACACTGCTTCACGCACCTGGCAACTCGATTACGAATGGAAAGACGCAGCGTGGATGACGAAACGAAAGGAGCATAACAAACTGGATGCTCCCTGGAGTGTGTACGAAGTGCATTTGGCCAGTTGGATGCGTCCTGATAAAAACAACGAAGAAGTGTATCATTCGTATGATTTTTTTCGTGACAAACTGGTAAACTATGTGAAAGAGATGGGCTTTACCCATGTGGAGTTAATGCCTGTAATGGAACATCCGTTCGATGGCAGTTGGGGTTACCAGGGTGCAGGTTATTTCGCACCTACATCCCGTTATGGCACGCCAAAGGAATTTATGCAGTTGGTGGAAGCGTTTCACAACGAAGGGATTGGTGTAATACTCGATTGGGTGCCTTCGCATTTTCCGTACGATGCACATGGACTGTTTATGTTCGATGGCACGCACACCTATGAATACGCCGACATGCGCAAAGGGTATCACCCCGATTGGAACAGTTATATTTTCAATTACAAACGTGGCGAAGTAAAGTCATTCCTCATCAGTAATGCCATGTATTGGTTCCGGAAATATCATATTGATGGGATCAGGGTGGATGCGGTTTCGTCCATGCTGAAGCTGAATTATTCAAGAACAGCAGGGCAGTGGGAACCCAACGAATTTGGAGGCGATGGAAACCTGGAGGCCATTGCTTTTATCAAAGAATTAAATGAAACCATTTTCAGGGACTTCCCCGATGTGCAAACAATTGCAGAAGAAGCCACCGACTGGCCTGGGGTTAGCAAGCCCACCTTCAACGATGGCCTCGGGTTTGGAATGAAGTGGATGATGGGTTGGATGCACGACACATTGAAATACTTTAAACAGGACCCATTGTATCGTCAACATCAGCAGGATCAATTCACTTTCAGCATGATGTATTATTATGACGAAAATTTTATGTTACCCCTCAGTCATGATGAAGTGGTGCACGGAAAAAGCCCTATGCTCTACAAAATGCCCGGCGATGAATGGCAGAAATTTGCCAATCTGCGGTTGATGTACAGCTATATGTTTACCCATCCCGGGGGCAAGTTATTGTTCATGGGAAATGAGTTTGGTGCTACCAGCGAATGGAATTACAAAACAGAATTGCAATGGGAATTACTTCAGTTTTCGCCACACAAAGGAGCAAGGGAATGCGTAAAGGATCTTTGCCATTTGCTCAAGTCTGAACCGGCTTTGTATCAAAATCAGTTTAATCAGTTCGGCTTTGAATGGGTGGATCTTAACCATCGAAGCGAGTCCGTGATCGTATATCGGCGCAAAGGAAAGAACCCCGAAGAAGATATTTTAGTGGTGCTCAACATGACGCCGGTGGTTCGAGCCGATTGGAAAATTCATGTGCAAAACAAACAGGAATGGAAGGAGATTTTTAACAGCAACGATGCAAAATACTGGGGTGCTGGTGATATTTCGAACCCCGAAATTGCGGTACGGGTAGTTGATGGGGAGGCAGGCTGGTATGAGCTGAATGTGAACCTTCCGGCTTTGAGTGCTGTTTTGCTAAGGTAATCCACCTAAATATTAAGAATATGGCAAGATTTATGCTCGTAGATATACGCTTGTAAGTAAATTTATTATCCTTACTTTTATGAAATCCAAATAAATATCCAATGAAACCACAGGTATTCTTCTTCATTTCTCTGATCTTACTTTTTTCATACGGTTCGTTTGCACAAAACCGTGACAGTTCCAATGCCGTTTTACAAAGAGCAATGGTGGCCAAGCAGGAAAGGCGCATGCAGCTTGCGATGAACCTGTTTGAACAGGCCGTAAAATGGGATACCAGCAATGTGGAAGCACTGAAAGCCATGGGCGAATGGGGGCTCGAAAGCCGCAACTATCGTCAGGCGGTGGAAGCCTTTACCCGCTGGCATAATCTTGAGCCAAACAACGAGGCAACATTTCAGCAACTGGCTAATTTGTATTTCAACATGGGGCGCTACCAGGACGCATTGAATTTTACTTCCAAATGGGAAAAGGCTCACAAGGATAAACCCATGCACTACATAACAGGGATGTGTAACTATTACCTGGAAGATTATCCGGAGGCGATCAATCGCCTCTTGCATGCAATGGAAACTGATACAACCAATCCGGTATTGTTTTATACGTTAGGTAGAAGTTATTTGGAAATGGAGCGTTACAAACGAGCCATTCCGTATTATAAAAAGGCAGCCGATGCTGATCCTAAAAATGCACGGTATGTATATGAAATGGCTATGGTGTATTACGCTATTCCTGATGATAAAAATGCAATAGCCATGTTTGAACTGGCTGCAGAACGTGGTTGGCAACAAAATGCTGATTACTTTGAAAGCGTAGCTTACTGCTATATGAATCTTGGAAACTTTGCAAAGTCAACAGAGTATTTAGAAAAGTCAATTGAAAAACGTCCGCACAGTCAAACGGTTCGTTATGCATTGGCTGAGTCTCAATACAAAGGTGGCCGTTACCAGGATGCAATTGATAACTGGGATATGGTATTACAGGCCGATAATAAAAATGCACGAGCATTGTATATGATTGGTATGGCGTATCAAAAGATGGGACAGAAAGACAAGGGTGTAGCGCTTTGCGATAAGGCCATTGAAATGGATCCATCATTAAATAGCCTGAAACAGAAAAAAATGGATATGGGTATGTAGTATCTTTTTCATTTCAACATATCAGAAAGGGCTGCAGTTTATTGCGGCCCTTTCCTTTTTCACATTTGTGGATAGTTGAATGTCTGTTCAAACATTATTTTTTCAATAAATTTGCCGCTATGGCTGATGTTAAGCAGGTACGTGTTGCAATTCTTGATATGTATGAGGGTCATACCAACCAGGGGATGCGTTGTATCCGTGAAATACTCAATCTGTTTGCTGATGAGTACCATCTCCAGCTAACGTGGGATGAGTTTGATGTACGCCGCAAAAATGAAGTGCCTGATCTCAGCTACGATGTATTTATTTCTTCTGGCGGCCCGGGCAGTCCTCTTGAAAGCGAGGGGCTGGAATGGGAGAATACATTTTTCAATTGGATCACAGAAGTAAAAGCATGGAATGAAAATCCGCTGCAGGAACAAAAGAAGCATGTGTTTTTCATTTGTCATTCGTTTCAATTGGCCTGTCGTTATTTCAACATTGGAAATGTTTGTGCACGTAAATCAACGGCGTTTGGTGTATTTCCCGTTCATTTTATTTCCGGAGCTGAAGAAGAGGCCGTGTTCAGTGGATTGAAAGATCCGTTTTATGCAGTTGACAGCCGTGATTACCAGGTGATACAGCCCAATCATAAACACCTGAAGCAGATCGGTGCTTCGTTGTTATGTATTGAAAAAGAACGACCACATGTTCCGTTTGAACGGGCTATTATGGGGGTGCGTTTCAACCAATACATGATCGGCACACAATTTCATCCCGAAGCAGATGCAGTTGGTATGAGTATGTATCTGCAGACCGAAGAAAAACGCAAAACGGTGATCGATAATTACGGCTTTGAAAAGTGGAAAAGCATGATCGAACACCTGGAAGATCCGGATAAAATTCTTTTTACCTACTCACATATACTGCCCAACTTTTTATACCACGCAGTACTTTCCAAAAACTCAGTTGAAGTATAAACTCTTGTGATGAAGTATGATTAGGGTTGCCAACCTTATGGCCTCCTGCTAAATTGCGAGCAATCTGCTGCAAGGTTGGTAGCCCTAAAAAAATCAGCTACATTTAGTCTACAAAATATCTGTTATGGTTTCTTCACTTCGCAAGGCGTTCAATTCAAACTTTACGGAAGAAAAGTATCAAGCATTTTTGCAGGATCTGCACAGCAAGCATCCGGGTGATATCGAGTTCCGTGTAAGTGAAACACCTGTGTTTGTTGATAAGGCATTTAAACAAAAAATGATCGATGCCTGCGAACGAATAGTAGATGTGATTTGCGATGAAAAATTCCTGGCACTGACAGAACGCTCTATACCTGCAGGAGAAAAAGTGCCAAATGAGAATAAGCATTCACATATGATCGCATTTGATTTTGGTGTGTGTCAAAACGAAGCTGGTGAACTGGAACCTCAGTTGATCGAGATGCAGGGCTTCCCAACGCTTTTCGGTTTTCAGGTATATTATCCCGAAGTAGTGGAGCGTCATTTTCCGATTCCATCGAATTACAGTCAGTACCTGAGCGGTTACAACAAGGAAACATATATCGAGTTGTTACGTAAACTTATTCTGGGCAATCTGCCGGTTGAAAATGTAGTGTTACTCGAAATAAAACCGGAAGAACAAAAAACAAGGATCGATTTTTCCTGCACCAAAGATTATATTGGCATTGAAGCTGTTTGCTTAACGAAACTCATTCAGGAAGGGAAGAAACTTTTTTACATGAAAGAGGGGGTAAAGACGGAGATCAAACGTATTTACAACCGCATCATCTTCGATGACCTCAAAGCCAATAAAGAAAAACTGGGCGATGTGGTGGATATTACCCAGGGATTGGATGTAGAGTGGGTGCCGCATCCCAACTGGTTTTACAGGATCAGCAAATTCACACTTCCGTTTATCGATCATCCGTATGTGCCGCAAACATTTTTCCTGAATGAGATCAAACAATTACCGGCCGATTTATCCCAATATGTATTGAAGCCATTGTTTTCATTTGCAGGACAGGGAGTTGTTATTGATGTAACACAGGATGATATTGATGCCATTCAAGACCCGGAGAATTTTATTCTGCAACGGAAAGTTTCCTATGCTGATGTGGTGGAAACGCATGATGAGCCAGCGAAAGTGGAAATACGAATGATGTATGTATGGCCTGATGGTGACGCACGACCGCATGCTGCTATTAACCTTGCACGCATGAGTAAAGGAAAGATGATTGGTGTTCGGTATAACAAAGATAAAAGTTGGGTAGGGGGTAGTGTGGCGTATATGGAAAAATAAAAATCCGTCTGTGTTAGCAGACGGATAAAGTAGTTATATTTTTTGAAGTTGAAAACGGATCAAACTCCACTCAAAAACTGCCCGCCAATATAATCTACAACTGATGTAAAGTTTTTGGTTTCTTCATATACTTTCAGTTGCCGGTCGGCACCTGTTCCATTTTCCATCATTACCGGAATATAATTGATGGCAGCACGGCATCCCAATTCATCTACCACATCATCCACAAAATCAAGCAGCTCATAGATCAATGCACGGGTATTGGTTTCCTCTTCTTTACCAAAATCGATCAGGTAACCATCAATACCATAACGGCTGGCTCTCCATTTATTTTCATTGATCAATGCACGCTGGTATTGAATGAAGTTCATGTTCTGGTTACGCAGTTTATACAGCTTTGCTGTAATGGCCTGGAACAAACCGGTGATAGCAATGGTTTCCATCACCGTCATAGGTACATCGCAAATACGAAACTCAATCGTATTAAAAAATGGATGAACACGAAGGTCCCACCATATTTTCTTTGCATTGTCGATGCAGTTTGTTTTAATAAGTAATGAAACATAATTTTCGTATGCTTCAATACTGTCGAACGATTCGGGAATACCCGTGCGTGGAAATTTATCGAACACTTTTGTACGGAACGATTTGTAACCGGTCATACGGCCTTCCCAAAAAGGAGAGTTGGTGCTGAGTGCATACACATGCGGCAGAAAATAACGTGCAGAGTTGGCTAAGTGAATGGCCATCTTCCTGTTTTCTATACCTACATGCACATGTAATCCAAAAATGAGATTGCTTCTTGCAGCTTCCTGTAATTCATTTACAATTTGATTGTAACGAACATGATCAGTGATCAATTGATCCTGCCAATGACTGAACGGATGTGTGCCACTTGCACCAACCGATAGGCCAAGATTACCTGCAATACCACTGATGGTTTTTCGTAGCAGTGCAACATCCTTGAATGCTTCATCAATATCATGACAAATATCGGTGCCCACTTCCACCACCGCCTGGTGCATTTCAGCTTTCACTTTGTCTTTGATCACTTTTTGTCCTTCGCTCACAATTTTTTGTTCGTGGCTTTTCAACTCCCTGCTCACAGGATCAAACACCATGTATTCTTCTTCAACTCCTAATGTGAATTGTTTATAATTAATGTTGCCCATATTTCTATTCGTTGTTTTGAAATATATCAGTGAGGTTTACAGCCAGTCCCTGAATTGCATTTGAATGAATAATATCTCCTGTTGCATACAGTTTTGCGCCATCAAATTTGCCTTGGGCCGATAGCTCTAACACGGCAACATTTTCTTCTACCGGGTTAATGATCCAGTATTCTTTTACACCTGCTTCTTCATACACTTCGTATTTTAGGCGGATCTCTTTTTTTGAATTGCCCGGCGAAAGAATTTCAACAACCAGATCAGGCGCACCAATACATCCTTTTTCATCCAGTTTTGTTGGGTCGCAAATGATACAAATGTCGGGTTGTACTACGGTGATGATCTCTTCGTTAGTACGTTTGTTCGTGAGTGGTAGCCTAACATCAAAAGGGGCGCTGTATGCTTTACAGTTTTTATGTTTTAAAAACGACGTTATCATATACATCAAATCTCTCGAAACATCCTGGTGTTTACGATTAGGTGCCGTCATTTTCATGATCTTGCCTTTGATCAGTTCTACACGTTCTTCAAACTTCCATTTCAGATAATCGGCATAGCTGTATTCCAATGAAGGATTTGGTTCCTCCACCAGTATAAATTCATTTTTTTCTGTATCGTATTGCGTAAACATCAAAGCCGTTTTGAAGAACCTGTTTAATACAAGGATTGTTTGTTTGCACTACGTTTAATATACTCGCCCCATGTTAAATTATCTGCACCATCTTTATGTTCCTGTGCACGTTCAATAGCGTAACTGGCCGCAGCTTCAACTACCCAATCAAAATTTTCCTGACCCACACTGGCAAGATCGGCATCGGGTGCCGGGTTGCAGAAATCAATCGCATAGGGTACACCGTTACGTAATGCAAGTTCAACAGTGTTAAAATCGTAACCGAGATAATTGTTGATGCGTAAAACAATATCCGTCATCATCTGCAACTTTTCTGCTGATGGCTGAAAGTCGGCCACATAACGCAAATGGTGAGGGTTGCGTGGTTCATAACTCATTATGCGCACATGCTTACGGCCAATGCAATAGCAACGGTAATATTCTTCAAAAATAATTTCTTCCTGCAGCAGCATTACCAGTTGCCCGGTTTCTGCATGCTTTTCAAAAAACTCTTCTGCACTGCGCAGTTTGTATACATTTTTCCAGCCGCCACCTGCATATGGTTTCATGTATGCAGGGAAGCCAATGTAGTTGAACATGCCTTCCCAATCCATTGGATAAGCCAGATTGCTGAACGATTCATCGCCTGTATCATCAGGTCTGTCTTTTGAAGGAAGGATCACTGTTTTAGGAACGGGTACATCAATTTTTGTAGCCAGACAGTTATTGAAAAACTTGTCATCGGCACTCCACCAAAACGGATTGTTGATCACAGCCGTTCCCGTCAGCGCTTCATTTTTTAAATACGCACGGTAATGCGGTACATCTTGCGAAATACGATCAACGATAACGGCATAACCGTTATTAATACCCTGCATCACTTTATCAATTCGTACAGGTTCGGCCATTATGCCCGGAATATTTTTACTGTTAATCCGTTCAACAAAAGCTTGGGGAAACGAGCGCTCTTTACCGTGTAAAATGCCGATCTTTTTCATACTGCAATTATTTTAGATTGAAATAAAAGTTTACGAGTGCCTTATTTTTTGCATTAATATAGTACACAATTCCCGAAGAATGCTGTACTTATGAAAATTATTTTCACTTCATTTTCTTACTTTTGATGTTATGCTTATGGAGAAAAGGATGCGTATTGTAGTGGAAAATGAAGAGTTGTATTCCGTACATCTTGATCGTGATGTGAAACTGGATTTTTATTTGCCGGCTCCCGTTTCGAAGCCGGAAACAATCAACCTGCTGCTGATCAATGATGGGCAGGACCTCCCGAAAATGCCTTTTGCCGAAATTTTGGAAACGCTTTATCAGCACCACCGGATTGAGCCCTTGCTTTGTGTAGGCATTCACTGTGGCCCTGAGCGTAAAATGGAATATGGCATTGCCAGCCAACCCGATTATTTGGGCCGGGGTGGAAAAGCATCCGACTATACTAGTTTTGTTTTCGAAGAATTACTCCCCTTTATCCATCGACAATACAACATCACTCAGTTTAAAGAAAAGGCATTTGCAGGATTTTCGTTAGGCGGATTGATGGCGCTTGATCTTGTATGGAATAATCCCGAAGCATTTACGAAGGTAGGCGTGTTTTCAGGATCATTATGGTGGCGCCAAAAGGCATATGAAGATGGTTATACAGATGAAGCTGATCGGATCATGCACAATCAGGTGAGAGAAGGGGTAGCGGCACCGGATTTACAATTCTTTTTTCAAACCGGACTGCTGGATGAAAAACTAGATCGGAATAATAATGGTGTCATCGATTCAATTGATGATGCGCTGGATCTGATTGCCGAATTAAAAAAGAAAGGATATACGGATGATGCGATCCGTTATCTTGAATTGGAAGACGGCGGACATGATGTGCCAACATGGGCGAAAGCATTTCCCGAATTTCTGGAATGGGGATGGGGAACAAAGTAAACAAGTAGCATCAGTACAAAAAGGCACCACATTACATATTCAACTAAAAAAAAGTCCCGCTCAATGAGCGGGACTTTTTTATCAAGCTGTTTTCTATGCCTCTTAGAAGAAGTAACGTAAACCAACCTGCATGCCCCATGTACTTGCTACAGTAGGACTTGTTTCAAATGTTTTAATTGGCTTTTGACCATTTACAGTGTTTACAGCAAACTGTGGTACACCAGCTCCTGTATTCGATACCCAACGTAAAATACGTCCGTTACCATATACAAGACGGTTTCTGTTACCCCAGTTTCTGTTCAACATATTTGTGAAGTTCAACACATCAACACTTAATTGTAATGTGTGCTTGGTGTTGCCGGTTCTTACAGAGAAATCTTGTAAGAAACGCATGTCAACTGTGTGTACCCAAGGGAACAAACCACCATATTGCTCAGCATATCCACCCTTACGCTTTTTCAGGTATGGGTCTTGCTCAATGTATGCCCAGAAAATATCTGCATCAGCAATACCGGCAGCTGTGTTCGGGAAGAAAACTCCTGCCTCTTGTCTTGAAGATGGAATGTATAACAGATCGTTTGTTACACCATCATTGTTCATGTCGTTGCTGTAAGTATGAGAGTAACGACCTGTAGCTGAACCTTCATAGAACAAAGAAATGGTAGTAGCCATTGATTTATTTAAGTATTCAAAGCGCTTCGATACAACTGCAGTGATTCTGTGAGGAATTGAATACTGTGATACAGATGGATCCAGTAAGTTATTATTACCTCTG
Source organism: Bacteroidota bacterium (assembly GCA_023428755.1). Lineage (GTDB taxonomy): Bacteria > Bacteroidota > Bacteroidia > Chitinophagales > Chitinophagaceae > Lacibacter. The sequence continues at coordinate 116,781 of JAEYWX010000022.1, forward strand.
TAGCTTGCAAGGTTGCTCCATGCAGATGCAGCCTGTGAACCGGGGTTACCGGAAACATCTAATGCATAGTTGAAGCTATATGAAAGCTGTCCGTAGAAACCTTTTGTGAAGGCTTTTGTAAGAATTGCACTGTAGCTGAAGCTTCCACCTTTCTTTGTGTTAGACAATACCATTGCTTCGTTAACAGTAGCATCAATTCTTCTTGCCGCTGTTGAAGTATAACGTGGGCGTGAATCCGGACCTGTAAAATTACCGTTTGGTGTTCCTACGTTTGCGTTGTATTGCAGAACGGCATTAAGATCTTTGGAATAAATCGCTTCCATTGTTAATGTCATATTCCAAGGGAGCTTTTTATCAAATGCGATGGATGTTCTCCATATTTGCGGGAATACGAATTCCTTGTCAACGATCGCTAACGATGCTCCACTTGGCAAAGTAGCGGTTGATTGTGGGAATGTATTTCTGTAAGCATTAGGATCAGGATTAAAAGGATAAGGAACACCGTTTGTATGATCAACTCTTTCAACAGTTGCTTGTAGAGCGTAGCTGTTTGTTGGTTGATTGGTGTACCAAACAAATGGTAAACGACCTGTAAAAATACCTGAACCACCACGAATCACCAGGTCACGGTTGCCTAAGATATCCCAGTTGAAACCAACACGTGGAGACCAAAGCATTTTGCTTTTTGGCCAGCTTCCAACATCAAATGTGATAGGATTTCCGGCTAAATCTCTGAATGTTTTTTGTGCGATGGTTGGGTTGCCAATTGGATCTTTCAGATAGATTGCCTGGTCAAAACGAATACCTGCAGTTAATTTGAAACGATCAGACAATTTGATTTCATCCTGAACGTATCCTGCAATTTGTCCGAATTCCAGATCAGCAATCGGATCTGTTCCGTTATAACCATAAGTTAAAGCGTATGCAATTGGATTTGCACCGTTTACAAAATCACTTACTGAACGGAAACGGTAATAGCTTGTGCCATAACGGAGGAAACTGTTACCAAAATAAAGGTATTCAAATGAAGCACCTGCTGTGAAGGCATGTTTGCCAATACTGTAGTTAAAGTTGTCAGTAACTGTAACTACTCTGTTTTTTACAGCGTTCTTATAGCTGAACAATTCTGTACCAAAACTAATATACTGATCTGTGCCGGAAGCAACATCACCATCCCAAATGTCAACAAATGGGAATGTAGAAGAACCGGTTACACGGTTTGTTTCAATATTTGTGTAGGTAGCAAGGAATTGATTGTTTGCATTCTTACCGATCTTGCTCTTGAAATCCAATGTCCATGACGATACTACATCTTCAAATCCGTAGTTTGCATTTTCATATGCCATCGCATTTCTGCTCCAGCGGTTTGAACCTGCTCTGGGGTTTGGTGCTGATGTACCGTTTGTTTCATTATCGTTTACACTTTTTACAAGGTTGTAACGTAATGAAAGACGATTGTTATCGTTCACATTCCAGTCGATACGTCCCAACACTTTGTAGTTTCTTGAAGAGAACTCACCAAGATTTTCGTAAGGACCTGTTTCGTAATCGTAAGTAGATTTCAGGAAATTTCTTACGGCGTCAAGATCTGTAGCTGTAACCCTTGAAACGTTAGGTCCTGATACACCGGGGCGGGTAGCCAACCAGTTTAAACCGGGGTACGTTCTAACCTCTCTTTCACCGTTCACAAAAAAGAACAATTTGTTTTTGATGATGGGACCACCCAAACGCATACCATATGATCTGGTTTCACTTTGTGTAGCTTCCGGAAGTTTTGTTGAAGCAGCATATTTACCGTTAAAATCCTGGTTACGGTAAAAACCATACACAGAACCTGTAAAAGTATTGGTACCACTACGGGTAACAGCGTTTACACCTGCACCTGTAAAGTTTCCCTGCTTCACATCAAATGGAGAAATGTTAACTGAAATTTCTTCGATGGCATCCAGTGAAATTGGTTGTGCATCACCACCGGGCAGGTTACTGCTGCTCAAACCAAAGTTATTGTTGAAGTTCGCACCATCGATCTGAATATTGTTGAAACGTCCGTCACGGCCATTGAATGTATTTCCGGGGCCGGCCTGCGGAGTTAAACGTGTAAAATCATTGATACTACGGCTAATGGTAGGAAGTGTATTGATCTGGCGATTGTTAATACTTGTACTTGCACCACTTTTCAATGCACGGCTTCCTCTTTGTCCGGAAATAACAACTTCGCTGATCTCTGTTGCAACGTTTGATAAACTGAATTCAAGTTTGTACTCATCACCTAACGCAACAAACACATCATTCCGAACTCCATTCTGATATCCTACAAATGAAACCGTAATGCTGTACGGTCCACCGGGGTTCATATAAAGAATGTCAAATCGACCACCCGCCCGTGTTACAGACGTGTACTTGGTACCGGTGGGCTGATGCGTGGCAGTGATTGTGGCACCAACGAGGCCTTCTCCGGCATCATTTTTCACCACACCGCTCATACTACTTGTAGTTACCTGCGAATACGATACAACTGAAACAAACAGCGTTATCGCAATAAGCAGCAGTTTTTTGATTTTTAGCATACTTTTTAGTTTTACGAGTGCAAATAAACGATAAACTTCCCTTCAAATATCAAAGAAATATTAACATTTCGTAAAGAAGACAGGACTGTTCAGCAACATGCTGCAAATTCATCTTTTTCATTTCAACAGATGTGAATCAATTGTGGATAGACTTTAGTTTTCATTTACCTTTGCGGCTTAAAACAGAGAGATGCTTCATTCTATTGAAAGTGCTATTGAAGATATAAGGCAGGGGAAAATGGTGATTGTGGTGGACGACGAAGACCGTGAAAATGAGGGCGATTTTATTATTGCAGCACGCCACGCAACCCCTGAGGTGATCAAATTTATCTTAAAACACGGCCGCGGACTTATTTGTGCGGCACTTACGGATGAACGTTGCCGTGAGTTAAATCTGGAGGCGATGGTGTCGTCCAATACCTCCCTTCACGAAACAGCTTTTACGATTTCTGTTGATCTGATTGGTCAGGGCACAGGCACCGGTATTTCAGCACACGACCGGTCGAAAACAATCCTTGCACTCATAAATAAGGATACCAAACCCGAAGATCTTGCCCGTCCGGGACATATTTTCCCACTTCGTGCAAAACCAGGTGGTGTGTTACGCCGTACAGGCCATACCGAAGCGACCATTGATCTTGCCCGCTTGGCCGGACTTGAACCCGCTGGTGTGCTGGTAGAAATTATGAATGAAGATGGAAGCATGGCCCGCCTGCCTCAATTGGAAGTAATCGCTGAAAAGTTTGGTGTAAAAATCATTTCCATTAAAGATCTCATTGAGTATCGATTAAAAACGGATTCACTGATTGAAGAGATCGTACGGGTGCAGATGCCAACTGCTTATGGTGAGTTTCAACTGGTAGCGTTTCGTGAAAAAGAAACAGCACAGGAACATTTTGCATTGATTAAAGGCGAATGGAAAGAAGGCGAAGCTGTGTTGGTGCGTGTTCATTCATCTTGTTTTACCGGCGATATTCTTGGTTCGCTCCGCTGCGATTGTGGCGATCAGTTACATGGTGCCATGCAAATGGTAGAGAAAGAAGGAAAAGGTGTTGTGTTATACATGAACCAGGAAGGGCGTGGTATTGGTTTGCTTAATAAACTCAAAGCATACAAACTGCAGGAACAGGGAATGGATACGGTGGAAGCGAATCTGCATCTCGGCTTACCAATGGATGCAAGAGATTATGGAGTGGGGGCGCAGATATTGCGTACACTCAATGTTACCAAATTAAAACTCATCAGCAATAATCCAAAGAAACGAGCAGGGCTGCTGGGGTATGGACTTGAGATTGTAGATACTGTTCCCATCAAAATTGCACCCAATGAATTCAATCAAAAATACCTGGAGACAAAAAGGGATAAAATGGGGCACAACATCCTGAAGTAATTTATTTCTCAAAATCTCTAACATAGGAGAAACTGATACCGGCACGGTTACCGCTTCTCCATTGTACATCGTACACGCTGCGGTAAAAACCAATTAAACGAAGTTTACCATCGGGCGTAATCAACCACTCCAAGGTAAAATCGGGAGTCAGTTGGTTGTTGTTTTGTATAGGGCCTGCCTGTCCGGTGTTTACCAATACTGAGCCGCCAGCTTTCAGTAATAACTTTCCATTTAACAAACGGCGGGTAATGCCGAAACGGCCGGTTCCCTGGAAACCCTGCGTTTGTGCCTGCGAACCGGAGATAAGACCCGGCGTAAAGGTTACATACGGATCAAGATTCAATTTGTTGATGCCGGGAATATTCCGCAGTGCAACACCCAGCCCTGCCTGTACCTGCTGTGCAATAAATTCTGAGATAGTACCAGCAGCAGATGTAATTACGCTGCTGCCAATATTTGCTGCTGAATTGGATGAGCCGGAGCCACTCGGTAAAAACTGTTCGAAGAACAGGAGAGAGAATACCTGGTTATTCAATTCATTGGGGTTCGAACGTATACGCTCCAACCCACTTTTTGTGATCGGATTGTTTAAACAAGGATGCCCGGGGGGTAACTCTAACCGGAAGTTAATTACCGGATTGTTCAATGTTCCATATAAGTTGCCAATTACCGTTATTGTACTACGTGGGTTACTGCTGCAACCTTGCGCCAGATCTTCCGGTAAGGCGATATCTTCCACCTCATACTTCGCATCAATATTAATTCTTGCATCGTACGGATCGCCATTCCATTCTACATAACCACTGTTGATGAGGAAGCGTTTTTTGATAAGTTTTTCCCAATTGAATGTATATTGTCCTTTGGTAATATTGAACCTGCCTGCCATACTTGTACCGGTTCGTGTACTTACAATAATATTCAGGTTGCCCGATCCCTGTCCCTGTATTACATCATTGGTAACATCATCCAAAATCAAATCAATTTTTGCAAGTGGATTGGCAATTACATCCAGATCAACCAGCATGTGTGATGTTTCTTTTACATTCGATTCCACCTTCATTTCTTTTCCGTATTTGCGGAACACAATAAAATCGGCAGTGCCGGTTACTCTGGTATCAGATGTTGGTAGAAACAAATGCGAACTGTCGGTTGGTTCTGCACGCAACTTCAACACCATATCATTTACAGGTCCTCGTATAGAGCCGCTTGCGTCGGCCACTACGTTTCCATAAAACAGGTCGTTGTCTTTTTTGGTTGTGTTTAGTACCTGGAAACCACGTGCAGGATTATTTGCGTGAAACTCCATGTTGAAACGCATGTTATCAAAAAACTGGTGGAACAATCTTCCCGAAAAAGTAGCAGTTCGTTTAGCCGTATCCGTAAGCATAATCTGTCCAAAATCGATCTCACCTTTTTTAAAGGCTATTACCGTTCCTTCGTTCATGGAATAACGGCACTTGGTATAATCGAGCACAAAGGAGGTGTTGCTGAGTTTTACATTGCCGATCAGGTCAGGTTTTGTAGCATCGCCTGTGATTTGGATGAGGCCTGTTGCAACACCTTTCATATCGGTCATTATGATGGACAGATATTTTTCAAGAATACTAAGCTTGAGGTATTTCGCATCAACTGTTTGATTGATCACTGGTTTGGCCGAATCTTTCAGATTGATTTTTCCTTTGCTTGAAAATTCGTAGAGGGGGTTGTCGGAAATGATCTCTGTATTGATATCGCCGGTTACAGCACTATAGTTTCCATTGATTTTTACAAGTCCGATTGAATCGTTGTTAAAACGGAAACGTTCCGCTTTTAAGTCAGCATCAGCCTGTATTTTTCCAAAGGGATTGATAATATCAACCGTTCCTGTAACCTGACCTTCCAATCGTGGATCTTTCAGGAAATAGGGAAGAATATCGCCCATCTGCACATTATTCAGTTCCACAACAAAATCTTCGTAGTTTCCAATGGGAGAAAGTTTTGTGTAGGCAATTATACTTTCGTTGCCGGAAGTTAACTTGAAATTCTCTGAATGGATCACCTTCTTACCAATAAACAGATCGCTGTTATCTTCAATGGTCCATATTTTATCATTGATCACTAAGGTTGATGGTTGAAAAACAATACCAACCCCTTCTTTTTTTGTACTGATCCTTGCATTGATATTTGCATCTTTTAGCGTTTGCGATGCTCGTGTGCGGATGTTTACTGAACCGGTGTCGTTGGCTGCAATTATTTTAAAACTTGTTTGTGGTAAACTGATACTGTCGTTCAGTTTTACTTCCAGCATGCCACCATCAACATTCAGTTTTTCATAATCCCCTTTGGCAATAATGTTTGCATCATTGAACCCGATATTATTATATTGAAAGAAGGGCACATTTGTATTTACATTAAACCTGCTTTCGTTGGTACTGATGCTGCCAATAATGGTACTGTTGTCAAAGCCTTTAACCGGTATTTCAAGAATGTCAACAAACTCTGCAATATTTCTTGTAGCGATACTGAAAGTAAAATTCTGATTCTTTACAATTTTAGTAGGCCCCTGGATGTAAGTTGGAAAATACTTATGTAGAAAGGAGAGTGTGGTATTGGGTAAGTCAAGGATATTGAAATCGCCACGGATCGATGCTTCTGCTTCATTGCTGCTGACGGTTAAAAGTTTTTTTCCTTCTGCATAAGCAGAAGATAAGGTTAAATAGTCGAATGATAGTGTGTCGCCATCTTTTGTTAATACTGCATTTTGTAAATTGGCTGTACCTAAAAACTCATCAATGGTTTTTCCCTTGAAATCAAGAACGGCAAATGTTTTTAAACTGATGTTTTTATTCAGCAGTCCCAGTTCTTTGAAATTGATTTTATAAATATCGCCGGTTACTTTGTACACCGGTGTGTCTGTATTTAAATTCACGAGACCCGTAAGGTTCACAATAAGGTTGCTGTCGTTTGCTACAAACGATCCATCAAATTTTCGTTTTTCATAAATTCCTTTGGCAATAATATTCCGATAGGTATATCCATTGAGATAGATGGCCTGTATGTTTCCATCTACTTCTGCAAACAATGTTTTGGGGTTAAAGCCTCTGCCTTTCAATGAACCATCCATTACAATTGTACCCAACAATGGGTCTTTTAAAAATGTACCTAAGGCAAAGCCACTTGTTTTAATTTTTCCTGAATAGATGGGTGCACTTCCATCGGGTAACTTCAGGTTAATATCGGTAACAAGTGTTCCCAGATTTGTTTCAAGTGTGCCGTACGTAACAAAGTCTTTAAAGAAGCCGGTATAATTGCCGGTAAATTTGAAATAACTGAGTTGTGAAATAGCTGGATAGGTTACTTTTCGCAGATCAGGATAAATGGCTACCGCATCCGCATAAGATGTTTGCAAACGGTTTGCTTTCAGATCGAGGAATGTGCTGTTAATATCGGGCAATCCATCTAAGGTGAAACTTCCATCAAGTACCGTTTGCTTCAGCGTTGTAATAACAACATCTGTTCCTTTTAAGTGATCAACTGTACCTCTTACTTTTCCTTTGATGGTAATACGATCATTCCAGTCTTTTAATTCGGGAGCAAAAAAAGCAATATCGTCGCTGTGCAATTCACTGTCTTCAAATGTTCCATCCATCCGGACATGGGTAATAAACTCGCTCATGTCGTGACCAAACTGTTCATAGCGCAAAGCGAAATAATTTTGCAGCTTGCTTTTGTTTGTTCGTGCCAGGAGATTATTGAATTCCATTGCTGTTGAATGGAACGATAAATCGGCATCTAGTTCTTTTACTTCAAACCCGCTTCGTTCTTTTGCTTTTAATTGAACTTTCGCACTCAACGTATCTCTGATAAATGAAAGATTGTTGAATGTGCCGGTAATGTTTTTGAAATGTACATGAGCCCCGTCGAAATAGGGCAGTGGTGCCCGTTGTGTGTAGTTATCACTTTTTAATTCTGCCTCTTCCAGTTTTACATGGTTGGCAGTAATGCGCCATCCCGATTGGGTGAGCACTTCTTCAACATCGTCGGTATGGTAAGCACTGTCGGGCTTGGGATCTCGTTTGGGCCTGTTGCCAATATAATTTGAAATAAAAAAGGATGGTGCTACAATATCGAGCTTTGATATATCGATCACCTGATTCGGCAGATCAAATGTTTTGAAGTTCAGCGTTAGCGATTGAAGACTTCCCTGCATGGTTTGTCCCCGCCATTCATCTTTCTGCACCAGTCGGATCTGGCTTAGTTCAATATCCTTCAGCTTCAGGTTGGTTTGCTGTTTAGTAGTGTCTTTGATGGTGGAGGAAGGCGATGAAAAATAATCAACCAGGAATTGATAATTCCATACACTATCGCTGCGGTGGAGATAGATGTTTGTTTGCTCCAGCGATATGTAGCTCAGGTTAATTTCATCTTTCAGGAAAAACCAATCGTTCACATTTGCTCCGGCCCTGCCAATGTAGGCAAGGGTATCTTTGTTGCGATCTTTTACCAATACACCTTCGAGCAATACTTTATTGAAAAGCGAAAACTCAACATGTTTTACGGTTACTTCCGTCTTTAATTCGTTCGAAAGCCAGTTGGCTGCTTTTTTAGTGAGCCAGTTTTGCACGGGAGTTAATTGAATAAGAAACCATACCGTGATCAACAGCAGCAGGAGGACTAAGAGAATGCGGGATAGTATTTTAAGTACTTTTCGTGCCAAGGTATTTGTGTTGTAAAAATAACCATTCGGCATCTATCAGCCAATTCAATGCCAGTCTTAACAAAACAAAAAGACAAAGCAGACAATCAAATCGGTTCTATTGTCAACCATCTAACCCCGTTAGTGAAGAATTTCCTGCACGTGTTTTTTGATATTGGATGCTATCTTTTCCATGGGCAAATCGTTGGCATCGGAACCAAACGGATCTTCAATTTCTTCGGCCACCAGTTCAAGACTGGCCAATACATAAAACACAAAGGTTACCACCGGAATAACATAGTAACCCATACTGAAAACATAGCCGAAGGGCAGCGTCATCACATAAATGAAGATGAACTTCTTAATAAATACACTGTAGGAAAAAGGGATGGGTGTGTTTTTGATCCGCTCACAGGCACCACATATATCGGTGAAGGATTTTAATTCTTCATTCAGGATGATCAATTCATCGCCGGTGATTTTTCCCTGTTGGTGCAAATGATACACCCGGTTGAACAATTGAGCTGCCACCTGGTTGGGAATATGTTTGCCTTGGTCAATTTTTGCAAGAATGTGCCCATGATCGTCCAGGTCGAATAACGCCAGTTTGGTTGATTCCTGCTGGAGATGGTTCTTTAAGCTGAATGCATAAAACGGAATACTGGTGCTGAAAAAAGTACGGTTGTTCTTATCATCTTCTTTTAAAATAGCTGAAAGTTTAATGGCCAGGTTACGGCTGTTATTTACCAAGGCACCCCACAGTTTGCGGCCTTCCCACCAACGGTCATAGGCCGTGTTGGTACGAAATACAAGTAACATCGAAATCGCAAAACCCATGAGGCTGTGCATGAGTGGAATGTTTTTTACATGGCTGTTATCGGACAGCTTTAGTACTTCCTGTTCCAGCACTGCAATAAAAGCAGAATAAGCAGCAATGCCAATCAGCAGCGGCATCAGCTGGCGAATTGTATCCGACTTGTGTAACCGGAATATAAACGTGAACCACTCTTTCGGATTATACTTGATCATACATCAACTTGTAGTTAAACGGTAGGGCGCAAATGTCTTATTTTTTTCTGCCAAACCAATAACCTACGCCGGCACTGATGGTATGGAAGCGAATACTTGGGCCGCCATCTCTGTTCATCATATTGCTGAGGCCAAGGGCATAATCAACGATCACACGTAAACCGTTGGTTGTTTCGTAACCCAAACCAGTGTGCCAACTGGCATCAAATTGTCCGTAATCCTGGAAACCATATTTCAGTTTTCCTTTGATGGGAGTACCATTCTGATCTTGTTTTACCTGGTTGCCCCGTAAACCAAAACCAAGCGAGGGGCCAAGCATGAGAAACATGGTATTTTCTTTTTTATCGGGATGTTTGAAATCAATTTGTACAACTGGCATCACACGCAACTGCAATTCTTTTACTTCGCTCAGTTCATTGGCAGGAAGCGTTGTTGCTTTCATGCCACGGAAACTGAAATCGATTTGTGGAGCAAAGAACAAACGGTTATCAAAAGGGATTTTCATCATTACACCGGCATAGCCGCCATGCGTCCCCTCTGTGTTGGCAGCTGTATAGTTTGTAAGGGAATAGTTATATCCGCCTTTAATGCCATAGTCGATTTTTCCGAGTGTTTGTGAGGTTGCTGAAAGGGTAAGCAGGGTACATGCTGTAAGCAGCAGAAAAAATGATTTCATCTGTTTGTATTGTTTTAGTGATTGTCGATGTGTTTAAAACTGCTCAATCAATTGAGCCAGCTTTTCAAGATCGGATCTTAGATGAAGGGCATTCACAACGACTCTGTTTACAGGATCGCTTTCAGGATGAGGATAGGAGAAGGAAGAGATAATTGTATTGTTTTGGAGCAGGTAAGGGGCGATCCCTTTTTTTGCCAGCACAAACACAGGCGTTCCTTCGTTGGCCACAAATGTATTGTTTGTTGTGAGCTTTTGCAAGTAATCTATGTTTTGAAGCAAAATTTCCCGTTGTTGCTGAAACAGATCCTGCGCATGCAACCATGCATATGCCAGGGATGGCATGAGCGGGGTGCTCGTTGCATAGTTCACATGCCGGCGAACAGCGCTTAGCCATTTCCGTGAGCCGCATACCGCTCCACCGTTAATATGAAATGCTTTCGACAGGGAGAAGTTGAGCAGCAGTTCGATCGAAGAAGGGAGTTGCAACAAGGAGCGGATGCCTTCGCCTCTTTCTCCCAGCCAGCCGATGCCATGCGAATCATCAATGATCAAAGTAATGTTGAAGGTTGCCGGTGTTGATTGTAAGAAAGAAAAGTCATTAATATGGCCCGGCGTTGGATTGATGCTGTCGGCTACCAGGCCAAATTGAAATTCGTTGGCTGCAGCACGTTCGTTTAAAAAATCGGTCCAGCTTTGTTCGGCTGCTATCAACTTTAATCCCGTTGCGGCCGTTGATGCAGGGTGGGTGGGGTGTTGATAATACACATTCATTTCTTCGGTAACTACTTCCACTGCTGTACGTGCCGATAAAAAACCTGATGAAAAACAAGCTGCTTCTTCTGTATGTGTAAAACCGGCCAGTTGCTCTTCCATGATCGCATACAGATCAAGAGCGGTATTGGAAATACGGGACGATGGATACACTACTCCGTATTGATCAATTCCTTTTTTTACAAGATCAGTAAATGCCGGCAGCATACCCATTCCCAAATACGAGTACCCGGAAAAGAACGCATATTCTTTTCCATCGATCATGGTGGTGCGGCCGGGTAGTTGCGAAAGGGTAATCATGAATCTTATTTCTTCATTTGTTCATTAAACTGATGTGAGCCGCCTTTCGGAATCGAAAGACTTTGCCATTCGTTGTTCCTGATCATGCGGCCCAGGTAAACGATTTGTCCTATATGATACGGGTAATGTGCCATTTGACGGTTGAGGGCATCGATCACCGTTAGTTCTTCGGTGCGGATAGTAATGGTTTTCGACAAATCATCTTCTGTAAGATTTTTTATTGCACTTAATACACAAGCCCAGCCATTTTCCCATTGCTGCAATAACTGTTCTTTGCTGAGATGCTGATCTTCAAATTCAGCATCCCGTTGGCGCCATTCTTTTTCACCGTCTTCGGTTAAAAAATTAGTGAAACGGCTCAGCATATTTCCCGCCATGTGTTGAATAATGATGGCGATGCTGTTACTGGCTTCGTTTGGTTGATAATGAAAGTCAGCTTCGTTCAGTTGAGCAAATGTTTTATCAGCCAGTTCTTTGTAAGAACTGAGTCGTTTGATGTAAGAGGAGAGAAAAGTTGCGGCGAGTGTCATGGGTTCAGTTATGAGTTATTGGTTAAGAGTTATGTGTTGGCGTGTTATTCTGAATGGTTCTTATTTGTTTTTTGCCTATTGTCTTTTGCTTATTGACAATTGACTATTGCCTGTTTTTTTCGTACTTCACACTTTGTACTTTCAACTTTCCACTTGTCAATATCCTTCCGCATGATCATCGCCCCGATTATCTGCAACGGCTTCCACTTTGTTATTGCTAATCTTGATTGCTTCAAACCTACCGATGCTCCCTCGTTCAACAATTTTATAGCCCATCTCTTCAAGCTTCTTTCGCACATCCATAGGAAACGATTTCTCAACATACACAACATCAGGCAACCATTGATGATGAAAGCGTGGTTTCCAAACAGCATCTTCCAAACTAAGATTGAACTCGAGTGTATTTACTAAAACTTGGTACACCTGTGTAGTAATCGTTGTGCCACCGGGTGTGCCAAGTACCAAATAAGGTTTCCCATCTTTCAACACAATGGTAGGAGACATGGAACTCAGCATACGTTTATTGGGAGCAATGGCATTCGCCTCTGTTCCCAATGCACCATACATGTTAGGCACGCCGGGTTTAATGCTAAAGTCATCCATTTCATTATTTAATAAAAAACCGGCACCACCAACAACTGTTCGGCTTCCATAACCACCATTCAATGTGGTGGTAACAGCTACTGCATTGCCCCATTGATCGTACACACTCAGGTGTGTGGTTTCTTCGCTTTGCGGATTTACATTTCCATGTTTTGTTACTTGACTGCTGCCGGCCTTGTTGGGATCATAATCGCTCATGCGTTCCCGTAAGTACTCAGGTGAGGTTAATTTTTTTACCGGCACTTTCACAAAATCACGGTCGCCAAGAAATTCAGCACGGTCGGCATATGCACGGCGTTCTACCTCTACCATCAACTGTACGGCCTGCCAGGAATGAAATCCGTATTGAGCAATATTTCTCGGTTCTGTCATACCCATCATCTGCTGTATCAATAAGCCGCCACTACTTACCAGGGGCATACCAATAATAGTATAGCCTTTGTAATTCGACAGCATTGCTTCACGCTTGACTGCTTTATAATTTTTTAAATCAGCCAAGGAGATCATGCCGCCACCACGTTTCATTTCAGCAACGATCAGTCGTGCTGTTTCACCTTCGTAAAAACCTTTTTGTCCAAAGTCCCGAATGCGCTTGAGCGTATTCGCCAGTTCTTTTTGAATCAATGTATCACCTGCTTTCCAGCCGCCATACTTAATGAATGCACTTGGTTTGCTGCTGTAGCGAATGAACGTTCCCATCGCTGCATTTAAACTGCCGGCTTCCGCTTCAGTAATTACAAATCCTTTTTCTGCGAGATCAATGGCCGGTTGAATTAATTGTTTAAAAGGAAGTTTTGCATACGCATGTGTGGCAAACAATCCGGCAACTGTGCCCGGTACGCCTGCGGCAAGGTGTCCATTCTGACTGATATTGGTTTGTGCATTTCCATCTTTGTCCAGATACATATCTCTGCTTGCAGCCGATGGTGCTTTTTCACGGTAGTCTAACGCAACACTTTGTCCTTTGCTGGTATAGCCAACAAGAAATCCACCGCCGCCAATATTGCCGGCTCCCGGATACACAACGGCTAATGCCAATTGTGTGGCGATGGCAGCATCAAATGCATTTCCTCCTTTTTTGAGAATTAATACGCCCACCTTACTGGCAAGTGGGTGGGCAGTAACAACCGCTCCGTTTTGCACGGTTACTTTTTTTTTGATGGAGTAGTTGTAGGGATCGATCTGTGCCTGCGTTTGCAGCACCAGAAAAACAAACAGCAAAGCAGGGATACGCCTCATATTGAAAATTTTACCGAAATTAATTTTTTACCAGCAAACTACGCTTATCTTCGGTACGATTTAAACCAACTGTATGATAAGCGGCTGACTCTATGTTGGTCGCTTTTTTTAATTTGCACTTATACACTTTAAATTATGAGAAAAATTGTATCCTTTCTGCTTGCAGTTTGTATTACTGCAAACGCATTTGCACAATTGCAAAGTCCTGAGCAGTTTCTTGGTTATAAAATTGGCAGTCGCTACACCCCGCATTGGAAGGTAGTAAGCTATTTTCAGCATGTGGCAGCCAATGCACCCAAGATGGTGAAACTACAACAGTACGGACAAACAAATGAAGGCCGTCCGTTGATGGTGGCATTTATTTCCTCAGAAGAAAATATGAGTAACCTGGAGGCGATCCGTGTTAATAATCTTCGCCTTGCCAATCTTACAAAAGACCGTGCAGCTCCAAATGAAAATGCGCCAGCTATTATATGGATGAGTTACAATGTGCATGGCAATGAAACATCGAGCAGTGAAGCGGCATTGCTTACTGTGTATGCAATGGTTGACCCGGCAAATGCAAAATCAAAAGAGTGGTTGAAGAATACAGTGGTAGTGTTGGACCCCTGCATCAATCCAGATGGACGTGACCGTTATGTGAACTGGTTTAATTCAGTAGTTGGTACAAGAGCAAATCCACGAATGGATACCCGTGAGCATCGTGATCCATGGCCCGGTGGCAGAAGCAATCATTACAATTTTGATCTCAACCGTGACTGGGCCTGGCAAACACAGGTTGAAAGTCAACAACGCATGAAATTGTATAATCAATGGATGCCGCAGATACATGTTGATTTTCATGAGCAGGGAATTAATGAACCCTATTATTTTGCACCGGCGGCAGAACCTTATCATGAAGTAATTACACAATGGCAGCGTGATTTTCAAACTACGATTGGAAAAAATCATGCAAAATATTTTGATGCCAATGGCTGGTTGTATTTCACCAAGCTTCGGTTCGATTTGTTTTATCCTTCTTACGGTGATACCTATCCTACTTATAACGGAGCAATTGGGATGACGTATGAGCAGGGTGGTGGCCCGGCTGGTGGCGCAACTGCTTTAACAGAAGAAGGAGATACGCTTACTTTGTATGATCGTGCCATTCATCATTACACCACAGGTATCAGTACGGTTGAAATTTCATCGATCAATGCCAACAAACTCATCACCGAGTTCCGTAAGTTTTTCAACAAAGGTGTAAGCACAGGTTTTGGTGAGTACAAAACCTATGTAATAAAAAACAATCCGAAATATGCAGAAAAAATGCAGGCGCTTACACAATTACTTGATAAAAACGGAATTGAATACGGAAGTGGAAGCGGTGCAGGCAAAGGATACAATTACTTTACAGGAAAAGAAGAAAGTTTCAGCATTGCTGCAGGTGATCTTGTGGTGAGCGCCTTTCAACCACGTTCTGCGATGGTGCAGGTATTGTTTGAACCTAAATCAAAACTCAGCGATTCTGCTACCTATGATATTACAGCCTGGAGCCTGCCTTATGCCTACGGATTACAGGCATTTGCTTCCAGGGAAAAAATCAATGCAGGCGCTTATCAAAAACCTGCTGCAATTACAAATGCTGCAACTGATGCGTATGCGTATGTGATCAAATGGGAAGGCGTACAAAGTGCAAAAGCGGCCGGTTTGTTGTTGCAAAAAGATATTACACTCCGTTACAGTGAAGTGCCGTTTGAAGTGAATGGTCAAAAGTTTGATCGTGGTTCCATTATTGTGATGAAGACCAGTAATCAATCCTTCGGTAATCAGTTGTGGAAACATGTAGCCGATGCCGCTAATGCAACGAATGTAAAAACATATCCTGTTTCAACAGGCTTTGTAGATAATGGCGGCGATTTTGGAAGCGATCTTGTAACGCCGTTGAAATTTAAGAAAGTGGTGTTGCTTACCGGTGAAGGTGTAAGTTCATTAGGTGCCGGTGAAATCTGGCATTTCTTTGATAAGCAATTGGAGTATCCTGTATCGTTGGTATATGCAAATGATATCAGCCGTATCAACTGGCAGGAAACCGATGTGATCATTATGCCCGACGGTAACTATCGTTTTATGAGTGATAAAACAGCTTCTGATCAATTGCGTGAGTGGATCAGCAAAGGAGGAAAAGTAGTAGCACTTGAATCGGCTGTTGCAGCCTTTGCCCGTTTGGAATGGAGTGGATTAAAATCAAAGAAAACAGATGAAGCAAAAGAAAAAGATCCGTATGCTCCTTTATCATTGTTTGAAAACCGGGAACGTGATTATGTACGTAACATTACACCCGGTTCTATTTACAAAGTGGAATTAGATAACAGTCATCCCCTGGCATTTGGTTACCCCGATTATTATTTCACATTAAAGATGGATGATAATATCTACGACTTCATGACCAGTGGCTGGAATGTGGGCGTTATTAAAAAAGAAGGACAACTGGCAGGCTTCGTTGGTTCCAAACTGAAAGACCGTTTGAAAGATGGTTTGTTGTTTGGTGCACAACCCATCGGCAGAGGTTCCGTTGTGTATATTACCGATGATGTGATGTTCCGCAATTTCTGGGAGAATGGAAAGTTGATGTTGTGCAATGCGGTATTTTTTTAATACTTGAAATACGATCAAAAAAAAACGCTCCGGAAACCCGGAGCGTTTTTTATGCAGCTTATTCAATGATCTTTTCGAGGTAGTACAGATTGCCTTTCGCATCAATACCCTGAACAATTACTTTAAACTTTTTTGTATAATCATTATTGTAAAACCGGATTGTTGCTTTACCATTTTCGAAAATTACCTGCGGTTGCCAGAGGAGTGTAGTGCGGCGGTCTTCTGTATTGCGTATTTCAGTACGTGAGAAATCAGGATTGTAAAAAGGTAGCGGTATCGAATAACCGGTAAGTTGTGATGCTTCGAAGCCCGGGCGGTTGTAGTTTTTACGAACTGTATAAATTAGTACACTTGGACCGGGACCCATTTGACCTAAATGAAGATTGGTATTTCGGTTTACTTTTACCAGCACCACTTCGTTGGGATTAATAAAGTTTAACTCTTCCGCTGAGATCGGTTGTTCATTGAGATAGTAACTGATCATGTCGCCACTAGTAAGTCCTGAAGCAGGCGTACCATCCATACCACCTATTTTTTCATAACCTAAATTAAAACGAAATCCGAAAAATTCCTGCTCAAATAATTGTGCGAAACTGATGTAGCCGAAGTTTTGATCAGGTGACTTTGTAAACTCCGACTCCCGAAAAAGATCAGACGTTAACGCTTTGTTTAATGAATCAAGGCGAATTTCCTGTTTATTCTTTCCCTTCACAACAATTTCTGTTAACTCTTTGCCGAGTGCCGATACACTGTATTTTTTTACAAAATTATTCGTCGCTTCAGTTCCTGTAGTAAGCTCTTTGAATGCAGGACGCAAGAAAGCAGGTGCTATTGTATTGCCAAGTGTATCCATGTAACCCGGCAGCAGCTCAAACTCCAGTTTTCGTTTTTTCTTTTCTTTATTGGTAGCCTGCAGGTACACGGTAGCCTGCTTGCGGAAATGAAGATCATTTACAGCAAATGCACCTTTGTTGTCTAATTTGGCAGTTGAAAAAATGGTACTTGAATCAGCGCCTTTGGTAATAATATCAATCCTGCTCGAATCAAACAACATGCTTTCTTTTTCTTTTTTTACTGTGCCCCTTACGGAGATACCCGTTTCAAAAAAATATCGAAGATCAGGTTGTTTGCCGGTGCTTACTTGCTGCCAGCTAAAACGAAAAGGTTGAACAGTTAGCAGAAGTGCATCAAGATAAAGACTATTTAATTCGGCAGAGAGTGTGCGGATATTATTCTGTACAAACCCTGGTTGTTTGCTATTGGAATGTAATAACTGATACGAACGAATATCGGGGTGGCTGACAAAAGAATAGGAAGGAAGGTCGGCAGGAATTACTGAAACAGAAAGTTCAGGTATCTGTGCCCCCGAAAAATTGAGGTGCCATTTATTTTTCCCTTTGGGTTCAAACGAAAGAGAGTCTGTTGTTATAGTAAGATTTGCAGTAACAGGCATTTCAACCCACACCCAACGTTCAGCAATTGGTTGAAGTTGACTGTTTAAAGCAATTACCTGGAGCAATCCTTCAGCTAATGTTTTCTTATTGATAATCGAAGCGTTTTGTGCTTCATCGAAATTGAAAGTTTGTGTAAATACAGTTTTGCCATATTGTTGCCCAACAACCGAAATGATTTTGTTTTCATCCATAAATTTCTCCGTTGCATTTGCCTGAATGAAAATTTTTGAAGCAGATAAATTTGATACACTTAACGTCATTCCGTTTTTTACAATTTCGGGAAGCGGGAATTGTTGACGATTATTCAGATTAAGGCTTACCAATAAGCTGTATTTTTTCCCTGGCTCCGGCGTAAATTTTACCAGACCTGTTCCGTTTTCGAATACTGCAGGTTTGCCAACCACTTTTTTTGTTTCATCTGTCAACTCCACTATAACATCTGTTACAGGAATTGAATTAATATCAGTAATACGAAAGGTAAGATTGTTTTCAACGGCTTCAACTAAACTGCCGCTCTCCGGAAAGAAGGCTACATTCACTTTTGTTGGAGGAAGATGGTAGGACTTGTTTTGATCTTTTTTTCCCAGAATAAATATATATTGTTCGTTGATCGTAGCAGGCTCATTCAGCATCCACAACGAATAAGAGCGGATGCGGTAAATGCCAGTTGTCAATGTATCTGGCAAAAAAATACTCCCATTCGCTGTTCCTTTTTCAGCTTTCCACATTGCTTTTGCATAAACTTTTCCATTTGCATCACTCAAATCGGTGTACACCACATTGCTTAGAACAACAGGCAGATCGTTTACAGTAAGATAGGTTTTGAACCAAACCGTTTCGCCGGGCTGATAGAATTGTTTATCGGTGTGAAGAAAACATTTTTCGGATGGGTTCAATTCATGGAGTTGACGGATATTGGTAATGATGCGGGCAATGCCCGTATCATTTGATTGACTGAATACCAACTGATGACTGAAAATGCAAAGAAGCAAAAGTGTTCGGATAGGTTTCACGATGATATGTTTCTGTGTAAAATAAGTAAAAAACCTTCTGCACAAGCATGTACAGAAGGTTTTAACAAGAGTGCTAAAAATAAAATTATTTGTTTCTGTATACAATCAATCCCGGTGCACGTAATCCTGTAGCTCCAACAAAACCTTTAGCTACCAATGTGGCCGACATCTTATTCGCTGTTGTTACACTTAATGCCGTTCCAATTACAGTATTTGTGCCTGCCCATTTAATGCGAAATGTATTGGTAGTGGTAGAAGCGGTTAATCGCTTTAACTCAATGAAAGGTGTAACACCTTTAAACCGCACATTCGAAAAAATCAATGAATCAGATGCATACGTGTACACATCAATAGCCGGTGTCGCACCCGGAGGGTTGGGAATAAGGTTTACAAAACGAATACGATAAGAGGTGTCATTTTGCGGAACTTTTATATCATCTTCCACTACAAGGAAACGACCGTTGCTTTTTAATGAATCGCACAGAAACATACTGTAATATTTTTGCGATTCTACAGCTATCGGAGTTTGACGAAATAGAAACGAATCACGAGTGGCAGCTGGTGCTGTACCCAATGCAAGATTTACATCCAGATATCGCTTTGTTTTTGAAAGAATAGTCAGGAAATATTCAGGGGCTGCCGGAAAAGTGGAGCCTACTGCTGTAGGTACGCCCGTCAGTAATTCACCGTTGTAAATAAAACGGAATGCCGAACTCGTTTGACCTGAAAATGAAGGTTGGGCATAAGGGTAGGCGTTCACAATTTTAATAAAGGAATACAATTCTGTATTTCCGGCTGTATAGCTTGCATTGTAGTCAGCCTCTTTTTCACAAGAGAGCTGTACAAATGCTGCAGATAAAAGTATGAGTAATTTTTTCATTAGAATCTGTTTAATTGATCAGGATTTAAGGTTTCGAAAACCAGGTTTCTTTGGTATGCCAGTCGAGCTGATCGGCACCCAAACGTTTTAATTCTTCAATGTTCCATACATATTCCGAATTGAAACGGTAGCGAACACGATACACCAATGCACCATTGTTATCGGGCCATAAAACTGTACCGGAGGGTGGGGTAAAATCCCGATATACCTGTTGCCCGTCACGTTGATCAGTATAATGATAGCGACGCATATCTACCCAGGTTTCAAGTGCACCATGTCCAAAAAGTGCAATGTATTTCTGCAACATAATATGCGATAGGGTTAAGTCGTTTGCAGAGGCTGGTACAACAGCAGTGTTATTCAGGAATGCATCTCTTACTGCAGGTGTGATGAGATTTGCTGCAGGAACGCCTGCCGCATAATCCGTTTGTAATAAATCAAAATTCAACTCAATTGCTTTACGGTATGCAGTAAGTGCTGTCCCCTTATCATTTTTCAGGAAGGCAGCTTCTGCTTTCATAAATTGAATTTCACTTGCTGTAATTACAGGAATCGGACTTGCATTTCG
Source organism: Bacteroidota bacterium (assembly GCA_023428755.1). Lineage (GTDB taxonomy): Bacteria > Bacteroidota > Bacteroidia > Chitinophagales > Chitinophagaceae > Lacibacter. Next base: position 137,113 of record JAEYWX010000022.1, read on the forward strand.
GAAAATGTAACGGGCACGTGCATCGCTTAATGGCGGTACCAGTGAATCGTAACGTGCGCCCCAGAAACTTTCCGGACGGTCTGCCGTATTTGGAATGGAAGTAACGCCTCCATTCAACGGGATACCATTGAACTGCTCGCTTTGTGAAGAGCGGATCAGATACCATTTGCGGGGATCATCTACACCGGCGAAAGCACTGTTATCACCTTTCAGCAAGTTTGTTATAAATGCACTTTGACGAATGGCAAAACCACTTCCAAGATTATTCCGCAAAGGACCCCAAAAATTGTTGTTAGCCGAAAAGCCTGGTGTGGCCTGGAATTTCACGGTTGCATTTTCACTATTTGTTGCAATGGCACGATCGGCATAATAAATCACTGAATCGGCTTTGTAATCGGCTTTATTACTTAAGTGATGATAGGAGCGGGCAAGAATAGCGTACACAAATTTTTTCCACTTGTTTACATCACCGTTGTAGAAAAATGCATCACCAACTGCCAGGTTTTGCTGGCTTACACCGCCACCTGTTTTTTCAAGATTTTCCAACGCTTTAAAGCAAAGCTCCCTTACATATTTGTAAACGTCTTCTTCTTTATCAAACTTGAATGTAAGCAGGTTGGTGTTGAATGCATCTTTTAAAATTACTTCACCATGATAGTCGGTAAGTTGTAACCAACTCCATGCAAAAATTGCCTGACCTACACCTACGTAATCCCATTTACCTTCCTCCTCAGCCCACTGCATCATACGCATACAGTTTTGTCCGATGTCATAGTAATGAGTACGCCAAATGGAACCCGCATTATCACTCCCATCTACCACACCGCCCATGCGCTCATAAGTAGTGCTGGAGTTTCGTGTTGCACTTACTGTGTAGCTGGCAAAACTCTGAATGTACATTGCTATAAAACGGGCATCACTTAATACACCATGTCCGGCACTGTTACCTACCATTGATGAAATAATGGGAGGTAATAATGATTCAACCGGCACTTTTACAGGTGCATTTGGATTTAAATATGCCTCTTCAATTTTTTTATTACAGGATGCATTGATCCCTGCAATAAAAAGAAGCGTAACTGCTATTTTATTAATTGATTTCATTTGATTCATTTTTCAGGGATTAAAAAGAAGTTCTGATGCCAATGTTCACACTCACAGGAACAGCGATGTTTCCATAGTCGAAACCTGATGCGCCAACACCTCTTGAGCCGGCGGTGTTACCATTTACTGCAGGGTCTGCACCACTGTAGTTCGTGATCAGGATCAGATCATTACATGTTACAAACGCACTCAGTGTTTTTAATACCTTTTGTTTGCTGATCATATTGCTGAAATTGTAAGAGAGGGTAATATCTCTCAAACGCAACCAGTTAATATTTTTTTCTATAAACTCCTCTTCCGGCATAGCGGTAAAGTAACCTTGTGAATAGAAGGGAGTAACGGCAATGGTGTTACGGGTTGGATTTGCAGTATTCTGCAAACCGTCCTGTAATACACCTTCAATGATGCGTGGGGTGAAACGGTCAGCTGTTTTTAAGCTCCTTCCCTGTGCTGTTAAAAACATATTGGTACCATTGAAAATGTCTCCACCTCTCCGCATATCCCATAACATGGTTAAGGAGAAATTTTTATACCGAAAACTGTTATTTATACCAACTGTGAAATCAGGGTTACGGTCGCCTCTTACTTTGAAAGCAGATTCAATTACCGGCAATCCTGTTGTTGGATTGATAAGAATTTGTCCTGCATTGTTGCGCAGGTAACCATACGATGTAATTGAAGTAGTAGGGCCTCCGGTAGTTAAGCCACCACGTGCATTTCCAAACAACCATGTATCAGAAATATAAAACTCAGGCACGTTTGCCGGTAAACTCAGCACTTCGTTACGCATCCGGTTAAAGTTCAAACCAAGGTTCCAGCGGAAGTTTTGTGTTTGAACCGGAGTGATGTTAGCGGCAATTTCAATACCTGTGTTACGTGTTGAACCAACATTCAATGTGTTCAATACAAAACCGGTACCATAGCTTGAACGGAAGTTTTCTACAATCTGATCCGTATTCAATGTATTGTAATAGGTAATGTCCAGATTTAATCTGCTTTTGAAGAGTCTGAATTCAGTACCAATCTCATAGGTTTGTTGTTTTTCAGGAACTAAGAAGGGGTTGAGATTTGAAAATCCGTATGCAAAACCATCTCCACTGCTCCGTACATTTTGAAATACCGATTGATTGCTGTATGCTCCATTCAAACGAGCTGTAAAGGCAAGCGAACTACGCAGTTTCCAGTAATTCAGGATGTCTCCTTTTTTCAAACCCGGAAAGATGTCGCTCATGATAAGCGATAAACTGGCACCGGGATAATTATAATAACGGCTGTCTTTCGGAAGCGTAGAAGCTGCTTCAAAACGATGTGTGTAACTCAGGAAAGCAAGATTTTTATAACTGATAGCAGCTTCACCGAAATAAGCCATCTGTCTAACAATTACCTGGTTGAAATCTCCAAAGTTGTTTCTGTTTAAACGAATACGGGTAGCAGGGTCTGTATTTGAGCTGTCCCTGCGTGTAGAGCTTTCCAAACGGGTACCATACACCGCAAACATTTCAGTTTTGTAGTCTTGCCACATAGTTCCCAACATCAGGCGTCCGCTGAAATCGCCAATTGTTTTCTTAAATGTTGCGTTTATTGTGTGGTTATATCCAAAATAACGGCGATAATAATTATCAAGTGTACCGCCCTGTGCCGCTGTAGTTAAAAAGGATTGTTTATGAACCAAACGTGATCCTTCTGTTTGATAAGTATCGTAACCAAAACGGCCTTGCAGACTTACCCATTTTGCAGGGTTGATGTTGATACCTAAGGTATAGGTATAACGGTTGGTTACATCCTGTGAGTTTACATATTTTGCATTCCACAGTGGGTTATCGATTTCTAAAAGAGGATCGGTTGCATAGGCCAGTAACTTATTACCGTTGCCATCTTCAATGTTATTCAGATCAAGTTCATATGGCCAACGCAGCAAGTTTAACAAATAGCTGTTTGCACTGCGAAGAGGACGTTTAAATTCTGTTCTTGCAAAGGCAATGGCTGGTGTTATATCAATATATTTTCCAATTTTCGTAGTGTTGCTGATACGGGCGTTGTAACGTTTGTAATCGTTATAAGGAACCGTTCCTTGTATATCATTTAAGCTTCCACTTACTCTGAAAGAATAATTCTTTTGACCAAATGCCAAGCTTAAATTATGAGTTTGAGAAACACCTGTTCTGAAAAACTTATCAATGTTATCATAAATAGAAGCTGTGCTTGGGTTTGGATTGGGGGGGCCAAAGTATGTAAACGTTCTTTGTGGTGTACCGCCTGTACCACTCAAAAAGTTATCTGTTACACTTGGTACTCGGGTAATTTCAGAGAAACGAACACTGTTATCGTAATTGATATCGAGTTTTTTACCGGTAGATGTTTTCTTAGTTGTGATGATGATTGCACCCGAACTGGCCTGGCTACCATAAAGTGCCGTTGCTTCTGGTCCTTTTAATACGGTGATCGACTCAATATCGTTGGGGTTAATGTCGGCAATACGGTTTGTATAGTCGTTGTCACGATTAGCACGGTCAAATGCAAGCCCTACTGTACCCGCACCACCACTTTCATTAATGGTTGAGTTGTCCATAATGATACCATCTACTACAAACAGTGGTTCATTGCTCAAGGCCATTGAGTTAAAGCCTCTTATCACAATGGAAGATGATGCTCCTGCAATACCATTGGTTGGTGTAACCGTAATACCGGCAATGCGACCTTGCAGTGAGTTTACAAAGTTTTCACGCTGTGTTTCCTGTATCTCTTTTCCGGTAACACCTTGTGTTGAATATCCCAGTTCACGAGGGTTTCGTTTAATGTCCATTGCAGTAACAACTACTTCACTCAGTTGCTGCTTATCTGCAGTTTCAGTAAGATTTAAGTTAACGGTGGTGTTATCACCAACAGTTACTTCAACGTTCTTATAACCTAAGAACGAAAAGACTAAAACCTGTCCTTTATTGGCTTTAATACTGAAAGCACCAGAAGTATTGGTAGTTGTTCCGGTACGGCTGCCTTTAATTCTTACTGAAACTCCTGGCAGAGGTGAATTGTCGGCGGCATCACGTATAACACCGGTAATTGTTTGTTCCTGCGCAAGTGTAATGAAACTTACCAGAACAAACAGGCTCGTGAAGAGCATGCGTTTGAATTTTCTCATAATCATGAAAGTTTGGTAGCCCAAATTAGGGAAATATTGCATAAAAAAGCAAAACATCCGCTACAAAAACTGCAAAAAGGTGCAAATTATTTGGAGAAGAGCAGCAGAAATCAGCATTAATGCATACTTAAATTGAATCGTGGTTGTTGATTTGCTGTTTTTAGCTGCCGGGTAGGGGTAAGTGGGGGCAATCACTATTGTGATCTATAAAATGTTACCTTTCTTATCTTTTACTCTGCCATTTTATATTATTATATGAACCCTTCCGGTAATAACGACCTTTTCTACATCCGTCTTTCCTTTCTTTTCAGTACAGTGATCTGTGCTGTAAAATTTGTTGCATGGTTCGTTACAGGATCGCTGGTGATCTTGAGCGATGCATTAGAGTCCATTATTAATGTAGTAGCATCTGCGTTTGCCTGGTACAGTATTTATTTGTCCAACAAACCTAAAGACAGAGAACATCCCTACGGCCATGGAAAAATTGAATTCTTTTCCATCGGCTTTGAAGGTGCCATGATTCTCATTGCGGGTTTTGGAATTCTGATACAGGCCATCCTCTTTTTCTTCAACCCAACACCGGTAAAGGATTTAACTACCGGCTTATGGTTAACATTGGCTGGAGGTGCTGCGAATTTTCTGTTGGGCTTTTTCTTGGTTCAGAAAGGAAAAAAGAACAACAGTCTTACACTGCAGGGGAACGGCAAACATATTTTAAGCGACAGTTACACCAGCATTGGTGTATTAGTGGCCATTGTGCTGATACTGCTTACAGGTTATGAATGGATCGATCCCATTGCATCGATGATTGCAGCAGGCATTATCATTTTTACCGGGTTTAAACTGATGCGGAAATCGGTACAAGGCCTGATGGATGAGGTGGACATGAAAATTGTAGATGAGCTGGTTGAAATTTTAAAAGAACAACGGCATACAAACTGGATCGATATGCACAACCTGCGGGTACAGCAATACGGAAACTTTTATCATGTTGATTGCCATGTAACCATGCCGTATTATTTTTCACTGGAACAAGTGCATGAAGAAATTACAAGCCTTGATAAAGTACTGAACTCAAAATTTCAAAAAGGCAGTATTGAATTTTTTATTCATACCGATCCATGTATACCCAGCAGTTGTGCACATTGCCAGTTGCTGGATTGCAAGGTGCGGCAACATCCGTTTCAGCAAACCATTGAATGGAGCCGTGAGAATTTATTGCCCAACCGCAAACATGCTTTTGTTGATTAACGGTTGACTTACTCTTCTTCTTCGTAACTGAATTTGAGCGGTGAAAGTGCTTCGATGAGTGGCTTTACACGGTATATATTCCTGTTCATCTTATTGCCCAGTATAATGATCGTCAATGAATCGGGGAGTACACGGTAAAACGTTGCATTGTTGCCATGCCACCATCCGTTGTGATAAATAATTTTCTGATCGTTGGCTAATGTGTACATCCGCCATCCCAATCCATAGTTATGAATGCCCGGCTTTTCAAAACTGTAAGGCTGAAACGCAGAGTCGAGTGTTGACTGTTTGAATAATTTATTTCCATACAATGCCTGATCCCATTTCAGCAGATCGGTAACAGTGCTGTAAATATTTTTATCGCCGTAGGTAACATCCAGCCAGGTAAATGCTTCCTGTACACCATTCCACATATAGGATGGTGTAACGGTTGCAGAATCGGAACGGTTAAAAACTTTGGTGCTCGTCATTTGCAAAGGCGTGAAAAATATTTCCTGCAAATAATCGCCATACAATTTTCCTGATACACGTTCGATGATCAAAGCGAGTAATACAAAGTTGGTGTTGGAATAATTGAAACGTCGGTTGGCCGGGTATTGCAGCGATGGTTTCAGATCGATCAATGATTGCAATACATCTTCATTGGTAACTTTATTTTTCTTATCCCATTTTGAATCTTCAAGATAATAGGCATAGTTGGGTAAGCCGCTGCGCTGACTTAACAATGTTTTCACCGTCATGCCTTTGTACGGAAACTGCGGAAAGAATTTTTGCAATGAATCATTGATGTTCAGCTTGCCTTCTTCGGCCAGCTTCAAAACAGCCATTGCTGTAAATGTTTTTGTAGTGGAAGCAATATGAAACGGAGTAGCTGCATTGATCGAGTCACTTCCTTTCAACTTCACCAATCCATTGTACACTTCAAACACTACCTGTCCTTTTTTTGCAACGAGCATGGCTCCATTAAAGCCAGTACGTTTGAGCGATGAATCATAAAAATCTTCAGCAATTGAACGATAACGTTCTGCTTCCTTTTTTGATAAAGGGGTCAGCAGTTGCTCCTCATTTTCAGCAGTTGCTTTTTTCTTGTTGGCCGTTGATGCACCACATCCTGTAAGAAACAAAAGGGCGATTGTATAAAAGAACGTTCGTTTTTTAATCAAGATCATGCGTTCGGTTTTTCGATCAGTTCGTTTTAATAATGACGGGTTATTGACAGTCTGTTATTGAAAAGTTACAAACAACACATTCTATTGATGTTTGGTGGACTATCTTTGCGCTGCAAAATAAGCAAATCACACTTACGACCATGACAGAAAAAAAGACCACCAGTTATCCCAAAGAAAAGATCAAGATCCTGTTGCTGGAAAATATCAGTGAAACAGCAGTGCAAAATATTAAGGACAGTGGCTATGCCAGTGTAAAAAAACTCAGCGGTGCATTGAGTGAAGAAGAGCTCATCAAAGAAATAAAAGATGTGCACCTGCTGGGTATCCGTTCCAAAACACAGATCACGCAAAAGGTACTGGATGCCGCTACGAAATTGCAGGCAATCGGATGTTTTTGTATTGGCGTAAACCAGGTGAATTTGAAAGCTGCCACAACAAAAGGAGTGGTGGTAATGAATGCGCCGTATAGTAATACACGAAGTGTGGCCGAACTGGTGATTGGTTTGAGTATTGTGCTCATCCGCAAAATCATTGATAAAAACAAAGCGGCACACGAAGGTATCTGGAACAAAGATGCGAAAGGCAGTTACGAATTACGTGGAAAAACACTGGGTATTATTGGTTACGGCAGCATCGGCAGCCAGGTAAGTGTATTGGCTGAATCGCTTGGGATGAAAGTGATCTATTACGATGTGGTTACCAAACTGCCATTGGGAAATGCAGAACAGTACAAGCATATGAAAGATGTATTGGCCAAGGCCGATGTAGTGACACTGCATGTGCCTGAAACCAATCAAACGAAAAATCTGATCAATAAATCAACACTGAAGCATTTTAAGAAAGGAGCTATCCTGCTTAACTATGCAAGGGGAGAAGTGGTGGATCTGGATGCATTGCGCCAGGCATTGCTTGATAAACATTTATCAGGTGCAGCCATTGATGTGTTTCCATGGGAGCCTGAAAAAAACGGCGATCGTTTTCAAACTCCCTTGCAGGATTTGCCCAATGTAATTCTTACACCACATATTGGCGGAAGTACCGAAGAGGCACAACAGAATATTGGTGAAGATGTAAGTAACAAATTGGTGCAATTCCTTGAAAGAGGTATCACCATCGGATCGCATACTGTGCCTGAGCTGGCGTTGCCTATGCAGGAAGGTACACACCGTATCTTACACATTCACAAAAATGTACCGGGCGTACTGAGCCAGATCAACACACTGCTCAGCGATAACAAGATCAACATCCTGGGACAGTATTTGAAAACCAACGACCAGATCGGTTATGTGGTACTGGATGTGGACAAGGCGCTTTCCAAAAAAGCAGTTGAATTATTGAAACAGGTGAAAGAAACCATTAAAGTGCGGATGGTGTATTAAAATAAATTGATCGAAATTTTTCGAAAGCCCAGGCCTGCAAGCCGGGGCTTTTTTTATGCAGTCAAGTGTGTTTTATTTTCTTTCCGGTGATTACTTGCGTAACTTTTGTAGCACGAAGTACACAAAGAAGGAAAGCACAAAGCACACAAGGATCTTGTGCACAAAACATTGAATTTTTGCTGTGCTCTTTGTGAAGTACTTCGTGTGCTTTGTGCAACAACAAATTAAATTTTTCCGATATTTTCAAAAAATATTGAAAACTTAGTAACTTTAAGCCCTCAATCAAATAACATGAAACTCATCATTCTCGGTGGCGGATTTGGTGGCTTACGCCTGGCACGTTTACTCAGCAATAAAGAAGGGATCGATATTACATTAATTGACCGGTTCAACTATCACCAGTTTCAACCCTTGTTTTACCAGGTGGCAACAGCGGGATTGGATGCCTCCAATATTTCGTTTCCACTACGCAAAGCATTTCAAAAAAGTAAGAACGTACGCATCCGTATGGCCGAAGTGGAGCGTATTGATACAGATGCAAAACAGGTAATCACCAATGAAGGAACATACAACTACGATTATCTGGTGATCGCTACCGGTGCCTCCACGAATTTCTTCGGTAATAAAAACCTGGAAGCGCATGCATTTCCCATGAAATCAACCGTGGAAGCATTGCAACTGCGGCATAAACTCATTCATAATTTTGAAGATGCATTGCATGTTACCGATCAGGAAGAATTACAACGGTTGATGAATGTAGTGGTGGTTGGTGGCGGCCCAACGGGTGTAGAGTTAAGTGGTGCCATTGCTGAAATGAAAAAATATGTGCTGCCAAAAGATTATCCCGAACTCGATTTCAGTAAGATGAATATCTACCTGCTGGAAGGTGCGGGAAAAACATTGGCTTCCATGAGCGAAAAAAGCAGCGAACGCAGTTTAAACTATCTGCAACGCCTGGGTGTTACAGTTAAAACCAATTCGTTGCTGCACGATTATGACGGGAAGAATGTAGCACTGAAAGATGGTACAAGTATTCCATCAACATTAGTTATTTGGGCGGCAGGTATTAAAGGAAATATTCCGGCGGGTATTGATGCCAGCTTAATTGCAAGAGGCAATCGTATTAAAGTAGATGCATACAACTTTGTACAGGGCTTCAACAATGTATTTGCCATTGGCGATATTGCCTATATGGAAGAAGAGCCGTTTCCTAACGGTCATCCGCAGGTGGCACCGGTTGCCATACAGCAGGCTACATTACTGGCAACAAATTTGCTGAATCTGCGACAGGGAAAATTGGCGAAACCGTTTCGGTACAACGATAAAGGTGCCATGGCAACTGTTGGACGCAATTTGGCAGTAGTGGATGTACCCAAACCGAAACTTCATTTCGGCGGTTTTTTTGCATGGCTCATCTGGATGGGTTTGCACTTGATGTTGATACTGGGCGTAAAGAACCGATTCTTTGTATTTACAAACTGGTTGTATAATTATTTCACCTACGATCAGAGTTTACGGCTGATCTTTAAAGAGTTTTACCGGAAGGAGGACTAAGGTTGCCAACCTTTGTAAGCCTGCCGACGAATGGTATACAGTTTTAATAAGGTTGGCAACCTTTTAAAAATATGATGAATAAAAACAGACAGACAACAGCATTTCTTTCTGCTGAATGGCGGAACCTGGTGATGATGAACTTTGTGGTGGCGGAAGAAGTGTTGAAGCCATACTTGCCAACAGGCGTTGAGTTAGATGCGTACGAGGGTAAATGCTATGTAAGTTTTGTGGCGTTTCATTTTCTTAATACGAAAGTGAAAGGCATTGGTTTTCCGTTTCATCGAGATTTTGAAGAGATCAATCTGCGGTTTTATGTAAAGTACAATGATGCAGGCGAGTGGAAGAGGGGCGTGGTGTTCATTAGTGAGCTGGTGCCCAAACGCATGATCACCTGGATTGCTCAATTGATTTACCAGGAAAAATATAGTTATTCTCCTATCAAAAGCAAGATCGAACAAACCAATCAAAGGCACCTTCGTTTTGAATGGGGTAGAGAAATGCAATATGAACTAAAAGTTGAAACAGAAATTCAGGTGCAACCCATTCCCAAAGGCAGCAAAGAAGAATTTATTTTTGAACACTACTGGGGCTACACATCGCTGTCACAATTCCGCACCGGTGAATACCGGGTAGAACATCCCCGCTGGAATATTTATCCTGTCAATCATTTTTCCTATACAATTGATTTTGGAAAATTATACGGTGAAGATTTTTCTTTCCTCAACAACATGCAGCCCGATTCATTGTTTGTAGCCGAAGGGTCGGATGTGCGTGTGTATGAGCGGAAGATACTTTGATGGTGAGTTGTGAGTTGTAAGTCGTGAGCCGTCAGCCGTTAGTCGTGAGTGCCCATCATCGCAAGCTCTGGTGGACTGTCGTCCATCGACTGTCGTCTGGTGGCTTTCCACCATCAACTATGAACCATGAGCTATGAACATCTGGTGGACTGTCGTCTATCGACTGTCGACCTCTTCCCCTCACAAATACGGATGTTTAAACTGCGGATATTTTTTCTTTCGCTCATTTAATTCCTGCAGGTATTGTTCCATGCCCGATGGATCGTAGATATTATCCTTTGCAAAAAACAATTGCCCTTCGTGGTATTTGAACACACACCAGTTGCATGATGGATCAAACACCATTGTATCGCCGGTGAGGAAAAGATCAAATGCATATTTGATGAGCATTTTCCATGTCATGAGCAAGGGCTCACAATCGCCCAATACAAATACTTCCTGGCGGAAGGGAATGCACCGTTGGTACAACCATTTTTTCAGCAGCGGCGCATTTTCCTGCACATCTACCACATGTTCATATTGCTCCACCTGTTTAAAAATACCTCTTGAAAAAGGAGCCCAGCCACCATCGGAGATCAACTGTGCATTGTCAACAAATGCAAGCAGAAATTTTTCGGCCGTTTTATCCAGGAAAAAGATCTGCGCTTTATGTGTTTCGGGTAAGGCATCAAAATCGGCAGCGGTGCCAAACACCGTTGGTTGATCGGGACGGGGGATGCTGTAGTTTTTTATATTGCTGAAATCGATCAAGATGATTGTTTGTTTATTCCGGTGAAATTACGGAAAGATCAGTTGCAGGAAATGGTTAGTAGTTAATCGTTAGAGGTGAGTTGTGAGAAGTGCCCGGCATATAAAGTTATGAAGGTTTGTCGTCTGTGGTTTGCGTGTCCGGCAACGATTCCCGATAAATACTGATGAAGTGCTGAAACCAAAACAATAATCCCATACTCCATAGCATTGCTTTCAGGCAGATTTTTATACATTTGAATTCAATTTTTATGCTAATGAAAAATACTGTCAGCATCTGCACAACCTTTGTGTGTCTTATTGGTTTCACAATGTTTTCAATGATGTCTTGTAAGAAAGATCCGGATCGAAAACTCACGGGCACATACATTGGAACAATTACGTATAACTACTTCGAACCTCGAAATCCATCTCCAGTTGTTGATACAGTTTATAAAAACGTTACCATTCTAGTTTCAGAAGGATCGGAAAGCAGCCGTAAGACAACGAGGTTGGAACTGGTTTTCAACGACGACAATATTTACACTTCGTATAGTGAGAATCTGAATGTTGAAAACGGGGTCATTAAAGATACCTATACCAACAGAGGTGCAGTGGGTACGTTATACCGCTGGAATGGAACTATTGAATCGGGAGTAATGAACCTGACGCATCGGGTTGAACAGTACAATGGCAGTTTGCATGAATATAAGATCGAAGGATTCAGGTTGTGAACTTAATTGCTTTCTTACAAGACCAATCTTTTTCATGCCGGTCTGTTGCTATCAACCATCGTACATGTTACAGGTAACAAACCAACGTCGAGTTCTTTGCGGGAGACTTGGCTGAGAATAAACGAGAATGTGTTAACCTGTGTGCAAACGTTTCCTAAACGCTTGCACACGGATGCGAAAAGTTGTATTGGCGTAACGGTACAACTTTCGTTTTTTATACAAGTTCTTCATTTTCAGGCATAGGTTTTTAAAGAAAGTTTCGTATAATAGCACAAATACAAGCGTTGTGCGTCAGCAGAGCATACACCAAAAGATTAACCAATTGACTTTAAAATACCTCACATGAAAAAAGTACTTCTTGCACTCTTGGAAATCATCTTTATTTCTAATCTTTCGCTTGCACAGACAAATTCAGACACTTCCCGACACTTAAGTTTTAAGGGTGTACCGCTTGACGGAAAGCTTGACCAGTTTGTTTTAAAAATGAAGCAGAATGGATTTAGGCACATCAGCACTAACGACGGAATAGCTATGCTGCAAGGCGACTTTGCCGGGTATAAAGATTGCTATGTGGGTGTTTCTACCTTAAAACAAAAAGACTTAGTTCATAAAATTGGTGTCATTTTTCCTGATAGAGATACTTGGTCAGCACTTTCAGGCAATTACTATGACCTCAAACAAATGCTAACTGAAAAGTATGGAAAGCCTTCGGAAGAAGTTGAGAAATTTGAAGGTCAACCGAGAGATGACAATTCTAGAATGCACGAAGTGAAATTCGACAACTGCAAATATTTTTCAACTTGGACAACCGACAAAGGGGACATTCAACTTTCTATTGACCATAATAGCGTATTAAGTTGTTTTGTCAAGTTAGTTTACTTCGACAAAATCAACAGTGACACAATAAAGAAGCAAGCAATAGACGATTTATAATGCCGAACGCACAACAAGGGGTTTGGCAAAATGCGGGCTGACGGTACTTTTTCTTCAACTGCAGTTTTTCAATTTAGCATTGGCACCAGCTTGATGGAACGCTATTGAACAGAAATCTATAACTTGAACAATAAAACATTAATCAACTTCAGTAAGCCAGGCAAGACGGAACGCAGATGTCCCGCACTTCGCCAAGCCCTGAACGTTGTGCGTAAGCTTAAATGACACACCCTAATAATCATGGCGACTACATTATTTGTTGACACAATCGTTCCATTCGGTTTGGGTGGCTACACGAAAGACATTAAAAAAGCAGAGTACGCACTTGCT
>JAEYWX010000024.1 GCA_023428755.1 Bacteroidota bacterium
GGTACGGCGACTATTACGGCGTGATGTCCTTCATCGTGAACAAGGACCTCGTCCCCAACACGCCGGCCGACTGGTCCGACCTCCTGAAGCCGGAATACAAGGGCCAGGTGGCGCTCGCCGGTGATCCGCGCGCGTCCAACCAGGCGATCCTGGCGGCGCTCGCGGCCGGCATGGCCAAGGGCGGCAAGGCAGGCAAGGAAGCCGGCGAAAAGGGCCTCGAGTTCTTCGCCGAACTCAACAAGGCCGGCAACTTCGTGCCGGTGATCGGCAAGGCCGGCACGCTCGCCCAGGGCGCCACCCCGATCGTCGTGATGTGTGACTACAACGCGCTCGCCGCCAAGGACACGCTCGCCGGCAACCCGCCGGTCGAAGTCGTCGTGCCGAAGTCGGGCGTGCTCGCCGGCGTCTACGTCCAGGCGATCAGCGCCTACGCGCCGCATCCGAACGCGGCGAAGCTGTGGATGGAGTATCTCTATTCCGACGAAGGCCAGCTCGGCTGGCTCAAGGGCTACTGCCACCCGATCCGCTTCAACGACATGGCCAAGCGCGGCGTCATCCCGCAGGACCTCCTCGACAAGCTGCCGCCGGCGGCTTCCTACGAGGCGGCCTACTTCCCGACGCTGGACGAGGTCAACGAGAACAAGGCCGCCGTCACCGGCGGCTGGGACAAGGTCGTCGGCGCCAACGTTCAGTAAGCGCCTGAAAGCTCGCCTGCCCCGCGATCGTGCGGGGCAGGTCCTCCTTTGTCGAAACGATTGTCCAGATGACGGCAAGTGCGGCGCCCGCGCAGTCTGAGAAGCCAAGGTTGCGGCTGCCGCTCGACTGGCTGGGCGTCGCGCCGTTCCTCATCTTCGCGCTTCTGTTTCTCATCCTGCCGACGATGAACATCGTCATCGGCGCCTTCCAGAATCCGGCCGGCGAGTTCACGCTGAAGAACGTCCAGGGCCTGTTCACGCCGTCGATCATGGCGGCCTACTGGATCTCCATCCGCATCAGCCTCGCCTCGGCCATCCTCGGCTGTGTCGTCGGCTTCGCCATGGCGGCGGCCGTGGTGCTCGGCGGACTTCCGCAGTTCATCCGTTCGCCGCTGCTCACCTTTTCCGGGGTCGCATCCAACTTCGCCGGCCTGCCACTTGCCTTCGCTTTCATCGCCACCATCGGTCCCGCGGGTATGATCACCGTGTGGCTGCGCACGGAGTTCGGCATCAATCTTCGCGGGGCGACGGGGTTCAACCTGTTCAGCACCACCGGACTGATCATCACCTATCTGTTCTTCCAGGTGCCGCTGATGATCCTGATCATCACGCCGGCGCTCGACGCGCTGCGGCGGGAGTGGCGCGAGGCGGCGGAGATCCTCGGTGCGTCATGGGCGCAATACTGGCGAATGGTCGCCTTCCCGATCCTGCTGCCGTCGTTTCTGGGTACCTTCGCCCTGCTGTTCGCGAATTCCTTCGGGGCCGTGGCAACGGCCTTCGCGCTGGCGGGACCGCCGCTCAACATCGCCCCGATCCTGCTGTTCTCGCAGATCCGGGGTGACGTGCTCGGCAGTCCCGGGCTCGGCTATGCGTTGGCCTTCGGCATGATCGTGATCACCGGTCTCGCCAATGCGCTGTACCTGTGGCTGCGCGCCCGCACCGAGAGGTGGCAGAAATGATGCGCATCGTCGCCTGGGCGTCGTTCCTGCTGGGGTCGCTGATCTTCATCCTGCCGCTTTTGGGCATGACGGAGTTCTCGCTGTCGATGCGGCGCGGGACATATTCCTTCGACGCCTACGCATCGGTCCTGGCCGATCCGCAATTCCGCGCCACCTTCACCTATTCCGTGGTGATGGCGCTGTTCACCATCGTGTTCGGCGTGCTGCTCGTCGTCCCGACGGCGTACTGGGTCCGCCTCAAGTTGCCGGGACTTCGCCCCGTCATCGAGTTCATCACGCTGATGCCGCTGGTCATCCCGGCCATCGTGATCGTGTTCGGCTACATCCGGCTCTACAACACGTCGAGCTGGCTGCCGCTCACCGGGTCGGCAATGGGCACCAACATCCTGCTGATGTTTGGCTACACGGCGCTCGCGCTGCCCTACATGTATCGCGCGGTGGACACAGGCCTGCGGGCCATCGACATCGCGACGCTGACCGAGGCCGCGCAATCGCTTGGAGCGGGATGGACCACCATCTTCGGCCGGGTCATCCTGCCGAACGTCTTCGTCGCCGTGCTCTCCGGCGCCTTCCTGACCTTCGCGATCGTGATCGGCGAGTTCACGCTCGCCGCGCTCCTCAACCGCCCGGCTTTCGGCCCCTACATGCAGCTGGTGGGCGCCAACAAGGCGTATGAGCCGTCGGCACTGGCGGTCATCTCCTTCGCCATTACCTGGCTCTGCATGGGCCTGATCCAGATCGTGGCGCGGCTCGCACCCAAGCCGCCGGCGCAACTTCACTGAAAGACGGAACCGACATGGCCGAGCCCTTCCTCAAGATCGAGCATGTCCGGAAGTCCTTCGGGCCGACCACCGTCGTGCAGTACTTCAATCTCGACGTCGCCGCCGGTTAATTCGTGTCGTTCCTCGGCCCGTCCGGCTGCGGAAAGACGACGGTGC
>JAEYWX010000029.1 GCA_023428755.1 Bacteroidota bacterium
CACCTATACAAACTTTTGACGAAGCTTTACCTTTGGCAAAAGAAAAACTGCTGAATCAACACAACTCAGCAGCTTAAAAAAATTGTAGAAAAATCCACAACTGTCAGATTATATCTTAACTATTACACTTCATTACATCCGCTCCGGTACGTTGATTCCCAGCAACTGCATACCGCTTGCAATTACATTGGCCGTTAATTCACAAATGAGTAAACGTAATTGTTTCTTCTCTTCCGATTCAGCATTCATTACTGAATGTTCGGTGTAAAAAGAATTGAAGGTCTTGGCAATGTTGTACACATAGTTGGCCAAATGTGAAGGATCATGTTCATTGCCTGATTGTTCAATAACAGTCGGGAAATTTTCCAGATCGATTAATAACTCTTTCTCAAGTCTCAACAGACTTGTTTCATGTACGTTATCTGCTTTTGCTTTTTCTTTCCGAAGAATGGATTTGATCCTTGCGTGCGTGTACTGTATAAACGGTCCGGTGTAACCATGAAAATCAATCGACTCTTCCGGGTTGAAGATCATTTTCTTTTTCGGATCAACACGTAACAAGTAAAATTTCAATGCGCCCAGTCCAATCGTTTTGTATAATTCCTTCAACTCTTCGGGTGTAAAATCTTTTACCTTGCCCAGCTCTTCCGTTTTTTGTTGTGCTACCCGTTCCATTTCATCAAGCAGGTCATCTGCATCCACCACCGTTCCTTCACGACTTTTCATTTTGCCGGTTGGCAATTCAACCATACCATAACTCAAGTGATGAATACTCTCGGCATAAGGAAGTCCCAGCTTTTTACAGATCAGCTGCAGCACTTTCATGTGGTAGTTCTGCTCATCGCCAATTACATAAATGCTTTGATCGATTTTGTATTCATCATATTTCTGTTGTGCCAGTCCTATATCCTGTGTAATGTAAACCGAAGTGCCATCTTTCCGTTGAACGATCTTTTCATCCAGTCCATCGGCTGTAAGATCGATCCACACGCTTCCATCTTCTTTTTGTACAAATACTTTTTTTGCTAATCCTTCCTGTACGGTTTTCTTTCCGAGCAGGTAAGTATTACTTTCATAGTAGATCTTATCGAAATTACTGCCGATTCGTTTGTAAGTAGTATCAAAACCTTCATATACCCAACTGTTCATTTCTTTCCACAACTGCATTACTTCGGGTTTGCCTGCTTCCCAATCAAGTAACATTTGTTGCGTTGCTTTCATGATTGGTGCTTCTTTTTCAGCAGTTGCTTTATCAACACCTTCCGCAATCAACTTTTCCACCTGTGCTTTATACTCATCATTAAACTTCACATAATAATCACCTACAAAATGATCGCCTTTTGTGTTGGTCGATTGTGGCGTAGCGCCATTGCCAAACAGTTGCCAGGCAATCATACTTTTGCAAATATGAATACCACGATCGTTTACAATACAGGTTTTCACTGTATCGTATCCATTTGCATTGATGATAGCAGCTGTACTCCAGCCCAAAAAATTATTCCGTAAATGACCGAGGTGTAACGGCTTGTTGGTATTGGGTGATGAATACTCCACCATTACTTTTTGATGTTTCAAAGCACCTTTTCCAAAACATACATCGTTGTAATGATTGGTAAGCACTTGTAACCAATAAGCATCAGCAACGGTAAGATTTAAAAAACCTTTGATAATGTTATAAGCTACAAAAAGCTGCGGATTACTTTCTACCAAATGCTTTCCCAATTCATTGCCGAGCGCATCCGGGCTTTTTGATAGTGGCTTCAACAACGAAAACAATACAACAGTATAATCGCCTTCAAACTCGGGCTTGGTTTTGTTGATCTGAAAATCTTTTGCAGTAAATGTTTTACCGTAAAGTTGTTCCAAACTGTTGATCGCTGCCTGCTGTATCTGTTGTTGAATTGCCATTGAAAAAAATTGAATGCAAAAATACTGTTTCGCAGTGGAATCGGTACTCCTGAAAAGCCGGGCAGCATAAAAAAAGTCCCGTCGTTACGACGGGACTTTTCAAAGCATAGTAATTATTTATTCGTTTGCCCTGTAGAAGGGTCGATTAACAATGGCGTTTTTCCATCCGTAACAATGATTTTTGTATTGGGCGATTTCGCCAGTTCTTTAAACACTTCCAGGCTCTTCCATTTAATGAAAAACTCATTCAACCCTTCTGAAATGATCTTTTGTGCATTGCGCAATCCTTCTGCTTCAATTGTTTTTCGTTCAGCTTCCTGCCGCTCACGCAGTAACACAAACTCCATTTGCTGTGCCTGCTGTTCGGCTTCCATCCGAAGCTGAATGGCATTGCTTAAGCCGGCGGGTAATACGATGCTTTTCAGCAAAACAGCTTCTACTTCAAAACCCCGGTGCTGCAATTGCTTTTGCATATGTTCTTTAATTTCTGCTTCAATCTGGCTGCGTTGGCTGGTATGCATTTCTTTTGCCATGAAACGAGCCGAAATATCGGATGCCGCCGACCGGAAAACAGACAGGATCACTGTTCGTTCATAGTCCAGCCCAATGTTTTGTAAAATGCTGGGCACCATCTGTGGATTTACGTGGTAAAGGATCGAGATCTGGCTTTTAATGGTGAGTCCTTCTTTTGATGGAAGATCGAGATTTACTTCAATGTTATCGGTTTGTGTAGAAACCTTTATCACCCTTGAAGTAAATGGGTTGAATCCAACGGCACCTGGTTGGTAAATGGTTGGTTGGAGTTTGCCCAGTTTTCGTTTTACACCAACCTCTCCCTGCCGTACCACCGAACAGGAACTGCTGATGAAAAGAAGTGAAACCAGCAATGTGAGTAGATGAATTTGTTTCATAGTAAAAAATTTGTTGTGATTGATGACAACAAAAAGATGCACAAAGTTGATGTGCTTTTTTCTCTTTCATTCTTTTTTAACAGGTATGTACCCACTGCCACGGATAAGCGTTTTTTTGGTTTGTAGTATGCTTTATTTTATCGGAAATAAAAAAGCACGTGCAGGAAATGCACGTGCTTCTACTTTGAAAAACGAATTTCTTATTCTCCGCCTCCGTTCATTCTGAACTGGAAACCACCACCGCCTCTGCCCATTTCACTCATCGGTTTAATATCGTAATCTTTCGGAATGATAAATACTTTGTCATCCACTTTTGCATTGAGATCTACTTTGGTTACCTGGAAATGAACTTTTGCTCCATTGGGTCGTACAATTTCAAATTCCATCGGGAAACCTTTCAGTTTTTGAATACCGGGAATATTTGCCATCCGCATTACATCTCTGATGCGGAAACCTTTGCCCATTGTAAATTCGGGGCTATACCAAACTACCTGCTGTACTTCCTGGTCTCTGCGATCTTTGTAGCGAAGCAATGCTTTGTTGCAAACCATGCCGGCGATCTTTTTTGTTTCGCTGAGGTATTCAATGAATACCTCGGGGTTGAATTGCTGGATGCGTTGCTGGCGACCGGAATCTGCACCCGCCATCATGCGTTGCATTTCATCATCGTTGGTATAGAAACCCATTTTACGACCCATGGCTTCAAAAAGGGTAGTGGTTTTCTTTTCTTTACTATCGATAATCACCTGGCTAATGCCCATGCCCATATCACTTTCGATTTTGGTCATGCCATTTTTGAAATACATTTTTGATTTGATCTCGCCTTCACCAATACGGATCATCATCCTTCCTTCTCCATCGCCCGATACCGGAGGCCCACCATCAGCATTGGGGTTGCTGCTTTCTGTTTTCATTTGAATCACGGCCTCATTTACAACTTGCTGGGCCATACTTGTGCCGTATATGAAAAAAGCGGCTATGGCAATCACAATCGATTTCATCGTTAAAATTTTAGAAAGCGAATTTACGAGGTAGTTCGTAAAGTTGTATAACCGGTTGTGTAATTGCAGAAAGGTTAACAAAAAAAGAAGGGTTGATAGAAATCAACCCCGAAACCTAAACCAACTGCATGTAGAAAAAATGTAATTATTTTATCTGGTTCAGCAATGCATCCATGCTTGTGTCGGCATTTGTAGCCGCAGCCGGACGAATTGGACTGATAGTAGTTTTATTAATCAATGCATCCATTTTGCTGTCTGCTTCTGTTGTGCTCGCCGGTTTGCCTTGCTCAATTGAAGCAGCATAAACCATCAAGTCAACATTTTCATCAGCTGCTGCATTGTTAGCAGTTACCAGCTTTCTGAACTGAGAAGCTTTTGCTTTGTTCTCAGCATCGTCTGCGATCATCATATCAACTGCTGCATCAGCATCAGTTAAAGCAGGCTGCATCATTTTACCAAAGAGGGGAGCAGCTACAGCTTCTGTAAACTTGTTGTTTATTTCATCGTCAGCAACGGCGCTTGAAGTTTGCAGATTGTTGCTGTAGGCAACTGCCATTTTCTGATTCATTTTCTCGGCAACAGTAAAGGCAACATCCATATTATTGTCGGCCAAGCCAATTGAATTAAAGTTGATCCTCTTGTAGGTGTATGCTTTAAGACTGTTAACCCAAGTAGCAATGTCCATATTGTTGATCCGTACTTCAGCAGTAAATGCATTCGCATTGGTAATCACAATTTGTTGGTTACCGGTTGCAAACGTAACTGTGCAGCAACTGTCAGCAACAGCAGGGTTAAATTGGTTAACTGTCTTTTCTTCTGCTTTCTTAGTGTTGTCGTCCTGGGTAAAAGACATTGAAGCCAAGGCAATCACTGCAAAGAGAACTGAAGCGGTCGTACGCATCAATCTTCTAACTAAGCTTTTGTTCTGTTTAAGTGTTCCGTTCATGTCGGAGTTCACTGTTAATTTTGTTGTCATCTTCTTTTTTTGATGTTTAAGGTTCTATTTATTTTTTCCCTTTCGGGGTTTCTTTTCTTTCAATTGTATAACAAAGATACTATTTAAAACTGGTACTTTGCAATACATAATACCTTGTTTGGCTCATTAAGCTGATGAATGGTCATTTTTTCATGTTGACCGGCCATCAAGGCAATTTGTTTTGGTTTAATCGTTACTTTTTGGTCTGGCACCCGTGTCGGGCAGTTTAGCTGGGAAGCTATTTCGAAGTAAACTGTCAAAGGCGGTGTTTCTATATTAACCGGAGCTTTGGGTACCTTTCTTCACGTTTTGACGCTGCAAAGTTACAGCCAGTAAAACTATCTTCCAACTAAATTTTCAAAAATTTTTGAAAATAATATATTTACTGACAGTTTAATGTTTTCCATATAGTCGCTGATCAAAGAACTTGTATAGATGTGACGGCAAATGGTCGTTTTTGTTACATCTGATGCACAAAATTCTTTTCTTTTTCTGGGGAAAAGGAGCTAATTGAGGATGGATGGCATCAACGAAATGTTAAGCCAATTTCGCTGCTTATGAAATGTGTAAAATGCCTGATGAATGGATGGAATCACTGATTTAAATGGTATCCCCCAAATATGTGATGTGGGACGAACGGTTTCAGCTTTCTGCTTTTTCCTGTTTTTCTGTACGAATACGCTTGGCAAGCCAGCTTTCTTTGACAGGTATCAGCCAGTTATTTTCCAGTTCTTCTTTGGTTTGCACAAGGTTATTAATATATAATGTATCGGAAGAGATAAAACCGTTATCAAACGCATATTGGAGCTGGTTGAGGGGGAGCAGTTCAATTTTGTCTTTGATGACGAAAGCAAGATTCTGCCTGTCGAACATCGATACCTTATATAATTGCTCGATTTCCTTGATGAGGCGTACGCTGCTGTCGGTACTGCATCCACTTACCCCGGTTGCTCTTTCATCGGCCATTAATATAATGAACTGACCAAAGAACATGGTGCCAAATCCTTTTACCGGTGTTCCGTGGCTTTTCCAGTTTTCTACAAAATGATTCAGCAGGTCTTCGATCTGTAATGCTTCTCCCAAACTGAAGATGCGGCTGCTTTGGTAGATCCACACACGGGAATCAGATGAAAAACCGGACGGCAGTAAATGTTTGTACTCGAGGTTCATGCTGCAAAGGTAGGCAAGAGTTGACTTTTTCAGAATTCAATCTGGCTTGTTCTTTTTTCGTCTCAGCCGCATATAATTTCGGATGGCATCGTAAGCAGCAAAGCAAATACCGATCACCACAATTACAAGGAGGTATTTATTCCAATCGGGAAATAGTTCATTATTCGTGGCACCGCTCACTTTCCCAATCAGCCAACGGATGATATTGATCAGAACAAGGATCACCCCACATAATAGGGAGATAAAAAAAGCCACACCGGCATAATGGAAAATGGCTGCTTTCGGTGATTTGAATTGAAGCAATTCTTCGGTTTTGGAATCCGCCTCTTTCCGGTACCAGGTATCTGAATCGAGTAGGCCGAGAATCATTCCAAAGATCAGGTAACGGATAACGCTTTGCTGGAGCACCCTGTTGAGCGACAGATCATTTTCGATCCAATCAACCAGGAAACGGATGACAAGAAACACCAGGAAGAACAAAACCGTTCGTTGTAAAAAGTTTCTCCAGTTGAAGTTGTCCAGGAGTTTTCTCATGCTGTAGTCATTTGCAGGCAAGCAATATTATAAACTGGCGGCTACCAGTTCAGCCACATCCAATACCTGAACGGCTTCTTCTTTTTCTGCCACCTTAACGCCATCCGTCATCATAGTATTACAAAACGGACAGGCAGCAGCTATAACCGAGGCACCCGTTTCCACCGCTTCGTTTGTACGCTCCCAGTTAACACGGGTGGTGCCTTTTTCTTCTTCCTTAAACATTTGAGCACCGCCTGCACCACAACATAAACCATTACTGCGGCAACGTTTCATTTCCACCAATTCGGCGTCCAGTGCTTCCAGTACTTTGCGGGGCGCTTCATATATGTTATTGGTGCGTCCCAAATAACAACTGTCGTGATAAGTGATTTTTTTTCCTTTGAACGATCCGCCTTCTTTCAACTTCACTTTTCCTTCATCAATCAATTGCTGGAGCAATGTGGTGTGATGGATCACTTCATAATTTCCTCCCAACGCCGGATATTCATTTTTCAGCGTGTTGAAACAATGCGGACAGGTAGTAACGATCTTTTTAATGCCATAGCCATTCAGCACCTGTATATTATTATAGGCCATCATCTGAAAAAGAAATTCGTTGCCCGAGCGGCGTGCCGGGTCGCCGGTACACATTTCTTCTTTTCCGAGAATTGCAAATTTGATTGCTGCTTTGTCTAAAATCGTAGCAAATGCTTTGGTGATTTTTTGTGCACGTTGATCGAAACTGCCAGCGCAGCCAACCCAAAATAAAACATCAGGACTTTCATTATTCGCCATCATCTCAGCCATTGACCTTATTTGCATAGCAACTGAATTTGTTTCAAAACTAAGTGAAACAGACGAATTTACAGGCAGCTGTTTGTTCATATGTTCATGCAGGCGGCTATCTTTGATTTTCATGTTGAAGAAATTTTTTGAACGATTGACGAACTGGGAGCTGTGGCCTTTCGCCGTAATTTATTTTCCCATCAGTTTTTTGTGGATATGGTATATGATCCGCAGCAGGGCGTTTTGGTTTTTTACACCATCCAACCCAACGATCGCATTTGGTGGTTTTGAAGGCGAAGGAAAAAAAGAAATGTACGATCAGTTGCCGCCGCATACAGTGCCCCGTACCATGTATATTATGCATGATCTGCCGTTTGAAACAGTGAAACAGCGATTGGCAGATGCCGGGTTTACCTATCCGTTTATTGTAAAACCCGATGTAGGGATGAAGGGCATTCTTTTCCGGAAGATCGATTCGGAAGAGCAACTGCAAAAATACCATGAGCGCATTCCGGTGGAATATATTGTACAGGATTTGATTGAACTGCCGGTGGAAGTGAGTGTGTTTTATTATAGACATCCATCCTCAGCCAAAGGAACTGTGAGTGGTTTCATACACAAGGAACTGTTGCATGTTGTTGGCAACGGAGTACATACATTAAAAGAGTTGATTGAAAACCATCCGAGAGCCAAACACCGTATGTTGGAAATGGAACACCGGCATTCGCATCGTTTCGACAGGGTGATCGAGAAAGATCATATTTTTTATTTGTCGTATGCCGGAAATCATAACAGGGGAGCGCATTTCACCAATCTTCACCGGGAAATCGATGAACGCATGCACAAGGTGTTTGATGAATTAAGTCATTATTCAAAACATTTTTATTACGGGCGGTACGATATTAAAACAACAAGCATCGACGATTTAAAAGAAGGAAAAAATTTTCTCATTCTGGAATACAATGGTTGCGGTGCTGAACCGAATCATATCTACGATTGTAATATGAGCTTACTGGATGCTTACCGTGAAATTCTGAAACACTGGAAAGCCTTGTACGAGATCAGCAAATACAATCACCGGAATGGGTTTCCGTATTGGGATTTCCAGAAAGGATACAAGTTCCTGAAACAGTCGCAACAGCATTTTAAGCTGTTACAGAAATATGATTAATTTCATAGCACAAAGTAATTATGAGCACCGATCAAAAATTTTTACTCATCCGCAACTATGATCTGTTTTCGCATATTACAGATGAAGAGTATGAGGAGCTGCACCTTGATCATCATTTCCTGGAAGCAGCAAAAGGTGAATACATTTACTTTGATTCACAGTTTCACAATAAACTTTATTTCTTAAAAGGCGGCACAATCAAAATCGGTTATATCGATGAGGAAGGAAAAGAAGTAATGAAGGAAATTATCCGTGAAGGAGAGGTGTTTGGGCAGTTTACATTGGAACGTGATAACCTGAATGGCGAATTTGCACAGGCATACAAAGGCAATGTTTCACTGTGTGCCTTTAATGTGGATGATTTTGAAAAACTATTGAAATCGAAACCAAATATTGGATTTCATTTTACCAAACAGGTAGGGCAGAAGCTGCGTAAGTTTGAAAGCCGTTTGTTAAACCTGTTAAACAAGGATGTAAAAACAAGATTGGTCAACTTCCTGGTAATGCTGGCAAGGGAGGAAGGCGAACAGGCCGAAAATGAAAAAATAGAGATACAGAATTTTCTTACACATGAAGATATTGCACAGCTGATTGGCAGCAGCCGCCAAACAGTAACAACCATGCTCAATGAACTGGAAACAGCCGGGTACATTACTGTTACCCGTCAACTGATTACCATTCCTTCCGTTAAAAATCTGCAAAAGAGCCTGGCTGTCGGTTAACCGACAATAAGCTGCAAGCACTCACTCTACTTTTGTTTCATTAAACAACAAACATGAAACAATTGATTCTATTCTTATTCTTCTCGTCAGCATTGATGGCACATGCACAGGGACAAAAACGTATACAGTCATTTAATCTTGAAAATGGAATAGCAGTTCAGGGTTATGATGTAGTAGCCTATTTTATCGAGGGAAAGGCCGTAAAAGGAAGTGCTGCTAACACTGTTTTTCATCAAGGTGTGAAGTACAGGTTTTCCTCTGCAGCCAATAAAGAGGAGTTCAAAAATAACCCATCCAAATATGAACCGCAGTATGGCGGATGGTGTGCGTTTGCAATGGGCGATTACGGACAAAAAGTAGAGATCGATCCGGAAACATTTAAGATACTGAATGGTAAGCTGTATCTCTTCTATAACAAACGGCTGAATAATACACTCAAGTCGTGGAATAAAAACGAAGCTGTATTAAAATCGAAAGCCGATGCCAATTGGGCCAAACTTTTTCAGTAATTATTTTAACACCCGAACATGTCAATCAGTAAACCTCTTTCTGTTTTTTTGTGGATACTTCGTCTTGTTGCAGTTATTATTTTATTGCAAACCCTCTTCTTTAAATTTACCGCCAGTGAAGAATCGGTGTATATTTTTTCAACGATTGGAATGGAGCCATGGGGCCGTATTGGAACAGGTGTAATGGAATTAATTGCCGCACTATTATTATTGATACCACGAACAACTGCATTTGGTGCATTACTTGCAACGGGGTTAATGAGCGGAGCGTTGTTCTTTCATTTCACTGTACTTGGCATTGAAGTAAAAGGAGATGGTGGGCTTTTGTTTGTATATGCAGTGATTGTACTGGTCTGTGTCCTTATATTGTTAGCCTTACATCAATCGCAAATAAAGCTGATGCTGCAAAGGCTCAAACTTTTGAAATAAACTTTTGTTCTTGTAAAGTATGAAGTATCTCGTTTGGTATGTTGCATTATTGATCAGTTGGTCTGCAAACGCACAACAGTTTACACCTGTTGATGAGCGCTCAGCTGTTCAATTCATCATCACCAATCTTGGTTTTGATGTTACCGGAACGTTTAACGGATTGCAGGGCACTGTTTGGTTCGATGAAAAGAATCTGGGCAGCTCGTCTGTAAATGTTACGGTGAATGCAGCATCGATTGATACCGATAACAGCACCCGGGATAAGCATCTGCGTGGCAGTAATTACTTTCATGTTAACGCATTTCCACAGATTCGTATCGCCTCCGTAAAAATTGCGAAATCTGTTACCCCCGGTTATTACGTACTTTTTGCAAAACTCACTATTAAGGAAACAACAAAAGATATCAGTTTCCCTTTTACAGCTATGCCTGAAACAGGTGCGTATCGTTTTATAGGAGAGTTTTCCATCAAGCGGAGAGATTTTGGAATAGGCGGGAAAAATACAATTTCCAATGGTTTAAAAGTGAAACTGAACGTACTCACAAAAAAATAAGTATTTTTAATTATAACGTACAAGTCAATATGCAGTTATACAATGCCATCAGGGCATCCTTTCATCAGCTTACCAACGTACTCGATCGGCTAACAGCTGAGCAGTATCAATCGCCTTCTGCAAATTTATCCGGTTCATCCATTGGTCAGCATACCCGTCATGTGATCGAATTATTTCAATGCCTGCAGGCTGGCTATGCGTCAGGTGAAGTGTGTTATGATAACCGCAAGCGTGATGTGCAGATTGAAACAGACAAACAGTTTGCTCAAACATTATTGAATGAAATTGCCGAAACACTTGAACAGCCTGATAAAGAACTCCGGTTGTTGGGTATGTATGATGAAGCTGCAACCGGTCAACTGCAGGTTGCAACAAACTATCATCGTGAATTGCTGTACAATCTTGAACATACCGTACATCATATGGCACTCATTCGTGTTGGCTTAAAAGAATTGAATGCCGAGCCGGCAGCCGAACATTTTGGAATTGCATCTTCAACTATCCGTCACCGTGAACAATGTGCACAGTAACTTACATACCCGTTAACAATTCTTTTTTTCTTACTTCAAACAGGGATGAAAAAAAAGTGCGGCTAAAAGCCGAGCAGCCACAATGGTACAAATTCGCCAGTGGCCAGTTATTATTTCCCAAAGATGGCAATGCAGGTGGCACCTGGATGGCTTTGCACGAAAATGGAAATGCAATGGTGTTGCTCAACGGCGCAACCGAAAACCATCCGTATGCACCGCCATACCGCAAAAGCAGGGGATTGATCTTTCTTGATATTTTTGATCATCCGCAACCGCTATCGGCATTTGAACAAATTCATCTGCATAAGATAGAACCATTCACATTGGTGATACGGCAAGCCAGTCAATTGTTTGAAACAAGATGGAACGGGCAGGAAAAAATGATCAACGAGCTGGACGCAGCTTCATCGTATATCTGGTCGTCGGCAACGCTTTACAATAATGCCATTATTCAAAAGCGTGAGCAGTGGTTTGCTTCATTTTTGAAAGAGTATAAATTGATCAACGGTAAAGAAATTCTTCACTTCCATCGTTTTGCCGGTGATGGTGATCATGAAAATGATGTAATGATGAACCGTAACAATGAATTGTTTACTGTAAGCATTACACAATTACACCGGAACAACGATATTTCTCTCATGCACTATCATGATCTTGTAACAGATCAACTTTTTTCACAGGAATACAAGCATTCCATTTCAACTGTACATGCGATTGTCTAAGCTGTTTACGCATCATCCGTTTTTTATTCGATTGCTGCATTGGGAGTATTGGAGTTTTTCGGCAGTATACGGTCTTATCTATCCCATCTTTGCGTGGCTTTGCATACGGGCCGGTGGTAAATATTTCTTTACCGCTGCCAATCCTACCATCGCCAACGGTGGTTTTTTAATGGAACAGAAGCAGGACATTTATCCTTTGCTTCCAGGTGAATTTTATCCGGAATATTTTTTTGTAAAAGCCGGTACTGCCGTTGATGAAATTCACTTGCAGATACTGCAACATCAATTTCAATTTCCGCTGATTGCAAAACCTGTTATTGGAATGCAGGGGAAAGCAGTGAAGAAGATCAACTCTATTGAAGAACTGCAGCATTATGCCTCTGTTTGTACTGTTGATTATTTGATACAGGAACTGTCGCCCCACAAATACGAAGTAGGTATTTTTTATTATCGCATGCCCAATGAAACCAACGGACATATTACCGGCATTGTTTCAAAAGAACCTATGATTGTTACCGGCGATGGTGTTTCATCGTTGTATCAACTGATCATGGAAGTACCCCGTTATATTCTGCAGATCGATGCATTGACACAGATGTATGGTCAACGAATGCAGCAGGTGTTGGCAAAAGATGAGCAATTGGTATTAGCTCCTTATGGTAACCATGCAAGAGGATCGAAGTTTGTTGACTGGACACACAGGGCAGATGAGGAGATGCAGAAAAATATCGATGCCGTTTGCAAACAGATCAACGGTTTTTATTACGGTCGGCTCGATGTGATGTATACTGATTGGGATGATCTCCGCAATGGTAAGAACTTTCATATTATTGAACTCAATGGAGCAGGAAGCGATCCAACTCATATGTACGATCCGAAGCATTCGCTTTTCTTTGCATGGAAAGAGATCATACGGCACTGGATGATCTTGTGGCGCATCAGTAAGATCAATCATGCAAAAGGCCATCCGTATATGTCGTTAAAAGAGGGCGCTGCTATGTTTCGTGCTAATTCGCTTCATGTAAAAGCATTGGATGAAATTGCCCTGAAATTATAATCAGATTTTTTGCTTCAAGCCTTTATATTTGTTTCATGCCACAGTTAGTTAAAATTTTAATGTGGGGCTTTATCATCAGTTTTCTTGGTTCATTGCCTCTTGGAACATTGAATGTTGCAGCCATGCAAATCGGTATTACCGATGGCATCAAACCTGCCCTTTGGTTTTCGGCCGGTTCACTTACTGCTGAAATTATTTATGTACGCTTGTCGTTGGTTGCCATGGATTGGGTACGCAAGCAGGAAAAATTATTGAAAGCATTGGAATGGTTAACGGTGGTAATTGTGCTGGCTTTAGCTGCGTCGAGTTTTTGGGCTGCCATCCATCCGGAAGGGGAAAAGAATGTGATCCTTTCCAATACCATGCATCGTGGAGTGTTGGGTTTTACCATGAGTGCCGTTAACCCTGTACAAATTCCGTTTTGGTTTGGGTGGAGTACCGTGTTGTTTACAAAAAATATTCTGAAGCCGGGTTTCTGGAATTACAATTTATACATCGTTGGAATCGGGATTGGAACACTGGCGGGTAATTGTGCATTTATTTTCGGCGGCCGTTTGCTTGCCAATCAGCTAAAGGCAACCAATACCATTATGAATTATATTATTGGTTCTGTGTTTTTGATCACTGCTATTATACAGCTCATTCGTATTTACCGAAAGAAAGATGCAATTCATCAATTAGAACATCCGGAAGAAATTACATCGGGGCTGGAGAAGAAAATTCATTAGGATGTCGGATGTATGATCGCTGATGGAGGATGGTTATTACGCCACGTCAGACGTCCTCGTCGGACGGTTTATAATATAAGTTTACTGATTTATTTTGATTTAGATACTCAATGCTGTTTCATGTATTGTAGTTGAACGGAGGTCGCCAATGCTGCTGCTATGAAAGTATAGAGCCGGAACAAATCAGCTATTACGATTGCTGCATCTCCTCCGCCCATTTATCCCGTTCATCGGGGCTGAATTTCCACGGTGCAAAGTTATTCTCTACATTGCTGAACATGGCATTCCATTCGCCTGGTGCATTACTGTCTTCCATAATCAATGAACGACGCAGTTCCAGGATAATCGACAGCGGGTTAATACTCACCGGGCACTCTTCCACACAGGCATTGCAGGTGGTGCATGCACGCAATTCTTCTACTGTAATATGATCATTTAATAATGTCTTTCCATCATCTTTAAATTCTTTGTTGGTATTGATGTTTCGTCCCACTTCTTCCAAACGGTCACGTGTACTCATCATAATTTTTCGGGGGCTTAACAGCTTACCGGTTGAATTAGCAGGACATGCGGCACTGCATCGACCACATTCCGTACAACTATACGCATCCAGTAAACTTTTCCAGCTGAGATCAAATACATCTTTCGCTCCAAATTTCGATGGGGGAGTAGCATCCGTTGGCGCCAGCTCGGGCTGCATCATGTACTTCACTTCATTTTGCACCGATGGCATATTGGCCATGGCACCGGTATTGGTTAAGCGGCCATACCATGCATTCGGAAACGCTAATAAAATATGCAGATGTTTACTCCACGGTAAATAATTGAGGAAAGCCAGAATGCCCAGAATATGTAACCACCAGGCAGTACGTTCAATAGCGATCAAGCTTGTTTCAGATAAACCCGTTAATGAAGGCGCCAGCAAACCGGAAATAACAAAATTTCCTGTATCACTGTAATGCGCAGCACCATTCAGTTGCAAGGCACGGTCGGTTGCATTCATCAACAGGAACAAACTCATCAATACAATTTCGGTGATCAGAATGTAATTCGCATCGCTGCGTGGCCAGCCATTCAGATCCTTGCTGCGGAGGCGCTTGATCTGCAATCTATTTCTCCGTACCAGGAACACGACACATGCCAGCAGAACCGCCGCTGCCAGCAGTTCAAATGAATTGATGAGAAAGGTATAAAACGAACCCAGCAGGGGAAGAAACAAACGATGCGTACCCAATACACCATCCAATACAATTTCGAGTACTTCAATATTAATGATCACAAAGCCGAGATACACGATCAAATGCAAAATGGCCACCATTGGATTTTTGAACATCTTCTTTTGTCCAAAGGCCAGCAGCAGCATGTTTTTCCAGCGTTGCGAAGGATTGTCTGTTAAATCTTCCTCCAACCCGAGCAGAATATTTCTTCTGATTTCCCGCACTTTTTTACTGAACAACCAAACGGCTCCGGCAAAACAAAGCACAAACAATACCTGTTGAACAATTTGCATACAAACGTTATTTGTATTGCTAAGATAAGGGTAGATGGGGAGGGAAGGAAAAGAAGATTTTTTGCAGCGGCCGGATTCAATAACCGGTTTGTTTGCTGAAGCGAATTTCTGAAGTACATTTAACTTTATATGGTAATTGGTTTGCTTGATAACGTCCTCCCCGGACTGTTGAATAAAACTGCAAGTAGAGACTTTGCTGGAACGAAGATTAATAATATGAGATGAAAAAGGGATATATACTTGTTATGTTATTTTCACTTATTATTTCGCTTTTAGAGTCTTTTAAATATAGATTTTATATTAAAAGAGACTTGTCAGAAGCTACTTTAATCAATTTGATTATTCAAGCGAGTATGATGTTTTTAATTTTATTGATTCCCGGATTATTATTAGTTCGTTGGTATTATAAATTAAAGAATACAAAATAAATTGGTTAAGGTTACCTCATCAAAAAACAAACGGATCTCTTCATTCCTGCTTAACTTGCACCTTTAGCACCCGCATCATGGAGAAGAAATACATTTTAGATAAAGAAGCTACCGCCCGCAAACTCAAACGTTTGGCATTTGAAATTGTAGAACGCAATCACGATGAGCAGCAGTTGTTTTTTGCGGCCATCCGGCAAAGTGGACTAACTGTTGCCAAATTGCTGGCAGCAGAAGTAATGAACATCAGCAATATTTATGTGGAGTTGGTGGAAATAACATTAGATAAAAAATATCCGGTGGAAGTTTTCCTGAATCGTGACATTGGGTTCAATAACCAATCGGTGATATTGATCGATGATGTGGCCAATAGTGGTAAAACATTGTTGTATGCGTTGAAACCGTTTTTAAATTACCAGCCACGAAAAATTCAAACATTAGTGTTGGTGGAACGTACCCACAAAACCTTTCCGGTGCAGCCCGATTACGTGGGACTATCGGTAGCCACCACCTTGGAAGAACATATTTTCGTAGAGCTGAATGGCGATGAAATTACAGGAGCCTACCTGGTTTAATTCAATTTCAGTTCAAATAACTTACTCCAGTTTTTTCCGGTAACAAACAGGCGGTTGGCGCTGCTGTCCCAGGCAATGCCGTTGAGTACTTTATCGCTGCTGTTGGCTGCATTCAGTTCGGGATATGTTTGTTTGAGCGAACTGAGATCCAGTAAACCCACCACGTTTCCGGTGGCAGGATCAATTTTTAAAATATCATTGCTTTGCCACACATTGGCATAAATAAATCCATTGATGAATTCCAGTTCATTAATATTATTCCGCAAGCCATTGTGATCCTGTATGCTGATGCGGCGGAGTTCTTTCAAAGTGGCGGGGTCCCAGAAATAAATATTACTGCTGCCGTCGCTTACAATTAATTCGGTGCCGTTATGGGTAATGCCCCAGCCTTCATGGTTGTAGCTGAATTCCTGTAATTGTTTAAACGTCTTCAGATCATACACAAACCCTTTTTTGTTTTGCCAGGTGATCTGGTACACTTTATCGTTCAAGATGGTGATGCCTTCGCCAAACAGCGGAGCCTTGAGTGTTACTTTTTTTGTTTGTTGACCGGTCGTTAATTCCACCGGCCCGATCCATGAACCATTGTTGAGTGCATTATCCGGGTTGCCGGTACTTTCATACAACACACCTTTGTAATAGATCAATCCCTGTGTAAAAGAAGATGTGTCGTGGGGGTAGGCGTTCACGAGTGAAAAGGCAAGTTGAGCGGGAGCCGGAACGGTATTGGTCAAAACCGGATCGTTTGTTTGTGGCTCATCGCCATTTGTACAGCCAATGAGGTTGCCGGTCATTAATAAAATAATCAATGTACTTTTTCTATTCAGTCTCATAAGGTCAAAAATAAGGAAATCGCTCATGTACAGTGAGTTAAATACCTCCCAAACATCTTGTAAACGGTGGCGAATGCGGCTGACAACAGGCCGGTGACCGGTATTTATTAAGGTAGTAAATGCAGTATCGCCAACTTTTTTCTGATTTTCAGCAGGAATTGTCAAAAAAGATGCAAAACTTTTTTGCAGGAAAAGGTACAAACCCTACCTTTGCGCTCCCAATTGAAAATTTGGGATAGATCTTATGGCTCAACGTATCAGAATAAAATTGCAATCCTACGACCATAATCTGGTCGACAAATCGGCTGAGAAAATCGTGAAAACGGTTCGCAGTACCGGTGCAGTAGTAACAGGACCCATTCCTCTTCCTACACGTAAAAGAATTTTTACTGTATTGCGTTCACCACACGTTAACAAGAAGAGCCGTGAGCAGTTTCAGCTTTGCACGCACAAGCGTTTGCTGGATATCTATACCAGCAGCAGCCGTACAGTTGATGCCTTGAGTAAGTTAGACTTACCAAGTGGTGTGGATGTAGAGATCAAAGCATGATGAAGCCCCCATCTCCTCTAAAGGGGAGAATGGCAATGTCAAAATAGTTCTTTTTAAATAGTAAATTTTCATCTCTCAACTTCAAACGAATCGTTTGAAATAAAAGAGCTCTGAATTCTAAAGGTTCTTATCCCACTTTAGGGGATAGGGACAAAACATATAAACTAGCCCTTCGTGGTTAGTTTACCATCGGTACTTCCGATCCAAAGTGGAAAAAAGGAAAAGGTCGATGGTAAACGGGGATTGAATGATGCCGCCAGCATCATGTCTCAACAACCTTACAGGGCATAAACTGTAAACAAATGAAAGGTATTATTGGTAAAAAGATTGGCATGACCAGCATCTTCAGTCCCGATGGTAAACAGCAGAGCTGTACCATCATTGAAGCTGGTCCCTGTGTTGTTACACAGGTAAAAACACAAGACGCTGACGGATACAGCGCATTGCAATTAGCATTCGGCGAAAAGAAAGAAAAGAACACAACTGCAGCCGAAAAAAATCACTTCGCTAAAGCAAACACTTCTCCCAAGAAGATCGTAAAAGAATTCCGCAACTATTCTCTCGAAAAAAATATTGGTGAAACTATTACAACCGACATTTTCGCTGAAGGCGATAAAGTTGAAGTAGTAGGTACTACAAAAGGTAAAGGTTTCCAGGGTGTTGTAAAGCGCCATGGCTTCCACGGTGTAGGCGGTCAATCGCACGGTCAACACGATCGTCAGCGTGCTCCGGGTTCACTTGGTAACTCTTCTGATGCTTCACGTGTAATGAAAGGTATGCGTATGGCCGGCCGTATGGGTGCAGACAGAGTAAAAGTAAAAGGATTGAAAGTGTTGAAAATTTTCCCTGAAAAGAATTACATCCTTGTGAGTGGTTCTGTACCAGGCTACAACGGTTCAATCGTATACATCCAGAAGTAAACAAACTAATTCAAGAAGTCATGCAAGTAGACGTTTTAAATAAATCAGGAAAAGCAACAGGTCGCACGGTGGAATTACCGGAAGAGATTTTTGGTATTGAGCCGAATGATCATGTGATTTACCTCGCTGTAAAGCAATACCGTGCAGCACAGCGCCAGGGTACACATAAAGTGAAAACCCGTGCAGAAGTACAGGGTGCCAGCCGTAAGCTTCACCGCCAGAAAGGTACCGGTGGTTCACGTAAAGGTAATATCCGTAACCCTTTGTATAAGGGTGGTGGTACCATCTTTGGACCAAAACCTCACGCTTACGATTTTAAATTGAACCGTAAGGTGAAAGACCTGGCTAAAATGGGTGCTCTTGCTTACAAAGCAAAAGAAAATGCCATTGTAGTGGTGGAAGACTTTAACATGGATACTCCGAAAACAAAGGAATTCATGAGTGTAATGACCAACCTCAACATTGCCGGTAAAAAAGCATTGGTGGTGATCCCTGATTACAACGACAATCTATACCTCAGTTTACGTAACGTTCCTTCAGTTGTTG
The DNA here is from genome assembly GCA_023428755.1 of Bacteroidota bacterium. Lineage (GTDB taxonomy): Bacteria > Bacteroidota > Bacteroidia > Chitinophagales > Chitinophagaceae > Lacibacter. The sequence continues at coordinate 19,049 of JAEYWX010000029.1, forward strand.
GATCATTACTCGCTGATGTAAATACATACGATCTCATCAACAGCGATGTACTCGTATTAACTGAAAGCGCTGCCAAGATCTTTTCTGAAGAAGAAGCTGCAGCATAATTGATCATTGAACTGAATAAACAACGTCCAGATGAGACAGAGTGAAATTTTAATAAAGCCGATTGTTTCTGAAAAAAGCAATCGTTTAACGGAGAAAAAAAACACATACGCTTTTCGTGTAGGTCGTAAAGCTAACAAGCTCGAGATCAAAAAAGCAGTAGAAGAATTCTACAATGTGAAAGTAGCGGATGTGCACACCATGGTGGCTCCTCGTAAATCGAAGAACCGTATGACCAAAGCAGGTTATATCCAGGGTAGCAAACCAGCTTACAAAAAAGCTTATGTAACTGTTGCAGAAGGCGAAACAATTGACCTGTACGGAACAGTATAATAAAGAATAACGAATGGTAGATCAACTACCGCAAAAGTTGAACAATAAAAGTTTTTAAAAATGGCATTAAAGAAATACAAACCGGTAACAGCGGGCACCAGATGGAGAATCGGGAATGCTTATGCTGAGATTACAACCGATACGCCTGAGAAGTCGTTGCTTGAAAGTGTAAAGTCAACAGGTGGTCGTAACGCTCAAGGCCGTCGCTCAATGCGTTACATCGGCGGTGGTAACAAAAAGAAATACCGTGTAATTGATTTTAAACGCAGTAAGAAAGATGTACCTGCAAAAGTTGCATCGATTGAATATGATCCAAACCGTACAGCATTTATCGCATTGTTGCATTATGCTGATGGTGAGAAGCGTTACATCATTGCTCCTACTGGTTTAACAGTTGGTTCTACAGTTGTAGCAGGTGATGCGGTAGCACCTGATTTAGGTAATGCACTTCAAATGAAGAACATGCCATTGGGTACAAACGTTCACAACATTGAAATGCAGCCCGGTCAGGGTGGTAAGTTGGTACGCAGTGCAGGTACAAGTGCACAGTTAACCAACAAAGAAGGAAAGTACGCTGTATTGAAAATGCCGAGCGGTGAATTGCGTAAGTTACTGATCAACTGTTATGCTACAGTTGGTGTGGTAAGTAACAGCGATCATAGCCTGGAGCAAGCCGGTAAAGCGGGTGTTAACCGTTGGAAAGGGATTCGCCCACGTAACCGTGGTGTTGCAATGAACCCTGTTGATCACCCATTGGGTGGTGGTGAAGGCCGCAGCAGTGGTGGTCACCCACGCAGCAGAACCGGTAAATATGCGAAAGGTGAAAAAACACGCTCGAAGCATAAGGGTTCTAACAAACTCATCATCCAGCGTAAGGATGGTAAAAAACTGGCTAAGTAATTCAATTAAAAAATCGATCCTTCGGCTCCGCTCAGGATTCTAAGGAAGAACAGTAAAAAATAAAACATGGCTCGTTCGATTAAAAAAGGTCCTTATGTAGCAGCTCACCTCGAAACAAAGGTGTTGGCTATTAACGAGGGTAAATCAAAGAAAGGTGTAATTAAGACATGGAGCCGCCGCTCTACAATTACTCCCGATTTTGTTGGTCACACGTTTGCAGTGCACAACGGAAACAAATTCATTCCTGTTTATGTAACTGAATTTATGGTAGGTCATAAGCTGGGCGAATTTGCACCAACAAGAAACTTTAAAGGACACTCAAGTAAGAAGATTGCATAACGTTTCGGGTTCATAGTTTTTGGTTTATTGTTTGGTAACATTCAAACTAAAAACTAAAAACAAAAAACCACAAACAAGAAATTAATAAAATGGAAGCAGTAGCAAAACTCAGAAATTATCCCACGTCACCCCGCAGAATGCGTCTGTTGGCTGATGAGATCCGTGGTATGGATGTTGAAAAAGCGCTGGCGATGTTGGAGTTTCATCCACAACACTCAGCCACACCGCTTGGTAAATTATTGAAAAGTGCCATCAACAACTGGGAACAGAAAAACAGCGGTGAAAGTGCAGCCGATGCATCATTGATTGTGAAAACAATTTTTGTTGACGGAGCACGTATGGTAAAGCGTTTGCGTCCTGCTCCACAGGGCCGTGCTTACAGAGTAAGAAAGCGCAGCAACCACGTAACTATTATCGTAGATAAAAAAATTAATTGATCAAAATTTTATAAACCATTCTATGGGTCAGAAAGCAAATCCAATTGGTAACAGGTTAGGGATCATCCGCGGATGGGAAAGTAACTGGTATGGTAGCAAAAAAGACTATGCTGGTAAACTGATCGAAGACAACAAGATCAGAACTTATCTGAATGCCCGTATCAATAAAGGCGGTATCGCTAAGATTGTGATTGAGCGTACACTCAACAAATTGATTGTAACCATTCACACATCAAAGCCTGGTATCATTATCGGTAAAGGTGGCGGTGAAGTTGATCGCATCAAAGAAGAGTTGAAGAAATTGACTGGTAAAGATGATGTGCAGATCAACATCCTTGAGATCCGTCGTCCGGAAGTTGATGCAACAATCGTTGCAGATACAATCGCACGCCAGATCGAAAACCGTATCAATTACAAGCGTGCCATTAAAATGGCCATTGCTTCTGCAATGCGCATGGGTGCTGAAGGTATTAAAGTAAAAGTGAGCGGACGTTTAGGTGGTGCAGAGATTGCACGTACCGAAGAAATCAAACAAGGACGTACGCCATTACATACATTCCGTATGGATATTGATTACGCTAACCTGTTTGCATTAACAGTGTATGGTAAAATCGGTATCAAAGTATGGATCTGTAAAGGTGAAGTATTGACCAAGCGTGACCTCAACCCCAACTTCATTGGTGGTAAGAGTGATGTGAGCGACCGCAAAGACCGTCGTGAAGATAACAGAGGTGGTGACAGAAGAGACGACCGTCGTGGTGGTGGTGGCCAACGCAGAGACAGCCGCAAAGGGTAATAATCAAGTACCAATTACGAAGTAAGAAGTACGAAGCAAATAACAAACAGTAACACGAAACATATTTAAACAATGTTACAGCCGAAAAGAACAAAACACAGAAAATCGCAGAAAGGACGCATCCGTGCTGTGGCCAAGCGTGGCAGCAATATTTCATTTGGATCATACGCCTTAAAAGCGTTAGAACCGGTTTGGTTAACCAACCGCCAGATTGAAAGTGCCCGTCAGGCAATGACACGTGCTATGAAGCGTGAAGGAAATGTGTGGATCCGTGTGTTTCCCGATAAGATCGTTACCCGCAAGCCTGCTGAAGTACGTATGGGTAAAGGTAAAGGTAACCCAGAAGGTTGGGCAGCCATTATTGAACCAGGTCGTATTTTGTTTGAAGCAGATGGTGTACCTGAAACTGTTGCAAAAGAAGCAATGGCATTAGCTGCACAAAAGCTTCCGATCAAAACAAAATTCATTATCCGCAGGGATTTAATGGCGTAACTCAAACGTTGAACTGATTTAAACTGATTAACATGGCAAAGACAACTGATTTTTTAAAGAGCATAAAGGAGCTGAACGTTACAGACCTCACAGCACGCATCAAAGAAGATGAGATGCGTTTGAAGAAGCTGGAGTTTGCACACGCTATTTCTCCATTGGAGAATCCTGTGAGCATTCGTGGCCTTCGCCGTGATATTGCCCGTTTAAAAACAGAATTACGAAAAAAACAAATGGGTATTTAATCCATTGAATAAACAATGGTGCCTTTGGCTCCATGAACTGAAAAAAAGCAAAAAATGTTAGAAAGAAATTTGCGTAAAACAAAGACAGGTGTAGTAACCAGCAGCAAAATGGATAAAACCATTACCGTTGCGGTTGAACGTAGAGTGAAGCACCCTATTTATGGAAAGTTCGTAAAGAAAACGACCAAGTTCCATGCTCATGATGAAAAGAATGAGTGCGGTATTGGCGATACAGTGAAGATCATGGAAAGCCGTCCACTCAGTAAAACAAAACGCTGGAGACTGGTAGAGGTTGTTGAAAAAGCGAAATAAGAAATCGCTTCATGCTTCCGGTGCATACCGCAAGCCTCTGGAATGGATAAACATTTTTACATACTCAACGTTCACAAACCAAGAGTTTAAAGTTTAAAGAAATGATTCAGCAAGAAAGTAGATTAAACGTAGCCGATAACAGTGGTGCCAAAGAAGTGCTTTGTATTAAAGTGCTTGGTAACAGCGGCCAGGATTATGCAAAGATTGGCGATAAGATCGTGATCACCGTAAAAGATGCATTACCAGGCGGTGGTATCAAAAAAGGTACCGTAGCAAAAGCTGTTATTGTTCGTACAAAAAATAAATTACGTCGTAAGGATGGTTCTTACATCCGTTTCGATGATAACGCAGTGGTAATTCTCAATGCTTCTGATGAGCCTCGTGGTACACGTATCTTCGGGCCGGTAGCAAGAGAGTTGCGTGATAAGGGGTACATGAAGATCATTTCATTGGCACCTGAGGTGTTGTAAGCGTAGCAAAACAAAACAAAGTATCAGCTAAGGCAACAAGCATTAGCATTAAGCATAAAGCGAAAAAAATGAGCAAAAGATTTAAACCCAAGTTTAGCATCAAGAAAGGCGATTCAGTAGTAGTTATTGCCGGTGATGATAAAGATGTATTGAAGCCACGTACGGTGCTGGAAGTATTTCCGGACGCTGCCCGTGTATTGGTTGAAGGTGTAAACATCGTAACCAAGCACAGCAAACCATCGGCTCAAAACACAAAAGGTGGTATCGTTAAAATGGAAGCTCCGATCCATATCTCAAACGTAATGTTGTGGGATGGTAAGCAGGCAACCAAAGTACAGCGCAGCCGTGAAAACGGAAAGCTGGTAAGGGTTTCTAAAAAATCAGGACAACCCGTAAAATAATTTAACCAAGGTTAAAACAAGAAGAAGATGAGCACTACAAAATATACACCCCGTTTGGCAAGCAAGTACAAAACAGAAGTTGTACCTGCCTTAATGAAACGTTTTGGTTATAAAAGCATCATGCAGGTTCCCAAGCTGGAAAAGATCTGCCTGAACCGTGGCGTTAACGGAGCGGTGAACGATAAGAAACTGGTTGATATTGCAATCGAAGAGTTAACTACGATCTCTGGTCAGAAAGCAGTAGCAACAATGTCGAAAAAAGACATTTCAAACTTTAAGCTTCGTAAGAACATGCCCATTGGCGCCCGTGTAACATTACGTGGTGTAAATATGTATGAGTTCCTCGATCGACTGATCTCTGCTTCATTACCTCGTGTACGTGATTTTAAAGGTGTGAATGATAAATCATTCGATGGCCGTGGCAACTACACAATGGGTGTAACTGAGCAAATTATTTTCCCTGAAATCGATATCGATAAAGTGAATAAGATCACCGGTTTGGATATCACATTTGTAACTACAGCTTCAACAAACGAAGAAGCATACGAGTTGCTGAAAGAAATGGGAATGCCGTTTAAAAATGCTAAAAAAGATCAACAATAAGTTATGGCTAAAAAATCAATAACAGCCCGTCAAAGCAAAAGAGAGAAAATGGTAGCACAGTATGCTGAGAAGCGTGCTGCTCTGAAAGCTGCTGGTGATTATGCTGCGTTGGATGAACTTCCAAAAAATGCATCACCTGTACGTTTAAAGAACCGTTGTCAATTGACCGGCCGTCCAAGAGGTTACATGCGTTACTTTGGAATTTCACGTGTGTTATTCCGTGACATGGCACTGAATGGTAAAATACCAGGTGTTAAAAAAGCCAGCTGGTAATACAGCCTACCCCGCAAGGGAAGTTTGTGCAGGTATTGAATATGATGCACAAAGCAAACAATTTTTAAATCATTCAATTAAAGAATAAAATGGTTACAGATCCTATTGCAGATTTCCTTACCCGTGTTCGTAATGCGCAGATGGCAGGTCACAGAATCGTAGAGATTCCTGCTTCGAACCTCAAAAAGCGTATGACAGAAATTTTGTACGATCAAGGGTATATCTTAAAATATAAGTTTGAAGACGATAACAAACAAGGTGTAATTAAAATTGCCTTGAAATACGATCCTCAAACACGTGTACCCGCTATCCAGGCTCTGGAGCGTGTAAGCCGTCCGGGTTTACGCCAGTACGCAAAACCCGATGAGTTCCGTCGTGTAAAGAATGGTTTGGGTATTGCTATCATCAGCACTTCAAAAGGTGTAATGACAGATAAGCAGGCAAAAGCCAACAATGTAGGTGGTGAAGTATTGTGTTATATCTACTAATGAATAAATAAGACAATTTGAAAATTTGAAAATGGATTCAAATTGTCTCAAAACAGAAAGCTGAACGATAATATAAAGTTCTCTATACGGTAACTGAAAACGGTAAGCTACATTTTCAAATTTTCAAATTTTCAAATTAAGTTATTATGTCTCGTATAGGTAAACAGCCGATTGTAGTTCCACAGGGAGTAACAATCACAGTTGGAAAAGATAACGTGGTTACTGTAAAAGGACCCAAAGGTGAATTAAAGGAAGCAGTTGATCGTGATATTATTGTAGAAGTGAAAGATGGTGAAGTAACCTTCAATCGTCCAACTGACCAGGGCCGCCACCGTGCTATGCATGGTTTATACCGTTCACTTGTTTCAAACATGGTGAAAGGTGTTACAGATGGTTTTGAAAAGAAACTTGAGCTGGTGGGTGTGGGTTATAAAGCAGCAAGCCAGGGAAATATCCTTGATCTGGCGTTGGGTTATTCACACAACATCATCTTTGAAGTGCCAAGCGAATTGAAAGTGGCAACTGCACAGGAAAAAGGGCAGAACCCTACCATTACCATCACTGGTATTGATAAGCAGTTGTTAGGTGCTGTTGCAGCAAAGATCCGCAGCCTACGTAAGCCTGAACCATACAAAGGAAAGGGTGTGAAATATGTTGGTGAATTTATCCGTCGTAAGGCAGGTAAAGCAGCTGGTAAGTAATATAATTTGATAATTTGAAAATGAGCCAATTTGAAAATTGCGGCTCAGTTCTTACAACGATTTTCAAATTTTCAAATTCACAAATTTTCAAATTTTTCCCGGCAGAATCGGGGGACAATAAATAAAGAAAGATGAAAACAGATAACAAATTAGTCAGAAGGCAAAAGATCCGCTACTCTATTCGTAAGAAGGTAGCTGGTACATCTGCAAAACCACGCTTGAGTGTGTTTCGCAGCAATGCTGACATTTATGTTCAATTGATCGATGACGTAAACGGAGTAACACTGGCTGCAGCATCATCAAAAGACAAAGAAATTCTGGCACAGAAAGTAACCAAAATTGAGAAAAGTAAACTGGTAGGTGCTGCCATTGCACGCAAGGCAACTGATTTAGGTTTATCAGCAGTTGTGTTTGATCGTGGTGGTAACTTATACCACGGCCGTGTAAAAGCGGTAGCTGAAGGCGCACGTGAAGCAGGTTTAAATTTCTAATCAATTGTAAACATTTAATAAAGCATAAATGTCGAAAGTAGTTGTAAACAAAGTAAAAGCAGGTGACCTGGAACTGAAAGAAAAAGTAGTTTCCATCAACCGTGTTGTTAAAACAACAAAGGGTGGTCGTGCCTTCAGTTTCTCTGCACTGGTTGTAGTAGGTAACGAAAATGGCGTGGTTGGTCATGGTTTAGGAAAAGCCAAAGAAGTACAGGAAGCCATTTCAAAAGGAATTGAAGATGCGAAGAAAAATCTCATCAAGGTTCCTGTAATGAAAGGAACCATTCCACACGATCAGTTGGCAAAAGAAGGCGCTGCAAAAGTGTTGATTAAGCCTGCTGCACATGGTACGGGTGTAATTGCCGGAGGCAGCATGCGTGCTGTACTGGAAAGCGCTGGTGTTACCGACGTATTGGCAAAATCGTTAGGTTCTGCTAACCCACACAACGTGGTGAAGGCAACCTTTAAAGCATTAGCGATGTTGCGTGAACCGGTTGGTGTATCAAAAGTGCGTAGCCTCTCATTAAAGAAAGTATTTAACGGATAATTGAATACGGTCGTAAGTCGTAAGTCGACAATCGGCAGTCAAAAAAGACGGAGATATGAAAAAATTAAAAATCACTTTAGTTAAGAGTCCAATTGACAGACCTGAGCGCCAGAAGTTAACACTGCAGGCTCTTGGTTTGAACAAAACAAACTCAAGCAAAGAAGTAGAAGGTACTCCTCAAGTACTCGGCATGATCCAGAAAGTGAATCATTTGCTGAAGGTGGAAGAAGTAGCTTAATTTGAAAATTTGGAAATGAGCCAATTTGAAAATTTTGGTCTATTCATTTTCAAATCTTCAAATTCACAAATTTTCAAATTATTAAAGCGAGGGGTGATGCCCCGTAAGTTCAAAATCAAATAAAGATGAAACTGCACAATTTAAAGCCTGCTGAAGGTTCAACTCACAAAGAAAAACGTATTGGTCGTGGTGAAGCATCCGGTAAGGGTGGTACATCTACAAAAGGTAATAAGGGCGGACAGAGCCGTGCCGGTTATAAAAGTAAAATGGCGCATGAAGGTGGTCAGATGCCTATTCAGCGTCGTGTTCCAAAGCGTGGTTTCAAAAATCCTGATCGTGTTGAGTATCGTGTATTCAACCTGGGACAGATCGAGCAGATCGCTGAAAAATATGGCATCACTGAGTTTTCAATTGAAAACTTATATGTAAATGGGCTGATCAGCCGCACCGACAGAGTGAAAATTCTGGCGAATGGTGAAATCAAATCAAAACTTACTTTCAAGGTAAACGCAATCAGTGAAACAGCGAAGGGAGCGATTGAAGCAGCTGGTGGAACGGTTGAAGTAGTGAAGTAATTTTTCCCGATATTTGCCCGACGCATGTAAATGCGTCTTTTTCTTTTCAGCAAATTTTAAAAACGAATTTTTCCAGTGAAAAAACTCATACAGACCCTAAAGAATATCTGGAGCATTGAAGAGTTGAGGAGTAAGATCATTTATACTCTTCTGCTTTTGCTGGTATATCGTGTGGGTTCACATATTGTTTTGCCGGGTGTTGATCCAAACGGTTTGGAACAACTCAATTCAAAGGCGAAAGAAGGTATCCTCGGTATTTTTGATTCATTTGCAGGTGGTGCGTTTTCAAGTGCATCTATCTTTGCATTGGGTATTATGCCCTATATCTCCGCTTCGATCTTCATGCAGTTGATGAGCATTATGGTGCCACAATTGCAAAAGATGCAGAAAGAAGGAGAGAGCGGACGTAAGAAGATCAATCAATGGACAAGATACCTCACTGTTATTGTTACCATTTTCCAGGCAAGTGCTTATGTTACTTATTTGAAAAGTCCTGAAATTGCAGGTGGTGCTATTCTTACTTCATTTACTCCTTTCTTCTGGTTATCTACAACAATCATTTTAACTGCAGGTACATTGTTTGTAATGTGGTTGGGTGAGCGTATTACCGATAAAGGGTTGGGTAATGGTACATCACTCATCATCATGATTGGTATCCTTGCACGTTTCCCTGCATCTATTGCTGCGGAATTTGATGCAAAGAGTGGAAGTGCAGGTGGTGGTTTATTGATGTTCATGATCGAGATTGCTGCATTGATCGCCATCATTATGGGTCTTATCATCCTTGTACAAGGTGTGCGTAAGATCGCTATCAATTATGCAAAGCAAATTGTTGGCAACCGCCAGTTTGGTGGAGCACGCCAGTTCTTACCGATCAAGGTAAACAGTTCTGGTGTAATGCCGATCATCTTTGCACAGGCGATCATGTTCCTTCCTACATTGCTTACAGGCTTCAATGCTACAAAAGGTATTGCAGCTACATTGAGCGATCATGGTAATATCTGGTACATGATCATTTATTCTATCCTCGTAATTGGTTTTACATTCCTCTATACAGCTTTGATCTTTAATCCAAAGCAAATTGCAGATAACCTGAAGCAGAATAATGGTTTTATTCCTGGTGTAAAACCCGGACAGCCAACTGCTGATTATATTGGCCAGATCATGGACCGTGTAACATTACCCGGCGCTATTTTCCTTGCCATTGTTGGTATCCTGCCCGGTATTGCAAAGAACGTGGGTGTAACAAGTGGTTTCTCTACTTTCTTTGGTGGTACATCCTTGTTGATCATGGTGGGTGTAATTCTTGATACGTTACAACAAATCGAAACACATCTGTTGATGAGACAGTATGATGGTTTGATGAAAGGTGGTAAGATTCAGGGCCGCCAAACAGTATCTTCATCAGCGATCTAAAAAACAGATTACTATACAAGAAGCCCTGGCATAACAGCCGGGGTTTTTTAATCAAACAAGTTATGATCCATTACCGCTCCCCGTTAGAAATTGAATTGATCCGTAAGAGTGCATTGCTGGTTGGTGATGCATTGGCCGAGGCTGCAAAAATGCTGAAGGCTGGAATTACCACCATGCAGGTTGATACACGCATGGAGCAATTTATTCGTGATAACGGAGCTGTACCATCATTTAAGAATTACCAGGGTACCTATCCGTTTGCTACCTGTATATCGGTGAATGATGCAGTGGTGCATGGGTTTCCTACAAACAATGTATTAAAGGAAGGTGATATTGTTTCGGTGGATGTGGGTGTGTTCATGAACGGTTATCATGGTGATAGTGCTTATACATTTATCATTGGCAGTACAACTGATGAAGTAAAGAAGTTATTGCGTGTTACAAAAGAATCGCTGTACAAAGGGATTGAAAAAGCAGTACATGGAAATCGTGTTGGCGATATTTCATTTGCCATACAGGATTACACAGAGAAGCAACATGGTTATGGTGTGGTGCGTGAGTTAGTGGGACATGGGCTTGGACGCAACCTGCACGAAGATCCGCAGGTGCCGAATTATGGAAAACGTGGTACCGGTTCAAAATTAAAAGAAGGAACAGTGATAGCGATTGAACCGATGATCAATCTTGGTAAAAAAGAAGTGTTTCATGATCAGGATGGATGGACCATTCGTACGGTTGATGGTTTGCCATCGGCACACTACGAGCATGATGTGTGCGTGAAAAAAGGAAAGGCTGATATTCTTTCATCGTTCGCCAGTATTGAAGCGGCAGAGAAAGCCAACGCAAATCTTGACAGCAGTTATTATAGATAGAACTTTTGAATATAAATGAACGCAGCAAAGCTGCGTTTTTTTATGTTCGTTTTTAAACAGATAGTTTTATCTTTTAGCATGTAGATCAGTTTGTACAATGCAAATACATTAATGAACGACTGACTTACAGATATAACTGATGAAAGCATAATTAACAACGCAATTTATTTTTCCCGGATTCAATTGCTAAGCATGGCAGAAAAAAAACAATTACTTGTAATAGGTGGCGGTGCAGCAGGATTTTTTTGTGCAGTAAATGCTGCACGGATGAATCCTGCATTACAGGTAACGATCCTGGAAAAATCAAATAAGCTGTTATCAAAAGTAAAAGTAAGCGGTGGCGGCAGGTGTAATGTTACACATGCCTGTTTTGAGATACAGGAATTAAGCAAACGTTATCCCCGTGGCGAACAATTTGTTCGCAAAGCATTTCACCAGTTCTTTACAAGCGATACAATTAAATGGTTTGAAGAAAGAAGTGTGCGTTTGAAAACAGAAGCAGATGGACGCATGTTTCCGGTTACTGATTCATCTCAAAGCATTATTGATTGTTTGATGAAAGAAGTGAATCGGTATGGTGTAGAAATATTGATGAACAGAGAGGTAAAGAAATTAAAAGTGGAAAGTGGAAAGTGGGAAGTGGAATTAGGTAACGATGAAACCCTGCAGGCAGATTTTGTTTGCATTGCCAGTGGTGGCTTTCCCAAGCTGCAGCAGTTTGATTGGCTTAGAGAAACAGGTCATTCTATTGTACCACCTGTTCCATCGTTGTTTACATTCAATATTCCGAAACACCCTGTTACACAACTTATGGGTGTAGTAGTACAGGAAGCAACAATAAAAATTCAATCAACCAAATTAAAAAATACAGGGCCTTTACTGATCACGCATTGGGGAATGAGCGGACCTTGTGTATTGAAGTTATCGGCATGGGGTGCCAGAGAATTACAGGAACGGAATTATGATTTTCGTATCAATGTAAATTGGTTGAATGATGCAAAAGAGCAATTGGTAAAAGACGAACTGCAACTCATTCGAAACAGCAAAGGCGCACAAAAAATTTACAATAACAATCTGTTTCAACTGCCCAACCGTTTGTGGCAATTCCTGTTACAGGAAGCCGGGGTTAAAGAAGAATGGCGCTGGGCCGATTTACCTGCAAAAGGGCAAAACAAATTGATTCAACTGTTGTGCAATCATGAATTTCATGTGCAGGGAAAAACAACGTTTAAAGAAGAATTTGTAACAGCCGGTGGAGTAGCGTTGAAAGAGGTTGATCCCAATACCATGCAAAGTAAATTACATCCCCATTTATTTTTTGCCGGTGAAATTTTAGATGTAGATGGCATCACCGGCGGCTTTAACTTTCAGCATGCATGGACAAGTGGTTTTATTGCAGCTAAAACCATTGCATCACTCGCATAATTGCACAGATATTTACGGATTCATCACAGTTAAAAAATAAATAATGCGGTGTGTGGTTTAATGCTTAATTAGCAGGAGATTTATTTGTTTTTTCACCTGTAAAAATCAGATCGCATGATTTTTATCAGTATCTGTATTCATCAAAAAAACTATCTTTAGCTAAACCCAACCACATGTCGTCCCGTAGAAATTTCATACAAAATCTTACGGCTGCTGCAGGCGTATTTACATTTCTGCCGTTTACAAATTCGTTGTTTGCAAAAGAAGCCGGACAAAAGCATTTGCAGTTTCAATCACTACATCCAGATGAGGCTATGAGAGATGAAGATTTCTGGGGTTGGATAAAAGAACAATATACAGTATCACCCAATTTAATCAATCTCAATAATGGCGGTGTTAGTCCGCAGCCGAAAGTGGTGCAGGATGCACATATCCGGTTTTATCAATACAGCAATGAAGCGCCATCGTATTACATGTGGCGCATATTAGATGAAGGGAGAGAAGGGTTGCGAAGTAAACTTGCTGAGCTTGCAGGTTGTGATGCAGAAGAACTGGCCATTAATCGAAACGCAACGGAAGGATTGAACAGTATCATTTTTGGATTGAACTTAAAAGCTGGCGATGAAGTGGTGCTTACAAAGCAGGATTATCCCAACATGATCAATGCATGGAAGCAGCGTGAAAAACGAGATGGTATCAAATTAGTATGGCTCAATCTTGAATTGCCTATTGAAAATGAAGAGGAAGTTGTTCGGCAATATGTAAATGCATTTACATCCCGTACAAAAATTGTACATGTTACACATCTGATCAACTGGACCGGACAAATTCTGCCCATCAGAAAAATTGCAGATGAAGCACATAAGCGTGGCATTGAAGTAATAGGTGATGGAGCACATACATTCGGACATATTGATTTCAAAATCACTGATCTGGGTTGCGATTATTTTGCTACTTCATTACACAAATGGTTGTGTGCGCCATTCGGAAGCGGATTATTGTGGATCAAAAAAGAAAAGATCAAAAACATCTGGGCTTTGTTAAGTGCTGTAGAACCGGATGGTACCGATATCCGTAAATTTGAATCACTTGGAACACGTTCGTTTGCCAGTGAAATGGCAATTGGGAATGCAGTCGATTTTCATAACATTATTGGATCTAAACGAAAAGAAGAACGGCTTCGTTACTTAACTGATTATTGGATCAATAAAGTAAGTGATTTGAAAGCTGTATCATTTCTTCAGCCAAAGAATAAACAATTGTATTGTGCCATTTCAAATATTGCCATTGAAGGAATGAAGCCAAGTGCTGTAGCAAAAAAGCTGCACGATAAATACAAAATTCATACAGTATCGATCGACTGGGAAAATGTTCACGGAGTGAGGGTTACACCACATGTGTACACTTCAACGAAAGACCTTGACCGTTTGGTGATTGCATTGAAGGATATCGTTCAGGCCAAATAGGCGCAGGTACAGCAAAGCATCCGTTTTTTCCCTTACTTTGCCGCACATAATTACAAAGCGTCGATGTATCTATTTACCAAATTCCTCACCAACCTCTATTTCTGGATTTTTGCAAAGCGGTTTGGGATATTTAATCCGGAGGCAAGAAAGATCACCACACCGATGATTCTAGGGGTGAATCATCCCAACTCGTTTCTGGATGCTGTTATTGTTGGTGCAAAAATGCATCATCGGGTACATTTCATAACCCGCAGCGGGGTATTTAAAAACCCGATTGTACGAAAGATTTTACGCTCCGTAAATATGATTCCGATTTACCGTATGACAGATGGTAAACATCAGCTTGCAAACAATGATGCAACATTTGAAGAGGTACGCACCATTTTAAAACGGGGTGAACATGTGTTGATCTTTGTAGAGGGTTTTTGTAAGCACCAGACAACACTGCAATTACCACTAAAGAAAGGTGCACCACGTATGTTGTTACAGGCATGGGAAGATGGATTGGATGTAACCTTTCTGCCGGTATGGGTTCGCTACAATTCCTTTGTTGATTTCCCCAAAAGTTTCGATATAAATTTTGGAAAAGAATTTGGAAAGGAGGTAGTGAGAGACGATATGGAAACAGGTGCTGCTATGGCGGCAATCAACAAAGCTACCGAAGTACAATTACAGCATTTATCTAAAAAAATAAATCCCGATACAGGTATCAAAATCCCGAAGTGGTTGCTGTTTATTCCTGCCATGCTGGGGGTAGTTACGCATGTTTTGTTTTACGTTCCGTTGGAAAGACTGGCCTGGAAATTACAAGGCGAGCAGTATTACGATAGTATTCTCTTTTGCCTCATGGCGTTTTTATATCCCTTCTATTTGCTTTCCATTGCTGCATTGCTGTACTGTACAGTTGGTGGATGGTGGACAGCAAGTGTATTGTTATTGCCACTGCTTGCCAAAAGCTATGTACTGTGGAAATAATGAACACTCGCACTTTTCATTTGTTTGAATGGTAGTAACTTCAGTACTATGATTACGAATACAAGATCGCTTGCCGTTTATCAATTGTTGTTTTTTGCATTCATGATCACCATGAATGCACTGGCCAACGGTTTGCCGTTGAACGGCTATACCACCGGTGCCATCAGTGCCATGTATCCCAACCTGTTTGTTCCTGCCGGTTTTACATTCAGTATTTGGGGAGTAATTTATCTGCTGTTGTTAGGGTATATGATTTACAGCACCTCGCTTTTATGGAAAGCTGATGATGCCAACAATATTTTACAACTTGTGATTGTACTCGCCAATTATTTTACACTCACCTGCGCATTAAACGCAACCTGGATCATGATGTGGCATTTGCTGCAGGTTGAATTATCGCTGCTGTTTATGCTGTGGTTGTTGGCTGTTCTTATTTTCATCTACATCAAACTTCAACCACACAAAGCAAAACTTACAAACAGAAATCTTTTGTTTTTGTATGTTCCCTTTGTAGTGTACCTCGGTTGGATCAGTGTAGCAACCATTGCCAACACAACTGCTTTGTTGGTTCATTACAACTGGGATGGACTTGGTGTTGATGCGGTGATGTGGAGTTGTATCATGATCACGATTGCTGCATTGCTTGGTGCCTACTTTTCCATTTTCCGCAGCGACTTTTTTTATACCCTCGTTGTTGCGTGGGCTTTGTATGGTATTTCGGTTTCACAAAAAGCGTACAGCGATATTGTAACGATGGCTTACGGAGGTATTTCGCTTTGCCTGGTAATGATCGTAATTGGGTTGTTACGAAAACGGGCAGTTGCAAGTTGAAAAAGAACTTGCTTTTGTAACCCCGGCTGCATGCTTTTTCAACAGCCAACTGGCTGCCGGACAGCAGCTGTAGCTACCCCGTCGGCAGCGGGGTACTACAAGCGAATGGCCGGAACTCAAGCCCAACAGGGTTCATTTTGCTGAAAGCCCCTGTTTTTCTTCTTTTTTGCGCTAAAAACAGCCTCGAAAACGCTTGCCCCACCAGCTTTTTAGCCTACATTTGCACCCCCGAATCAACTAAACAAATCGGGGTTATTTTATGTCAGAAAATCAAATTGTTAACTCAAACGCTGATGCACAGGAGAATGTGGATGCAACACCAGTTGCCGAAACATCTACAGCGACAACAACTGCACCTGTGGCTGTGCAAACTGCACATGATGATTTTGATTGGAGCGTTGACAAGCGCAACGTAGCAATCTACAGCAAAGAAGAACGTGAAAAGTATGATGCTGTTTACGATGGCACATTCAAGCAAGTAAACGATGCTGAAATTGTTGATGGCCAGGTGGTGGCATTAACAAAAACAGATGTTGTAGTAAACATCGGCTTTAAGAGTGATGGTCTCGTTTCATTGAACGAGTTCCGTGATTTGCCCGGTTTAAAAATCGGCGACAATGTTGAAGTAATGGTGGTAGAGAAAGAAGACAGAGAAGGTCACTTACACCTCAGCCGCAAGCTTGCCCGTATTACCCGTGCATGGGAGCGTATTATGGAAGTACACAAAACTGGTGAAATTGTTACTGGTACTGTTACAAGCAAAACAAAAGGTGGTTTGATCGTTGATGTGTTTGG
Source organism: Bacteroidota bacterium (assembly GCA_023428755.1). GTDB lineage: Bacteria > Bacteroidota > Bacteroidia > Chitinophagales > Chitinophagaceae > Lacibacter. Next base: position 35,572 of record JAEYWX010000029.1, read on the forward strand.
AATGGAAACATTCTTACCAGGTTCACAAATTGATGTGAAGCCTGTAACAGACTACGATCAGTTTGTTGGTAAAACAATGGAGTTTAAAGTGGTGAAGATTAACGAAACCATTAAGAACGCTGTTGTGAGTCACAAAGCCCTCATCGAAAGCGATATTGAAGCACAACGTGCGGTGATCATGGGTAAACTGGAAAAAGGTCAGGTACTGGAAGGTACTATTAAGAACATCACTGATTTCGGTGCGTTCCTCGACCTGGGTGGTGTTGATGGCTTGTTGTATATCACTGATATCAGCTGGGGCCGTATCAACCATCCGACAGAAGTGTTGAAGATGGATCAGAAGTTGAACGTTGTAGTTCTCGACTTCGATGATGATAAGAAACGTATCAGCCTTGGTCTGAAACAATTGACACCGCATCCTTGGGATACACTCAGCGAAGACATTGCTGAAGGTAATACCGTAAAAGGTAAAGTGGTGAACATTGAAGATTACGGTGCGTTCTTAGAAATCATGCCAGGTGTTGAAGGTCTGGTTCACGTAAGTGAAATCAGCTGGGCTAATACACCGGTGAATGCCAAAGAATTCTTCAAAATGGGTGATGAGCACGAAGCGAAGATCGTTACGCTTGATAAAGACGCACGTAAGATGAGTCTTTCTATTAAGCAAATGAGCCAGGATCCATGGAGCACAATTGAAGATACATTCCCTGTAGAAAGCAAGCACAAAGGTTTGGTGAAAAACATTACTCCTTACGGTGTGTTTGTTGAACTGAAAGCAGGTATTGGTGGTATGATCCACATTAGCGATCTGAGCTGGACCAAGCGTTTCAATCACCCAAGTGAATACACAAAGGTTGGACAGGATATTGATGTAATGATCCTCAGCATTGATAAGGAAAACCGCAAATTGCAGTTGGGCCACAAACAACTGGAAGAAGATCCCTGGAATGCATTGGAAGAAACATTCGCAATTGGCACTGTTCACGAAGGTCATGTAGTGAAGAAAGATGACAAAGGTGCAATTGTACAATTACCTTACGGTATTGAAGGTTTCGCTCCAAACCGTCACCTCAACAAGGAAGATGGTAAACAAGTACAGGCAGATGAAACTGCACAGTTTGTTGTGATCGAATTCGATCGTAACGAAAAGCGTGTTGTTATCAGTCATGCACGTATCTGGGAAAAAGCAATTGCTGATGAAAAGAATGCTGAGTTCAAAGAAAAACAAGCTGATGCAGCCCGCACCAAAAAAGCGGTGAAGGAAATGCAAAGCAAAGTGGAGAAAACCACACTTGGTGATTTAGGTGTACTCGCCGATCTGAAGAAGAAGTTAGATGGCGGTGCTGAAGAAAGCAAGAGCGCAGAATAAGACAGTAACAACTGATCTTTATACGGCCCATCGTTGAAAAACGATGGGCTTTTTTGTGGTGAATAGTGAGTTTTGAATGGTCAATGAGAAATAGCCGATCACTAATTATAAATTATGCGTAGAGTGTATTATTCACTATTGACCATTCACCATTCACCCAAAATAAGTGGACAAACTCATTACTCATGATTCATCCCTCATCATTCATTATCTTCGTAGCAAACAACCAGTACTTCATGCGTTACTTCATTACCGGATTTATGGGCAGCGGAAAAACTTACTGGGGTAAGCAATGGAGCGAAAAATTTGGATTAAAGTTTTATGATCTGGATGAAGAGATCGAAAAGCGGGAAGGGAAATCGGTAACGGCCATTTTTGAAGAAAAGGGAGAAGAAGCGTTCCGGAAAATGGAAAAAGAAACTTTGTGTACCTACATGAAGCTGGATCATTTTATTTTAAGCTGTGGTGGTGGTACTCCCTGCTTTCACAATAACATGAAACGGATGAATGAACATGGTACTACCATTTACATTAAAAGTACCGTACAGCAATTGGTGCAGCGGTTGCATGTTGAAAAAGAAACCCGTCCATTAATTGCAGGGATGGACGATGAAGTGCTGGCGCAGTTCATTGAAGCAAAACTGGCTGAGCGGCAAAGCTGTTACCTGCAGGCCATGTATCATTTACCGGCTGAGTTTATGAGTTTGGATAACTTTCAAAAAATAATGCGAAGGAATGGATAAGCGTTTTTTATCGTTGAGTTTTCTGCTGGGGGCAGCAGCTGTTGCACTGGGTGCTTTTGGTGCACATGCGTTAAAAGAAATGGTAGATGAACGTTCCATTGAAACCTATCAAACAGGGGTGCAATACCATTTCTATCATGTAATTGCATTGGCAATTACCGGCTTTCTGGCAAGGGGTACAGCAAATAGTTGGTACAAACGTGCGGGTTATTCATTTATTACAGGTATTATTTTATTCAGCGGATCATTGTATGCAATGACTTTTTTAAAAGCAGCTTCCGTAGAGGGCACTGGCTGGTTAGGGCCCATTACACCGCTTGGAGGTGTTTGCTTTATTGCGGGCTGGATCTGTTTACTGATGGGAGTAAAATCCACCTCAACTCCTTAAAGCGGAATTTCCATTTTTACTGTGGTTCCATTGTTATTGTAAATGGAAAAACGTCCACCAATACTTTCCATGCGCCGTTGCATATTTTTTAAACCGTTGCCAAACTGGTTGAGTTGCTCGGTATCGATGCCTTTCCCATTATCGCTGATCTCAATAATCATTTGTTGATTGAATGTGATGTTGATTGTTACTTCCGTTGCTGCCGCATGCTTCATTACATTGTTGATAGATTCTTTCAGTACAAGAAAAATATTTCTACGCTTTACACCCGATATCATTGCATTCGGCACATTGGATGGAACATTGATGCGATAGTCCATTTCAAAATTATCTAAGTACTCGGAAGCGTAGGAGCGGATATAGGCAACAAGGCTGTTTACCGTATCATTGCCTGGGTTCATACTCCAGATGATGGCATTCATCTTGGTCATGAGTTCATTGGCGTTGTAAGAGATGCGTGAAATTTCTTCGATTGGCTGCTCCCTGGTTTTTTGCCGGGCAATTTCGCTCAACAAACGAATGGCTGTAACGCCGCTTCCCAACTCATCGTGCATGTCGGCTGAAATACGGCTGCGTTCATCCTGTTGCGCACTCAACACCGCAATTTGTTTTTCGTATTCCTGCTTTTCCGCTTCCTGTTTAATAGCTTCATCCATCTTTACTTTTTCAATCAGCTCAATTTTGTTTTTGTACACAAGGCCAAGGAGGAAAAAGATCAGCTCAAGAAAAATACCAACTTCAAAATACACCAGCGATTGGCGGAACAAGCCGGTTGCCGGTACAATGTTGGTTGCAGGAAACATAATGAGAAATTGCGAAAAAGCACCCATCAACAGGTTCGAGACATTGCCTGCCAGCAGGTAATTCATCAACCGGTTTCGTTCTACAATTCCTAAAATGATATACATAATGCCAAGGAAAATGAGAAAGAACTTACTGCTGTTTTCAACAAATTCAAGTTTGGCGTAAGAGGCATCGGTAAAATAGAAAAATGAAAAAATGGAAAGGAATACGCCCAACGCCACTTCAGCAATAATGAACATTTTATTGAGCGTGGGATAGTTTTTAGGCGTATCCAAAAACATACGTGTAAAACCTATGTAGAAAATATAACCTAGTATCTGCAAAAAGTAATCGAGGTATTCTTCATTGAAAAAATTAAATGCAGTAGAACGTTTGTACAATGCTGCTTTTAAGAACAGCAGTATGGCCATGCACAATGCATAAATGGAATAATACAGAAATGCCCGCTTGTAATTCTGTACATAGTTTGCAAACGAGTACAGCAGCATCATCAGTAAAAGGCCACACAATACATACGTAAACGTATTTACACCATACCAGTTTGTGTGAATATTATTGATATGATCATCAAAGAAAATCGGGTTAATGAGATAGGGGTTTAACGTACTGATATTGGTTTTTGCATAACGGCTGCGAACGAGCACCTGCATTTCAACGCCCGGTTGAATCGTAAAGTAGCGATATGAGTTTTCATTTTTGTCAGTTGCAATCTGTCCAGGTATCTCCTGCCAGGGGTAGTCGTTGTTGATTCGGGTATAAAGTATACATTCTTTCGCATATGTGCCGGGTGTTATAAAAAAATCACGGGGTTTATCTTCATCATTATTGATCCAAAAGAGCAGATACACTTTTGAGTCAGTCATCAAGTGTTTTGCTACTGTACGTTTTGGTTTTTCGTTGAGGTGAAGAAACATTGTACCCCGTAGTGTTTGTAGATCGGTATTGTTGTTCGTGTCAACAAACACATGCATGTTTCTGGGTAAAAAATGCAGATTCTTAACTGTTGATGTATAAATCACAGACAGGCTTGTGTCCTCATGTGCCTTAGCAGTTGTTTGCAGCATCAGGAACAGAATAACGGGCAGGCAGTATTTTTTCATGAAGCAGATGTTCCGCATCAAGATAAAAATTTTTTTGAGGAAACTGCTTTTCTTTTCCCGGTTGTTGGGTTGTTTCCATTCTTTATCTTTGTTTGTATGGCTGGAAACCGCTCGAAGGAAAAGAAAAAAAAGGGAGCTGCTGAGCAACTGAAACAGGAAAAAGAGGAGCAGGTAACTGTAAAGGAACTGGTGAAAGATGAACGTACACACAAGATCACCGGTATCGCTTTCCTCATCGCTTCGCTGGTGTTGTTTATTGCTTTTACTTCCTATCTGTTTACCTGGAAAGAAGATCAGGATAAAGTGTTGCGTTATGCAACCGGTGTATTGTTTAATGAAGAAATGCAGGTCAATAATTTACTCGGCCGTTTTGGGGCATGGGTATCGCACCTGTTTTTTTACAAAGGCTTTGGTGTTGCTTCTTATCTCATTTGTACATTCTTCTTTATTATCGGGGTTAATTTACTGTTTGGAAAGAAGTTGTTTTCCATGGCCCGCAATTTGAAATATGTAGTGGTAGGCTTGCTGGTGCTACCCGTTTTCTTTTCCTTTTTTATGCAAGGCTTTTCGTTTCCCTGGGGTGGGGCCTTTGGGAATTATGCTTCCGGCTGGCTAAGTGGCTTTGTTGGAAAAACCGGCACCGGACTCATTCTTTCATTGGCTGCAGTCTCTTATTTTATCTGGCGTTTTAATCCGGTGTTCAAGCTGCCGGCAAAAAAGCAACAGCAACCGGTTGTAGATGCAATTCCCGAAGAAATAACTGAACCAGTTGTGATAGACTTGGTTGAAGATAAGCGGGCAAAAAATCAACTAACCAAAGAATCTGCTTTTACAGCGCCTGTATTTCCGGAAGATGCAGCAAATCCCTTACATGAATTTTCAGTGGTGGAAAAAGAAGAGTTGGAAAAAGAGCAGCCTGATGTGTATGCACCTCCGGTGGTGGATGAGCCAACAGTAGAAATGGAAATTCCGGTTGCTGAAAAACCGAAGAAGCCGTTAAAGGATGAACTGACAGAAAGTGATCTTGCCCTCGAAATAAAAAATGCAGAGCCGGAAGAAGAAGATGATGAAGAAGTATCTGCGAAAAAAGTAGTTGAAAATCTTCCGCCTTATGATCCGTTTCTTGATTTAAAGGATTATAAGTTCCCTTCGTTGAATTTGCTTGAAAACCATGGCAGCGAAAAAATTGTACAGGATCCACACGAACTGGAGAATTACAAAAACCAGATCATTAATACACTTCGCAACTACGATATTGAAATTCAGAAAATATTTGCTACTGTTGGTCCCACTGTAACCTTGTATGAAATTGTACCGGCTGCCGGTGTGCGTATTTCAAGGATCAAAAACCTTGAAGATGATATTGCACTAAGTCTTGCGGCTTTGGGCATCCGTATCATTGCACCAATTCCCGGTAAGGGAACTATTGGTATTGAAGTGCCCAATGTAAAGAAGACGGTGGTGAGTATGAAAACATTGTTGTCGTCTGAAAAATTCCAGCACAACAATTTTGGTTTGCCGATTGCTATTGGGAAAAAGATCGATAACGAAAACTTTATTGTTGATCTTACCACCATGCCACACTTGTTGATGGCCGGTGCAACGGGTCAGGGTAAATCAGTAGGGTTGAATGCGATCCTTGTTTCGTTGTTGTACAAGAAACACCCATCGCAATTAAAGCTGGTGTTGGTCGATCCAAAGAAAGTGGAACTGAGTTTGTACCGGCATATCGAAAAACATTTCCTTGCCAAGCTGCCGGGCGAAGACGAAGCGATCATTACCGATACCAAGAAAGTGATCAATACATTGAATGCTTTGTGTATTGAAATGGATAACCGCTATGATCTGTTGAAAGAAGCGGGTTGCCGTAATTTGCGGGAGTACAACGAAAAATTTGTAGCACGGAAACTCAATCCGCAAAAAGGTCATCAGTATCTTCCGTTTATTGTACTGGTAGTGGACGAGTTCGCTGACTTGATCATGACTGCAGGTAAAGAAGTAGAGATGCCGATTGCCCGTTTGGCACAGCTGGCCCGTGCGGTGGGTATTCACCTCATCATTGCTACACAGCGTCCATCCGTAAATATCATTACGGGTACTATTAAAGCCAACTTTCCGGCACGAATCGCATTTAAAGTATCGTCTAAAGTTGATAGTCGTACCATCCTTGATACGGGCGGTGCCGAGCAGTTGATCGGAAAAGGGGATATGCTCATCAGTTATAATGGTGAGCTTACCCGTTTGCAATGTGCGTTTGTGGATACACCTGAGGTGGATGAAATTGTTTCATTTATCAGCAAACAACGAGGTTATCCGCAGGCCTTCCTGCTGCCGGAGTACATTGATGAAAAAGATCTGGAAAGCAAAGATTTTGACCTGAGCGACCGTGATCCGTTGTTTGAAGATGCAGCCCGGCTGATTGTACAGAACCAGGTAGGCTCTACATCCTTGCTGCAGCGGCGTATGAAGCTGGGCTATAACAGGGCCGGCCGCCTGATGGATCAATTGGAAGCTGCTGGTATTGTGGGTGGAAGCCAAGGCAGTAAAGCCCGGGATGTACTCATCAAAACAGAAGCTGAGCTCGACCAACACCTTGAAATGATGGGTTAAGCTGTTAAAATTTGCCGATTGATTGCTGCCGAGCCATTTAGCTGACAGATACCTATCTTTGCGACCTTAATTTGGGTTATTGCACAGCAGTGCAAAAACTTAAGTTTTTACGTTGCAACCTATCATCTTCATTTGCTATCTCAAGTTCAGAAAGCCGGCGATGCAGAAATATCACCGATAAATGTAAAAAGTCAAACGAAAATCAATCGAATGAAACCAGTTTTATTAGTTGTTGCCATAGTTCTGACAAGCCTGCCCGGTATGGGTCAAACAGCTAACATGGGTAAAAGCGACCCGGAAGCAAAAAAAGTATTGGATGCAGTAAGTGCAAAGTTTAAAACATTTAAGGCTGTGCAGGCTTTGTTCTCTTTCAAGAACGAAGATGCAAAAGGCAAAGTATTAGGTATTAAAAAAGGTACAGTTTATACAAAAGGCACTAAGTACCGTGTAACCATCACCGGGGCACAGGATATTTTTTGCGATGGTGTAAATATCTGGACTTACGACAAAGCTGCAAATGAAGTAACAATTTCAAAATACGATCCATCACAAAGTTCAATTACACCTCAAAAAATATTTACTAATTTTTACGATAACGATTTCCTCTATAAGTTGAATGGCGATAAAAAAGAAGCAGGGAAGGTGTTGCAGGAAATTGAGTTAACACCATTCGATAAAACAAAATCGTTTTTTAAAGTAATTGTTTGGGTTGATAAGGCTGCCAAAACAATATACAGTATGAAGGTGTTGGAAAAAAGTGGTAACAAATATACTTACACGGTTTCTTCTCTCAACGGAAAAGCTGCGTTAACAGATGCTCAGTTTGCGTTTGATAAAGCAAAATATCCGGGAGTTGAAGTAGTAGATCTTCGGTAATAATTAATTGAATAAATAAAAAAGGGCCGCAATATTTTTTTGCGGCCCTTTTACTTGCAAATCGTTTTTTATTACTTATCTGATCAGTATGAAACTTCCTTTTGTAGTAACGGGAATATCATCTTTAATATACTTACAGAAGTAAACAAATGTACCGGGGTCTTGTGGTTTTCCTTTCACTTCGCCATTCCAGCCTTGGCGGAAATCGGTAGTAGAATAAACCACCTGTCCCCAACGGTTATAAATAGTGAGTGTGTATTCACGCAGGTTAAATGCGTTCAGAATTTTAAATTGATCATTTCGCCCATCGCCATTTGGTGTAAATGCATTCGGGAATAATACCACACAATCTACACTACGTATCATTACTTCATCGGATGCAGATCCACAGGCATTGGCAACCGTTACAGAATAAGTGCCTGTTTGCCTTACTACAAATTGCGGACTCGTCGAATTGTCCTGCCACAGATAGGATGTATATGTTCCGGGCGATAAAACCAATGTATCTCCTGTACACAATTCTCTGTTTGGTCCAAGGTTAGGACGTGGTTGCGTATCCACATTTAAAATGAGTGTTCGAATACTATCGCACCCGTTTGCAGCTATTAAGGTATCAACATAAGTTCCTGCATTTGTATAGCCGAGAAATGTTTGTCCTTGGCAAATTGTTTGGGTGATAGTTGATCTTGATCTTGGTAGTACAGTTAAATTCAGAGTACGGATACTATCACATCCGTTTGCAGCAACTAATGTATCAATGTAAGTACCTGTTTGTGTATAGCCGAGAAATACATTCCCCTCACAAATTGTTTGTGAAATAGATATCACAGATTTTGGTAAAACAGTTAAATGGAGCGTACGGATACTGTCGCATCCAATAGAAGTTCGTAATGTATCAATGTACGTTCCTGAAGTTGTGTATCCGTCAACTGTATCCCCTTCGCAAATTGTTTGAGTTATAGTAGATGTTTTACTTCCGCCAATGCCTATGGTAACTGAATCAATTTGACTGCCACAACCGGGAAGTGTTACGGTTACATAGTACTTACCTGCATTTAAAACCGATGCATTATTAATGACCGGATTTTGAGCCGAACTTGAAAAATCTAATGGCCCGATCCATTGATAAGTAGCTGAAAGTAATGTATCGGCAAATAATTTAATCATACCGCCATCACAAATCATAGGGGTTGTTGTACTTGCATTTGCATAGTTGTTATTAAAGCTGCTGAAGAAACCATAAGCTGTGCCCTCTCTGTCGTTGCCGATCAACACACCCAAATGGAAAAATGTTCGTGAATTTGTAATTGTAACAGGCGAGTCAATGGGCGAAATTGAATTGGATAATAAAACGCTGGCTGACAGCCATTGATTTGATGTGCCGGGAACAGGAGTGAAGTCAGTAGCTTTTATAACGTTGGTATTGTTGTTCACTTTAAAAAATGATTCTCCTCCCGCCCTTACAAGTACATTTAGGTAGTTGCTCCTGCTACTGCTTCTTGTGTAGGTGGTTGATAAACTCCCCGTACATTTAACAGGGGGTAAAATTGCACCTCCCAACTCACATCCGATTCCTGATATCTGATACACATACACAGGATTAGACGACTGAATATAAGTAGAAGCATTGTTCAGGTTTGCCTCATGGGTTTGCCCTGCATTAAGTGTTGCAACTACATTACCATCCTGCGATACAGTAGTTCCATTTGCAGTAGCAGTGATGTATATTTTTTCCTGTGTTCCTAACAAATAGCCTTTTGTAGCTACATATTCGGTACCTGTAATATTAACTGGAATGGTCTGGTCGCCAATTAAATCAGCACAGGCATAACCCGGCGATGTTACAAGGTCGTCTGCTAATGTTACTGCGATTGGTTTGGTTGATGTAACCCTTGATCCTCCCAAGTGATTCGCTGCAGCCTGCGAAGTGGCTATTGCTGCATAGGTTTGCCCTCTATTTAGTGTAATTGTAAATGGAACTCCTGCAGCATGCCCAACAATATTCTGACCCGGCGTTATGGTAACAGGTGTATTGTCTTCGGTAGCAACAATGTTAAACGAAGAATACGGTAAGGGGGTATGTAAAGATGTATTTGGTCCTGCATTTTGCGACGATATAAAAAAGTCATTACCTAAAGCGTTCCTGCCCTTCAGTACAAATAACTCAGGATTCCGGCTTGTGTGATTTACTTCATAGTAAACTGAAACAGGTGCTGTGGACACAATTCTTATTCCTTTGTTCTGAATTACATTTCCGGGCCCACACTCAATTGAGCTTAACCATGGCGTTAAATCAACGGATACACTTGAATTGGCGGGCACATTAATTACCTGCGTAGGCAGTCCACCTCCTCCAGGTTGTGATATGGTAACTGTACCGGATTCTTTAAAAGAAGCAATTCGTAAAAACGCAGGCCGATCGAGGCCGGTACTTGAAGAAATATCAGGTGCAGCAAACCAGAACTCCGTATCAATTTGGGCAAATGAAGTGTAGTTAGCTGCAAACAGGAAGCTGCATAACAGGAATGCTTTGGTTTTCCAATTCATGGGGTGGTTTTTAAATCGAATAGAATATTGGTGTCACAAATGAGCGTTGAACACTCTGGTTGCGATTGCTCGAAAATAATGAAGAGAAACGAATAATACAAGCCTATCGTGCATACTAATAGGTAACAGTTACCATATATTAGGGAAACCCATATCAAATACCGTATTTTCATCATGTAAAATGAACGAAAACCGGTTTTTGGAACTCGGGTGTCAAATAAAAAAGCCACGATTTTTAATCGTGGCTTTGAACATTTATTTCAACGATTAAGCATTCGCCATATCAGGAATGGCTTCTACTTTATAAGCACCTGCGTCTAATTTTGCTTTTGTTTCAGAGAACGCAATTAATGTTTCCTCAATGTCAGCATCGGTATGTGCAGCCGACGGAATTAAACGGTAAATGATGTGCCCCTTTGGAATAACAGGGTACACTACAATCGACGCAAAGATGTTGTAATTCTCACGCAGATCCATAACCATTGCTGTTGCTTCTTCCACACCACCCGTCATATACACAGGTGTAACCGGGCTATCCGTTTTACCAATGTCAAATCCTCTTTCTTTTAAACCGGTTTGCAGTTTGCGGGCATTGCTCCACAACTTCTCTTTTAATTCCGGCATCGTCTTCAGCATTTCCAATCGTTTGAGGTTGCCAACCACAATTGGCATAGGCAAGCTCTTGGCAAAAATTTGTGAGCGGATATTATAACGGATATAATCGATGATCACACGTGGACCTGCAAGAAATGCACCGATCGAAGCCATTGATTTTGCAAAGGTGCTGAAGTAAAGATCGATTTCATCCTGGCAACCTTGTTCTTCACCGGCACCAGCACCTGTTTTACCCAGTGTGCCAAAGCCGTGTGCATCATCAACCAAAATACGGAACTGGTAATTCTTCTTCAAGGCGCAGATCTCTTTTAATTTTCCCTGATCACCAGCCATTCCAAAAACACCTTCCGTAATAACGAGAATACCACCCGATCCCTGCTTTTCAATCAACGCAGTAGCACGTTGTAATTGCTTTTCACAGTCTTCCACATCATTGTGCTTGAACACGTAACGGTGACCGGGGTGCAAACGCAAACCGTCAATGATACATGCATGACTTTCGGCATCATACACAATCACATCATGTCGGCCACAAACCGCATCAATTGCACTCATGATACCCTGGTAACCAAAGTTCATCAGAATGGCATCTTCTTTCATTTCAAATTCGGCCAGTTCTTTTTCCAACTGTTCGTGCAGGTTGGAGTTACCGCTCATCATACGTGCTCCCATTGGATAAGCAAGTCCCCATTCTTTTGCTGCATCCGCATCGATCTTGCGTATTTCAGGGTGATTGGCTAAACCGAGATAGTTGTTAAGACTCCACACAATTTTTTCTTTGCCACGAAATTTCATACGGCTGTTTATCTCACCTTCCAGTTTTGGGAAAGCAAAATAGCCGTGTGCACGCTCTCTGTGTTGACCAATAGGGCCATAATTCTTAATCAGCTTCTCGAAAATATCTGCCATATGATGAAATTGTTAAGGGTGAAAAATTTGCGCAAAGGTAAGGTTTTGACGCTGATCTGAAAAGGATGAAAACGAGCCGGTTCGTTAACGCAAAAATCGCATGGGAAACAGCTATTCAAGGGTATATTTGCCTTTTAAATCAATCGTATGCGTTTTATAGTATCGCTTCTTTTGCTGTTCTGTTCAATTCAGTTATCAGCTCAAAAAACTTCTTCCGGAAAGCAGCCCATCAAACAACTCCAACGCCCCAAACTGGTAGTGGGTATTATGGTGGATCAAATGCGTTGGGATTTTTTATACCGCTATTACAATCGTTATTCTCCCTACGGTGGTTTTAAGCGAATGCTGGGGCAGGGCTTCAGTAATGAAAATGCGTTTATCAATTATGCGCCAACAGTTACAGCATGTGGGCACACAACAGTTTATACAGGCACAGTTCCCGCTGTACATGGAATTACCGGGAATGCCTGGTTTGATAATGAACTCGGACGAAATGTGTACTGCAGTGAAGATAAAACGGTGAAGACAGTAGGTGCTGCAGGGAATGCCGGTGAAATGAGTCCACGCAATATGCTCGCTACAACTATTTGCGATGAACTGAAACTGGCAACCAATTTCCGCAGTAAAGTGATTGGTATTGCTATCAAAGATCGTGGTGGTATTTTGCCGGCAGGACACAGCGCAGACGCTGCCTATTGGTATGATGGTAAATCAGGTAACTGGATCACATCAACGTACTACATGAACGAATTGCCGAACTGGGTAACAACATTCAATTCAAAAAAACACAGCAATGCATTCCTGGAAAAAGGATGGAACACGCTGTATCCCATCAGCAGTTATGTACAAAGCAGCAAAGATGAAAATGCATACGAAGGGAAGCCATTTGGTGCTGATCAAAAAGGATTCCCCTACGATCTCAAGCGTTTTGTTGATAAAAACTATGGTGTGATTTCTCAAACACCCTATGGCAATACAATGACCTTGATGATGGCAAAAGAAGCTATTGCAAATGAAGGAATGGGGAAAGACAGTATCACCGATTTTCTCGCCGTGAGTTTTTCAACACCGGATTATGTGGGTCATGCATTTGGTCCTAATTCAATTGAAGTGGAAGACACCTATCTGCGGTTGGATAAAGAGCTGGGCGAACTGTTTGATTATCTCGATAAAGTGGTTGGAAAAAATCAGTACATCAGTTTTCTCACAGCTGATCATGGGGTAGCTCATGTGCCAGGTTTTTCAACCGAACATAAATTGCCCGGCGGTGCAGTTGATGATAACAAAATGGTAGATGATCTCAATAAAATGCTGTTTACAAAATATGGTAAAGAAAAAATTGTTTTGATTGCATATAACTATCAGATCACATTGAATCACGGATTGTTTGACACAACCGATCTGGATCGTGATGCTGTAGTGAAAGATATTATTCGTCATGTAAAAAAAATAAAGGGCGTGGATCGTGTATTTGAAATTGAAAAGTTGATGGCACAACCGATGGCAGCTTTGGTAAAAGAACGCATCGGCAATGGATGGCATCCAAAACGCAGTGGCGATATCCAGATAATATTTGCTCCGGGCTGGATCGACGGTGGACCTACCGGTACTACACATGGTTTGTGGAATCCGTACGATAGTCATATTCCGCTTGTGTGGTACGGCTGGGGAATTAAGCCCGGCAAAAGCAACCAGGAAGTTTATATGACAGATATTGCTCCAACGCTTGCCGCTTTATTACGCATCCAGATGCCAAGTGGCTGTGTGGGTAAACCCATTCTTGCCGTTACAGAATAAAATTTTCCTGTATGAAGATTTAGCAGATGATCTTCAACTGGCATTAATCTTGACACTTATAGAATATGTTACAGAAAGCCCCTTACCGAGGGGCTTGTCTGTCAAAATGACTAAAGCGAAAACTATGAATGATAAGAGTTTATTCCTGCGTCCCTCTGATGAAGATGTTGATTTTTTACCCATCATTCCATTAAACGAATCAGATGCAGACAATGATGAGTTGGCGGATATACCCAATGAGTTGCCTATTCTTCCATTGCGAAATACAGTGTTGTTTCCCGGCGTTGTTCTTCCCATAACTGTTGGAAGAGATAAAAGCATACAGGCGGTGAACGAAGCCTATAAAACCAACAAACTGGTTGGAGTAGTAGCACAAAAAGATAGTAATGTAGAAGACCCTACGGTGATCGATCTTGAATATACCGGCACTATTGCTAAGGTGGTGAAGTTGATCAAAATGCCCGATGGTGGCACAACGGTGATCATACAGGGAAAGAAACGTTTCCGCATCAACATGCTTACTTCTGATGATCCATTCTTTAAAGCAAGTATTGAGGTGTTGCACGAAGAGCCAACACCTGATGATGAAAATTTTAAAGCTGTAGCAGGTTCCATAAAAGATATGGCTGCACAGATCATTCAACTGTCGCCCAATATTCCGAGCGAAGCATCGATCATTCTTAAGAATATTGAGAACCCGGCCTTTCTCGTTCATTTTGTAAGTAACAATCTCAACAGCGATATTTCTGACAAACAACGTTTGTTGGAAACAAGTACCATAAAGCAGCGGGCAGAATTACTGCTTACCTTATTGCAGAAAGAGTTGCAGTACACCGAGCTGAAAAATAAGGTAACCAATAAAACTAGAACCGAGCTTGATAAGCAGCAGCGTGATTATTTTTTGCAACAGCAATTAAAAAGCATCAAAGAAGAATTGGGTGGTGATGCCAACGACCTGGAGATCCAGGAAATGAAGAAGAAGGCGGAAACAAAAAAGTGGAGTGATGCTGCCAAAGAAATGTTCCGCAAGGGAATTGAAAAGCTGGAGCGTATGCATCCGTCAACTCCTGATTATTCAGTTGTGTATAATCATCTTGATCTGATGCTTGATCTGCCGTGGAATGAATATACCGTTGATCAGTACGATTTGAAGAAGGCTAAAAAAGTATTGGATCATGATCATTATGGTATTCAAAAAGTAAAAGAACGGATACTTGAGTACTTAGCAGTACTGAAGCTGAAGGGTGATATGAAAAGTCCGATCTTATGTTTGCTCGGTCCTCCCGGAATTGGTAAAACATCATTGGGAAAAAGTGTAGCGTCTGCACTTGGCCGTAAGTACGTACGCATCAGTCTGGGAGGCTTGCACGATGAGAGTGAGATCAGAGGTCATCGTAAAACATATATCGGTGCAATGCCCGGCCGTATCCTTCAATCATTACGAAAAGTAAAAACATCGAACCCCGTAATGATCCTCGATGAAATTGATAAACTCGGCAATGATTTTCGTGGCGATCCTTCCAGTGCCTTGCTGGAACTGTTAGATCCGGAACAAAATCATACGTTTTACGATAATTACCTGGAGCTGGAATACGATCTGAGCAAAGTGTTGTTTGTTGCAACAGCCAACAGCCTGGCATCTATTCAACCTGCATTAAGAGATCGGTTGGAAATTATTGATCTGAGTGGTTATGCAGTAGAGGAAAAGATTGAGATCGCTAAAAACTATCTTGTTCCAAAACAGATCGAAGCACATGGCCTTGTAAAGATTCCGTTTAAGATCAGCGATACAGTTCTACGAAAAGTAATTGAAGATTACACACGTGAAAGCGGTGTTCGTGAACTCGACCGGCAACTGGCATCGCTGATGCGTTCGCAGGCAAAAGAAGTAGCG
Source organism: Bacteroidota bacterium (assembly GCA_023428755.1). Classification (GTDB taxonomy): domain Bacteria; phylum Bacteroidota; class Bacteroidia; order Chitinophagales; family Chitinophagaceae; genus Lacibacter. The sequence continues at coordinate 51,224 of JAEYWX010000029.1, forward strand.
ATCAAAGGCAAACTGAAACCCACGTTAACGGTCAACGACATTGAACGCATCTTGGGTAAGCCACGTTACAGCAACGAAATTTATAAAACAGCAAACATGCCTGGTGTGGCAGTAGGGCTTGCATGGACGGCCGTAGGGGGTGAAATATTGTTTATTGAAACAAGCTTGGCCGACGGAAAAGGCGAGATGCGTTTAACCGGAAACCTCGGAAATGTGATGAAAGAAAGTGCCACTACAGCACTCAGTTATTTACAGGCCAATGCTAAAAAGATCGGTGTAGATACCGAAGAGTTTCAAAAGAAGACCATTCACATCCATGTGCCTGAAGGTGCAGTGCCAAAGGATGGCCCGAGTGCTGGAATCACCATGCTTACTGCCATTTCCAGTGCGTTTACCGGAAGAAGGGTGAAGCCGTTTTTGGCAATGACCGGCGAAATTACACTGCGTGGCCAGGTGTTGCCGGTTGGAGGTATCAAAGAAAAAATACTGGCGGCCAAGCGTGCCGGTATCAAAGAAGTGATCCTTTGCTGGCAGAATGAAAAAGATGTGCAGGAAATCAATTCTTTATATATCAAAGGAATGAAGTTTCATTTTGTAAAAACAATGCAGCAGGTGCTTGACCTGGCACTGGTATAATTTTTTTAAAAAAATTGGCCTTTGGCTGAACCAAATAGAAGCAACCTTGTTTATTTAGGTAACAAATATGAATTTATTTCATGTTGGTTGTTTTAAGGGTTAAAGAGATTCCCCCATTTCTATGGGGGATATTTTTTTATATACGACCCTGCTCAATAGCCTTTCCTGTTTTTAACTAAATTACAGGCTTACAATTCTGGTATGATCCGATTGGTATGTATTGTGGGTTTGTTCTTCATTAACAGCAGCCTGTTTGCACAAACACTTGGTGGCAGCAGTGCGTATAATTTTCTGCGCTTTCCCGCTTCTCCGCAGCTCTCGGCACTGGGAGGAATTAATCTTACCAATTATTCCAACGATCTGTCACTGGCCTTCAGCAATCCTGCACAATTAGATTCGGCGATGCATACACAAATGGTGGCCAATTTTAATTCATTGGCAGCAGGGATCAATAATGTGCATTGGATGCTCGCTTACCGCCATCCCAAACTCCAAACAAATTTTGCTGTCGGCGTTTTGTATTTCGATTATGGAAGTACACAACAAACAGATGCTTCCGGTAATATTGAAGGAGTCTACCGGCCACGGGATTATGTTGTTCAACTTATGGCAAGTCGTGAGTATTTGAACCGTTGGAAATATGGATTAACGCTCAAGTTTGTGGCGAGCAATTATGGTATGTACCGATCATCAGCCATCGCAGCCGATGTGGGTGTATTGTATAGAGACACAGCCAATTTTTTGCAGGCAAGTATTGTGGCTGTCAACATGGGCGGACAGTTAAAACGTTACAATCCGGCAGAACAGGAAGAACTGCCTTTCGATCTGCAGGCCGGTATTTCGAAACGATTGGCCAAAGCACCTATTCGTTTTTCAGTAACAGCACATCATCTGCATCGCTTTGATATTTTGTACAACGATACATTATTCAATAACGAGAATGGTTTTGAAAATTCATCAACCAAAAAATTTACACTCGATAAACTCTTTCAGCATTTTGTATTTGCCACACAGGTACTCATAGGTGAGCGGGTGGAAGTAACGGCAGCGTATAATGTATTACGGGGAAGAGAATTAAAAGTGACAAACGGAGGAAATGGTCTTACCGGATTTTCGTTAGGAGCCGGGGTGTTGTTTTCGAAATTGCAATTACGTTATGCACGCACACATTTTCAAAATAATACAGCCTATAATCAAATTGGATTAACCATGCCGCTTAATCAATCATTTGGTTTGGGAAGTTGGGGGGAGAAGGTTGGATGGTAAAATGAATAGGCAATAGTTAATGGGCAATTGGCAAGGACTAATAATGAAATTTGATTACAACTTTTGGAAACCTTTGCTTATTGCTCATTGTCCTTTGTCTATTGCCCATTGATCAGGCTGCATCTCTCTTAATGTTTTCTCCAAACAACAGCTCAACCAGAATATTATAAATAAAATGAGCGATCATTGGTAACAACAAACCGCCACTGATCCAAGCCAGAAACTGAAAGCCGATTGCAAATGGGATGATCTGTATAATTGCTTTTTCGCCCTGTGTGCCATGACCAAACGCAAATACAATAGCACTAAGTACAGCAGCTAATATCCACACCTGGTCCATATAGCCCATGATCATTTGAAACAATACACCCCGATAAATATATTCTTCGCAAAACCCTGCTACCACACACGCCAATACCCACAACAAACGCTCCATTGCCGTGTCTGGTAAAATATGATGTAATGTGCTATCGTCTTTTTCTTTTGAAAATTTTTGTGACAAATACGCAAGCAGTAATGCAATGCCGATCAATCCAATGGCTGCTGCTATCGATACCAGTGTAAAACGACTGGAAAAGGAAATCGTTATTTTTTCACTGCGTGCGGCAAAATAAGCAAGTACACAAAGAATGATCTGCATGAGCATACTTTGTATATACACGGGTACTTTGGCAATTTGAGCTCCCTCCATTTCCGCTTCCATCTTACGGATGTTTTTATAACTCAATGCAGTAAGAAAGGGAAGGCCTGCTGCTATTATGATCATAAATAATAAACTCATGTGTGCGCCTCCTCTTTTGATCTGCTGATCAGTTCTTCGTGCAATTGTACAACCTGAGGTAGTAATAATTGTTGTTCATTATTCTGCAACACAAAATCACAAAGCTTCATTTTTATTCCATCATCCAGTTGATTGGCCATACGACGTTTCACTTCCTCAGCAGTTACATGATCCCGGTCCATTACACGTTTGATGCGCAGTGTGGCAGGAGCAGTAACTCCAATCACATAATCCAATCCTTCTGCAGAGCCGCTTTCAAAAAGCAAGGCTGCTTCTTTTACTACGTAGGGTGCCGTTTGCTTACTGAACCATTGTTGTGCATCAGCAATCGTAACCGGATGAACAAGGCTGTTCAGTAATTCCAGTTTTTCTTTATTGGCAAATACAATGGATGAAAGATGTTTGCGGTTGAGTGTGCCATTCGGCAAATAGGTGTCATTACCAAAATGAAAAATGAGCTGTTGTTGTAACAGCTCATTTTTATTCATTAATTCTTTTGCCGCTTCATCGGCATAATAAACAGGAATGCCCAGCACTTCCAGTACTTTGGCAACAGTGGTTTTGCCACTGCCAATACCTCCTGTTAATCCGATCTTAAGCATAGCGAAAATAAATTTGCGATTTCAGATGTACGATTGCAGATTTAATTATACTCTTCAATCGTTTCAAAATCTGAAATCGCAAATTGCAAATCTGAACTAATTATTTTTTATCAGTAGCTACTTTGTTCAACTGCGTTGTCCAATCCATGCTGATCGAACTGCGTTCAATTTTAATATAGCTGCCGGGGTTGATCTCCAACGAAAGCGTTCCGTCTTCGTTTACTTTGTTTACCACACCGTGAATACCGGCAATGGTTACAACTTTATCGCCTTTCTGCAGGTTTTCGATAAATGTTTTTTGTTGTTTTGCTTTTTTAGCTTGCGGACGGATCATGAATAACCAGAAAACCAGGATCATTAATCCAAGAAAAACTAACTGAATGCTTCCGCCACCGCCTTTGGGATCGCCTGCAAATAAGAGTAATTCGTACATGTATTGATTGTTTATTTTTTAGGAAGTACTTCACCTTCAAACAAAAGAGTTGTCATGCCTTCTTTTGTGTTTGCTGATACAGTAATGTTTTTTGTTGCTTTTCCCACACGGCCTTCGCTGTTAAATTCGGCAGTAATTTTTCCTTCTGCACCCGGAGCAATCGGCGCTTCAGGCTTTGAAGGAACAGTACAACCGCAACTTGCCTGTACATTGGAAATAATAAGAGGCTTATTGCCTGTATTTTTAAAATGAAATGTGATCATTACTTTTTCACCATCGGTTACTTTACCGAAGTTCTGTACAGAGTCGAGCCATTGTACAGTTGTAACTTCAGGTTGTGCCGGAGCAGTTGCTTCAGTCGTAGTAACTGCTGCATCTGTGGTTTGCTGATCTGCATTTCCGCAAGCGCTGAGGAATGCAATGAATGTGGATAAGAGAATCAAATGTTTCATGTGATGTATACCTGTTTATCGGATTGCAAATGTAATGGAAAGCTGTGATTATGATTTCTTAAAAGACACTTTGTGCAGTTTGTTTTGGGCTGCCAGTTCTTTGTGAATACTATCCAGGATACCGTTTACAAAATGGCCACTTTGGGGCGTACTGTAATCTTTGGCAAGATCAATGTACTCATTAATGGTCACCTTTGGGGGGATGGTTTCAAAGAAGAGGAATTCGCAGATTCCCATCCGCATCAGGATCATATCCAACGCTGCCGTTCGTTCAGGGTCCCAGTTTTGTAATTTGCCCTTGATATACTCGTCACACACTTCTTCTTTTTCAATAACACTCACCAGTAAGTCTTTGGCAAACTTCAGTTTTTCATTGCTTACGAATTGCTGAAAATCGGCACTGTGCGGCTTCTGGAGTAAATTCAACATCAGCAGATTGATCATCTCTGCATCATCTTCCCAATGGAGAAACCGTTCTTCAATGAACGAAACAAAATCTTCATTCGGTAACATCAGGTCGGTGAAAATAAATTCGAGAATATCTTTCTCGTCTTTTTTCTCCCTTCCTTCACGGCTGATGTATTGCTGGTAAACATCCGACTGAACCAGTTCATTATAGAGTTTACGCACCCATTCTTCCATACCCATTAATTCGGGCTTGATCTCTTTTACTACGGCGGTATAGGAGGGGTGTTCGAGTATTTGCCATAACACACGGTTACCTGCAATTTTTGTATTGATGCTCAGGTCTTTAGCCGTAGGTAAATGTTTCGATGCTTTTTGCCGGGCATCTGTTTCGGCATAACGGGCCACTTCCGTTAATGTATAAATGAGAACAACAAACAACTGCCTGCTTTGGTCCACGTGCTTGTCCAATGTGCGAATCGCTTCCAATTTGGTGATATCACCCTCTCTTGTAGAACAGGTGTACAACGTTTGCATCACCTTTACCCGTATGTTTCTTCTGCTGATCATTTAAGAAAGAACTTGTTTAACAAACGGCAAAGATAAGCATTGGTTTCCCTTATATTTGATATTTATCGATCTAAACAATTAATTTTTAAATATTCTGCATTTCTCCAATAATATTTTGGATTGAACGCAGGGAAAATGTAAAGCATGCGCCAACTCGTTTCCTTCTTACAGTTACTTATTCTTATCACCTTTTTTTTTGGATGTGTAAGAAATAATTCAAATCGTAACACCGATCAAAAGGTTGAAATTCCGGAAATTGTAAAAGATCAAAGCAAAAAAAAATACTCGGGTATTTGGGAAGCAATGGCACAAGAATTTGAAATGACTAAAGATGTTAGGTCGGGAATAGTCCCTTCTTATCGTTTAGTTGAGGCAGTTGATAGGGATTTAAAAGAGCGAAAAGCCGGTCGCTTGAACAGGCTATCTGCTTTGTCATGGGTAGAGAGAGGTCCAAATACAAATACTGTGGGTCCAAGCAATGGAAATCTTCGGGGCCCACAAAATAATGCAGTTACTAGCGGGCGTATGCGTACAATTTGGGTTGATCTTAACGACCCATCAAATAAAACCGTATGGGCAGGTTCTGTAAGTGGTGGATTGTGGAAAACAACAGATATAACTTCATCTCCATCTTCCTGGACGCTCATAAATGATTTTTTTGGTAACCTTGCAGTTACCAGTATTACACAGGATCCTGTAAATAAAAACATCCTTTATTTTGGTACAGGCGAAAAGACGTTTAATACAGATGCTGTACGTGGTGGTGGCGTTTGGAAAAGCACTGACAATGGAGTAACATGGAATCTACTACCATCTACAGTAAACTTTTGGAATGTTTCAAGGGTATTGTGCGACGGGGCAGGTAATGTATATGTGGCAACAATTGGATCAAACGGAGTTCAACGATCTTCAGACGGAGGTAATACCTGGATCAATATTACACCAGCAGGCTTATCAACCCGGGTTACGGAAATGCGTCTCAGCAGTACTGGTCGTTTGCATGTTGTATGTGGTTATTTGAATTATCCTAACGCCGATCCTCCAGTTCCAACCGGGCATCGCTACACTGACAATCCGGCAACAGTAAACCCTGCATCTTGGTCTGAACCAGTAACGACCTACCCAACAAACTACAATACAGAATTAGCGGTAGCGGGTAATATAATTTATGCCCTCCCTTCTGATGCAAACGATCGTACCCCAACAATTTATAAATCAACAAACGGAGGTGTTACGTGGGCTCCCACTGTAAGTTCTCCTCCTAGCGGGTCAAGCGATTCGCAGGCTTCTCCATCTATAAATGTAGGACAAGGGTGGTTTGATTTAGCTATTGGAGTTGACCCTGCTAATCCTGATGTTGTAATTGCAGGAGGTTTAAACTTTTTCAGATCAGAAAATGGAGGCGTTACCTGGTCGAGATTAAGTAGGTGGGTAGGAAATCAAACGATGTATATTCATGCTGATCATCATACAGTAGTTTGGAATGGTTCGCAGGTAATGGTAGGGACAGATGGAGGAATATTCTATTCATCGGATAACGGAGTAACATTCACTGATCGAAACATCGGACTTCGTACTAAACAGTTTTATTCAGCCGCAATTCACCCTACTCTTACAAATTACTTTATTGGCGGCACACAGGATAACGGCACCCACCAAATGAATAATGCTGGTTTGTCGGGTAGTGTTGAGGTTATTGGAGGAGATGGAGGCTTTACTCATATTGATGAAAACGAACCTCAGTATCAGTTTAGTGCATTTACACAAAGTAATTATATCCGTAGTGTAAATGGTGGGGCTAACTGGTCGGCAGTGAGTCATTCAAATTCATTGGGATTTTTCATTAATCCTAGTGATTACGACGATCAGAATAACTTTTTGTATGCAAGTGGAGGAAACAGTACGGGCGCAGGAAGATATATACGCTGGAACGACCCGCAGACTGGTGCAAGTTTTTCGACTATTTCGATTGGCACAGCAACATCAGGGGGTATAACAGCTGTCAAAGTTTCACCATATACAAATAACAGGATTTTTGTTGGGTCAAACCAGGCTAGAGTTGTTCGTGTGGACAATGCCCAACTTGATTTTCCTGCAGCAGTTAATATCTCAGGATCTAATTTCCCTTCAAACGGAAATACAGTTTCGTGTATAAATGTAGGAACAACAGATAGTAATCTTATAGCGTCATTTAGTAATTACAATATTCCTCATGTGTTTGTTACAACAACAGGCGGAGGTGCATCTGGCTGGACGAATATTACCGGAAACCTTCCCAATATACCAGTTCGCTGGGCGATGTTCTATCCGGAAGATGACGATAAAGCAATTATCGCAACTGAGATGGGTGTCTTTGAAACGGATGATATTAACGGTGCCGCAACTGTATGGATTCGTAATACAACTTTTCCTGTAGTAAGAACCAATATGCTTCAGTACCGCCAACTCGATGGAACTCTGCTTGCTGCAACACATGGCCGGGGTTTGTGGACAACAAGTTTTCCAACTACAACGCCTTTCATTCGGTTTGCATCTAGTTACACTTATTCTTCAGCAGCTGAGGCATCTGAACTCTCTTCTGCTATTTGCAGAAAGTACAAAGATTATGTAGTTAAAATGCGAGTTGACCAAGCTCCTGTAGGTTCAGCCACTGTAACGTTGAATATAAATGGCGGAACAGCAGTTCGTGGCGAAGATTTTGATTTTAGTACTAACGGAACTTTTACAAATCCATCGTCAACTATTACTTTCCCTGGTGGATCAGCGGCTGAACAGTCAATTACAATAAGGGTTTACGACGATGCAGAATTGGAAAATGAGGAGTCTTTCACTTTGTCGTATACGGTAACAGGTACCACCAATGCTATTGCTGCACCCAGCAGTAAATCGTTTACATTTACAATTAAAGACAATGATGTTACTCCTGTGCCTGGTATTTACAGCGGAAACTTTAAAGTTGGAACTGAACAAGTGAGAATTAGTACGCAAACTCCTCTCAGAAGCAATAAGAGCCGGTTCCGTATACAATATTTATATACTGCTTCTCAATTAGGCCAGGCTGGAATTTTAGATGCTGGTTTTATAACCTCACTTCGGTTTACAGTTCTTGAAAAATTCAGCACAAAACCATTTACGGGGTTTACTATTTCAATGGCAAACTCAACTGCATCCAATTTAAATACAGGTTTTGCAAACGCTGCTTTTACACAGGTTTATTCGGGTAATTACAGTTCTGTTGTAGGAGAGAATAGTTTCACTTTCAGTAATCCTTTTTATTGGGATGGTATTTCAAATATTGTGGTGAACTTTTGTTTTGATAACGGGTTTACATCGCCTGATGCTTCCGCAGATGTGATCGAAGGGGCCAGTAACCCATTGGGAGCTGGAACGAGAGCGTCTACTTATTCAGATGATGAATCAAATTCAGGATGTGCCTTGCAGGCTCAACTCATAAGCGAAGCCAGAATCAATCTTACGTTTGGAGCATCCTCGGGTAATCCAATAGCTTCATCTTTAAACACAACAAGAACTGAGTTTGTTTCGGGAAATGGTATATTTCATTTTTATAGTGGATTTGATATTATTAGTCGAATTGCGACTGCATCTGGTAATTTCGGTTGTGTTACATCACGTGTTGCTGAAGCAGGTAATACATGGCAGGTGTTTTTTGCAGGCCCACGTTCGCAGAAGGTAATTGCCGTTGATTTTGGTGGAACTGCGCAAAACAGCAGCTATACCCTTGGTTTGTATTACACAGCAGCCGAACTTGCCGGGAAGGATCCAAATCTCGTTCGGATAACGAGTACAAATGCGGGGACCGTTGGGGGAGGCAACAGTACGAATACAAGTGTTTACGCAACTACATTTACAAGTTTTGGTTCTGGTTATTTATTTACAGCAAATGTGTTTGGTCCGGGTTTATTCTTCTTAGCTGAAGCCAACATCACCTCTATACGTAATCCAAGCCAGCAGGCAAACTTTGTAAAACTGCTCCAAAATCCCATCAGTACAAGCATTCCGCTTGGTATCAGTAATCCAAGCCGGGTAAACATTGAGGCAACACTGTTAACCAACAACGGACAATTGTTGCAGCGCTGGAACCTCGGTCGTGCAGATGGTAACCGCCAACTACCATTAAAAGGTGAATCGTTACCGGCGGGCGTATATATTCTACGCATCGATGCGGGAACAAAAACACAAAGCATCAAACTGGTAAAGCAATAAATTAAAAGAGGTGGCTTGCTGTAACGCAGGCCATCTTTTTCTTCATCATTCAATAAAATTTACACATGCGTTTTTTGATTCCTGTTGTGTGCCTGTTTTCATTTGCGCTGCTGTATTCCTGTGCTTCCAAAAAAGCGGTGATCAAACAGGTATATGCTTATTCCAGTATTCAACTGCCGGGTATTGCGATGAAAGATGAGAACGGAAACGAGTTGCCTGCAAAGATCGATACGTCTGTTGTGATTTATGTAGAAGCAGCCAGTACCGATATCGTGTGGGACAGTGCCTGGAGCAGTAGCCGGCAGTTCAGCATTTCTCCTTACACGTTTACTGAAAAAACGCTTGAAATTGGTGTGCTCAAAACCAGTCTTGAAAAAGTTGCGATCAGCAAAACCGATACAGCCAACCGCATTATCCGTTTGTCGCTTGAACCTGCAGCAACAAAAAACTATCTGGCACCAGCCGATCTGCAACCGAACGGATTTCTGTTTCGGGGTACTTATAAAGGGAAGAGGATTGTATGGAAAGCCGGTCCTGTAAAAGAATTGGAAACACTTCCTTCGTATTAGGAGAGAGGAAACATGCAAATTTGTCTCTCCTCCTGCCAGTTTTTTTCTGCTTTTTTCATTGATTTACGCCAATTCTGAAAAATTTTCGCATTCTGGCGGGGTGGCACTGTATTCGCTTACCTTCGTTGCCCCTTTGAAAGGGCGACAATAAATTTCATTTCAAAAACCAAAAAACGAATAATTATGGCTAAGAAGGTAAGTGTTACCCCATTACACGACAGGGTAATTGTAAAGCCTGCTCCCGCTGAAGAAAAAACAGCTGGCGGTATCATCATTCCCGATACTGCGAAAGAAAAACCACAACGTGGTACTGTAGTGGCTGCCGGCCCCGGTAAAAAAGACGAACCTGTTACCGTAAAAGTTGGTGACACGGTTTTGTACGGTAAGTATGCCGGTACTGAAATTGCAATTGATGGCGACGATCTGCTCATCATGCGTGAAAGCGACATCCTGGCAATTGTATAAGAAAGCTCTAAGTTCCCAGCTACTAGCTGTGAGTAAAAAGCCGAATACAGAAAAAACTGCACAAGTGTGCGACGCAACAGAAGTGGAAAAATGTTACCGATGCCGGTAACAAAAAACTCAAAACAAAAAACTTAAAACTTTTTATATGGCAAAGCAAATCTTCTTCGATATTGAAGGTAGAAATAAAATGAAGAAAGGTGTTGACGTATTGGCCAACGCTGTAAAAGTTACCCTCGGTCCCAAAGGACGTAACGTAGTAATCGAAAAGAAATTCGGTGCACCTGCTGTAACAAAAGATGGTGTTACTGTAGCAAAAGAAATTGAACTGGAAGACCCAATTGAGAACATGGGTGCACAGATGGTGAAAGAAGTAGCTTCTAAAACTGCAGACATTGCAGGTGATGGTACTACTACTGCAACTGTATTGGCACAGGCAATTATTGCTGAAGGTTTGAAAATGGTGGCTGCCGGTGCAAACCCAATGGATCTGAAGCGTGGTATCGATAAGGCGGTTAGCCTGGTTGTTGCAAACTTAAAAGCACAATCACAAACTGTTGGCAGCGACAGTAAAAAAATTCAGCAGGTTGCTACTATTTCTGCAAACAACGATGAAACAATCGGTAAGCTGATTGCAGAAGCGTTTGCAAAAGTTGGTAAAGAAGGTGTGATCACTGTTGAAGAAGCAAAAGGTACAGATACTACTGTTGATGTAGTAGAAGGTATGCAGTTCGATCGTGGTTATATTTCTCCCTACTTCGTTACAAACAGCGAAAAAATGGAAGCTGAATTGCAGAACCCATACATCCTTATCTACGATAAGAAGATCTCTGCAATGAAAGATATCCTCCACATCCTGGAGAAAGTTGCACAAAGCGGTCGTCCTTTATTGATCATCTCTGAAGATCTGGAAGGTGAAGCGCTTGCAACATTGGTAGTAAACAAACTCCGTGGTACACTGAAAGTAGCTGCTGTAAAAGCTCCCGGCTTTGGTGACCGCAGAAAAGAAATGTTGACTGATATCGCTATCCTCACTGCTGGTACAGTGATCAGCGAAGAGCAAGGTTACAAACTGGAGAATGCTGATTTGACTTACTTAGGTCAGGCTTCTTCTGTAACAATTGATAAAGACAACACAACAATTGTTGGTGGTAAAGGAAAGAAAACTGATATCACTGCACGTGTTAATCAAATCAAAGCACAAGTTGAAAACACAACTTCTGACTACGATAAAGAAAAATTACAAGAGCGCTTGGCGAAGTTGGCAGGTGGTGTTGCTGTATTGTACATCGGTGCTGCTACTGAAGTGGAAATGAAAGAAAAGAAAGATCGTGTAGATGATGCATTGCATGCAACTCGTGCTGCGGTTGAAGAAGGTATCGTTCCTGGTGGTGGTGTTGCTTACATCCGTGCATTGGATGCATTGGAAGCAAAAGTTCGTGGTCAAATTGAAGACGAACAAACAGGTATGCAAATCATCCGTCGTGCATTGGAAGAACCAATCCGTACATTAACTGCTAACGCAGGTATCGATGGTTCAATTGTTGTACAAAAAATCAAAGAAGGCAAAGCTGACTTTGGTTTCAATGCACGCACCGAAACATACGAAAATATGTTTAAGGCTGGTGTAATTGATCCAACTAAAGTAAGCCGTGTTGCTTTGGAAAATGCAGCTTCGATTGCGGGCATGTTGTTAACAACAGAAGCAGTAATTGCTGACAAACCAAAGAAAGAAGAACCACACGCACATGGCGCTCCTGATATGGGCGGCATGGGAGGTTACTAAGAAAGTACGAAGTGGGAAGTTGGACGTACGAAGTAAAGCCAGCTCAATCACTCAGCTTCATAGTAACAGCTTAACATACAAACAAAGTCCTCTGGTAAAACAGGGGACTTTGCATTTCAATGATTCATCACGATTAAAAACATGCGACATGAAAACAAGAAACATGCTTTTACCGTTTATGCAGAAATTGAAAAGCAAACTGAATCTGATTTTTCAATGGATGAATAAAAAGGACGATGATTTTTTTGATAATCCGTATGTGATTTATTAAGTAAGAAATGTCCCGTCATAACAACGGGGCATTTTTCTTTTAGTACGTCCAGTCGTCTTTTTTCTTTACTGTAAAGTCTTTATGATTCACAATGAGTTGGCAATCAGGAAATCGATTGGCAAGTATTGTCAATTCATCGGTATGTTGTTCCGGTTCATCAACACCAATTAATAAGGTATGTAATGGATGGTGATCTGCTAACTGCAAAGCGCCTTTCAAACTGATGGAAGTACCATCGATATGCAGCAGCTCAAGTCCTTTTATGTTGTTGATATGCGGCATTGCATCATCATCAATATGCCTGCATCCTTTCAAACGGAGTTCTTTCAAAAAGCTGAGTTTTGTAAGCAGCTCAATACTGTCGTTTGTAATATCCGTTTCATCGAGGTCGAGCATGTTGATCGATTGTACATGCTGTATCATCAGTTCAATCTGCTCATCTTCTACATGGTCCCAGATGCGAAAGTTAACACGCTCCAGGTGCACAGGAATTCCATCAGGCAATTGCGGTTTGCTGAAGAAAGCAAATGTTGCCCAGAATTGTTCTTCTTTCAGTTTTTGTTTTTTCTTTTTTCGCACCGTTCCATTGTTTAGGCAGCTTCCTTCTTCAGTGTAAATTTCAACAATAGAAACCCAAGCAAGCCTGCTGTTAGTGAGGAAAGTAAGATCACGAGTTTTGCGTTGTTAATGATCGTTTCATTATCAAACGCAAGCAGTGTGATAAAGATGGACATGGTAAAGCCAATTCCTCCCAGTAAGCCAACACCAAAAATATGTTTCCAGTTGAGATCTGCCGGCAGTTTACAGAAGCCTAAAGCAACTGCTATGAACGTTAGGAAAAATATTCCAAGTGGTTTTCCAACAATCAGCCCCAATGCAATACCGATGCTGTAATTTTCGGTAAGCGTTTGTGTAATATCACCACTGATCACAATGGCAGTATTCGCCAATGCAAAAATGGGAAGGATGATGAAGGCAACCGGCTTGTGCAAAGCATGTTGTAAAATGTATGAGGTTGATTTTTCATCACCATTACCAAATGGAATTGCAAACGCCAGTAACACGCCGGTAATGGTAGCATGTACGCCGGAGTGCAACATAAAGTACCACATGGCTATACCTCCCAGTAAATAGGGAATCAGGTTTCTTACTTTCAGGCGGTTCAGTATCAGTAATGCAACAAATATCCCTAGTGCAATAATCAGGTTGGTCCACAATAATGTTTTTGTATAAAAAATTGCGATCACCAGTATGGCACACAAATCATCGATCACTGCAAGGGCTGTTAAAAAAACTTTTAGGGAAGTAGGAACTTTATTTCCGAGCAAGGAAAGAATACCTAATGCAAATGCAATATCTGTTGCCATGGGAATACCGGCGCCGGATTGTGTGGCAGTTCCAAAATTGAATAACAGGTATAAACCGGCTGGCACAACTAATCCTCCCAATGCACCAAACATCGGCAGCAAAGTATCTTTTATATTTGATAATTCTCCTTTATAAATTTCACGCTCCAACTCCAGACCGATCAACAGAAAAAAGATCGCCATCAATGCATCATTTACCCAATGCTCTACCGAAAGACCTCCCAATTTTGATTGCCAGAAAGCATGATACCCTTCAACCCAGCCAGAGTTAGCGATCAGTAATGAAACCACTGTACATGCAATCAATGTTAAGCCACCTGCTTTTTCACTGTCAAAAAAATCCTTAAATAATTTGGTTGCATTCATATCGTCTTATTTAAACTGGAAAACTGCCTGTTTGCAATACAGGAATTGGAACTTGTGCTGAGTGCTGCGAAGTTACTGAATTTACCAGAAGTGGCAGATTACAACAAGTGAGTTGCAGCTTAAAAAGAAAGCAACACAGCAGTAAAAAATATCAGGCGGAAGCGTTTTGTATGGCCGCTTTCACGATCAAATACTGTGCAGCAGCGTAAGTTAACATTACGCCCAATCCAAGATACACACTGCTGTAAGCAAAAAGATTTACGGCAAGCAGTGAATCAGAAATTACAAATAACAAAGCACCAACGATAAACAGCGACGCAACATTGTTGTTTATTTTATGCCGCAGATTGATACTTAGTAACAACATAGTGCCAATAGTAATACCATACACAGTAACAGGAATTTTCATAGCAGCTAAATAGGGGAACAGCAACCATAAAAAAAGAAGAATATACAACAGCACCGGAACAGCGATCAATGGTTGATCTTGCACCAGCCCTTTCTTGCCGGGCTGGCAACGTAGAAAGTAGAGAATGTAAAACACATGTGCCAGCAGAAACGAGATCAACCCCGGAATAAAAATACCCTTCATCTGCAATAACACATCACCCGCCCATGAAAAAAGTAAAGCAGAAAAAATAAAGCGGAACAAATTGCTGTTTCTCTTGGGGGAGGCAACATAAAAGCCCAACATCAGCAAGGGCATCAACAAAGGTTTGGTAAACCAGCGCAGTTGCGGTTGCTGCAAATAGATCAACAACAGTTCACATACAACCACCACTGCATAGATGCGAAAGATGATGATTGACTGTTGTTTCATTGCCAATGATTAATTCATGAGTCTTGGTTTCCACAAATAGAATTTGCGGAGCGAATCCATTACATACGCACTATCGGTTAATGGACGGTTCACCTGCAGCACTACACGATATGTACTGCTGTCTTTTTGATTGACGCTTACATCAAACCCACGGATCTTCAGTGCTTCCACCCGGCGGTCGGCAGCAGCTTTTGTTTTCAACTGATCAACGATCAATTGAAACGATCCTGCGGTTGAAGTAGTTTGTACAGGTGCAGGTGTTGTTACAACAGGAGTAGTATCAACAGTTGCAGGTTGTGCAGTATCCATTGCAAGGCTCATGGTATCAATAACGGGTGCAACAGTATCCATCGCTGCCTGTTGTTCGTTTTGTACAGTTTCTTCAGGTTCGGAGGGCTTCATCTTTTGCAAGTATAAATAAATGCCCCATCCCACCAATACCACTGCTACAAGGCTGCCAAAAATAATGAACGGCTTTTTTGAGCTCTTACGTTCTTCATGTGAAAAATCAATTACCTCTTCACCATCAGCAACTACTGTACGGTCACGTACATGATCGGTATTGATCGAATCAATTTTTTCCAGTGCCGGACTTCCCTGTTCAAACTGAAATTGATTATCTCGTGTTTTGGTGAGCGAACCAACGCCTTTAATGGGGAAGGGTTTGCCTATATTGAGCAATTGTAAACCGGTGCTGATGTACGATTCAAGATCGCTCATGGCCAGTGGTTTCATTTTGCCTGTTTGCTGCACCAGAAATTGCAGCAACTCATCATTCAAGGGCGCATTACGGTCCTGTGTAAACGAAATGGTATTTTCGGGCCATCCTTCCTCTTTCAGTTCATACACATTTACAGAAGGATCAAGGTCAAAACGTCCGAGCCCCGGAAGGGTGAGCGATTTCTCTTTGTACAAGTACTGTGATAGAATGTCCTGGATTTTCACGGATAATTTTTTTCAAACATACTTAAAAACCTGCTTTTCTCACACAAAATGCCGGAGTAGCTGTTTTATTACAGTGTTTTGCTTATACAAAACCGGTGATTTCAGCCCGTTCGCCAAATCTTCGTGAAATATATGCCGGCGCTGCCTGCTCTTGCCTACATTTGCAAAAAACAGTAGATGCTGTCAGCGCAAGACAAAGAGTTTATCGAGTGGTGGGAGAAAAACCGCAACTCTGAAAAAAAGCTGATGAACCAGTTATTGGTTGGTTTGCCGCTTGGTGTGGCTTTTGGATTGCCCATGCTGCTGAGCTTTTTGTTCAGAGGTTGGTTTAAGCGGATGCCCTATGTATCTGGCTCACAATTCACGCTTATTTTAATTGCAGTATTATCGATCATTGTGTTTTATGCCATTTTTAAAATGCGGTTTAAATGGGAAATGAATGAGCAGCGATATGCCGAATTAAAACAAAAGGAGAAAGCAGAAGCAACGTTGCCGGAAAGCTGATTGTCATTACTAAGTTGAAACAGCAACTGAAAAATTAAATTAAGAATCAATTCAAAAGAAGTTATGATGAAGTATTTGTTATCGTTCGTAATGGTTGTTACAGTGTTAAGCGCCTGTAAGAAAAAAGGAGGATGTGATGCTACTGTTGGAAATACATCTGCTTCTGCACAGGAAGAAGCAATGGTTACAGATTATATTGCTGCCAATAATATTACCGGCGCAGTGGAACTCGGCAGCTCAGGATTGTATTATGTAATTGAAACACCCGGCAACAGTAAAAAACCTGGCCTTTGCACAACCGTAGCCGTAAAGTATGTGGGTAGATTAACAGACGGAACCATTTTTGATCAAACAACCGGAACGAACACAGCTGTTTTTTCATTAGACAGATTAATTGAATCGTGGCAACGTACCATTCCATTATTGGGTGAGGGTGGGAAAATAAAATTGATTGTACCTCCGGCATTGGGCTATGGCGCTACCGGCTCATTTAATCCAAATACCGGCCAATATTCAATTCCGCCAAATGCAGTTTTAATATTTGATATTGAACTGGTAACAGTAGCCAGCTAAAAAAATCAACTTATTGTAAAGCTTCTGCAAATAAATGCAGGAGCTTTTTTTGTTTACCTACTTTTGTAAAAAATCAATCGCTTGTCGTACGAACCTATTTCCGTTTTTGATATGTTTAAGATCGGCGTTGGCCCATCCAGCAGCCATACGCTGGGGCCTTGGCGTGCCGCTCAACGTTTTGTTCAATCCATCCAAACAATACAACCCTTAGAGCAAGTAGTAACTGTGCGTGTGTTATTGTATGGTTCGTTGGCAAAAACAGGAAAAGGGCATGGAACCGATGTGGCCATTCAACTCGGTTTGTGTGGAGATGATCCCGTGACATTTGATGTACAATCGATCGATGCCAAGATCAGCGATATTGCTGCCATGAAAGAACTTGTATTGGGTGGGCGACATGAAATTCAATTCGACCCAAAAGAGGATATTGAATTCCTGATGACAGAGAGTTTACCGTTTCATCCCAATGCCGTTACATTTCTTGCTTCCTTTCAGGACGGGACTTCCGTTGCAGAAACATACTATTCCATTGGTGGCGGCTTTGTAGTAAAAGAAAACGAAGAAACTACCGGCCATGCACAGGTGCAGTTGCCGTTTCCGGTTGATACAGCCCAGGACCTGCTGCACTGGTGTATGAAAACCGGCATGAGCATCAGCGAAGTTGTCATGGAAAATGAAAACGCATGGCGTAGTGAAGAAGAAACAAAGCAAGGGGTACTCAACATTTGGCGGGTAATGCATGAGTGTATGTACAAAGGTTGTCATACCGAAGGGTATTTACCCGGTGGTTTGAATGTGAAACGACGTGGTGCAGGGTTGAATAAAAAATTACTACAGCAAAAGCCGTATACAAATTTCCGGGAGTGGGTGGAAGCCATCCGCAGTGGTGGGAACGATTTTAAATACACACTCGATTGGGTAAGTTGTTTTGCCTTAGCAGTGAATGAAGAAAACGCATCTTTCGGAAGGGTGGTAACGGCACCTACCAATGGTGCAGCGGGTGTTATTCCGGCGGTGCTGATGTATTACGTTTGTTTTTGCAATGGCCTCGACGAAGAAAAGATCATCCGGTTTTTATTAACGGCTTCTGAAGTGGGCAGCATTTTCAAAAAAGGCTCCACCATTTCTGCTGCTATGGGTGGATGCCAGGCAGAGATCGGTGTATCCAGTGCCATGGCAGCCGCTGCTTTAACCGAATGTATGGGTGGCACACAGCGGCAGGTATTAATGGCCAGTGAAATTGCCATGGAACATCACCTTGGGTTAACCTGCGATCCCATTGCAGGGTTGGTGCAGGTGCCCTGTATCGAGCGTAATACGATGGGAGCCATCAAGGCCATCACCGCCTCACAACTGGCGCTGCAAAGCACCCCTGATTACGCAAAGGTTTCACTCGATGCTGTAGTAAAAACCATGTGGGATACAGCGAAAGATATGAATCACAAATACAAGGAAACAGCCGAGGGCGGACTGGCCATCAATATCCCCATTGCACTTCCGGAGTGCTGATGACCGTTAGTTGTTAAAAAAAACAAAATCGGCAAACAATATTGGCGAAATGCTGTTCTTTTGCAAACAATTTCAAAACATGTTCAAAGGAGCAGTTTTAAATCAGTAACTTTCTTTAACACAACGGTGAACTAATGGCAAACAACCAGGCGGCAAAGGACCTCAAGCGTCCGTTGCAACGCTTATTACAGGTATTGAACCTGGAGCGTAAGGAGATAGGTGCAATTTATTTTTATGCAATCCTGGCGGGTGTACTGCAACTGGCAATGCCATTGGGTATACAGGCCATTATCAATTTTGTGTTGGCAGGCAGTTTGTCTACCTCCATTGTTGTTCTCATTGTTCTTGTGGTTATCAGTGTGTTCTTTACCGGTTTGCTGCAGGTAAACCAAATGAAGATCATTGAAAAAATCCAGCAACGGATCTTCACCCGTTATTCATTTGAATTTGCATGGCGCATCCCACGCCTTGATCTCAAAAAAATTGATCAGTATTATCTTCCGGAATTCGTCAATCGTTTTTTTGATACCATTAATCTGGAAAAAAGTCTCAGTCGTTTATTGCTCGATATTCCCGCAGCGTTGATTCAGGTAGTATTTGGTTTGATCTTGTTATCGCTCTACGCCAATGTGTTTATCATTTTCAGTTTACTCGTAATTCTTATTTTAGTTTTAATAATACGCATTACCTATGCAAGAGGTTTGTCCACCAGTCTCGATGAAAGCGAATACAAGTATGAAGTGGCAGGATGGATCGAAGAAATAGCACGGGTATTAAAGTCGTTTCAGTTTTCACGGAGATCTTCGCTGCCTGTTGATAAAACAGATGTGCTGGTAACAAAATATCTCCATGCACGCACCAGTCATTTCCGGATTCTTATGATGCAATACTGGTCGTTGATCGGTTTTAAAATTCTTATCACTGCAGGGATGTTGATTGTAGGTGCAGTATTGCTGGTGAGTAATGAAATCAACGTTGGTCAGTTTGCAGCTGCGGAAATTGTGATACTTCTTGTACTGGCTTCGGTTGAAAAACTCATCCGTAGTTTGGATAAGATCTATGATATTTTAACGGCTGTAGAAAAGCTGGGCAAAGTAATTGACAAACCGCTTGAGCCGGAAGGTTCATTGGGGCTTGATACTTCGTTGCAAGGTGTTTCCATCCAGGTAAATAATGTAAGCTTCAGTTATAACAATCAGCGTCCCATACTTAACAATCTCTCGTTAAAAATTGCAGCAGGTGAAAAAGTAGCGATCAGAGGCGGTGAGGGATCAGGCAAATCAACCTTTTTAAAATTACTCACGGGTGCGTATTCTGATTTTGAAGGAAATATTCTGTTGAATGATGTGCCGCTTGGAAATTACAAACCAGAGTTGTTACGTTCCGAAACGGGGATTCTGTTTAACAGACTGGAAATTTTTCAGGGAACACTATACGAGAACATAACGTTGGGTGATACCAGCATCACTACTTCACAGATCAATACGCTGGCCGCAAAACTTGGTATCAGCGAATTCATAGCATCACTCAAAAAAGGATTCGATACCGAAATTGATGCGTTGGGAAATCGCTTATCCAGTGCCGTTATTCGCAAAGTGTTATTGTTGAGAGCGCTGGTATCAAGCCCGAAACTATTACTGCTCGAAGAGCCCTGGCTTGGCCTGGATTCCGAATGCCGTAAGCAAATTGAACACTATCTGCTGAACGATATACCAACAACAACAGTTGTGGTGATTACAAATGAAGACTCGTTCGCAAAAAGATGCAACCGCATACTTTATATGCACGATGGAAAAATTGTAAGAGAAGAACAACCCATTTCTAAACAGTAAGCAACAGCGCATGTCGTATCAGATTCTAACACCCGATATACAGGAAAAAGCCGGAAAGCCGTTGCAGTCGTTCAACGAAATTTACCGGCAGGATAAGAGCAGCCGTATCCGTAAGTATTTCTATGTGATCATTGGTATTGTAGTTGTGATCCTGTTTTTACCATGGACACAAAACATCCGCAGCAACGGAGCTGTTACTACCTTGCGGCAGGAGCAACGTCCGCAACAGGTGAATAATATCATTGCAGGCCGCATTGTAAAATGGTGGGTAAAGGAAGGCGACTTTGTAAAGAAGGGTGATACCATTGTGCAATTAGCGGAGATCAAAGATGATTATCTCGATCCCAATTTATTGCAACGGACCGAGCAGCAATTGAGTGCCGAACAAATGACCATTGATTACTATGAAGGAAAAGTAACAGCAACCGGTCAGCAAATTGAAGCATTGGAAAATGAACGGGAATTAAAACTCAGTTCTATTGATAATAAGCTGATCCAGACACAACGGAAAGTGCAGAGCGATAGTATGAAAGTGAATGCAGCACTCAATGAAATGAACGTGGCCGATCGTCAGCTGGAAGGTGCTGTAAAAATGTATGAGCAAGGCGTTATTCCGTTAACCGAATTTGAACGGAGAAAAGTATTGCATCAAAACGTGAATGCAAAACTCATTGGTGCACAAAACGATTATAACAACAGCAAACAGGATCTGCTCATTTTGCAATTGGAGCGCAGTGCAGCTATCCAGGAATATGCAGAGAAAATTGCAAAAGCAGCCGGTGATCGGTTTCAATCACAATCACAAATTGCAACCGGGCAGGGTAAAGTAGCCAAGCTGCAAAATCAATACGATAATTACCGCATTCGTAACGGACAATATTATGTACTGGCTCCACAAGACGGACAAGTGATCAAAGCCATGAAAGCCGGTATCAATGAAATGTTGAAAGAAGGTGACATGATTGTGGAAGTGGTACCGAAAGAATACCAGTTAGCTGTAGAAGTGTGGGTGAAGCCAATGGATCTGCAATTGCTTACCGTTGGGCAAAAAACACGTTTTATGTTCGATGGTTTTCCGGCGATTATTTTCAGCGGTTGGCCACAGGCATCTTATGGAACCTTTGGTGGTGAAATTGTAGCTATTGAATCCAATCTCAGCGCCAACGGCATGTTTCGTGTGCTGGTGGCAGAAGATAAAGACGATCGTCCCTGGCCAAAGAACATGAAATTGGGTACAGGTGCGGTAAACTTCACCTTGCTGAAAGATGTATCAGTGTGGTATGAATTATGGCGGCAAATCAATGGTTTCCCGCCCGATTATTATCGCCCTTTTACCAATGAAAAAACGGATAGCAAAAAGAATAAATAATCAGAAACGGCCTCCTGCATGATGAAGAAAGTAATGATGTATTTAATGGCAGTATGTGTAATGACAGGCAGTGGGTTGCATGCACAGGATACGCTGCGTGTAATGGCCGAAACTGAATTTATTGAAATTGTAAAGCAACATCATCCCGTTGCAA
Source organism: Bacteroidota bacterium (assembly GCA_023428755.1). Taxonomy (GTDB): domain Bacteria; phylum Bacteroidota; class Bacteroidia; order Chitinophagales; family Chitinophagaceae; genus Lacibacter. The sequence continues at coordinate 73,120 of JAEYWX010000029.1, forward strand.
AACAAGCAGGCTTATTGGTAGATGCTGCAAGAGCACAACTTCTTTCGATCCGTGGAAATTTTGATCCGGTTGTGTTTTTAAACAACGATCAAAAAACTTTTGATGGTAAAAACTATTTCAATTACAACAATGCAGAGCTGGCTGTTCCTACCTGGTTTGGTGTGGAGTTGTATGCAGGGTTGGAAAATAATTTTGGCGATCTCATTACAACCGAAGCAACCACCAGCGCCAGCAGTTATGCAGGCATCAGTTTACCCTTGTTAAAAGATCTGATATTGGATAAACGCCGGGCTGCTTTGCAACAAGGGAAATTGTTTACACAGCAATCGGAATTTGAACGACGCACTGTCATCAACGATCTGTTGTTTGATGCTTACAAAGCATACTGGAGCTGGGCAAGAGATTATCAATTGTTAATGGTGCTTGATACAACCATTCTGCTGAACGAAGCCCGTTATGAACTGGTGCGTATCTCGTTTCAACAGGGCGACCGTGCTGGAGTTGATACAACGGAAGCATTGGCTCAGTTGCAGAACTTTCAACAGCAGCGGGAAGAAGCATGGTTGAAATTCCGGAAGTCAACATTGGAGCTGTCAACATTTTTATGGTTAGAAGGAAACAAGCCGGTGTATTTGAGTGAACGTGTTATTCCTGATACTTTGTGGACCGCACAAACGTTTACCAATTTTAAAGTAGATCAGTTGGCCGATTGGATCACACAAGCCGTTACCAATCATCCAAAGCTGCAACAGATCGACTTTAAATTACAATCGCTGGAAGTGGAGCGGCGGCTGAAATTTCAAAGCCTGTTACCCAAGCTCGATCTGAAATATAACTTTCTGCAACGTGGCTATAATATTGCCAATTCCATTAATGCCAATTTCTTTGAGAACAATTATAAGTTTGGTGTGAATGCCATTATTCCCATTCCGAACCGGAGCGGTATTGGTGATTACCGTGCTGCAAGAATCAAGATCAAAACCACAGAACTCGACCGAAGCTTCACCGAACTGAACCTGGAAAACAAAGTGCGTTTTCATTACAACGAGGTGTTGAACCTGCAAAAACAGATTGATATCTACGAGCGTGCTTACAATAACTATGTACGTTTATTCACTGCAGAGCAGTTGAAATTTTCATTGGGCGAAACAACATTGTTCTTACTCAACTCACGTGAAACAAAAGTGCTGGAAGCGCAACAAAAACTGCTGGAGTTGAAAACAAAATTTTACCAGGCCTTTGCTTCGTTGAACTGGGCAGCAGGTGTGTTGCAGTAACACGCCACGTCAGACGCTTTCCCGAAAGGCACAAGCGAGACGCTTGCGCCAAACGAAGTGTGATTAGTAAATATTTTTTGGCGTAGAGAAATAAGGAAATGAAGCTTTCGCAGAGAGTAGTTGCAACTCTGCGTTTGTCTCTGTTTCTCTTTTCTCTGCGCCAAATAGTTTAAGTAGGATTATTCTTTACTTCCTCGCAAACCCCTTCTTAAAAAACAACAAATGATAATCCACCGCACTGTTCCAATAGGCGCCATTGTGAGCGCCGGGCCGTTCGGTGTAATCATGATCAATTTTTAAGTTCATTAATTTTTGATGCAGGTTGCGGTTTACTTCCAAAAAGAAATCGCCCAAGCCACAATCTATGATAAGATTGAGTTCACGGTTCTTCAGCGTTTCAATTTGATTGATGACAGTGTGGGTATCCCAGTTTTCTTTGTGCGTTGTAATATCGCCCAGCACCTGTTTGATCTGCCAGTTGTTGGGGAAGGGCCGAATATCCACACCGCCCGCCATGGAACCTGCCTGCGAATACACTTCTTTGTTACGTACTGCAAGATAGAGTGCACCATGTCCACCCATACTTAAACCGGTAATGGCTCGGCCTTTTTTATCAGCTATGGTTTTGTAATGCATATCAATGTAATTGACGAGCTCTTTACTCACAAACGTTTCGTACTTCATATTCGGATCAATAGGGCTGTCGAAGTACCAACTGTAAAAACCACCATCAACAGACACGATCATCAGTTGTAATTCGTCTGCACTTTGTGTAAGCTGCTTTGCTTCTTTGATCCAGCCGGCATAATTACCACTGTAACCGTGCAAAAGATACACCACCGGAAAACGGTCTTTACTTTTTTTATAGTTTTTTGGTGTAACAACAACGCATTTGATTTCTTTCTGCATGCTGTTGCTGAATACTGCAACGGTATCCACTTTTGCAGCAAACAGCGTAACTGAAAGAAAAAGGAAAATCAAAAGAGAGAATAATTGCTTCATGCTTGTAAGATACTAATGAAATGAAAAACAGATGTAAGTGTTGTGCTGATTTTTTGTTGCACAACGAACACAAAAGAAAAGAAACACAAAGGGCACAGAGAAAATTCTCCGTGCCCTTTGTATATCTCGTTCTCGACTTCGCTCGAACTTCGAATTAAGACCCTTCGACTGGCGCTCAGGGGCTCTATCAACATTAATTCTTCTTCTCAGCACGCTGCATGGAGTTACCTCCTGTACTTGCGCCACGTGCAGGACCACCGCCCTGACGGAACAATGTAAACTTCGATGGCAGTTCTTTCACCGGCCATAAGTTATTGCTCTCATCAATATCAGCTGTTTCACGCATGGGATCAATGCGGATGGCTGTTACTTCTTTGTCTTTGATAAACACTTTTGTAAACTTCTGCTCATTCAGCTTCCATACACTCACCGGTACACGGTCTACTTCTTTGCTGCCATCTTTGAACGTCCACTCAACAATAACCGGCATTACCATACCACCTTTGTTGCTAAAGCTCAGTTCATAAAAATTCTTATTGGCCCATTTGCTTTTGTTTTCTGTATCAACAGTAATGGCAGCTTCTCTGCGTTCCTGCACAAACTTTGCATCAGCACCGGGATTGAAGTAATAGTAATCACGCAGGCTGGTATCAGCATCAGTTGCGTAGGTAATGCTCTTGTCTTCTTTGTTACGAAGCTTGTGTACCGCATCAAATTCTTTTTGCTCAAACGCTGCTGCATTCGCTGCATCGTTTAATTTGAACCAACGCACTTCATCGAGTGAAATATCAACAGCTTCTGTACCATAGTACCAACCTCTCCAGAACCAGTCAAGATCTACACCACTTGCATCTTCCATAGTGCGGAACAGATCAGCCGGTGTTGGATGTTTGAAAGCCCAACGACGTGCATATTCACGAAACGAATAATCAAACAGTTCACGACCCATCACTGTTTCACGCAGAATATTTAAACCGGTAGCTGCTTTTGCATATGCATTGGGGCCAACCTGTGTAACATTATCGCCCATCGTCATAATTGGTTCCAGTTGATCTTTCGGCAACTTCATATAATCGGTGATCAAATGTGCAGGACCACGACGTGATGGATAGTTGTTGTCAAATTCACCTTCGGTTAAGAATTGGGTGAACGTATTCAATCCTTCGTCCATCCACCAGTATTGACGTTCATCGCTGTTTACGATCATGGGGAAGAAGTTATGGCCCACTTCATGAATCACCACACCAATCATTCCGTATTTGGTTGCCTCGCTGTACGTGCCATCTTTTTCAGTACGGCCATAGTTAAACGCAATCATTGGATATTCCATCCCCTGCGATGCTTCAACTGAGATGGCAACCGGATAGGGATAAGGAATGGTATGCTTTGAATAAACCTTCAAGGTATGTGCCGTTACCTTGGTTGAATACTTGCGGTAAAGTGTATACGCTTCTTTGGGGTAATAACTCATACTCATGATCTTCTTTCCTTCCACATAGGTAGGCATGGCATCCCAAATGAATTTGCGGCTGGCACCCCAGGCAAAGTCACGCACATTTTCTGCCGAATAGATCCATGTTTTTTTATCCGTTGATTTATCCTTTTCGTTGGCCTTTGCTTCGTCAAGTGTTACCACTTCTACCACATCCTTTGCTGTTTGTGCCTGCTGCCAGCGTTGAAACTGTGCAGGTGTAAGCAGTTGTTTATAGTTCTGGCATTCGCCGGTAGCAGCTACTACAAAGTCACCCGGCACAGTCATCTTCACTTTGAAATTGCCAAAGGTTAATGCAAACTCAGCGCCACCGCTGAACTGTGTGTTCTGCCATCCTTGGAAATCGCTGTACACTGCCAGGCGTGGATAGAACTGGCTCATGGTAAACACAGCGTTGCCATCTTCCGGGAACAGCTCATAACCACCACGGCTGCCCCATACACCACGGTCGGGAATTTTATAATTCCAGTCGATCTTGAAAATGAATTTTTGTCCGGGCTTTAAGGCAACGGGCAAATCGATTCGCATCATGGTTTGGTTGATGGTGTACTTGAGTGGGTTGCCGGCTGCATCTACCACTTTGGTGATCTTGATACCAAGACCTGATTCCTGTGCTGTACGCCATTTTTCAAGATTCACCAGTTGCGTATTGCTCATGGTGGCATCCATCCGGTTGCGGCTGTTGCGCAGGTAATCATGGTTGGGATCGTGAATGTTTTCATCCAGCTGCATCCACAAATACGTCAACTGATCGGGAGAGTTGTTGAAATACGTAATGGTTTCGGTGCCGGTTAAACGAAGATTGGCTTCGTCTAATTCCACACTCATATCGTAATCGGCTTTTTGCTGCCAGTACTTGGGGCCGGGTGCACCACTGGCTGTACGATATTCATTCGGACTCTGTAGCAGGTAACCCAGCTGTTCAAACCGGTTGCCATGATTGCTGCCGGGATTGCTCAGGGGCGGTTGTGCCTGGCCTGCAACAGCAAGCAGTAAACAACCAAGTAATAAACGCATGTGCATAGTTCAGATTTTTTGCTTTTTATAACGGAAGGCGTTCCAGCGCCATGATCAATGAAATTCCAAAAATACCACCACTTACAAATAAGGTCCAGCTGGTACGTTTGATGTTGAGCAATTGTACAAAAACAAATGCAAGCAACAATACAAAAACTACGATCAGCAGCTGACCAACCTCCAGTCCCACATTGAAGGCCAGCAGTTGGGTAATAATGCTTTCATCTTTCCCCAGCATACTTTTCAGATAATTGCTGAAACCCATGCCATGGATCAACCCAAAAACCAATGCCGTTACATAGCGCCAGCGGCTGTGGGTGTTATCGGTATTGTTGCGCCACACATTTTCCAGCGCAGTAATAAGAATGGTAACCGGTATCAAAAACTCGATCCATGTACTGGGAACGAGGATGCGGTTAAACACACTCATTGCTAAGGTAACACTATGGCCAATGGTAAATGCGGTGATAAGGATCAATACCTGCCGCCAGTTTTTAGCAAGGTAAGGAAGACACAGGGCCAGTACGAAAAGGATATGATCGTACCCCTTCCAGTCGGTAATGTGTAAAAAGCCCTCCCTTAAATAAAACCCAAAATCTCCCATTATTGTGGCAGCGGTAGTTGAAGCATGGAAAATAAACCAGAAGTTTGTAACCTTGAAATTTAATATGAAGATGGCGGGAAAATTATATAAGCGGCTCGGGGGAAGAAAGCCGGTAGTGGGTAGTCGTAAGTCGTTAGTAGGTGGTGGACTGTCGACTGTGGTCTATCGTCTGTTTTTACTATCGGCTATCGTCTTATGGCTATCGGCTTTTGCGATCCATCCTTACTACATGAGTGTAACGGAATTTGAATACAAACCTGCTGAAAAAGAAGTGCAGGTGGCCTGTAAAATTTTTACCGACGATCTGGAGGAAACACTGAAATTAACTACAAAACGAAAAGTGGACTTGCTAAATAACGCTGCAAAAACGGAAAACGAACAACTCCTCACTACTTATCTGCAGCAACACCTCAAATTACAGCTCGATGGAAAAATAGTGCCCTTGCAAATGATCGGCTATGAGCAGGAAGGTGAAGCTGTATGGATCTACCTGTTGGCAAAAAATACAACCGCTTTTAAAACAGCTACTGTGTTCAATGATCTGTTGTACAGCTACAAAGAAGAACAGATCAACATCATTCATTTTAAAAATGGAGGTGAACGAAAAAGTCATCGTCTCAACTATCCTGCAAAGCAAGTAACATTAAGCTGGTAAACTCAACTGAAAAGACCGAGATAGATTTTTGAGGAAAGGAACAGAATCACAAAAAGGCAGGCCCACAACATAAAATAATAAATTGTTGATTTTTGTTGAAACCGCATGTGAACTTTATGATCAATGCTACGGGGCTTTAATTTGGCCTGGGTGATTGGTTTCAGGAGAAGAATATGACTTACCCAACTTTTGAAAATGGAAGTGTTTTTACGTTTTTCATGTTTCTGGTTCAGGATTTCATACCCGGCCATCAGCAAAGCACGCAACAGATATACTACTGCAAAGGCAAACAGGCTGGCATAGAGTAAAAGAGGCATCATGCAATCTAAAATTGTAAAGGGTTAATTTTTAGCTTGCCATTTGATCTTAGCTCAATGGCAGGAGCCGGCGTTTTAAAATACTGCAACAAAAATAAGGGAGCATTCAATGCCTGCACCGAACGGATACGATGCAGATCAGCATCGGGCGACAGATAAAACTGTCGCACCCGCTGAAACGAAGGTATTGGTTTCCCGTTTATTTCTGTTGGGTTTTGCCTTGCACCGATCATTCCATCGGCACCAATACCGGCCGCCGCATTCAGCCAAACCGGAAACGTACTTTCTGTTTTCATGAATGAGCGAAGGTTGACCGATAACCAATAGGTTTGTCCGTTGTAATCTTTCATCAAACGTTCGGCCCATTTAGTACCAAGTAATTTTGGATTGTATTGTGCATACGGCGAAAAGCTGGCCGAAAATTTTAAACCAATACGTTGTTGTCCCCAGCCATATTGCTGTGCGGCAAACAAACCGGCACCCGATAGATTGGCCAGCATGTCACCGGCTGAAAAACCCCAGTCACGGCTAAAGCCATCCATCACTTCTACGATACTTAAAAAGGCAAGTGATGTTAACGCACCGCCAAGGATTGCCTGGTTGGGTTTTACACCGCTCCACCGTAAAAGGTCGTGTTGCATTACCGAAACATTGTAAGCAGTAGTGGCATGGCCCAGCTTGTCCATCTGCAACCATTCACGGTTATCGTTGAGCAAATGAAATTTACTTTTTGGAAATTTTTTGTACCACAAAAAATACAAACCAACAGAAGTGAGTACAAATACAGCCGACTCGGTCCACACTACTTTTTTTAAACGGTCAGGACGAAACTGATCACTTGCTGGTAAAAAATATTGCTGTGCACCTGCCTGCTTTACAGTTACAGATGCCAGTACCATTACAAAAAGAAACCGTTTGATATAGTGTTTTACCGCCATTGGCTGCTGCAAAATACGGAAGCTGCAGAAAATATCCATTGTTTCTGTTAGAAGCTCTGTTCACGGGAAACAGGTCTGCATTTTCTGCTCCCATCTGCACAACAGATGAAAGGATTGCGACGCAAGGAACGATGCGATGAAAAACCGCTGCCGGTATTAAAAAAATAAAACGGCATCGAAATTACTGTTGAAACAAAAGCAGGAGAATGTTACATTTGATTTCCTAAAAAATACAACTGTATGCAAGCAACGATTCAGGCCAATGTTGAAAAATGGCTCTCCGGTAATTTTGAACAATCGGTAAAAGAAGAGATCAAACAACTGCAGCAAAACAATCCCGATGAACTGGCCGATTCGTTTTACCGCAATCTTGAATTTGGTACCGGCGGTCTGCGTGGTATTATGGGTATTGGTACCAACCGTATGAACAAGTACACTGTAGGAATGGCTACACAGGGTTACGCCAACTATCTCAACAAAAGTTTTGGACAAGGCAATGTGAAATGTGTGGTGGGGCACGATTGCAGAAACAACAGCCGCCAATTTGCAGAAATTGTATCGGCAGTAATGGCAGCCAATGGTATAAAAGTGTATTTGTTTGAAGCATTGCGCCCTACACCTGAGATCAGTTTTGCTATTCGTCATTTGGGTTGCCAGGGTGGAGTGGTTTGTACTGCATCGCACAACCCAAAAGAATACAACGGTTACAAAGCGTATTGGAACGATGGCGGACAATTGGTGCCACCGCATGATAAAAACGTTATTATTGAAGTAGATAAAATTACCGGCGTAGATGAGGTGAAATGGAGTGGGGGCGAAGAGAACATTACCATCATTGGAAAGGAAATGGATGAAGTGTATCTCAATATGGTGAAAAGCCTGAGTGTGTATCCTGAAGTTTGTAAAGCACAGCACGATTTAAAAATTGTATACACATCGATCCATGGTACTGGTATTACATTGGTGCCGCAAATACTGGAACGTTTTGGTTTTACCAACGTAACCATTGTGGATGAACAAAAAGAACCCAATGGAAATTTTCCAACAGTTGTGTATCCTAATCCGGAAGAAGCCGAAGCCATGAACATTGGTTTGCAGAAAGCCAAAGCATTGGATGCAGATATTTTACTGGGTACTGATCCCGACAGTGATCGTGTAGGCATTGCCATCAAAGATCACAAAGGAGAGTGGGTGTTGATGAATGGAAACCAAACAGCGGTGCTTGCGTTCAATTATATGATCGAGGCACGGAAAGCCAAAGGCATTAACCAGCCAAACGATATGGTGGTGAAAACCATTGTAACAACCGAGATGATTGATGCCATTGCCAAAGCAAGTGATATCAATTGTTACAATGTGCTCACAGGTTTTAAATGGATCGCCGAGCTCATCAAAGAAAAGGAGGCTACTGAAAATTATATTATCGGAGGTGAAGAAAGTTATGGGTTGATGATCGGCAGTCAGTTGCGTGATAAAGATGCCATTAGTGCCGTTGCCTTGTTATGCGAAATGGCAGCGTATGAAAAAAATAAAGGCCGCAGTTTGTATCAAAAAATGATTGACCTGTATGTGCAGCATGGATTTTACAAAGAACATCTGATTTCTATTACGAAGAAAGGAATGAACGGACAGGCTGAGATTGCAGCGATGATGCAGGGCTATCGTAATAACACACCAACTTCTATTAATGGTTCGGCAGTAGTGCAGTTGCTCGATTATCAATTGCAGAAAGGAAAAAATGTACAAACCGGAGAGGAGTGGACCATCAACTTACCAAAGAGTAACGTGCTGCAGTTTGTATTGGCCGACGGCAGTAAGATTTCTGCACGCCCGAGTGGAACTGAACCAAAGATCAAATTCTATTTCAGTGTGCATGCACCGTTGGATAGAGCAGAAAATTTTGACGCAGTACACGGGCAGTTGATGACACGGATTGATGATATTATTAAGGATATGCAGTTGAAGTAAAGCATTGAAACTAAAAGTGAAACGAAAAGCTGCGTCAATTGATGTAGCTTTTCGTTATTTGAAATATAGATTCACAAGGTTGGCAGTAACCTAATTAATGAATATGCATAAAGTATTTTTCACACTCACAATAGTATTACTGGCGCTTTTTACTACCGGCGGTTGTAAAAAAAACAAGTCGGTAGAAGAAGTGCCCGAGCCGCCCGTTGCACAAACCGGTTTTGCAAAAGGGGCAGACATCGGCTGGATCACTGAAATGGAAGCAGCCGGTAAAAAATTCTACAATGCGGCAGGAGTAGAAACAGAATGTTTTACGTTGATGAAATCACTCGGCATGAATACGATCCGTTTACGAGTGTGGGTAAATCCAAGTCCAGCATGGAACAACGCTGCCGATGTGGTAGCAAAAGCAGTGCGTGCAAAAAATCTCGGTATGCGTGTGATGATCGATTTTCATTACAGCGATTCATGGGCCGATCCGGGCAAGCAAACAAAACCTGCTGCATGGTCTGCAATGAACTTTACTGAACTGAAAACGGCCTTGGCAACACATACAACCGATGTATTACATCAATTAAAAACAGCAGACGTTACACCGGAATGGGTACAGGTGGGTAACGAAACCAACGACGGAATGTTGTGGCCCGATGGAAAAGCATCAACCAACATGGCAAATTATGCTCAATTGGTAAATGCAGGATACGATGCAGTGAAAGCTGTATTTGCTTCAGCAAAAGTGATTGTGCATGTATCAAATGGCTGGGACAATGCTTTGTTTCGATGGAATATTGGCGGGCTCATCAGTAATGGTGCAAAGTTCGATGTGATTGGTATGTCTTTATATCCTTCTTATGTGGCGGGAGGCTGGGCAAGCGCCAACCAGCAATGTTTCACCAACATGAATGATATGGTTACACGGTATAACAAAGAAGTGATGGTGGTGGAAGTAGGAATGCCCTGGGATAGTGCGGCTGACTGTAAGTTGTTTATAACGGATCTGATCACAAAAGTGAAATCGGTAACCAATAACAAAGGGATCGGTGTGTTGTACTGGGAGCCGCAATCGTATGGTGGATGGAAAGGTTATACACTCGGTGCTTTTGATAATAATGGAAAGCCCACCATTGCATTGGATGCATTTAAGTAAAGATGAAATCATAATGGGTAATGCAGCGTAACTGGCATTGGTTGATTAAGATAGTAGTCTTTAATCTCTTCATTTGATCATATCAATGATTTTATAACTGCATCAGTTGAACAGTAGTATTCTTATACTGTTTTTATAATTAATAGGATTACAGCTCATTCATTTCAGAAATGTAACGGAATGCAGTGAAAGCTGGTTAAAGCGAGTATATTATGAAACAACAACAGCTTATTTTTTTTGCAGCAGCATTTTTTGCATGTATTTGTTCTTTCGCTCAACGCAAACAGGTGAACATCGATGAAAACTGGAAGTTTGCATTTGGCCATGCAGCCAATGCGGAGAAGGATTTTAACTACAGTATTAAAACTATCTTTTCCAAATCGGGTGGAGCGGCTGGCACTGCCATCGATCCCCGTTTCAATGATAGTGCATGGCGCACACTTGATCTGCCACACGACTGGGCAGTGGAATTGCCTTTTGTAAAGGTTGATAATTTTGAAGTGGAGAGTCATGGGTACAAACCGGTGGGCGGGTTGTTTCCTGCAACAAGCATTGGCTGGTATCGCAAACAATTTAAAGTGGAGAAAGCAGATTCAGGTCGCAGGTTTCAATTGCAGTTCGATGGAATTTTTCGTGATGCCAATGTGTGGATCAACGGATTTTATCTCGGCAATAACAAGAGCGGTTATGTGGGTGTGAATTATGATGTAACAGACTTTCTCAACTTCGACCGCAGTAATGTGATTGTTGTACGTGTTGATGCTACACAATACGAAGGTTGGTTTTACGAAGGTGCGGGCATCTATCGGCATGTGTGGCTCAACAGTTATCCATCTTCACATATTGCAAGCGATGGTGTGTTTGCTTATGCCAACATCAACGGCAGCAAAGTAACATTGAATGTAGAAACAAGTGTCATCAATGAATATGGTGCTGCAGGAAATTATTCCATCGCTACATATCTTACCGACAGGGCAGGTAATAAAATAACAGCAGCAAAAGAACATCCGCTTGCACTGAATGTGCTTGAAGAAAAAACAATCAAGCAAACCATAGCTGTCAGCAATCCCACATTATGGTCATTGGAAAATCCTTATCTCTATCGTGTGATAGTTGAGTTGAAACAAAATGGAAAAGTCATCGATCAGCAGAAACTTCGTTTTGGTTTTCGAACGATTGATATAAAACCGAACGGAGTTTTTCTAAATGGCAAATACATAAAAATTTATGGCACAAACAATCACCAGGATCATGCAGGTGTAGGTAGTGCATTGCCCGATTATCTGCAATACTACCGCATTGGTTTGTTGAAGGAGATGGGCGTAAATGCATATCGCACCAGTCACAATGCACCAACGCCTGAACTGCTCGATGCATGTGATAGTTTGGGTATGCTGGTGATGGATGAACAACGTTTGCTCAACAGTGGTGCAGAATACATGGATCAGTTTGAACGTTTGGTGAAGCGTGACCGCAGCCGCACTTCTGTTTTTATGTGGAGCATTGGTAACGAAGAAGGATGGATCCATACCAACTCATTCGGAAAGCGCATTGCAGAAACATTCATTGCCAAACAAAAGCAACTCGATCCTACACGCACCTGTACGTATGCGGCTGATCTGGCGAATGTGTATAATGGAGTGAATGAAGTAATTCCTGTTCGCAGTTTTAATTACCGACAGTTTGCCGTGGCCGATTATCATAAAGATCATCCAAATCAACCGATACTTGGTACAGAAATGGGCAGCACCGTTACCACTCGTGGTGCATTGGAAAAAGATTCTGTTCGTGCATATGTGCCCGATCAGGATATCACTGCGCCATGGTGGGCAAGCCGTGCAGAAGAATGGTGGAAGCTGGCTGCAACAAATGATTTCTGGTTAGGTGGTTTTATCTGGACGGGTTTTGATTACCGTGGTGAACCAACACCGTACAAATGGCCGAACATCAATTCGCATTTTGGTGTGATGGATGTGTGCGGCTTTCCGAAAAATATTTATTACTACTATCAAAGCTGGTGGACAGATAAAGATGTGTTGCATATTTCTCCACATTGGAATCATCGTAACGAGTGGGGACAACCGAAAAAGCAAATTGATGTGTGGGTGAACAGCAATGCAGATAATGTAGAACTCTTTCTCAATGGAAAAAGTTTAGGCAAGAAGGATATGCCACGCAACGGTCACCTGCAATGGAAAGTAGAATTTGAACCGGGCAAACTGGAAGCCGTTGCATTTAAGAACGGAAGAAGATTAACAAGCAAGGTTGAAACAACCGGCGTGCCTGTTGAAGTGGTATTAACACCTTACAAAACAACAATGCTGGCTGATGGTAAAGATGCAACAGTGATGAATGTGTCTGTTGTTGATCGTGAAGGAAGAGAAGTACCCGATGCCAACAACATGATCTACTTTAAAGTGGAAGGCGATGCGAAGATTATTGGTGTAGGCAATGGAGATCCAAGCAGTCATGAAGCAGATAAATGTGCAGATGGTTTGTGGCAACGCAGTTTGTTCAATGGTAAATGCCAGGTCATTATTCAGTCGGGGAAAAAAGCAGGCATCTTTAAAGTAGAAGCAAGTGCGAAGAATTTATTTACTGGTTCTACCGATGTAATTACGGTTGATCCTGTAAAAGCAGCAACGATTACCATTGATGAAAAATACAAACTGAAAGGTGAAGCAGCGAAACCAAGAGTAGTTGATCAAATGATCGGTGCTGATATTTCGTTCTTACCTGAACTGGAAGCAAGAGGTATGAAGTTCTCAGATAAAGGTGTTACTAAAGATGCAATCGAGATCATCAAAGATCATGGCATCAACTATGTGCGTCTGCGCATCTTTCATGATCCGGCGCAGGACAGTGGTTATTCACCTAAGAAAGGTTTTTGCAATCTGGATTACACCAAGCAAATGGCGAAGCGTGTAAAAGCTGCAGGATTAAAACTGTTGCTCGATTTTCATTACAGCGATTACTGGGCCGATCCCGGCAAACAGTACAAACCTGCTGCATGGAAAAATCTTTCGTTTGAAGAGTTGAAGAAAGCCTTGTATGATTATACGAAGATGGTGATGGAAGAATTGAAAGCGCAAGGAACATCACCAGATATGGTGCAGGTGGGTAACGAAATCAATCATGGTATTGTTTGGCCTGATGGGAATGTGGCGAATATGGATCAACTGGCGCAACTCCTTTGTGCAGGTACAGCTGCTGTAAAAGCCGTTGAACCAAAAACACAAATGATGCTGCATGTAGCGTTGGGCGGACAAAACAATGAATCCGTTTTCTTTATTGATAACATGCTTGCACGTGGTGTTCATTTCGATGTGATTGGTCAATCGTATTATCCAAAATGGCATGGTACATTAGCTGATCTGGAAAATAACCTGAATGATTTGGTTCGCCGTTATAACAAAGATGTGATTGTTGTTGAATACTCTGCATTGAAAGAAGAAGTAAACAAGATCGCTTTCAGTTTACCCAATGGAAAAGGAAAGGGCACCTGTATTTGGGAACCACTCAGTACCTGGGAAAAGTTTTTTGACAACGATGGTAAGTCGAATAAGTATTTAGAGTTGTACGATGAGATGAGTAAAAAGTATTTGAAGCAGTAGGTGTAAACAATACTAAAATTGCAGCTAAAAAATTATCAGCAAAAAGCACTAAACATAGTTTAAATGAAGAGGTATAAAACCTGTTTGCTATTAATAATGTTGCTGCAAACGTATACAGTTGCAGTTGCACAACGTAATGATGTTACCATCCGGTTTAATTCGCCTGCCACACATTTTACCGAAAGTTTGCCATTGGGTAATGGCCGTTTAGGAGCTATGATGTTTGGCGATACAAAGAAGGAGCGGATTGCACTCAACGAAATTTCGTTGTGGAGTGGTGGTCCGCAGGATGCTGACAATGAAAATGCGTATCAATTCTTAAAACCTATTCAGGATTATTTGCTCGCAGGCGATAATAAAGCTGCACAGGATCTGCTGCAGAAGAATTTTGTTTCGAAAGGAAAAGGATCGGGCCATGGCCGTGGTGCCAACGAAAAATATGGTGCTTATCAAACCATGGGTGATTTGTTCATCAGCTGGAAAGACAGTAATGCAGCTGTTACCAATTACAGCCGTGTACTTGATATTGAGAAAGCGATCGCCACTACAACATTCACCCGCAACGGCGCAACGTTTACAGAAGAACTGTTTGCCGATTTTGTGAATGATATTACATGGGTGCGTTTGTCCTCAACTAAAAAGAACAGCATCAATGTTGTGCTGTCGTTGTACCGGAAAGAAAATGTTACCTATAAAACAAAGAAGAATACATTGGCAATGATGGGACAATTGCCATCGGGAGCAGATAAAGGGATGCAGTTTGAAACCGTTGCGCAGCCAACACTTAAAGACGGAACAATACAACAGGAAGGAAATGAACTCGTAATTAAAAATGCAACCGAATGCTGGATCAAAATTTCATCAGCAACCAATTACGATTATGCAACCGGTAATCTTTCTGCAGAAGATATTTTTGAAAAAGTATTTAATTATCTTGATAAAACAAAACAACTTACTTACGCTGCTGCAAAACAAAAAAGTACAGCTGCATTTCAACAGCTCTTCAACCGTTGCCGTTGGAAAATGCCCGACAGTAAACCCGGAACAGGTTTAACTACGAATCAACGTCTCATCAATTACAATAAAGGAGAAGAAGATCTGCAGTTGCCTGTGTTGTATTTCAACTTCGGACGATACCTGCTTATTTCTTCTTCACGTCCCGGTTTGTTGCCTGCTAACCTGCAAGGCTTGTGGGCAGTAGAATATCAAACACCGTGGAATGGTGATTATCATCTCAACATCAACATACAAATGAATTACTGGCCGGCGGAGTTAACCAATCTTGGAGCACTAGCTGAGCCCATGCATCGTTTCACTTCATCCTTGGTTCCTAACGGAACAAAAACTGCAAAAGCTTATTACAATGCACAGGGTTGGGTGGCGCATGTAATCAGTAATCCATGGTTCTTTACATCGCCGGGCGAAGGTGCAAGTTGGGGTTCTACACTAACTGGCGGTGCATGGTTGTGCGAACATATCTGGGAACATTACCGCTTTACAAAAGACACAGCTTTCCTGAAAAAATATTATCCCGTTTTAAAGGGGGCCGCACAGTTTTTACAATCGATTTTAATAAAAGAACCAACGCATGGATGGTTGGTAACAGCGCCATCTAATTCGCCGGAGCATGCATATAAAATGCCCAATGGTTTTATTGGCAATACCGTTATGGGGCCAACTATGGATATGCAAATCAGCAGGGAATTATTTAACGCCTGCATCAATGCATCTACAGTGTTACAAACAGATGCGCAATGGCGGAACGAATTAATGGCAACTGTAAAACATTTAGCACCTAATCAAATTGGAGCAAAAGGCGATTTGAATGAGTGGTTAAACGATTGGGAAGATGCTGAACCAACACATCGTCATGTATCGCATTTATATGGTCTGCATCCGTACGATGAAATTTCGGTACGTAAAACGCCTGCGCTTGCAGAGGCAGTAAAACAAACATTGTTACAACGTGGTGATGCAGGTACAGGTTGGAGTATGGCATGGAAAATAAATTTCTGGGCAAGACTGCACGATGGTGAACATGCTTTACGATTGTTTAAACAATTGGTAAAGCCAGTTGCAGGTGGCGATGAAATTAAAATGAGTGGCGGCGGCGGTACGTATGCCAATTTGTTTTGCGCACATCCGCCTTTCCAGATCGATGGTAATTTTGGTGCAACAGCAGGGCTTGCAGAAATGTTGTTGCAAAGCAATGAAGAAGAAGCTGAATTGTTACCTGCATTACCTGCGGCATGGCACACTGGCAATATTAAAGGTCTTTGTGCACGTGGTGGATTTGAAATCAGTATGGAATGGAAAAACGGCACACTTGTTTCTTGCAGTGTACTTTCAAAAACAGCAAAAGAGTATACGCTTTTGTATAAAGGGAAAGCGATTCGGTTTAAAACAACAAAAGGAAAAACCTACAGGTTTACATCGGCGGACTTTAAATAACGATTCAATTTGGAAGTATTTTTTAATGTAATCAGTTTGCGTTGTAGAAATTTTTGATACATATAAAACTAGATTAGTTAAAAGAGATTCTTCTTATTCCCGGTAAATCAACACCCCCGGTAAAAGTCTTTGTCAAAGGACAGTAGTTTAGTTATACAGTTTCTTTTCATGAAGATGAAGTTGCTGTATCGACTTTCTATTTACAAACAAACGGAAATGAAATTAGCAGTATTAAAACGTGAGCAAAAACGAACTGCCTTCGCCTTCTTTACTTTGTACACGGATATTGCCTTTGTGCAATAACATGATCTGTTTGCAAAGGCTGAGGCCAATGCCGCTTCCGTTTTTTCGGGTACTGAAGAACGGGACAAAGATCTTATCTAAAATTTCGGCCGACATACCGCTGCCATTATCCGCTACTTTAATGATGGTTTTGCCTGTTGAAGTTGCACTGGCTGTGAGTATGATCTGCGGAGCAGGTTTATCTTTCACTGCTTCAATGGCATTTACCAATAAATTGATCAACACCTGTTCCAGCAGATTGATATCTGCAACTAATGTAATGGCAGGGTCTTTCAGAATTATATCCAGTTCAATTTGCTTTTGTTCCAAAGTGGGTAGCATCAGTTGATTCAGGTTTTCAAACAGATCACGTACCAGTATTTTTTTGCTGTTGAGTGTTGTGATTTTGTTGAGATTACGGTATGTCTCCGCAAACTTCAGTAAGCCTTCGCTTCTGCGTTGAATGGTTTCAATGCCCAATGCAAGATCATCAACCGAACCTTCTTTATTTTGCAAATGCTCCACACTTTGCTGCAACCTGTTTTTTAATGTTTCGGCCAGGGAAGAAATTGGAGCAACAGAATTCATGATCTCATGCGTCATTACACTTAACAGTTTACGCCATGCTTCCGCTTCATTTTCATCCAATGCTTCGTTTACGTTTTGGAAAGCGATTAGTTTAAACGTTTGTTCATCCGTTTGAAATGCAGTTGCCGATAATAATACTTTAAAACTTGTTTTGTCGGTTGTGGCCGTCGCCAGTTTGCTTTCGCCGGTATTGATCGTAATGGCTTCTTTATACAATCCTGCATCACGCTTTTCTAACGAGTGAATCGTTTTTAAATAAGGAATACCCATCATCCGTTTGAACGATTCATTCATCCACACAATTTCTCCCGTATCAGTTTTGTAAGAAAGAATACCGGTATCAACCAGCTCCAGTATTTTTTGCAGATACACATACTGCGTTTCTTTTTCCCGGCTGATCACTTTAAAAGTTGAATTGATTTCATTAAACCCTTCACGTAAAGGCTGTAATTCAGCAGGCGCCTGCTTTACATTAAAGTAACGGGAGAAATCACGGTAGTGAATGGATTCGGCAAACTCTTTTACTTCGTTCTGTGCCTTGTTGAGTAATTGATACAGATCGTAAAACTGGTAAGCAAGTACCGGAACCGTAAAAGCAGCATAGATAACATATTCTTTTACCAACAACAAGGCAGCGGCAAAGAGGATTGCAAACAGCAATGCCAGTTTTATGAATAACCTGAATTCGTAGCGTTTAAACATTATTTATTACTCACTATTCTGTTAAACAGAATTTTTTATTTTATCAACCTGTTTCTAGTTCCTCTTTAGGTGCGGATGGGTTTAAATATCATACTTGGTTAATCTTCTATACAATGCTGTTCTCGTTAATCCCAGCTCTTTCGCAGCCTTCGTAATATTTCCATGATGTTTTTCAATTACACGGAGGATCGTATTTTTTTCCATACTGCTGAGTTTCAGATCCTGTTCATCGTCTTCGGCCTGCATACGTGCTGTTTCAATGGGTGAAAAAATTAGATCACTTGCAGAAAGAATGTCGCCTTCTGTCATGATCACAGCCCGTTCGATACTGTATTGCAGTTCCCGCACATTACCCGGGAATGGATGTTCCACCAGTTTGTCAACTGCTTTTTTATATAACTGAATATTGGGTTTAATGTACTTCTCTGCATATACTTTTACATAATGTTGTGCCAGCAACGGAATATCTTCTTTCCGTTTACGCAGCGGCGGTAGTGTAATTTCAACTGTGTTGATACGATACACAAGATCTTTCCTGAAACGATTTTCATTCGCCAGTTCCGCCAAGGGAAGATTGGTAGCACAGATCAAACGGATATCGACCGGTATGGGTTCATTACTCCCCAGTTTTATGATCTGCCTGTTTTGCAAAGCCGATAACAATTTCGCCTGTTGTTGTAAACTGATATTGCCGATCTCATCCAAAAACAATGTTCCGCCGTTTGCAGATTCAAACCTGCCAATGCGTTCTTCACGTGCATCGGTGAAAGCTCCTTTTTTATGACCGAACAATTCGCTCTCAAATAAAGTTTCCGTTAATGCGCCTGCATCCACCTTTATAAATGGTTTGCTTGCACGCAATGATTGCTGATGAATTGCATGCGCCACCAAATCTTTACCGGTGCCGTTCTCTCCAAGTATCAACACATTGGCATCGGTAGGTGCAATTTTTTCGATCTTCACAAAAATATCTTTCATGGCTGCACTCTCACCCACAACTGTTTTACTGGTAGCATATACCGGTACTGCAGTTGAAGAGGTACTTGCTTCTTTTTTTGTTAATGCTTCACGGATGGTGGTAAGCAGTTTTTCATTGTGCCAGGGCTTTATCACAAAATCGGCCGCCCCTTCTTTCAAGGAACGTACAGCCAGATCAATATCGCCATAAGCAGTGATCATGATCACGGCCGGGTGTTGCGTTTGTTCTTTTATTTTTTTCAGCCAGTACAATCCTTCATTACCGGTATGGATCGTGCTGTTGAAATTCATATCAAGCAGTATCAGGTCAAAGTTTTGTTTGGCTAACAGATGACGAATGTTTTCCGGATTTTTTTCAGTTACCACTTCTTTTACTTCTGTTTTCAATAGTAAGCGTACGGCGGTGAGTACATCCGTATCATCATCAATGATCAATATCCAGGAGTTTCTTAAGTTCATTCGTTTGATTTCGATCGTACTGTTTGTATCCATAGCAGTACGTTCTCTACCACAAGTTTACCATATTCATAAACTATTGACAACTAATTCTAAATAAAAATTGCATCGCCAAACAACTGTATCAAAACCGTACACCTGCTGTATCAAAACCGTACACTTTTGTTACAGGTAATGAACAAGTTTGATGAAAACCAACGATTTAGGCTATTGGCACGGTGTTGTCGGGTCTTGCATGTTCACAATTGAATTCGTTGGTTTAAAAAGTTACGCTGCTTGTAACATCGGGGTAACTTTCAACGTCAAGAGAGCAGGTTATTAAAATCATTACCGGAAATCGTTTTACATGGACAGAGTTATTGAAAAGAAGAAATGGAATACAAAACGCATTCTAACCATTGCCGGTGTTGCCGCCATTGTTGGATTGATTGCTGCGAGTGTTTATTTTACTTCGGGAAAATCAAAGTTGAATGTTGATACAGAACGCATCAGCATCAGCGAAATTAAAACAGCAGCCTTTCATGAGTTTATTACATTGAATGGTGTGGTGTTACCCGAAAGCACAATTTACCTTGATGCAATGGAAGGCGGACGGGTAGAAGAAAAATTTGTGGAAGATGGTGCAATGATGAAGAAAGATCAACCCATCCTTCGTTTATCCAATACAGACCTGGAACTGCAACTCGCCAACCAGGAAACACAGGTGTTTAATGTGTTGACCCAAATGCAGATCAGTAAAAATAATGCTGAACAAAATTCAATTAACCGTCAGAACCAGGATGCAGAAGTTGACAATGCATTAAAAGAAGCTGAACGAGTGTACATCCTAAATAAAAAATTGTATGAGCAGAAAGTAATTGGCCTGCAGGAATTTCAAAGCAGTAAAAACTTATATGATTACCAGTTGCGCCGTAAAAAATTAACCGAACAGATCATGAAAACTGATGCCACAAGTATGAAGCAACAGGTTGATCAGATGGGTGAAAGTTACCAGCAAATGAAACGCACACTGGCATTGATGCGCAAAAAAGTGGGCGACCTCATAGTTCGTGCACCGGTTGACGGACAGTTAACATCGCTTGATGCAGAAATAGGGGAGAATAAAAATAAGGGACAGCGTCTCGGACAGATCGATGTGATGAGCGGTTACAAACTTCGTGTTGATATTGATGAACATTATATCAGCCGTGTGTTTGCTGGTTTGCTTGGCAATTGTGATGTGGCAGGTAAAACCTATCAACTGAAAATTAAAAAAGTATATACACAGGTAACCAACGGGCGTTTCCAGGTTGATATGGAATTTGCAGAGAAAGTTCCGGAAGGTATCCGGCGTGGACAAACATTACAGGTGCGTTTGGCGTTGAGTGAAGAAACACAAGCGATTCTTTTACCGAAAGGCGGTTTTTACCAGCAAACAGGTGGCAACTGGATCTTTAAGTTGAATGAAAGCGGAACGGTTGCTTACAAAGTAGATATTCAACTTGGTCGCCAGAATCCTGATTACTACGAAGTGTTGGGCGGATTGAAACCCGGTGACAAAGTAATTACCAGCAGCTATGAGAACTACGGTAACATGCAGGAATTAATTTTAAAGAAGTAGATCATGAAAAGGCAAATCATAATTATAATGGCATTTGTACTGTTATGTGTACTGGGTGTCACATCTGTTGCAGTTAGTAACAAACGTACCTGCAATGCTGCAGAGCTAAACTTGAAACAACTGCCATCAAACGATGTTCTGTTGCACGGCCCACTCAATTATTTTCAATTGTAAAACCTTACGTCAATGATAAAGATCACCAATCTCGAAAAATTTTATCGTACTGAAGAAGTAGAAACTGTGGCATTGAATAAGCTGTCAATGGAAGTGAAAGAAGGAGAGTTTGTGGCTGTAATGGGGCCAAGCGGTTGCGGCAAATCAACCTTATTGAATATTCTTGGCCTGCTCGATGATGCCGATGGTGGCAGTTTCCTGTTTAATGGAATTGAAGTGGCTGGTTTCAACGAACGTAAACGGGCCGATCTTCGCAAACGAAATATCGGTTTTGTGTTCCAGAGTTTCAATCTCATTGATGAATTAACGGTGTATGAAAATGTAGAGCTGCCGTTGATCTATTGTAATGTAAAGGCCGATGATCGGAACAATAAAGTAGAAGAGGTACTGGATAAAATGCAGATCATGCACCGCCGCAATCACTATCCGCAACAGTTGAGTGGCGGTCAGCAGCAGCGTGTTGCAGTTGCCCGTGCGGTTGTGAATAATCCAAAACTTATTCTTGCCGATGAGCCTACGGGAAATCTTGATTCTTCGAATGGGAATGAAGTAATGCAATTGTTAACTGATTTGAACGAGCAGGGTACAACCATCATCATGGTTACACATAGTGAGCATGATGCAAAATACAGTCACCGCATTATACGTATGCTCGATGGTCAATCTGTAACAGAGAATATTCTGGTGTAGAATAATTAGCCACTTAGCCATTAACCATAGTCATTTGCTCTCGTTTGCCAACCATTAAACCTTATTATCATGTTCAGTAATTATATAAAGATCGCATTGCGAAACCTGCTGAAGAATAAAACATTTTCGCTCATTAATATCATTGGTCTTGCATCCGGACTTGCCTGTTTTATTCTGATTACACTCTACATTGTTGACGAACTTGGTTACGACAAGTATCATGAAAAAGCGGATCGTATCTATCGCATAAATTCCGATATACGCTTTGGCGGTACTGATCTGAACATGGCTGTAAGTGCCGATCCAATGGGGGCTACTTTAAAGAAAGACTATCCGCAAGTTGAACAGTTTGCAAGAATTTATGCCAGCGAGGGAAGTAAGTTATTTAAAAAAGGAAATGAGTTTATTACAGAGGAACGTGTAGTGTATGCTGATTCTACTTTGTTTGATGTATTTACATTTTCGCCGCTTGCCGGAACGTTAAAAACAGCATTGAATGAGCCCAATACAGTGGTGATTACTGAATCAACTGCAAAAAAATATTTTGGTTCGGTAGCTGCTGCTGTTGGTAAATCAATGGAGTGTAACGATGACCTGACAAAACCGTACAAAGTAACGGCTGTTATTGACGATATTCCACGAAGTTCTCATTTCAACTTCGATATGTTTTTGTCCATGGACAATGTAGATTATAACTTCAACAATTTTCTAAGCCATAATTTTCATACATACATTGTTTTAAAACCGGGCACTGATTACAAAGCATTTGAAAAAAACTTTGTACAGGTAATTGATAAGTATATTTTACCACAGGCAAAGCAGTTTATGCAAATTGAAAGCATGAAAGATTTTGAGAAAACCGGGAACAGACTGTCTTACTCACTTATACCGCTGACAGATATTCATCTCCATTCAGAACGGGGTGTAGAGTTGGGTGTAAATGGAAGTATACAGTATGTTTATATTTTTGGTGCAGTAGCGTTGTTTATTTTACTGATTGCCTGCATCAACTTTATGAATCTGTCTACAGCACGCTCTGCATCAAGGGCAAAAGAAGTTGGTATCAGGAAAGTACTGGGCGCAGAAAAAAAATATTTAGTACGTCAGTTTCTTGCAGAATCAACACTTACAAGTTTTATTTCTTTGCTGCTGGCAGTGCTTTTCATCTGGCTGGCCTTAAATTGGTTTAATGATCTTACAGGAAAAGAGTTTCATATTTCAGCTTTGCTGAAACCAGGCTCACTTTTATTCATTCTTGCATTACCCGTAGCAGTTGGTTTTTTGGCGGGAAGTTACCCTGCTTTTTTTCTTTCCTCTTTTAAACCCATTGCTGTATTAAAAGGAAAACTCAATACGGGTTTTTCTAAGAGCAACCTGCGTAGCGGATTGGTGGTGTTCCAGTTCTTTACAACCATATTGCTTATCACAGGTACAATTGTAATTTATCAGCAATTACAGTATATCCAAACAACAAAGATCGGGTTTAATAAAGAGCAGGTACTCATTGTTGATAATCCATCAATGGAACAATCTACGGCTCAATCGTTCAAAACCGAAGTTGCAAAGCTGAGCCATGTAAAATCAGCTTCGTTTGCCGGATTCTTACCGGTAAGTAATTCATCAAGGAACGACAATACATGGTCAACTGAAGCAGTGATGACAGAGAAAAATGGTTTTAATATGCAGAACTGGCGAATTGATTATGATTACATTCCAACACTTGGAATGGAAGTGATCAAGGGTCGCAACTTTTCCCAACAATATGGTGGCGATTCAAACGCATTGATCATTAATGAAACTACAGCAGCATTAATTGGCCCCGGCGATCCGATTGGTAAAAAGCTATACACAACTGACGGGCAGAATGCAACAGTTTATACGGTGATAGGTGTTGTGAAAAATTTCAACTACGAGTCGCTGCGTAAGAATGTTGGTCCGCTTTGTTTCCGGCTTGGCAATAACAGATGGGCCACTGCATTTCGTGTGGAAACAAAGGATATGAAAAATCTATTGGCGCAGGTTGAAACAACTTTTAAAAAAATGGCACCGGGTATGCCATTCACATATAGCTTTCTTGACGAGTCATTCGACAGGATGTATCGTGATGAGCAGCGCATTGGTAAAGTAGCTTTCTCTTTTTCATTTCTTGCAATATTGATTGCCTGTCTTGGTTTGTTTGGTCTTGCAACCTATATGGCTGAGCAACGTACCAAAGAGATCGGCATCCGTAAAGTATTGGGTGCATCTGTTCCCGGTATTGTACAAATGCTCAGTATAGACTTTGTGAAACTTGTATTGATAGCCTGTGTATTTGCGATACCGCTGGCATGGTGGGGCATGAGCCAATGGCTGCAAAACTTTGCCTATCGGGTTAGCATTGGATGGTGGGTGTTTGCAGCAGCGGCTGTAATTGCATTGGTGATAGCCATTTTAACGGTAAGCTCGCAGGCTGTAAAAGCAGCATTGGCAAATCCGGTTAAAAGTTTACGAACCGAATAAACCTTATCGTTATGATACGTACAAATTTAAAAATCGCCTGGCGCAACCTGCTACGCAACAAAGCCTTTTCGTTTATTAACATTACCGGGCTTGCGTTTGGCCTTACCTGTTGTTTACTGCTGGTGTTGTACCTCAATCATGAGTTGAGTTATGACCGGTTTCATACAAAGGCCGACAGAATTGTACGGGTGATCATGGATTATAAAATTGGTGATGGAGGAGGAAAAGGAAATTTCACCAGCACAAAAGTGTTTCCGGAGTTTAAGCGCAGTTTTCCTGAAGTGGAAGATGGGGTGCGTATGAGTGGCACTCAACGTCTGGTGAAGTACAACGATAAAGTGATTGAAGAAAAGAATTTTCTGTTCGTCGATTCCACTTTTTTCAATGTGTTTGATTTTAAATTGATCAGTGGTGCAAAGGGCGATGTGTTAAAAGCACCAAGGATGCTTGTGTTGTCGGCTTCAACCGCAAAAAAATATTTTGGTGATGAAAATCCCGTTGGGAAAGCAATGTTGATTGGAAGTGGTGCCGATCCTTATGTTGTAACCGGTATTGTAGAAGATTGTCCAACTAATTCGCAGATACAGTATAATATGATTGCATCGATTTCTTCGTTTGGCCCGTTGCAGGAAGAAACATACAGCAATGCAAATTATACAACCTACCTGTTGATGAACAGTGCTTCCTCTTTGCAGCCGTTGCAGCAAAAGATCAATGCATTAATGAAGCAGGAAAATGGAAAAAGTGACTTTAAATTAAATTTCGAACTGGAACAATTCTCCAAAATTCATTTATACTCGCCCTACGATGCGTTTACACCCAACAGCAACATTGTGTATATCTATATGATCATTGCCGTTGCGCTTCTTATATTACTGATCGCCTGTTTTACCTATATCAATCTCAGTACAGCACGCAGTTCCGAAAGGGCGAAAGAAGTAGGGATTCGAAAAGTTTTAGGTGCATATCGGTTACAATTATTCTGGCAATTCATCAGCGAATCATTTGTATTGGCAGGGATTGCGGTATTGTTAAGTTTTCTGTTGATGCTGGCGGTGTTACCTTCTTTTAATGAACTGGCAGGAACACAATTAAATTATGCAGCTTTTGGAAATCCTGTTATTTGGGGCATCGCATTTTTATTTGTTACAATAATTGCTTTACTGGCAGGCAGCTATCCGACTTTGATGTTGTCGGGCTTTCAGCCATCAAAAGTGTTGAAGGGAGCATTCCGAAATACAGCATCGGGTACCATGCTCCGCAAAGGATTGATCGTTTTTCAATTTGTAATTTCTGTTTTTCTCATTGTTTCCACTTTCATTATCAGGGATCAGTTGCAGATGATCCAGCAAAAAAAGGTTGGATATGACAGAGAGAATGTTGTAATTCTTGATATGGATGGAAAACTCAACAGCAAAAAAGAATTACTGAAAGCAGAGTTGTTGTCGATTCCTTCTGTAAAAGTTGTATCTGCTTCTTATGAATCACCTGTTCGTATCAACGGTGGTTATAACATGAGTGGACCAGATGCTTCCAAACAAATGGGTGTAACCGCAAACCCTATTGATGAATATTATATTGCAGCAACCGGGCTGGAGTTGATTGCAGGGGCGAACTTAACCAGACAGGATGTTTTAGATGCTTCCAATGAGGATTACACGAAAAGTTATTTTCATTTCATTCTGAATGAGTCGGCAGCAAGGGCCTTGGGTTGGACAGCAGAAGAAGCAATTGGCAAGAAAATGTTTCTCGACGAGAGCAGACCCGGTGAAGTAAAAGGCGTAGTGAAAGATTTTCATTTTGCATCACTCCATACAGAAATAAAACCGTTGGTATTATTTCCTTCCGATTGGGCAAACATTGCTCTGGTAAAAACCGATGGCACAAATACTGCTGCAACTATTGCGGCCATTGAAAAAAAATGGAAAGCAATTGCCCCACATCGGCCTTTTGCGTATCGTTTTATGGATAGCGATTATCAACGAATGTATGAGTCGGAAAAACGAATAAGTAAAATATTTCATTTATTTTCTGTATTGGCAATTGTGCTGGCATGCCTGGGTTTGTTTGGATTGTCGGCTTATTCTGCACGACAGCGTATCAAAGAAATAGGTGTGCGGAAAGTATTAGGCGCATCCGTGTCAAGCATCAGCCTGCTGCTTTCTTCTGAATTTATAAAACTGGTTGTCATCGCATTTGTATTGGCAGCACCGCTGGCATGGTTAGCCATGAACAAATGGTTACAGCAGTTTGCATATCGTATTGATATCAGCTGGTGGGTGTTTGCGGGTGCTGCTGTGTTGTCGGTATTAATTGCATTGATCACAGTGAGCTTTCAATTTATTAAAGCGGCGACAGCAAATCCTGTAAAATCACTCAGAACAGAATAAACAGAAAACAAATGATACAACTGAACAATATTTTTAAATGGGTAAACACAGGCGGCAACAAGACGTATCTTTTAAAAGATATCAACCTGCAGATTTCAGAAGGCGAATTTATTTCGATCATGGGCCCATCAGGCTCAGGAAAATCAACCTTGCTGAATGTAATTGGAATGCTGGATGGATTTGATGAAGGCGAATACCGTTTCCTGCACGAAGAAGTACATAAGATCAAAGAGAAACAACGCAGCCAGTTGTACAAACAATACATCGGGTTTGTATTTCAGCAATATCATTTAATAGACGAACTGACGGTGTATGAAAATATTGAAACGCCGTTGCTGTACCAGGATGTGAAAAGCAGCGAGCGCAAAGCAATGGTGGCAGATATGCTCGACCGGTTCAATATTGTTGGTAAGAAGGATCTGTTCCCAACACAGCTAAGCGGCGGACAGCAGCAACTGGTTGGTATTGCACGTGCATTGATCTCCAAACCCAAGCTCATTCTGGCCGATGAGCCCACCGGCAACCTCAACTCCAAACAGGGCGAGGAGATCATGAAACTGTTTAAAGAATTGCATAAAGAAGGGGTAACCATCATACAGGTAACACACAGCGAAAAGAATGCAGCGTATGCATCACGCATCATTCATTTGCTCGATGGAAGAATTGAACAACAGGTAAACAATTAATATAAGAGTCATGCGCATCTTTAGTTTCATACTATGTTTTATACTAAATGGATTATTTGCAACAGCACAGCAGTATAGTTTGCAGCAGTGTATTGATACGGCAATGAGCAGAAATATTCTTGTACAGCAAACAGGTTTGCAAATGCAATCGGCAGAGGTAGATAAAAATCAGGCAAAGATGAATTTACTGCCCAACGTTAACAGCCGCTGGAATTATGGCAACAACTTTGGACGGAATGTTGATCCTATTACAAATACATATACCAACAATCAATTATCATCGTCTAATGCCGGACTCGACGCAGGCGTGATCTTATTCAATGGTATGCGTTTACAGAATCTAATTCAGCAAACTAACTTTTCTCACAAGGCAGCTGCATTCGATTACAAGCAGGCCAAAGACAATCTTGTATTAAATGTGATACTGGCGTATATGCAGGTGCTGGTGAATGAGGATGTACTCAATGTATCCCGTACACAACTGCAGGTAACCCAAAAACAGATCGAACGCATGGACGTGTTGGTGAAAGAAGGATCGGCCGGTAATTTTCAGCTCACGGATATGAAAGGACAAATGGCGAGTGAACAAGTCAATATTGTGAATCTTGAAAACAGTTTGCAGCAATCGAAACTTGTACTTTGCCAGTTGATGAACATACCGTACGAAGGAGGTCTGCAGTTGGAACGAAGCGTTCAGTTAACCGAAACGTTTTATGCACAAACGTCAGCGGAAGTAATTGCGGCAGCAATGGATTACATGTCGTTGGTAAAAGCAAATGAATATCGTGTAAAAAGTGCTGAAAAAAATATTCAGATCGCAAAAAGCGGCTATTATCCAACCATCAGTTTGGGCGCAAGTGCTGGTAGCAGTTATTCCAGTTTATTTACACGACTGGTGCCAACAACTATCTCAGAAATCACAACAGGCGATTATGTTAAAAATGGTTCAGCACGAACACCTGTGTACAAAGAGATGCAGAATTTTTCAACAACGGGTGTCAGTTATTTTAAACAAATGGAAAACAACCTTGGTTTTTTTGCAGGGGTAAACATGCAGATACCCATTTTTAATAACCTGCAAACAAAGAACCGGGTAAGGCAGGCAAAGCTGCAGTTAAAGAATACGCAACTGAATGCAGAAAATACAAATTACCAGTTGAAACAAAATATTGAACAGGCATGGCTCAACATGCAGGCATCGTACAACCGGTATGCAATGTTGAAAGAGCAACTATCGAATTTCGAAGAATCATTTCGTGCAGCCGAAGTACGATTCGAAAGCGGAGTGATCAATGCTGCAGAATTCCTGATCGCTAAAAACAATCTGGACCGCACAAAGATCAATCTTGTACAAACGCATTATGAATATAGCTTCCGTACAAGAGTACTTGATTTTTACCAGGGCAAACAATAAGTAAAGCAGCAGATGGAATTATTTCAACACATTGTCGGCATCAACATCCCCTTCTTCATTTTTTGATTTGTGGTAATCATTTTTTATTTGTTCTTCAAATTCTTCTTCGTCTTTTATGTTTCGGCGAATAAGAAATACTAGTAAAGCCGTCAATGCAATTCCGATAATAATAAGCACGGGCCAGTTCATGTGTGAATTTTCACAGAAGATACTGCCATTTTTAAGTTTTTCAAATAGCGGAGTATGAACAAATCGTTATTTATGAAGAGGGCTGTTACAGCAGATCGTTCAGGTTAGGGATTATGTTCAACACCTTATGGAAATTTTTCTTGTAGTGTTTCTTATCCAGCTTATAGTAAAACGCTCCCTTTTTGGAATTGAGTTTGTCTTTGTCTTTTTGTTTCACCAATAAACTGGTCGACATTATTTTCCGGCTGAAATTTCCTTTGTCAAATTTCGTTTCGTACACTTCTTCAAACATATTCTGCAACAAAGGCAGTG
Organism: Bacteroidota bacterium; assembly: GCA_023428755.1. Classification (GTDB taxonomy): domain Bacteria; phylum Bacteroidota; class Bacteroidia; order Chitinophagales; family Chitinophagaceae; genus Lacibacter. The sequence continues at coordinate 102,562 of JAEYWX010000029.1, forward strand.
TAAACTTTTCAGGAAGTAATTCAAACAAGATAGGGTGGGCAGCTGCTTTGTATTTCAGCTTTTGCCTGGCCATAGCAATCATCTCATCGTGGTCAAAAATTAGTTCCGGTATATCATTCAGCAAAAACCATTCAGCATGGTAATCTTCACTGATCTGGCGTTCATATTGATGTATATCAATCAGGGCAAAGTAAGCAACCGATACTGTCCGTTCAATGGGATCTCTGTCGGGCGATGAAAATGTATGAAACTGTTCCAGGTAAACCCCGTCAAGCCCTGTGAGTTGCTTCAACACCCGGGTTGCCGCCTGGTCGGAGCTCTCGGTTGCCTGCACAAAACCGCCCATTAAACTCCAGTGATCTTTTTTGGGTTCAAATCCACGTTTGATCAGAAGGATCTTAAGATGCTGACCATCAAACCCGAATACAATACAATCGACTGCAATCAGCAAGCGGGTTTGTTTTTGATATTTTGTCATAACGGTAAAAGATGGCTAAAGATAGTGAAACAGCAATCTCCTGGTTTTAAAGGTAAGAAAAGAGGAATGGTTTAAAAAAATAAATGTACAAATGACAATTAATTGAAAAATGGTTTTATATTCGGTTTCTGATTGCACAACTTTTAAACTCTTTAACTATGCGTATTGCTGCCAAACAACAGATCGTTCTTCTGTTCACTTTGCTATTCAGCGTTTCTTTGTTTTCTCAGAATCATGCGGTGCTCAATGCCGATCTGGGAAAAGTAAAAATCAGTAAACATATTTACGGGCATTTTGCAGAACACCTGGGTGCCTGTATTTACGATGGGTTTTACGTGGGCGATACCAATAAAGTAATTCCGAATACAAATGGCGTACGCAACGATATTATTGCGGCCCTCAAAAAACTAAAAGTACCCAACCTTCGCTGGCCGGGCGGTTGTTTTGCCGATACCTATCATTGGAAAGATGGTGTGGGGCCAAAAGCAAACCGTCCATCTATTGTAAACCGCTGGTGGGGTGGTGTAACAGAGGATAACAGCTTTGGTACACACGATTTTTTAAATATGTGTGAACTCATTGGTGCAGAACCTTACCTGGCTGGTAATGTGGGTAGTGGAACCGTACAGGAGTTATCCGATTGGCAACAATATGTAAATGGAAAGCCTAACACAAGTCCCATGAGCAAATGGCGTGTAGAGAATGGACGAACTACTCCATGGAATGTAAATATCTGGGGCGTTGGTAACGAAGCCTGGGGTTGCGGAGGAAATATGAAACCGGAATTCTATGCAAATATTTACAGGCAGTATGCAACTTACATGGCCGATTGGGGCGATGACAAACAAAAATTCCGTGTTGCATCCGGTGCAAATGGAAGTGATTACAACTGGACAGAAGTATTGATGCGTGACATTCCGCATAACATGATGGAAGGCGTGGCCCTGCATCACTACACCACTGTAAAGTGGACTGAAAAAGGATCTGCAACTGATTTTTCAGAGCAGCAGTATTTTGCTACGATGAAATCGGCGTTGTTTATGGATGAGTTGGTAAAACGCCACAGCACCATCATGGATAAATATGATCCACGCAAGCAGGTCGCACTGGTAGTTGATGAGTGGGGCGGTTGGTACAATGTTGAGCCCGGCACCAATCCCGGTTTCCTGTTTCAGCAAAATACCATTCGTGATGCAATGATCGCCGGCGTAACACTCAACATTTTTAATAATCATGCTGAACGTGTGCGGATGGCCAACCTTGCGCAAACTGTAAACGTGTTACAGGCAGTGATTCTTACCAACAAAGAAAAAATGTTGCTGACTCCTACTTATCATGTAATGGAAATGTACAACGTACACCAGGATGCTACCTTGCTGCCTGTTTCGCTTACCAGCAACGATTATGTATTCGGGAATGAAAAATTACCGGCCGTATCTGTATCAGCATCAAAAAATGCAGCAGGGGTAACACATATTTCATTGGTAAATATTGATGCATCAAAAACACAAACCATTAAGATCGATCTGCGTGGTGAAAAATACAGCGGTGTAACCGGTCGTATTCTCACTTCTAAAAAATTACAGGATTACAACTCGTTCGATCAGCCAACAAAAATTCAACCCGTTGCATTTACCAATGCAAAAATTAACGGCAATACACTGGAAATTCAGTTGCCGCCATTTTCTGTAGTAGTGCTGGCACTTAAATAAATCAGTTTGTGATGCGGCTAAAAAAATATCTTTTCTCCGGCGTTATTGCATTTGCTGTGATGGGTTTGTTGCCGGCACAGGAAAAGAAAACATTTATAATTCAGGCAAACCAACCGGTGGCCGATGTGCAACCCAATATGTGGGGTGTATTTTTCGAAGACATTAACCTTGGTGCCGATGGTGGTATTTATGCTGAACTGATCAAGAATCGTTCGTTTGAATTTTTCAAACCATTGATGGGTTGGAAGCTTGCACAAAAACCATTTGTGGAAGGTGCTGTTACGGTGCAAAACAGGCAGGGAACAAATCTTGCCAATCCAAGGTTTTTGCGTGTACAGTTGAACAATGCCAACAAAGAACAACTCAGCATCACCAATGAAGGCTTTCGTGGTATGGGGATCAAGAAAAATCTGCGTTACGATTTTTCAGTACTGTATCGTACGTCGGCACAAAACATCAGGCTGCATGTTGAATTACTCAATTCAAAAAATGAGATCATCGGCAGTACTGCAATGGATGTAAAAGCAACCGGTGAACAGTGGAGTAAACTTGCACAAAGTTTTCAATCAACTGATACAGCTTACAAAGGACGGTGCCGTATTTGGTTTGAAGGAACAGGTACTGTTGACATGGATATGATATCACTCTTTCCGGAAGATACCTGGATGAAAAGGCCCGGAGGTATGCGTGCCGATATGATTCAACTCCTCGCCGATATGAAGCCCGGCTTTATTCGTTTCCCCGGCGGTTGTATTGTAGAAGGTTTCGATCTTTCGAATCGTTATCAATGGAAAAAAACCATTGGCCCGATCGAAGAGCGTCAGTTAATCATGAACCGTTGGAACATTGAGTTCCCGCATCGCTCTACTCCTGATTATTTCCAGACGTTTGGTTTGGGTTTCTTCGAATATTTTCAATTGGCCGAAGATATTGGTGCAGAGCCGTTACCCATTCTCAACTGTGGGATGGCTTGCCAGTTTAATTCAGCTGAATTGGTACCGCTTGACCAAATTGATCCGTATGTGCAGGATGCATTGGACCTTGTTGAATTTGCCAATGGTGATATCACAACTACGTGGGGAAAGAAGCGTGCAGAAATGGGACATCCTGAACCTTTTCATTTGAAGATGATTGGTATTGGTAATGAAAACTGGGGACCACAATACCTGGAACGCCTGGCCATTTTTCAAAAAGCGTTGAAGGAAAAATACCCGGAGATCAAAATCATCACCAGTTCGGGTACAGCACCTGATGGTGATCGGTTTGATCTGCTAAATACAGCATTACGAAAAATGAATGTTGATTTTATTGATGAACATTATTACCGCAGTCCCGAATGGTTTTTATCCAATGCAAAACGATATGATGCATATCCCCGCAGCAATGTAAAAGTGTTTGCCGGTGAGTATGCTTCGCATGTAGATAAAACTTCAGGCACTACACGCAACAATCTGCTGGCAGCCATCAGCGAAGCCGCCTTTCTTACAGGACTTGAACGCAATGCAGATGTAGTACACATGGCATCGTATGCACCGCTGTTTGCACATGTAGAAGGTTGGCAATGGGCACCTGATCTTATTTGGGTAGATAATGTGCGTGCATACGGTACACCCAACTATTACGTGCAAAAATTATTTTCACGTAACAAGGGTTCGAAGGTAGTGCCGCTTACGTTTAAAAACGAAGCAGTGGCGGGCCAGGATAGTTTGTATGCTTCTGCGGTAATGGATGAGGCCACAAATGAACTGGTGATTAAGATTGTGAATGCATCGGGCAAATCGCAAAAAGTTGATCTGTCGGTTGCAGGAGTAAAAAAGCTGGCTGCGCAAGCTGGAGTAACCATATTGCAGGGGAATGACCTCAGCATTGTTAATTCTATTGAGCAGCCACTTCGAATTGCTCCTGCAGAATCGGTGATTCCGGTTAAAGGAAAAATCATTAATTATAATGCAACTCCCAATTCCTTTGCAGTGTTACGGATACAAATGCTGAAATAATGAACAGTTTGTCTATCATAAAAAAATAAAAACCAAATAAATCATGCGTTTGAAACATGTAGTTTTATTGTTTACAATTGCCACGGCCGTGCTCGCCGCCTGCGAAAACGGCAGTAAACAAACCAACCAACCAATGAACGAAAAAATTACAAAAGAAAGCTGGGGCGAAGCCGACGGCAAGCCCGTTGATCTCTACACATTAACCAATGCAAATGGTGTACAGGTTAAGATCACTACCTATGGCGGTATCGTTACTTCATGGATCACGCCTGACAAAACCGGTAACAAGAGTAATGTAGTGTTAGGTTTCGATAGTTTAAGTGGTTATTTAACACCGCCTCCTTACTTCGGTGCAATCATCGGCCGCTATGGCAACCGTATTGCAAAAGGAACATTTAAAATTGATACAGCAATGTACCAGTTGGCAACAAATAATGGGGCGAACCATTTGCATGGTGGTAACAAAGGTTATGATAAAGTAGTGTGGGATGCAACACCCGCCGACAGTACCGCTTCATTAACGCTTACCTATTTAAGTAAAGATGGGGAAGAAGGTTATCCCGGTAATCTCAACATCACTGTTGTTTACACATTGACGGATGAGAATGAATTACTGATCGAATACATAGCTGAAACAGATAAAACAACGGTAGTGAACCTCACCAATCATAGTTATTTCAATTTAACAGGTGATGTTAACAATACCATCCTTGATCATCAACTGCAAATCAATGCAGATAAATATACTCCTGTTGATGCAGGCTTAATTCCAACCGGCGAATTGAAAGATGTAAAAGGAACGCCGTTCGACTTTTTACAACCACATAAAATTGGTGAACGCATTGTTGCTGTTGAAGGTGGTTACGATCACAACTTTGTATTAACACGTACAGGAAGCGATCTTGAACTGGTTGCTACTTTATCGGATTCTGTAAGCGGTCGTAAGTTGGAAGTATTCACAACTGAACCCGGTCTGCAGTTTTACTCAGGTAACTTTTTAGATGGTTCTCTCAAAACAAGTGATGGCAAAGCGATTAATCTCCGTACCGGTCTTTGTTTGGAAACACAGCATTTCCCTGATTCGCCCAACCAGCCATCATTTCCATCAACCTTATTAAAGCCGGGTGAAAAATATCATACCGTAACCAAGTACAAAATTTCCGTTAACTGATTTTATAAAGTGAATGTATGAGTAGTGAAGCGTCTTATGTAATTGGTGTTGACTACGGATCAGATTCTGTACGAACCATTATTGTGAATACAGCCAATGGTGAAGAACTTGCTTCATCGGTGTTTTATTATCCCCGCTGGAAAAAGCAGTTGTACTGCAATATGAACGAAAACCAGTTTCGTCAGCATCCGTTGGATTATGTGGAAGGACTGGAAGCAACCATTAAAGAATGTGTGGCGAAGGTTGGAGCTGATGTAGCTTCAAAAGTGAAAGCACTTTCTGTTGATACAACAGGATCAACTCCTGTTGCAGTGGATAAAACAGGAACACCATTGGCATTAACACCCGGTTTTGAAGAAAATCCCAACGCCATGTTTGTGTTGTGGAAAGATCATACCGGTGTGGGTGAAGCAGCAGAGATCAATGCACATGCTGAAAAGTTTGAGACCAATTACCTGCAATTCGTCGGTGGTATTTATTCAAGCGAATGGTTCTGGGCAAAACTGTTGCGTGTATTACGGGCAGATGAAAAAGTGCGTAACAGCATTTATTCTTTTGTAGAACATTGCGATTGGATTCCTTTTTTATTATCGGGAGGAACGGATGTGCATCAAATGAAACGTGGTGTATGTTCTGCGGGTCATAAAATATTATGGGCAAAAGAGTGGGGCGGGTTACCTCCCAATGAATTTTTTGCTTCATTAGATCCATTGCTTGATGGCTTTACGGATCGTTTGTTCAAAGACACATATCCTGCTGATCAACCAGTAGGAACAATCACAAAAGAATGGGCAACCCGTTTAGGTTTGCCTGAAACAACTATGATTGGTGTGGGTGCTTACGATGCTCATATGGGTGCAGTTGGCGGACAGATTGAACCCTATTACTTAAGCAAAGTAATGGGTACATCAACTTGTGATATGATGGTAGCACCGGTGCAAGATGTGGAAGGAAAATTGATCAAAGGAATTTGCGGACAAGTGCCCGGCTCCGTTATTCCCGGTATGATCGGTTTAGAAGCTGGTCAATCTGCATTTGGTGATGCATACGCCTGGTACAAACGTTTACTCACCTGGCCATTGCAACAGATCTTATTGCAATCAACATTGGTTGATGATGCAACAAAAGCAAAACTCATTGCTGAAACAGAAGATGCGATCATTCCGCAACTAAGCAAGCTGGCAGCACAATTAGAAATAGATGAATACAGTGAACTGGCGGTTGATTGGTTCAATGGAAGAAGAACACCTGATGCCAATCAATTCCTCACCGCATCTATTACCGGGCTTGATTTAGGAACTGATGCAGTGCGAATGTTCAGAGCAGTGGTGGAAGCAACTTGTTTTGGAGCGAAAGCAATTGTTGAACGTTTTGTTGAGCAGGGTATTTCTGTGAAAGGATTAATTGGTTTGGGTGGAGTGGCAAAAAAATCACCGTTCATTATGCAAATGATGGCGGATGTAATGAACATGCCCATTAAAATTCATAAGAGTGAACAAACCTGTGCATTAGGTGCAGCGATGTTTGCAGCAACTGTTGGCGGTGTGTATAATAAAGTAGAAGATGCGATGCAGGCGATGGGACAGGGCTTTGATGCAGAATATCATCCCAATGCAGATCGTGCAGCGGTTTACCGTCGCCGTTATGAAAAATATAAAGAAGTGGGAGCGTTTATGGAAAAGCAAACCAAACAATAAATGCGCTCAGCTTCAATAACAATATAATTTATGAGTAAGTATCGTCACATACAGGAAGAAGCATATGAAGCAAATATGCAGTTACCGAAACTGGGATTGGTATTGTTTACATTCGGTAACGTAAGTGCTGTTGACAGAAATTTAGGCGTATTCGCTATTAAACCAAGTGGGGTTCCTTACGAAGAGCTCAGTCCAGATAAAATGGTGATCGTTGATTTTGATGCCAACACAGTTGAAGGTTCTTATCGCCCTTCATCTGATACCAAAACACATGCAGTGTTGTACAAACATTGGGAAAAGATCGGCGGTATTGTTCACACACATTCAACGTATGCAACAGCATGGGCACAATCGCAACGGGATATTCCCATCTTCGGCACAACGCATGCCGATTATAACACCGTTGATATCCCTTGCGCTGCTCCCATGAGCGATGACATGATCAAAGGCAATTACGAATACGAAACAGGTTTTCAGATCATCAATTGTTTTAAAGACCGTGGATTAAGTTATGAAGAAGTGGAAATGATCTTAGTGGGCAATCATGCACCATTCACCTGGGGTAAGAATGCAAACAAAGCAGTACACAATAGTGCGGTGCTGGAGTTTATTGCTCAAACTGCATTGTTGACTGAGCAAATCAATCCCAATGCTCCACGGTTAAAAGATTCGATCCGTCAAAAACATTTCGAACGTAAACACGGTCCGGATAGTTATTACGGACAATAAAAGCCCCCATCCCCTAAAGGGGAGTGAAGAAGCAAATATTCAATTGATCACAGATATAATTATAAAAATGAAAGCATTTAAAAATTTAGAAGTTTGGTTTGTTACAGGCAGCCAGGACCTGTACGGTGAAGAAACATTAAAACAAGTGGCAGCACACTCACAGGAAATTGCAGGTTCGCTCAACGATGCCGCCGTTATTCCTGTAAACGTTGTGTTTAAACCAACCGTCAAGTCATCCGAAGAAATATATGCCATCTGCGCTGAAGCAAATGCAGCAAAGAATTGTATCGGCATCATTACGTGGATGCATACATTTTCACCGGCAAAAATGTGGATCAGGGGATTGAACATCCTCCACAAGCCATTGCTTCATTTGCATACACAATTCAACCGTGATATTCCATGGAGTGAAATTGATATGGATTTCATGAACCTCAACCAGAGTGCACATGGCGACAGAGAATTTGGTTTCATTATGAGCCGCATGAAGTTGAAGCGTAAAGTAGTGGTTGGTCATTGGCAGGATCCGAATGTATTGGATCGCATTAACGTATGGGCAAGAGCGGCTGCAGGCTGGCACGATTCGCAAGGTGCACGTATTGTTCGTTTTGGTGATAACATGCGTTATGTTGCCGTAACCGATGGTGATAAAGTGGAAGCTGAAATGAAATTCGGTTACAGTGTGAATACACATGGCATTGGCGATCTCGTAAAAGTGATCAATGAAGTAAGTGATGCCGATGTTGACAAACTCACACAGGAATATTTTGATACCTACAATGTAGTTGCTTCGTTAAAGAAAGATGGCAACCAATATCAATCGCTGCGTGATGCTGCACGCATTGAATTAGGTATGCTGTATTTTCTTGAGCAGGGAAATTACAAAGCATACAGCGATACATTTGAAGACCTGCATGGCATGAAACAGCTGCCGGGTATTGCTTCACAACGTTTGATGGGTAAGGGTTATGGCTTTGCAGGTGAAGGTGATTGGAAAACAGCAGCGTTGGTACGCACCATGAAAGTGATGGGCACCGGTTTAAAAGGTGGTAACAGTTTCATGGAAGATTATACCTATCACTTCGATCCTGCGAACCCGTTAGTGCTTGGTTCGCACATGCTTGAAATTTGCGAAAGCATTGCTGATGGAAAACCAAGTTGCGAAATTCATCCGCTGGGTATTGGTGGCAAAGAAGATCCCGTACGCCTGGTATTTAATGTTGCGGCAGGTCCTGCCATCAATGCATCGGTTGTTGATATGGGTAACCGCTTCCGAATGTTAGTTAACGAAGTGGAAGCCGTGGCACCCGTTGCTGATCTTCCAAAACTTCCGGTTGCACGTGTATTGTGGAAACCCTATCCAAACATGAACGATGGTTGTGCTGCGTGGATATTGGCTGGTGGCGCACATCATACAGGTTACAGTCAGAATCTTACTGCTGAGCACATGGAAGATTTTGCAGAGATGGCTGGCATCGAGTATGTGCGTATTGGAAAGCAGACCGACCTCTATCAGTTCAAAAATGAACTGCGCTGGAATCAAGTTTTCTATAAGTAGACCATTCAATTGTTTTTATTCATAGATTTAATTCTTTTAAATAGCCATCCAATTTTTTCAAAACGTAAAACTTGCTAATGAACAGTTTATCAGGCTTAGACATCCTCATCTTCGTGTTTTATTTTATCCTCGTTGCCGGTTATGGTTACTGGGTGTACAATAAAAAGAAGAAAGCCACCATCTCCGCATCACATGATTACTTTTTAGCTGAAGGTTCACTCACATGGTGGGCAATTGGTGCATCGTTAATTGCATCCAATATTTCGGCTGAGCAATTTATCGGCATGAGTGGTAACGGTTATTTTGTAGGTATTGCAGTAGCAGCTTACGAATGGATAGCTGCATTAGCACTGATCATTATTGCAGTTTGGTTTATGCCGGTGTATCTGAAAAATAAGATCTACACCATGCCTCAGTTTTTGAAAACGAGGTATAATGAAACCGTATCGCTGATCATGGCTATTTTCTGGTTGCTGCTGTATGTGTTTGTAAACCTTACTTCTATTTTGTATTTAGGCGCTATCGCAATCAGTGGTTTGATCGGGCCGGAATATTTGCATACCGTAATGATTGCCCTGGCTGTATTCTCACTCATCATTACATTGGGTGGTATGAAGGTGATCGGTTATACAGATGTAATACAGGTAGCGGTATTGATCATTGGTGGGTTTGCAACTATTTATTTTGCATTGACCATCGTAAGTGAAAAATTTGGATTAGGAAAAGATGCCATTGCAGGTTTTAAAACATTGATGACACAGGCACCGGATCACTTCCATATGATCCTCAAAAAACCAACAGAAGCTTCATCGCAGGAAGATATTAACAAGTATCTCATTTTGCCTGGTATTGCAATGTATTTTGCCGGTCAATGGATCGTGAACCTGAATTACTGGGGTTGTAACCAATATATCACACAACGTGCATTGGGTGCCGATTTAGATACTGCACGTAAAGGAATTTTATTTGCAGGATTTTTGAAATTACTTATGCCCATCATTGTAATGTTGCCGGGTATTGCTGCATACGTGTTACATCAAAACGGACACTTACAGGAATTAAGAGGAATGGATGATGCCTACTCTGCCATTCTAGGCTTCTTACCATCTGGCTTAAAAGGATTGGCAATTGCTGCGTTAACAGCTGCAATCGTGGCATCACTTGCCGGTAAGCTGAACAGTATCGGCACCATCTTTACATTGGATATTTACATGAAGTATTTTAAAAAGAAACCGGCTGCAGATGCGGCATCGTTACCTGCCGGAAATTACAACACCGGCGATGAGAAGCAAATGGTGTGGATAGGACGCATGGCTGCATTTGTTTCTATTTTAATTGCAGTTGTTTTTGAATGGCAGGATATGTTAGGTATTGGTGGTAAAGGTGGATTTACATTTATACAGGAGTACACCGGCTTTATCAGCCCGGGTGTATTTGCCATGTTCATCCTTGGTATGTTCTGGAAACGTACAACCGGCACTGCGGCAGTAGCAGGTTTAATTACAGGGTTGGCAATGTCGATCTTCTTTAAATTAGGTGCTGTGCCGTTATTTGGTCATGAAACACTGCTTTATACTGCGTTTCAAACGCCAAATGAAAAAGGAGAATTGGTGTACCAGATTCCGTTCCTCATTAATATGGGCTGGGCTTTCTTCTTTACAATGGCTGTGATGATCGCTATCAGTTTGGGTGGTCCGAAAGTGAATCCGAAGGCATTTGAATTAGATAAGGAAATGTTTAAGCTCAAGCCCTCTATTATTGTGATGATCGTATGTACATTGTTTATCCTTGCTGCATTGTATGTGAAGTTCTGGTAAAAGAGCATAGCAGTATTTTATAGTTATCGATCGCTCATGTAAAAATCTTTTGTTGATTTGCATGGGCGATCGTTTTTTTGGTATATAGACTGAAAAATATAAAAGAATGGGTGGAACGAAAACGTTTTTATTTGATTTGAATGGAACAATGATCGATGATATGCACTATCATATCAAAGCATGGCATGGTATCCTCAACGGGCTGGGTGCAAATATCTCGATGGAACGAATGAAAGAAGAATGTTATGGCAAAAACGATGAGTTGCTGGAGCGTATGTTTCCGGGTCGTTTCAGTGAAGATGAAAAACGGGAAATGAGTTTTGAAAAAGAACGTCATTACCAGGTTGCATTTAAACCGCATTTGAAATTGTTACCCGGCCTGGATGCATTTCTGGAAAAGGCAAATCAGCAAGCAATTAAAATGGCGATTGGTTCCGCTGCCATTATGTTCAATATTGATTTTGTATTGGATAATCTGCATATCCGTCATTATTTTTCAGCACTCGTAAGTGCCGATGATGTAGCCGTAAGCAAGCCTGATCCCGAAACGTTTTTAACCTGTGCTGAACGTTTGCATGTAGAACCTGTCAATTGTATCGTGTTTGAAGATTCGCCCAAAGGAGTGGAAAGTGCAAAGCGTGCAGGCATGAAAGCGGTTGTACTTACAACCTTACATGAAGCACATGAATTTGATGGTTTGGATCATGTATTGATGTGCGTGAAGGATTTTACCGATCCACAACTGGATACATTGTTTACCTGAAACAAAACCGCCAAACAGAAAGTTGAAAACCTTCCTTACATTTAAGGGAGTAAATCGTGTTTTGTTCTGTCATCATTAAAAATACCTATATGTCAAATGTTGATCTCATCATTGAAGAAAGGGCGGTAAACATTGGAAAGTTTATGGTAGGCCGCTTGTTGCCCTTCCGGCAAAAGCGAATGGTTGGTCCGTTTATTTATATTGATCATATGGGTCCGGTGAAATTAAATGAACGGGAAAATTTTGATGTAATGCCGCATCCGCATATTGGTCTTTCCACTCTTACGTTTTTGTTTGAAGGAAACATTATGCATCGTGATACCTTGGGAACTGAAATGGAGATCAGTCCCGGTGCAGTCAATTGGATGACGGCCGGCAAAGGTATTGTTCATTCAGAACGTACACCGGAGTATTTACGACATTCCGATAAATCAATGCATGGGTTGCAGATTTGGGTGGCATTGCCAAAAGAACTGGAACAAATGGAACCTGCATTTTTTCATGTCGATAAAGAACAAATTCCTGCATGGAGCGAAGATGGTTTAGAGTACAAATTAGTAGCCGGCGAAGCATGTGGACGAAAATCACCGGTGCCGGTGTACAGCAAATTGTATTTGCTGGAAATAAAAAGTACTTCAAAGCAAACAGTGAAAATTGGCAGTGAGCTTTATGGAGAGTCTGGTTTGTACATCCTGGAAGGAAGTATTGAAAGCGATGGAAATGTATATCAGCCCAAACAATTATTGGTGGCAAATGATGCAAGCCTGTGCGAATTCACGATTGAAGCCAACAGTACCATTTATATTTTTGGAGGTGAGCCTTTCCCCGAAGAACGGTTGATTGACTGGAACTTTGTTGCAACCAGCAAAGAGCTGATCGAAGCCGCAAAACAAAAATGGAAGGAACAGAGGTTTGAAAAAATAAAAGGCGATGAGATTGATTTTGTGCCATATCCATCACCGAAACGATAGATCAGATTGATTGAACAATAAAACGATTGCCATGCTGAAAAAAAATAGTACCGTACTTGCCTTTTTATGTGTTGTCATTTCATTACAGGCGCAAACCTATCAGCCAACGCCGCAAAATTTAGCAGCACGCAAACAATTCCAGGACGATAAGTTTGGCATGTTCATTCATTGGGGAGCCTCAAGTGTGTTGGGTGCAGGTGAGTGGGTAATGAACAACCGGAACATCAAGATCAAAGATTACCGGCAGTTGTTACACATCTTCAATCCACAACAGTTCAATGCAGCAGCATGGGTGAAAACGGCAAAAGATGCGGGAATGAATTATATCGTTTTTATCACAAGGCATCATGATGGATTTTCAAACTGGGATACAAAATATTCCGACTGGAAGATTACCAATACGCCTTATGGTAAAGATGCATTACGTCAACTCGCAGATGAATGTAAAAAACAAGGGATGAAGCTTGGCTTGTATTATTCAACACTCGATTGGTACCGCAGCGATTATCCCTACGAAACAGGACGAACAGGAAAAGGAACCGGACGCACTGAGAAAAGCAACTATGCTTCCTATCTGCAGTTCATGAAAAATCAGTTGACAGAGTTATTGACGAATTATGGTGAGATCATGTCGATCTGGTTTGACGGACATTGGGATCAGACAAATGTAGAAGGAAGCAAAGACCGGACATCACGAATCGATTGGAAGTATGATGAAATTTATTCGCTCATTCACAAACTGCAGCCGCAATGTTTGATCGGCAACAATCATCATCTCGATCCGATTGAAGGAGAAGATTTTCAGATGTTTGAAAAAGACTTGCCGGGACAGAATAAAACCGGTTTCAGTTTTCATGCGCCATCAAAAGAGTTGCCATTGGAAACCTGTGAAACCATTAATAATTCATGGGGCTACAATATTACCGATGACCGTTATAAAACAACCAAAGAGATCATTCATTATTTGGTGAATGCTGCTTCGCTGAATGCAAACCTGTTATTGAATGTTGGACCAATGCCGAACGGAAAAATTCAAACTGAATTTGTTGATACATTAAAAATCGTTGGCGACTGGTTACAGAAAAATGGCCAAACCATATACGGTACAAGAGGAAACACGATCGCTACACAAAAATGGGGTGTGGTTACTGCAAAAGAAAAACGTTTGTACTTGCATATCTTCAAAACAGAGAATCCCAATTATATTTTTATTCCTGATTTTTCTACAAAACTGAAAGCAGTTATGCTGTTTGGTTCTAACAAAAGCGTACGGTTTAAACAACAGCAGGAGGGAACCTTTATTTACCTCGATGGAATTAAGTTAGATGAGATCGATACAATACTGGAAGCACAGTTGTAATAAACTTTATTAGTTCAACGCATCAAATAATACTTCCACCGGATGCAATGCTTTCTTGCCTGTACCATCTTTCACCTGGTGACGGCAGCTTGTACCGGGTGCTGCAATAATTACATCATCAGCTGCATTACGCACAGCAGGGAAGAGTACCATTTCACCGATCTTCATCGACAGTTCATAATGTTCTTCTTCGTAACCGAATGAACCGGCCATGCCGCAACAGCCCGACGGAATGGTTTCTACTTTATAATTCTCGGGGAACGATAATACTTTCACTGTGGCTGCAGTACCCACCAATGCTTTTTGCTGACAATGGCCATGCAGTTTGATTTTCTTTTCAGCAGTAGTGAATTGCTCTTTGCTGATGTTGCCGTTGTCAATTTCACGTGCAATAAATTCATCGATCATGAATGTATTGGCAGCAAGCTGTTTGGCTTTCTCAAAATTTTCATCGGTTGCCAGATCAACATATTCATCACGGAAGGTGAGAATAGCAGAAGGTTCAATGCCGATCAGTGGTGTTTCTGCTGAAATGATCGGATGCAGCAATTCAATATTCTTATTCGCAATTTCTTTTCCTTTCCGAATCAATCCTTTCGACAACCAGGAGCGGCCGCTTTCAATATGTTCGGGGATGATGACTTCGTAACCAAGCTTGTTCAATAACTCAACAGCTTTGATACCGATGGTTGTATCGTTGTAATTCGTAAACTCATCGCAAAACAAATACACTCGCTTCCCGCCACTCGCCACTTGCTGCTCGCCACTTGCGCCTTGTTCCTTGTTCCTTGTGCCTTGTTGCTTGAACCATTTCTCCAGCGTTGTCTTATACATCGTCGGCATAGAACGCTTTGTTGCAAAGCCCGATGCTTTTTTTACCAATGAACTGATCGCACTGTTCGTCATCACAAAATTGTACAAGGATGGTGCAATAGCACCCAGTTTCGATGAATTGGTAAAGTTGGCAATGAGCTTTGAACGAAAGGGTACACCATTCGCATCGTAGTAATGCTGCATAAACTCTGCTTTCAGTTTTGCAACATCCACATTGCTGGGACATTCCGATTTACAACCCTTGCAACTCAAACACAAATCCATCACTTCATAAATTTCTTTATGATCGAAGCGGTTTGCTTTGGTGGAGTTGGTTAAAAATTCACGGAGAATATTGGCTCTTGCCCTTGTGGTTTCTTTTTCGTTGCGTGTTGCCATGAACGATGGGCACATCGTTCCACCAGACAAATGTGTTTTTCTGCAATCCCCACTGCCATTACATTGCTCGGCATGTTGTAAAATATCCTGATTGTAAAAACGGAATACTGTTTTAAACGCAGGTGTCTGCACGCCGGGCACATACCGCAGCATGGTATCCATCGGCGGTGTATCCACAATTTTGTTGGGGTTGAAAATATTTGCAGGATCCCATGTTTTCTTTACTTCTTTCAGCAACTGGTAATTCTTTTCACCCACCATTTGCTTGATGAACTCACCACGCAAACGTCCATCACCATGTTCACCACTCAACGAGCCTTTGTATTTTTTCACCAGCGTAGCGATCTCTTCTGCAATTACACGGAAGAGACGGTTCCCTTCTTCTGTTTTTAAATTAATGATTGGGCGCAAATGAATTTCACCCGAACCTGCATGTGCATAATGCACTGAATACAGATTGTGCTGTTTAAGGATCACATTAAAGTCACGAATGAAATCGGGCAAGTCATTTACATCAACAGCTGTGTCTTCAATAACCGGTACTGCTTTTGCATCACCGGGTAAATTGCTCAGCAAACCCAAACCCGCTTTCCGTAAGGTCCATATCTTTTTACTGTCTTCGCCAAACAACAATGGAAAATGATAGCCCAGATTGGCTGCACGCATTTCAGCTTCTACCTGTATAGCTGTTGCAGTAATTTCTTCTCTTGTTTCACGTGCAAACTCAATTACCAGAATTGCGCCGGGATCGCCCAGTACAAAAAAGCGGTTTTTTATTTGCTCTTTGTTCTCTTTCGTACACTCGAGAATATAATGATCAATTAATTCACTGGCGCCAGGATTATATTTTAAACCTATCAGGTTGGCACGTAATGCTTCATCAACCGAATTAAAATGCACACACAACAAACCGATCTCTTTCGGCGGCATGGGTACAACATTTAATTTGATCTCTGTAATAAATGCTAATGTACCTTCTGAACCTGCAATAAGTTTACAGAAATTAAAATCTTCTTCACCAGCAGTGAAAGGTGCTGTTTCCAATAACAGATCAATGGCATAACCGGTGTTACGACGCTCCACTGTTTTCTTGGGAAATTCTTTGCGTATCTCTACCTGGTTGTCGTAATTACTCAACATACTGCGGAGCGAACGATAGATGTTTGCTTCCAGTCCTTCACCTTCGCACTTTGCATGGAACGCATCAATGTTCAATGCTTTGAATGTTGTCTCCGTTCCATCGCTCAGCAAACAATCCACTTCCAATAAATGCTCTCTTGTACTTCTGTATAAAACAGAATTACTACCACAGGAATTATTACCCACCATACCGCCGATCATGGCACGGTTGGCCGTTGATGTTTCCGGTCCAAAGAACAAGCCATGCGGTTTCAGGAACATATTCAACTCATCACGGATCACACCCGGCTGTACACGCACCCATTTTTCTTCTTTGTTCAGTTCAAGAATGTTGGTGAAGTATTTCGATACATCCACGATAATGCCGTTGCCCACTACCTGTCCGGCAAGCGAAGTACCGGCTGTGCGTGGAATCAACGAAGTCTTGTTGCTATGTGCAAAAGCGATGAGCTTTTTGAGATCGTCTTTGGTTTTGGCAATAGCCACCGCCAATGGTAACTCACGGTATGCCGACGCATCGGTGGCATAGAGGGTACGCATGGTGGTATCAAAATAAAATTCTCCTTCGAGTTGCTGTGCCAGTTGTTGTAATCGTTCGTTCATGTTTGCTGCTGCAGTTGGGCGGCCCAAATTTACGTGGTTTGAAACTTGCGGGTGTTAGTTGTGGGAGGGGAGCTGTGGGAACGATTGCGGGGGATAAGCTGATAGCAAATCATTTATTTCCAGGCAGATCCTTCGTTCCTCAGGATGACAACAACTTTGAACGGAGTACAATTGCCGAACACTTGTACTAAACTCAACAAAGCTGTCTTTCCGACGAAGGAGGAATCTGGTGGGCTTTCGTACATGTGTCGCTGGTCAGGAGACACAGCGACGGCGGATGGGCGTTCCTCATTTTACTTTGTGCATTATTCAACAGCGGGAACACCAACAAAGACAAAGAGATATCACTTTGTGTAGGTTAAGCTGTCATATCCTTGATAAATTTTCTTATAAAACTCGTACTCGGGAGAAGCTATTTTCGTATTATCGGTAAATACAATATCTACTTCTTTTCCATTGTTGTAGATAAATTTTAAGCCATTGTCTTCCAAGTCTAAAAAAGTAGTTATAGCATTTAATTCAGCGCTAAGCGCAATAAACCATTGTTTGATAGAAAGTGAATTTTGGAATAAGTAGCTCATTGCGGTAGTTGCAGCAGAAAAGGAGACCATCAGGTCTTCATTATTACCAAAAGGTTTTTCATCAATATAGATACATCCTATTTTGCCAAAGTCACCAGCAAAGTAATCTGGGAATTTCGTCGTTTTGAACAAAAGTGTAGTCCGCAAGTTTATTCCCTCTGTTTGTCTTATGTTACTCTTTAAATATTCTAAAATGGGTTTGTCAATCTTAAACTTTATTGTTGCACACTTACCAAAGTCAAGGTCTTGAATAATTGCGTCGGTAGATAGTTTTTTAAATAACCTCGGTTTGTTTATTTTTTTAAAAATTGCTATATAACTGTAGTCAAGTCCCATAATTACACACAACTCTTGTATTTATTTTGTTATATGAAAGTATGCAAAAAATGGACCCCGCAAATCAACTACTCACTATCGTACTTTGTGTATTGTTATTAGTACAAACTACTACCGTCTGCTCTTAAACTTAGATGGTTTTACTCCAGCCGATCTATTCATTCCCTCTCCATTTGTTAAAATTCCGTTAACGCCCCATTTTCTACCCAACCCTTTTGTGCCCGTGTGGGGTATCTCTATCATACCGCCACAAACAGTGGCTTTTTTAAACCTTATAATCATAGTTTATGAAACAGACATTCCGCAGCGTATTTACGCTCTTCATCACAAGCCTTATCATCCTGGTGTCCTGCCAAAAGCCACCGGTACAACCACAGCAACCCGGAGGTGGCGGTCCAATGCCCGGTCTTTCGCACAAGTACCGCATTTCGGCCGAAGCCTTACCCGGTTTACCCAACCAGCCCATTGCCAATTTATTCGCCAAGTTCGATGTAGTAAATGCACAGGACGAACTGGTGGTAAACAATAAACTGGCAGCCATCAGCTTCAACGGAAAGTTTACAACCGAAGTAATGGAATTGCCTGCAGGTACCTACCGCATCAGCAAACTCCTGATTGTGTCGGGTACGGGCAATGTATTGTATGCTGTACCCGTAACCAATTCGGCAAAAGCAACACAGGTGAGCAAGCCGCTGGCTTATCCCATGGTATTACCTGCAGCTACTTCGGTGGATATTGCTGCGGAATTTCTGAAAATTGAAGCAAACGATAAAGCCATCGATTTTGGTTATGCCGCCGGTGAGTTTGGCAACGGCAATACACCTCCTGTAGAAACAGATCTTACCATTCAAATGCGTACCCGTATTAAAGTGGGAGACATTCTGTACGACAGTATTCAGTCTTCGTTGGTGTATCGCACGTTCGATGCAGCCAATGAGTTGAAGAGTGTACAATTCATCAGCCTGATGCCCGGCATCAATACGGTAACGTTAAAAAAGGAAGCAGCCTACCACGAGTTTATTGTACAAAAATGGGGTGGTACTTACACCAAACGTTATGCAAAAGAAGAATTGAAAAAAGATGTTGTGTATGAATTTGGTGAAGAAAAAGAAGCGAAAAAACTGAAGTCGGAGATCACGGCACGTTGGGATGGCAACATGTACAAAGCCGAATCGAAGAACAACTATATCTACGATGGAAAAGGTCGTTTGACGAAAGTTGAATTTATGCAGAAGCGCCCTTCCGATGGTACACCGTTTGTTGCCAGAACAGAAAACTTCGAATACACAGATGGACGTGTAGAAAAAATCAGCATCTACAACGAAGGCGATGTATTTGCCGGTACAAGAAGCATCCGTTACAATGCAGCCGGAAAAATCAACCACATTACAGAAGATATTCTTAATGTAAGCAAAACAGAAGTAGACATTGCACATCACGGAGCAAATGGCGATGGATTAGACGAAGTGAATTTCGACTTCCGTTATTCACACACTTCCATTACCATGACGTATTATCAACGCCGCAGACATGGTAACCTGTTTTCCGATAACAGCTTTACCAGTAACCGGGATACAGAAACCGGCAGCTATCAGCACGATAACAACATCAACCCTTATGTACACATGAACTGGCCCGATCTGTTTTTAAGCCGCAGTTCCAAAAACAATCTCAACTGGCAGGCACGTACGTACTACGGTAGTTATCCGTTGAATATTGCATACAGTTTCGAATACAAATACGATAGCGAAGGTTATCCCATCGAGTTGATCCGCCGTTACAAATCGTATATCACCGGAGAGCATTTGTTTACAACAAAGACTATTTTCAACTACTGAAAAAAACACAGATTTTTATTACATTCATAAAGACGTAAAACCATGTTACATAAATTATCATTCATAGTGCTGCTGTTTTTGGTTTCCTGCACAGCAGCCAAAGTATCGGTTCCTGCGGGCTTCAGCTCGCAGGCAACCCGCATGAAAGTGAAAGGATTGAATGGCTGGATGATCAATCAGCGGTTGAGCTTTGGTGAATTTTCTACCTCTGCTGTAAAGCGGGGTTGGGATTTCAGCAGCTCATTTCAATACACAAAATTCAGTCTCGATCCGCAAACCATGTTGCTGCGTGTGTTCAATATTGATACCGATGTACGCAACCTCAAACAGCGCAATAAATTTCAATACACAATCCAGGATGGCAATTTAATGGCGGAAGTTTTTGCAACTGAAAAGTTCAGCGAAAATCAACTCGTGTACAAAAGCAACAATCCTTTTCTCGGACAGGTAAATGCCACACAGCGTTATGAATATGCATTTACTGCTGCGATACTTCCGTTGATGGCGAAAGAAAACGATCCATGGTCGGTAGTGTTGATGAATAAATATGATGCAAAGAAAGATACTGCCCGCCGTTTGTTTGATCGTCCGTATGTAGAAGAAGAAGGTTATGCCACCAATGGAAAAGAAAATATTACCATCAGGCCGTTGCGACTGGAGAAACTCACCACAAAAAGCGGAAAAGAAACAAAAGTATTGGGCGGACCCATGCTTACCGGTTACGAATTACGTTGGGATGATGGAGTAGTCGCCATCATTGATATATTGGATAACAGCATTTGGTTTGCAAATAATTTAGATGCAAGAGATAAAATTATTCTCTCATCGATTTCATCGGCTATTTTGCTGAAACGGATGCAGG
Organism: Bacteroidota bacterium; assembly: GCA_023428755.1. GTDB lineage: Bacteria > Bacteroidota > Bacteroidia > Chitinophagales > Chitinophagaceae > Lacibacter. The sequence continues at coordinate 123,387 of JAEYWX010000029.1, forward strand.
ATGTAGAGAAGGAGAAAGACATAATGTAGTTAGCCGATAGCCGGTAGTAGTTAGTGGATAGTAAATTAAAAAGAGATAATCAGTATTGCAGGAAGTAAGTGATTGCAGAAGCTCTCGATATTGATCAGTTGGTGGAAGATTGCAAACGCAATAACCGCAGAGCACAGGAACAGTTGTACCGGCAGTTCTACAACTATGCCATGACGATTGCCCTGCGTTACTCCCGTGATGAAGCCGATGCTGCTGATATCATGAGTCATGCGTTTGTGAAGATTTTTAAAAGCATGCACACGTTTGATAAAAGTAAAGGTGCTTTGCAAACATGGATCAAACGGATTGTGATGAACGAAGGGCTCGATCATTTGAAAGCAAGAGAACGTTTCAGCAAAGACATGGAACTGGAAACGGTGGAAGAACCGCAGATCAGTAATACAGTGTTGGAACGGATGGGTGCCGATGAAATTATGAAACTCATTCACCAGCTGCCACCCGCCACACATGCCGTGTTTGTATTGTATGCAGTAGAAGGCTATACACACCGGGAAATAGCAGAGAAACTCAACATCAGCGAGGGTACATCCAAATGGCACCTCAGCGAAGCCCGGAAAACATTACAACAACAACTCAGTCGCACAACATAGCGGATGAATCAAAAAGCAACATACGAATTAACCATTACCGAAAAGCTGGAACAGCTGACGGCACCCGATATGGTGGATGCTATCTGGGCACATATCGAAGCACAGCTCGATATGGATCTGCCGACAGATGATGGTCCAGCAAATCCACCTGCACCAAAGAGTGGCCCCGGTAAATGGCTCAACCGTGGATTTATCATTGCTGCTGTTGCTATTGTACTCATTTATTTTTTCAATAACCGTAAACAGACAATTACTTCTAACGATCAACCAACGATTCCTGCACCGGTAACTACACCCAACAACAACGATAACCCTGTGCGGAATAATTCGCCGGGTACAACTACTACCATAGCACCTGTAAACAATACCATTGTTCCGGCAAACTCATCTCCAGGTTTGCCTGTTGACAGTAACAGCATTGCGCCTGTAACATTACCCGTGCAGCAACCCGACAGCAATAAAGTAACTACCAATGCTGCACCTGTGTTTACACCGCCGGTTGTGTCGCCGCCAAAAACCAATGCTCCTGATAGTACAAAGAAGGGCAGAGGTGTAAAGGGGATTACCGATGCTGATTATAAAATTGTACCGAAGAAGGATAGTAGTAAGAATTGATATTGAGCAGATTCTTCGTTCCTCAGGATGACAGGAAGGATGGGCTTTGTACTATAAATCAGTTGTTGTATGCCGTTCAATATAGTTGTCTTTCCGACGAAGGAGGAATCTGTTGGGCTTGTGTTACTTTGTGTTGTATTCAAACAGGTGAACACCAACAAAGGCAAGAAAATTATACCGGAAAAATATATAAACGGAATTAAAATGAAGCAGTTAATAACTTTGGTAGCTGGATGTGAACTGACGTCTCCGATATTAGATAAAATATTAAGAGAGTTAAATTTTTCTTTACCAGATGATGTATTTGAGTTCTATCTCCGAAATAATTCGCAAGAGTATATTGAAAAAAACTATAGTGAAGAACTCAAAGTAAGAGGTTGGTTTTGCTTTAGCACCCCATATTGTAAATGTGAATTCTTAAATTCTGATTTTCAAAAAACATATCTACATTCAAGAGAGTTTCTGCCCGATGGGTTAGTCCCATTTGCATACAACTATATGGACGATTACTATTTGTTATCATTGAGATCCATTGATTACGGGGCTATTTATTTTTATAGAACAGACATGTACTTTGAAGAAAATGGAGCTATGGTATTGATAGCAAATAACTTTTCTCAGTTTGTTAATGAATTGAAAGAATAAGTGAAGATGTTTTTGCCTTTGTCCCCCCCCCCATCTGTTCCAAGTATACGCACTTCAACCTTTGGGAACAGATCCTTCGTTCCTCAGGATGACAGCAAGGTTGGACTTAGCCAAAAAGATGAACTGTTGTACAAAGCTCAACAAAGCTGTCTTTCCGACGAAGTGCCTGTCACGCTTTGCGGGAAGGAATCTGCAGGGCTTTCGTTACTTTGTGCGTTATTCAAGAATGGAAATACCAACAAAGGCAAAAAGAAAGATTATGTATGCTTAAAATTATTCCTGAAAATGAATTAGAAATGGCCGTTTCAAATTGTGACTTTTCGATACTTAAAGTATACCAGTATGACTTTGATTTAATTAATGTAAATCAAAGTTATTCTGGAGCACTCAAAAAGTATCTTTTATTGACACACCGAGAAGTATTCACTGATGTTACCGGATTTCTTTCTGAGTATTCTGAAGGTGATGTTGCAGTAAACCAATATCTATGGTTTAAGTTATTTTCTCAACTTTATTTTGGTAAAAATGGATATGATGCAGGTATCAATCAAATACTAATTCAACTACTCGAACAAATTGGTAATACGAACCCGAATTTTAATTGGAATCTGATACAGGAAATTGAAGAAATAGCAAGTAGATACTTGTAACAGACCGCCCTCGTTGTGTATACTGAGCCTGTCGAAGTATCACCAACAACAAATGCACCCCAGCCATTGCAACTACTCCCGCCGGTGTGCGGCTTATTGTTTCGTAAATATAAAACGCTGCTGGTTAAGTTGAACAGATTTACACATGCTGTTGCTCAGGCACCACTTGTGCCGCTTAACGGGAGGAAGCCAACGCACTTTGCCACGCCTCATCCGATAGCTATCGGATCCTGCGCCAGGATTCCTATTTTTGTAGACCCGGCATACTTGCGACAATTGGGGTGGTTTTATTCAGCAACAATACCAACAGCGGCAAAAGAAAACCGCTGCTACATGCCGTTGATTCGAACTTTATTTACCAATGTAATGCCTTTCTAACAATAGGCTCTCCAGTGGGATAAGCTTCAAATCCTCCAACATGTCCTTTCTGAACTGAGAACTGGTTAAATAATTCAGCAATACTCTCCTCTAAAAGTTGTACATCAACAATTCTCTTTTCGTGAAAATTAAGTCCTTGCCTGCCATTTGAAAAGAACAGCATCAAGTTGGATTTATTCAAAAAGATATTTTCATAATAATAGAGTATCTCAATATTTAATCTACTGGTCAAGTCGTCTAAACTTTCAATGAACTCATGTTTATCGGCTGCATTTAAATTACAGTCAAGTCTCAATGAAAGAGCCTCTGCATTGTACTGACCCAAGTGTGAACTAACTATTTGAAAAAAGTCTTTCGAAGGGTAGGCAAGTTGAGGTAGTTTGTTCTCAAGACGCAGCCATTTTGGATTGATCAATTCTCTATTTGAGTTAAACAAAACCTGCTCATTGTGAAGTATAGTTTCTACTTCTTTTGCTATAAGAAAATCATAGTCAAAGAGATAATAATTGTTGATACTAATTGTCAGTATATTATTGTCACGGCTTACAAACAAAAATGCTTGTTTATGTTTTTTAATTAGGTCATCAAGTCGGTTCACTAACTTGTCAGCATCATTAGCGACGATGCTTGTTTCCAATTGAGCAGGTCCATCTCCATGTCCACCTACACCTTTTCGAAACACAAAATAGTCAAAGTTGTAGAGCCCGGAAGGGAATCCATAATACCAGTATACTCCTAAAATCATTTGTTATTGCCTTTTTGCCTTTGTTGGTGTTTTGCTGTTCATACTTGCGCCGTTGTTACTCGCCAAACGAATTAACAAACCAAATTAAATAACATTATTCTCCCGGCCAATACACCCTTTCCGCCATCTTATACACTTCTTCTTTCTTCAACGTCATGCGTTTTGTTTGTTGGTTAATATACATTTCCACCTGGTCATCAAAATGCTTGTTGCCTTTTTTTGCAGAAGCACCATACATGTTTACGGTTTCAATTTGGGGCAGTGCATCTTTTGTAAAACGGATGAACATGATGAGTCCATCGCCACCAACCGATTTTAGTTTACCATCTTTGTAGTTGGCGGTCCATTGCGGAGAGAGCAGATCGGGAAAACCCCAGAGCGGCCATTCTTTATCGCCACGTACTAATTTTTGAATATCGCCCAGTGCAAGATCGGTACGGTTAAAATGTTTCATCATGTACTCATACACGTAGGCATAGGTTTCAACTGCTTCCGCAGTGGTGAGTGTGCGTGCAGCACCTGCACCTAATTTTTTGGCCAGGTGCAGATAGCTTAACAGAAACACCGCAGCGCCTTTGCTATCGGCTGTACCTTGTTTGTCCCAGCTTTTTAATGTCTGGATAAGTGATGCATACAACGGATAGGCTGTTTCACTCAATAGAAACAGTGTATCAATATTGTGCGGATAATGCAATACAGCAGGCAGCTGTTTATCGAATTTTATTTTACGGAAGCTTGCGTAATCGAGTTTGTCTGCAGGCAGTTGCTGCAGTACACGTATGCTGCGGTTGTTCTGCCAGGTTTCCCAACCATCGCTTGCAGGAAATTGTTCGGCCTTTAAATTATTCGCTTCATCGGTTGCAAAAAACGAAGAGTGGTTGGTATTAAACACATAGCCGTTTTTCGGATTTACATATTGCGGCAGTTCACTGAATTTCCGAAAGCTTGTCCACAAAGTTTGCGATGTATTACCCGGCACGGTCGATTTCCAATTGTATTGCGGCGCAGGATTACGCACCGGTACTAAACCATTGTTCACATAAAAAATGGTATCGTGTTTATCGGCGTAGGTGATGTTAAACATCGACAGGCGCTGATCTTTAATGGCTGCATAAAACTCAGTGAAGTTTTTTGCTTTGTCCATGTAATACCATTGCTCCAATGCACGGATGTCCATGTTCGCACCCAAACGAATACTGAAGAAACCTTGTTTGTTCTTCATCGTTGCGCCATACTTGCTCCAGTAAATTTTTCGTTTTACGCCAACAGGTATTCCTTTAATGCGCAGAGTAATTGTTTTCTCTTCCAGGTCGATCCACTCATTATCAAATTTGTATTGTTTGGCATTTGCAGGATTCATTTCTAATTGGAAAACATCTACACGGTCCACATAATTTACCGTATGCGCCCAACCCAGATTTTCATTTACACCATGCAAAATACAAGGACCACCTGCCAGTAATCCACCATGTACATTCAAACCTTCTTCGCTGTTAATATGTGCTTCGTAAAAAGCCTGTGAACCGGTGTTGGGCTGGTGTGCATTGATCAATAAAAAGGCTTCACCTGTGGTTGTTTTTGAAGGATGCACGGCCATGGCATTGCTTCCTTTCTTATTCAGCTCAGGATCTGTTTCAACCACATTGTTAAAAATAGACATCAGTGCTTTATCGGCGCCATTAAACGCCGTTAACGCCAGCACCGATGAAGCAACGTATTCCTTCGCCGTAATGGGAAATATTTTTTTGTGCAGCACTTCTTTGGGGTGTGCTTGGGCGTATGCATTAATGCCCTGCACATATCCGTCAATCAGTTTCAGAAATGCAGGCGTAAGGGTATGCCATTTTTCTTCGGTTATTTCCATGCAACGGAACAAGGCGAATGCATAATCGGCAGCAGCACCTGCTTTGCCTTGTACTTTGCCCATTAAGCCTTTAGCCGGTAACACCACATCCTGTATACTTGCAAAATCGTCTTCGGCATGTGCCCAGGCTAAACCGTAAGCAACTTCTGCATCGGTCTTGGCAAAAATGTGGGGTACACCAAAACTGTCACGTACAATCTCAATATTTTTTGGATTGATGGTTTGAGCAGTGCTGTTTAAAACGAGGAGGACAAGGGTCGTTAAAATAGTGAGTGATTTTTTCATGCTGGGTTTATAACAAATAGAATCAGACGATTGTTTTTTTCTTTCGCTTGTATTTATTGTGAATGATATCCTGTACCGGTACATTTTCAATTTTACTTTCGAGCCAGCTGATGACATCGAGGTACACAAACGCTCTTGTTTCAAAGCGGTTGCCTTCGTATTGGCGGATGCTGTCGAGCAGTTTCATAAATGCAGGTTTAATTTTTGCCGGCGATAGCTGCAGGGCATCACGCAAAAAGCGGAACATCTCTTCTTCAACCGAACTCAGGTTTTCCATCTTACCCATAAAACGGTACACCGATTTAATGAGGTATTCCAGCAAATCGTAATTGCCCAATTCAAAATGCGCAATCAAATGCAGCAGGCGTGCATAACATTGCAGATCGGTACGCAGATCAACTTTCCAGTTAATGATCTTGTTGAGGTATTCAATGGCTTTTTCGTTATTGCCGCTGCCGAAATACAAACAGGCAATTTTATAATAGAAGGTGAGTACACGATGCCTGTCGAGATACAAACCAAATTCATCCAGCTTTTCTTCAATGCCCGGTACCAAACGCAAACCTTGTGTAAAGGTTCCTTCCAAAAAGTGCTTGTTGATTTTGGCAATGGAGAGATACACAAAACAAAGAATGCGGTAGTTCTCATTTTGCTGCGCCACTTTGCGGTGCGAAAATTTTTCTAACTGCTCAATGCTTTCAATAAGTTTGGCTTCATTGCTCAAATCGAAATGTGCACTCATTAAATTGTGCATGCCTTTAATGTAGTGGGCTGTTTCGGCTTCAATCATGGCCGGGTATTTTTCAAACAGATCCACCCATTTTTGCGTGTAACGGTAATACAGCAAATAATCCTGGCGGATGAAGGCTACCCAGCAATGCGATTGAAACAAATACAGCTGCTCGTAAAAACCGGTGAGCTTATCGGCCTGTTTGGGCAAATGTTTTTCAAAATATTCTTTGGCATCATCGCCTTCTTTTTCGTTACGGGCCACGCCGTTTTTAATATACCAGCTGTACAGCTGCAACGATAAATTGGAGAGTTGCGATACCGTGGTGAGTTGTTCTTCAACAGCCGTAGATTCTTTCGACAGTTGTTCGGCACGGTCCTGCATACTGCGGGTAATGTACAGGGCCTCGATCTTCTTTTCAAAAAACAGGATCTGTTGCAGGTAGGTGATCTGCTCGTATTCTCTCGCCAGTTCCTTCATCTTATCCAGCACTTTCAGACTTTGCAGGTACAGGCCTTTATTATATAGGATGCGGGCAAAATCCATCTGCTCGTTCAGCTGGATGGTGATATTGTCTTCCTGCTTAATGAGGCGCAGACTGCTCAAAATTGTTTTGTATAAATGGGCTTTGAGGTTACTCAGCTGCTGCTTGGCAATGCTGGGATTTTTGCGCAGGAGTGTGGCCTCATCGTAGTCCTCCATCTTGTCCAGCGCATCGAATAATTGGATGATCTTAAGGTTGGGATCAGCCGAGTTTCGCTTTACATAGAGCTTGAAATTGCGTTTTTCGCTCTTTTCGAGCGATTTTATGAGTTGGAAGGTCGTATCGGTCGATCTGTTGGGCATCGTAATTCGTTTCTGCTGAAAGCCTTGCCTGTCAAGGATTTTCAATAAAAGGGTCGTACTTATCTGTCGTAAAATACAGTAAATAAGGTTTGCCAACCGCTTCTGTAAGAAATAATTTTATGAGGCAGGTTGGTTACTTCAACCCTTCAGACAAAGAAAGAAGTACATCAACCTGCTTTTTTACAACTATTAAAGACTATTATGGCCGACAAACAAGTGTTCATTTTTGATACCACTCTCAGAGACGGAGAGCAGGTACCTGGCTGCAAGTTAAACACGAAAGAGAAAATTGAGCTTGCATTGAAATTAGAAACCTTAGGTGTTGATATTATTGAAGCCGGCTTCCCCATATCGAGCCCCGGCGATTTTGAAAGTGTAAACCAGATTTCGCAGGTAATTAAAAATGCAACGGTGTGCGGTTTAACCCGTGCCGTGCAAAAGGATATTGAAGTGGCAGCCGAGGCATTGAAGCCTGCTGCCCGTCCACGCATCCACACCGGTATCGGTTCGTCCGACAACCACATCAAATATAAATTCAACTCTACCAGAGAAGAGATACTCGAACGTGCCGTTAAAGCGGTTAAGCTTGCCCGTAATTATGTGCCCGATGTAGAATTTTATGCCGAAGATGCAGGTCGTGCAGACCTGCAGTTTTTGGCACAGTTAACCGAAGCGGTGATTGCTGCGGGTGCAACCGTGGTAAACGTACCTGATACTACCGGTTTTTGTTTGCCACATCAGTACGCAGAAAAGATGGCGTACCTGATGAACAATGTAAGCAATATCGATAAAGCCATTCTTTCCTGCCATTGCCATAACGATCTTGGTTTGGCCACTGCTAACTCTATTGCAGGTGCTATTGCCGGTGCACGCCAGATCGAGTGTACCATCAACGGTATCGGCGAACGTGCAGGTAATACATCGTTGGAAGAAGTGGTGATGGCTATCCGCAAACATCCTGAGTTGGGTCTTTATACAAATGTTGATCCCAAGCAATTGTTGCCGATGAGCCGTTTGGTAAGCGAAACCATGCGTATGGTGGTGCAGCCAAACAAAGCGGTGGTGGGCGATAATGCATTCTCACATTCATCAGGTATTCACCAGGATGGATTTTTGAAAGAAGCAACAACCTACGAAATCATTGCACCGGAAGAAGTAGGTGCCGATACATCAAAGATCGTACTAACGGCAAGGAGTGGCCGCAGTGCACTGGCATACCGTTTCAAAAATCTCGGTTACAGTTTCGATCGTAACCAGGTAGATGAATTGTATGAGCGCTTTCTTGCATTGGCCGATTCGAAGAAAGAAGTGGAAGATGCCGATTTGAAAGTATTAGCCGAACAGATTGTCGTAACAGCATAAAGCAAACGGGTGATGAACTTACCCTGAGCGAAGTCGAAGGGTGTTTTTACTTGTATTGAGCGCAGTCGAAATACAAGTGAATTTAACAGCACTAACGAAAAGCACATACCTGAATCATGGAAAAGAAAATTGCAGTATTAAATGGAGATGGAATAGGACCTGAGGTAACAGCACAGTCTATTAAAGTATTGAATGCCGTTGCGCAACAATATGGCCACAGCTTTCATTATAAAGAAGCATTGGTTGGTGCCGATGCCATTGAAAAAACAGGCACTGCATTACCTGCCGAAACAGTTGATACCTGTTTAGACAGTGATGCCGTTTTGTTTGGCGCTGTTGGCGATCCTAAATACGATAATGATCCTTCTGCAAAAGTGCGCCCCGAACAGGGCATTCTTGGTTTGCGCAAAGCATTGGGTTTGTTTGCGAATATTCGTCCGGTAGTTACGTACTCCGGATTGCAGCACTTATCACCCTTTAAAGCATCGCAGCTGGAAGGAATTGATATGGTGATCTTCCGTGAACTGAATGGTGGTATTTATTTTGGTGAGAAACATACCAGCGAAGATGGGAACAGTGCAAGTGATGCCTGTGTGTACAGTCGTCCCGAAATTGAACGCATTGCACATCTTGCTTTTAAACTCGCACAGGGAAGAAAGAAAAAACTTACACTGCTCGATAAATCGAATGTATTAGAAACATCACGCCTGTGGCGTAAAGTGGTGCAGGAAATTGCTGCACAATATCCTGATGTTACTGCTGAATATATGTATGTAGATAATGCAGCCGTGCAGGTGATCTTAAATCCCAAACAGTTTGATGTGATCTTAACGGAGAATATGTTTGGCGATATCATCAGCGATGAAGCAAGTGTACTCAACGGTTCGATGGGCATGTTACCTTCTGCATCGGTTGGTAATGGTACAGCTTTGTTCGAACCCATTCACGGTTCATTTCCGAAAGCGGCAGGAAAAGATATTGCCAACCCCATTGGTTCTATTTTATCTGCAGCGATGATGCTCGATCATTTTGGTTTGCACGATGAAGCACAAACGATTCGTGATGCCATTGACTGGACACTGCAGCACAACTTTGTTACAAAAGATATTGATCCGATGAATTTTTATTTCACCAGCACCATTGGTGATCTGGTGAGTGAATATGTGCTGGGTAAAATTCCCGGTGCAGTGAAGAGAGAAAATATTGAGTTGCGTAAGTCAACGATCATATAAAGCCTCCCCAAACCCCTCGAAGGAGGGGCTTTAGAGCTTGACTGATAAGTGTGGTTGAATTATTTCTAACTGTTGTGATAGATGATTGAGAAGGAGTAAAAGTTAAAATGCTTAATTACAACAGTTGAAAAAAATATAAAGTTTGGCCTCCCTCTCTTTTGGAGAGGGAACGAGAGTGAGGCCTAAAAAGTTCTTTGTTTATTTTCAATAAGGCGGTATATTCGTTTTTCGAACAACGCACTATGTTGAAAAGCAAATTAAATAATCTACTACTGGTGAACGCAATTGTCATTGTGGTAGTCATTATTATTCCTGCTCTCAACGGAGGTGTAAGTTGTATGTAAAACGAAATAAAAACTAAACATAACGACCCGCCTCCAAAAGAGGCGGGTTTTTTTTGCCCCCATCTCCTGAAGGGGAGAAAGGCAAGAGTGTTTATAGTTATCAAACCGATTTATTAATACGTACTGTCTGCAGTTTGTAGTGCAGTGTAAAAACTCCCTTTAGGGGATGGGGGCAATTATGGCAACTTATTACAACAGTGAAACCATTCTGTATCTCAACGGTGAGTATGTAAGAGCAGCTGAAGCAAAAATGGATTTCTACAGTCAGAGTTTTCATTATGGCTACAGCGTGTTCGAAGGCATCCGTTCGTACAGAACTGTGAGTGGTGAAACGAAGATCTTTAAAGCAAAAGAGCATTACGATCGCTTACAACGTTCGGCCGAATTAGTGAACCTTCCGTATCACTGGACAACAGAAGAATTAACAGCTGTTACTTACGAAGTATTGAAGTTGAATAACCTGCAGGATGCGTATATCCGTCCTGTTGTGTATGCGCCGGCCAATATGAGTTTTGTGCAGAATGAAAAATCGTTTCTGGTGATTGAAGTGTGGGCCATGCAACCCTTCCTTGGCGATAAGTTGTTGCGCATCATGACCAGCTCCTTTGAACGTCCGAATCCAAAAGCGTTCAAGATTGAGGCGAAAGCAGCAGGTCATTATGTAAACTCAATACTCGCCAGTCAGGAAGCAAAAGCAAACGGATATGATGAAGCATTGTTGCTCGATATGAATGGCAATGCAGCAGAAGCACCGGGAGCGAATTTGTTTTTTGAAAAAGACGGCAAACTGTTTACTCCGGCAAAAGGAAATATTCTTCCGGGTATTACAAGAGCAACCGTATTTGAATTGTGTGCAGAGTTGGGTATTGAAGTGGAAGAAAAGTTCTTTACAGTGGATGAATTAAAACAGGCAGATGCCGCTTTTTATTGCGGTACCGCAGCAGAAGTGATTGGCTTTGATTCATTGGATGATTATAAGTTTCCATTAAAGTGGGAAGATAGTATGAGCAGAAAAATTCAACAGGCGTATAAGAATTTAGTAGCCTCCCCAAACCCCTCCGAAGGAGGGGCTTCGCAAACACACAAGGCCAACTTACTTGAACAGGTTGAAAAATAGAAAGGGGCTAAATAGAAATACAAGAGCTAAGTAAATAAAAAAGAAAATTGAACAATGAACGACGGTGCAAATAATCAGGATGCTACACAGAACCCTCCTTTGGAGGGCAGGGAGGCTTTAAACAAGTATTCGAAAGTATTAACGCAAGATGAAACACAACCGGCTGCACAAGCTATGTTGTATGGTATTGGCTTAACAGAAGATGATCTGAAAAAAGCACAGGTAGGTATTGCAAGCATGGGTTACGATGGTAACACTTGTAACATGCACCTGAACGATTTGGCGAAAGTGGTGAAAGAAGGTGTGTGGCAAAACGACCTGGTTGGTTTGATCTTTAATACAATCGGCATCAGCGATGGTATCAGTAATGGTACAGATGGTATGCGTTATTCGCTGGTAAGTCGTGATTTAATTGCAGACAGTATTGAAAGTGTGTGCGGTGGTTTTTATTACGATGGTTTAATTGCATTACCTGGCTGCGATAAAAATATGCCGGGTGCTGTAATGGCGATGGGTCGTTTAAATCGTCCATCGATTATGGTGTATGGTGGAACCATTGCACCGGGGCATTACAAAGGCGAAGAACTCAACATCATTTCTGCATTTGAAGCATTGGGTAAAAAGTTAGCAGGCAATATTACACCTGAAGATTTTAAAGAAGTGGTGAAGCATAGCTGTCCGGGTGCAGGTGCTTGCGGTGGTATGTATACTGCAAATACAATGGCTTCTGCTATTGAAGCATTGGGTATGAGTTTACCTTACTCTTCATCGAACCCTGCAACAAGTGGTGAAAAGCAGAAAGAGTGTTTAGATGCAGGAAGAGCAATTAAAGTGCTGTTAGAAAAAGATATCAAGCCAAGAGACATCATGACGAAGAAAGCATTTGAAAATGCAATCGTCACCATCATGATCTTCGGCGGTAGTACCAACGCTGTATTGCATTTGATTGCCATGGCGAAGAGTGTAGATGTTGATTTAACACAGGAAGATTTCCAACGCATCAGCGATAAAACACCGGTGCTGGCAGATTTTAAACCAAGCGGAAAATTCTTAATGCAGGAATTACATGCACATGGTGGTGTGCCTGCAGTAATGAAATATTTATTGGATAAAGGTTTATTGCATGGCGATTGCTTAACAGTAACAGGAAAAACGGTTGCAGAAAATTTAGCTGATATCGAACCGATCAATTTCGAAACACAAAAAATTATTTTCCCTTTAGAGCAACCATTGAAAGCAACCGGTCACTTACAAATATTGTACGGCAACCTGGCAGAGAAAGGAAGCGTTGCAAAAATCAGTGGTAAAGAAGGTGAACGCTTTGAAGGTCCTGCACGTGTGTTTGATGGAGAGAAAGATCTGGTAGCAGGTATTGCAAGTGGAAGAGTAAAGAAAGGTGATGTTGTAGTGATACGGTACGAAGGACCAAAAGGTGCACCGGGTATGCCGGAGATGTTGAAACCAACTTCAGCAATTACAGGTGCCGGTTTAGGTAAAGATGTGGCGTTGATCACGGATGGACGATTCAGCGGTGGTTCACATGGTTTCGTCGTCGGTCACATCACTCCGGAAGCATTTGAAGGTGGTGTGATTGCATTGGTAGAAGATGATGATATCATTGAACTCGATGCAGTGAACAACAAGATCAATCTTAAAGTTGCTGACGAAGTGATAGCAGAACGACGCAAGAACTGGAAGCAACCTGCATTAAAAGTAAGCAAAGGTGTATTGTATAAATATGCAATGTGCGTGAAGGATGCAAGCCAGGGTTGTGTAACCGACGAGGCGTAAAGCCTCCCCAAACCCCTCCAAAGGAGGGGCTTACCAACGCACAGTCCTTGCTTTGCGGAGAGTTAAATAAAAAACAAACAGTCTTTATCGTAAAAAATAAGTTATGAGTAGTTCAACAATATTGGAAAATAAGAAAACTGAATCAGGAAAGCCTGCTGCGCAATCAGGCTCTCAAATCCCCCCTTCGGGGGGTGGGGGGGCTTCCATCAGCGGAAGTGTTGCAGTATTGGATGCTTTGCTCAACGAAAATGTAAAGACCATCTTCGGTTATCCGGGTGGTGCAATTATGCCTATTTACGATGCATTGTACGATTACAATGATCGTTTGGAACATATTCTTGTTCGTCACGAGCAAGGTGCAATTCATGCAGCACAGGGTTTTGCAAGAGCAAGTGGTAAAACCGGTGTTGTGTTTGCAACAAGTGGTCCGGGTGCAACAAATCTTGTAACAGGTTTGGCCGATGCAATGATCGATTCAACACCGATTGTATGTATCACCGGACAAGTGTTTGCACATTTGCTCGGTACTGATGCTTTCCAGGAAACCGATGTGATCAACATCACTACGCCTGTTACCAAATGGAATCACCAGGTAACAGATGCAAGTGAAATTCCTGCAGCGTTGGCAAAAGCATTTTACATCGCAGGCAGTGGCCGTCCCGGTCCGGTGTTGATCGATATTACCAAGAATGCACAGTTGCAGCTATTCGATTATGAAGGTTATAAAAAATGCGATCATATCCGCAGCTATCGTCCAAAACCAATTGTACGGAAAGAATATCTGGAAGAAGCTGCGAAACTAATTAATGCAGCAGAGCGTCCGTTTGTGATTTTTGGTCAGGGTGTAATTCTCGGTAAAGCAGAAAAAGAATTCAAAGCCTTTATAGAAAAAGCAGGTATTCCTGCTGCATGGACGATCATGGGTATGAGTGCAATTCCTACCGATCATCCGTTGGGTGTTGGTATGTTGGGCATGCATGGTAACTACGGACCGAACTTATTGACAAATGAATGTGATGTGTTGATCGCTGTGGGTATGCGTTTCGATGATCGTGTAACCGGTCGTTTAGATAAATATGCAAAGCAGGCGAAAATTGTTCATCTCGATATTGATCCTGCAGAGATTGACAAGAATGTAAAAACAACTGTACCTGTTTGGGGCGATTGTAAAGAAACATTACCCATGCTTACTGCATTGGTGGAAAGCAAAGTGTATCCGCAATGGTTACAGAAATTCCACGACTGCATGGAAAAAGAAAAAGCGTTGTGCATTGAAACGGAGATGAATCCATCAACAGATATTCTTACGATGGGTGAAGTCATTAAAACACTCAACGAGTTAACAGAAGGCAACGCCATTATTGTAACGGATGTTGGTCAGCACCAGATGGTGGCCTGCCGTTATGCAAAAATGAATCAATCGAAAAGTAATATCACCAGCGGTGGTTTAGGTACAATGGGTTATGCATTGCCTGCAGCAATTGGTGCAGCATATGGCGATCCCACACGTACAACAGTTGCAGTAATTGGTGATGGTGGTTTCCAGATGACCTTGCAGGAATTAGGAACGATCATGCAGTTCAAACCCAACGTAAAGATTTTGATTTTGAACAATCAGTTCTTGGGTATGGTACGCCAGTGGCAGCAACTGTTTCATGAAAAGCGTTATTCGTTTGTTGATATCACCAGTCCTGATTTTGTACAGGTGGCGAAAGGATATTACATCGATGGACAACGCATCAGCGAACGTTCCGAATTAAAAGATGCATTGAAGACGATGCTTGATCATGATGGCAGTTATTTGCTGGAAGTGATGGTAGGTAAAGAAAATAATGTATTCCCGATGGTACCACAGGGCAGAGGGGTTGCAGAAATTGTATTGTGTAAAGAAGAAATCTAACAACAAGTCGGAAAGTCGGGAAGTCATTAGACCGAAAGACGATTCTGAAATCATAATCACACTTCCGGACTTCGGTCTTTCCGACTTCCGGACTAATTCGAGAGTTATGCAAAAACAGGAATTCACTATAACGGTATATACAGAGAACCAGATCGGTTTATTGAACCGTATTGCGATTCTCTTTTCAAAACGTAAGATCAATATTGACAGTTTAAATACATCGCCTAGCGAAGTAGACAGTGTGCATCGTTTTACCATTGTCATTAATGAAACAGAGGAAGTAGTACGTAAACTCTGTCGCCAGATCGAAAAGCAGGTGGAAGTGTTGAAAGCATATTACAACACCAATGAAGAAATTATCTGGCAGGAACTTGCTTTGTATAAAGTACCAACGGAGATCATTGCAGAAGAAGTAAAGGTTGAGCGTTTGTTGAGCCAGTATGGTGCAAAGGCTGTAGTGATCCGCAAAGATTATACGGTGTTTGAAGTAAGTGGTCAGCGTGATGAAACCGATAGCTTTATTAAAGTGCTTGAGCCATACGGGTTAATTGAATTTGTACGTAGTGCAAGAGTAGCGATCATTAAAGCTAGTGATGGTTTCCACAAAAAACTGAAAGAGTTCGAATACCGTGAACCAAGCGAAGAAGTAATCGAGAATGAATATTTAGATAAGAACGAAGAGGTGTTTACGATGTAAGTAACCATGTCTGAACCATGATTTGTGGGATTGATGGGATGAGGAATAGAATTAAGAACGTTGAAGAGTGCGACGCAACAGAAGTAAAATAGAATTGCAGTCGCAGGGAACATAAAACAAAACTTTAAATCAAAAAAATCTTCGCTCTTGTTGAGTGAAGCCAAACAAACAAAAAAGAGAAACGAAAATGGCAAATTACTTTAACACACTTCCGCTCAGAGAACAGCTTGCACAGCTTGGTGTATGTGAATTTATGGACCGTAGTGAGTTTGCGGATGGTGTGAATGCGTTATTGGGAAAAAAGATCGTCATCGTTGGTTGCGGTGCACAAGGTTTGAACCAGGGATTGAACATGCGTGATTCCGGATTGGATATTTCGTACACGTTACGTAAAGAAGCCATCGAAGAAAAACGTGCTTCATGGAAAAATGCAACAGAGAATGGTTTCACTGTTGGCACTTACGAAGAACTGATTCCCACTGCTGATCTCGTGTTGAATCTTACTCCCGATAAACAACACACTGCAGTAATTAAAGCCATTATGCCGTTGATGAAACAAGGTTCTACTTTGTCGTACTCACACGGGTTTAATATTGTGGAAGAAGGTACACAGATCCGTAAAGATATTACGGTGATCATGGTGGCACCAAAATGTCCCGGTACTGAAGTGCGTGAAGAATACAAACGTGGCTTTGGTGTGCCTACGTTGATCGCTGTGCATCCTGAAAATGATCCTGAAGGAAAAGGATTGATCCAGGCAAAAGCGTATGCAGCTGCAACCGGTGGTCATCGTGCAGGTGTATTACGTTCATCATTTGTTGCTGAAGTAAAATCGGATCTGATGGGTGAGCAAACTATTTTGTGTGGTGTGTTGCAAACAGGATCTATTCTTGCGTTCGATAAAATGGTTGCAAAAGGTATTGAGCCTTCTTATGCATCAAAACTCATTCAATATGGTTGGGAAGTGATCACTGAAGCGTTGAAGCATGGTGGTGTTACAGCGATGATGGATCGTTTATCGAACCCGGCTAAGATCAAAGCATTTGAACTGTCAACTGAAATCAAGAATATCTGGCGTCCGTTATTCCAGAAGCACCAGGACGATATCATGAGTGGCGAGTTTTCATCTACCATGATGAAAGACTGGGCGAATGATGACAAGAACTTACTCGGCTGGCGTGCAGCAACAGGTGAAACAGCATTTGAAAAAACTGCACCAACTGCTGCAAAAATTTCTGAGCAGGAATATTTCGATAATGGTTTGTTGCTTGTTGCATTCGTTCGTGCAGGTGTTGAACTGGCATTTGAAACAATGGTGGCTTCAGGTATCAAAGCAGAATCTGCTTACTACGAATCATTACACGAAACACCGTTGATCGCAAATACCATTGCACGTAAGAAGTTATATGAAATGAACCGTGTAATTTCTGATACAGCAGAATACGGTTGCTACCTGTTCGATCATGCAGCAAAACCAATGCTGACTGAGTTCATGAAAACAATCGATACAGATGTAATTGGTAAAAACTTCAACGATGGTAAAGATGCCGGTGTTGATAATAAAGAACTGATTGCTGTAAATGATATTCTTCGTTCGCATCCTGTAGAAAAAGTAGGAGCTGTATTGCGTAAAGCAATGACCGATATGAAGAAGATCAGCACGGAAGCATAACAGAACGGGATGGTTTGATAACCGATATGGATGTACACCTGATTAACTTTACCAGGCAACAATCTTAGCAGACAGCTTGTGGTTTTTCTGTTAGAAATATGACAGAACGTACAACGGGTGTTAGTTGATTTATTTGGTAATTTTAAGCGATTGCTTGCTATTTCAGGAACTGAAATCCTGACTTAAATAATATTTTCTAATCAAAACTTGCATGTAGAATGGCAGGCAACCAAGGTTTATACAACCCGGCATTTGAACACGATGCTTGTGGTATCGGCTTCGTAGCTAGTATCAAAGGCTACAAATCTCATCAGCACATCAGTGATGCATTAACTGTTCTTGAACGAATGGAACATCGTGGTGCATGTGGTTGTGAAGATAATACCGGCGATGGTGCAGGTATTATGATCCAGGTGCCACATGAATTCTTCTTTGAAGAATGTTTGAAACTGGGTGTGCATCTTCCTTCGTTTGGAAAGTATGGTGTGGGTGTATTGTTCTTCCCGAAGGAAATTAAACTTCGTGAAGAATGCAGGGATATTTTCAATCGCACTGCTGAAAAGCTGGGCCTTGAAATTCTTACATACAGAAAAGTACCGGTGAATCCGGATGGCATTGGTCCCACTGCATTGAGTGTGGAACCGGAAATGGAACATGTGTTTGTAGCATCACCCGACCACATCACCAATCCCGATGAGTTTGAACGTAAGTTGTTTGTATTGCGCAATCATGCAACGCATCTCATTAACAGTACTGTAAAAAAAGATGCCATTGGTTTTTACATTGCATCACTCTCGTATAAAACAGTTGTGTACAAAGGACAATTAACCAGCGGGCAGGTACGTGGTTATTTTCCTGATCTCAACAACAAGCGTGTAGTGAGTGCTTTTGGTTTGGTGCACAGTCGTTTTGCAACCAACACGTTTCCATCGTGGAAACTCGCACAGCCGTTCCGTTTTATTGCACACAATGGTGAGATCAATACATTACAGGGAAATCTCAACTGGTTAAAATCAAGTGAGCATGGTTTTACATCTCCCAACTTCAGCAAAGAAGAAATGGAGATGTTGTTGCCGATTGTAACCAGTGGTCAATCTGATTCTGCCTGTTTGGATAACATGATTGAATTGCTGGCAATGACAGGCCGCAGTTTACCACATGTAATGATGATGTTGATTCCCGAAGCATGGGATGGTAATGATCATATGGATCCGGTGAAGAAAGCATTTTATGAATACCATGCATCCATTATGGAACCATGGGATGGTCCGGCTTCGATTTCATTTACGGATGGAAAAATCATTGGTGCTACGTTAGACAGAAATGGTCTTCGTCCATCACGCTATTGTATTACAACCGATGATCGTGTGGTAATGGCAAGTGAAAGCGGTGTGTTGTGGATCGATCCAAAAACAATTGTGAAGCAGGGCCGTTTGCATCCGGGTAAAATGTTTGTGGTAGATATGGAGCAGGGACGTATCATCAGTGATGATGAACTCAAAGCAACCATCTGCTCACAAAAGCCATATGCTGACTGGCTGAATCAAAATAAAATCCGACTGGAAGAATTACCTGAGCCACGTGTTGCGTTTACACATCTCAGTGATGAAAGTATTCACAAATATCAAAAGGCATTTGGCTATTCAACAGAAGATATTGATTCCATCATTAAGCCAATGGCCATTGATGGAAAAGAACCAATTGGTTCAATGGGTACCGATACTCCGCTGGCAGTGTTGAGCGATCAGCCACAGCATTTGTCTTCTTACTTCAAACAATTGTTTGCACAGGTAACCAATCCGCCGATCGATCCCATTCGTGAACGCATGGTGATGAGTCTGGCAGCGTTTGTAGGGAACAATGGAAATCTATTGGAAGAAGACCCAATGCATTGCCATACTGTTGCGTTGAAACATCCGGTGTTAACCAGTACTGATCTGGAAAAGATCAGGAGTATTGATACGGGTATCTTCCAGGCAAAAACATTGCAAACCTATTTCCGTGCCGATGGTAAACCCGGTTCATTGAAGGCTGGTCTTGAACGTTTGTGCCGTTATGCAGAAGATGCCGTGCATGATGGATTTGAAGTTTTGATCCTTTGCGATCGTGCAGTAGATAGTGATCATGCTGCTATTCCATCTTTGTTGGCAACTGCTGCTGTACATCATCATTTGATCCGGAAAGGATTACGTGGACAGGTAGGTATTGTAGTAGAAGCAGGTGACGTATGGGAAGTGCATCATTTCGCATGCCTTATTGCATTTGGTGCAACTGCTATCAATCCTTATTTAGCGCTTGCTTCCATCCGTAACATGAAAGTGAATGGTTCGTTAGAAACCGATCTTGAATGGGAAGTATTGCGGAAGAATTATGTGAAAGCAGTATGTGATGGTTTGTTGAAAGTATTCTCGAAAATGGGTATCTCTACCTTGCAATCATATCAAGGTGCGCAGATATTAGAAATACTTGGTTTGAACCAGGAAGTGGTAGACAAATATTTCACCGGTGCCACCAGTCGTATACAAGGTATCGGTTTGGAAGAAATTGCAAAAGAGGCATTGGTGAAACATTATTTTGCTTTCAGTAAAAAAGATATTCCGGTTGATCGTTTGCCGGTTGGTGGTGTGTACCAATGGAAACGCAAAGGCGAATTCCATTTATTCAATCCCACTACCATTCACCTGTTGCAGTATGCAACCAAGATGAATGATTATGCAACGTTTAAAAAATATTCGAAGCATGTAAACGATCAGAGTGAACGTGCTGCTACGTTGCGCAGTTTATTTGATTTCAAACGCAATCGTCCTGCCATTACATTGGATGAAGTAGAACCTGCGGAAAGTATTTACAAGCGCTTTGCAACAGGTGCTATGAGCTTTGGTTCTATTTCGTGGGAAGCGCATACAACATTGGCGATTGCCATGAACCGCTTAGGTGGTAAAAGCAATACCGGTGAAGGTGGTGAAGATGAGCGTCGTTATGATCTGTTGCCGAACGGTGACAGCATGCGTTCTGCCATTAAACAAGTTGCATCTGCACGTTTTGGTGTAACAAGTTTATATCTCACTGAAGCTGATGAATTGCAAATTAAAATGGCGCAAGGTGCAAAGCCCGGTGAAGGTGGACAATTGCCCGGCCATAAAGTTGATGACTGGATCGGTAAAACACGTCACTCAACACCTGGTGTTGGTTTGATCTCGCCGCCGCCGCATCACGATATTTATTCCATTGAAGATCTTGCACAATTAATATTCGATTTGAAGAATGCAAACCGAGCTGCACGTATCAATGTAAAGCTGGTAAGTAAAGCAGGTGTAGGCACCATTGCTGCAGGTGTTACCAAAGCAAAAGCCGATGTGGTGTTGATTAGCGGGCATGATGGTGGTACAGGTGCATCGCCGGTATCATCCATCAAACATGCAGGTCTTCCCTGGGAACTTGGTTTAGCAGAAGCACATCAAACACTGGTAAAAAATAAATTACGCAGCCGTGTAGTAGTGCAAGCTGATGGACAAATGAAAACCGGTCGTGATATTGCCATTGCTGCATTGCTTGGTGCTGAAGAGTGGGGTGTTGCAACAGCAGCGTTGGTTGTTGAAGGTTGTATCATGATGCGTAAGTGTCATCTCAATACATGTCCGGTTGGTGTTGCCACGCAAGATCCTGAATTACGCAAACGTTTTACTGGTAATGCCGATCATGTGGTGAATTTCTTCCGCTTTATGGTGCAGGAGTTACGGGAGATCATGGCAGAGCTTGGTTTCCGCACCGTAAATGAAATGGTGGGACAAGTTGATTGTTTGCAAATGCGTGAAAACATCAATCATTGGAAGTTCAGCAAACTTGATCTGTCGCCTATTTTATACATAGAACCTGCTTCTGCTGTAACAGGATTGTATTGTACCGAAGAGCAGGATCATGGTATTGCGGATGTGCTCGACTGGAAACTGTTAGCTGCAGCCAAACCTGCATTGGAAAACCAGGAAAAAGTAACGGCTTCATTCGAAATAAAAAATACAGATCGTACAGCAGGTACTATTTTGTCGAATGAGATCACAAAGAAATATCGTGCAGACGGATTGCCTGCTGATACCATTCATTTCAAATTCACAGGCACAGCCGGACAAAGCTTTGGTGCATTCAACACCAAAGGAATTACATTGGAACTGGAAGGTGATGCCAACGATTATTTTGGGAAAGGGTTGAGCGGTGCACGGTTGATCGTTTATCCATCGAAGTACGCCACATACACCCCCGAGGAAAATATCATCATTGGAAACGTTGCGTTTTATGGCGCTACCGATGGCGAAGCATTCATTCGTGGTAAAGCTGGTGAACGTTTTGCTGTACGTAATTCAGGTGCACGTGTGGTGGTTGAAAGTGTAGGCGATCATGGTTGTGAATACATGACCGGTGGAAGGGTCGTGATCCTTGGTGATACAGGCCGCAACTTCGCAGCAGGTATGAGCGGTGGTATTGCATACGTGTATGATGTAAAAGGAAAATTTGCCGGCAACTGCAACAAAGAAATGGTGGATCTTGATCCCGTAGGTGAAGAAGATATTGCAGAGCTAAAGCAAATGATCAGCAAACATTATGAGTACACAGGCAGCACCGTTGCCAAATTTGTACTGGACGATTTTGAAAATCAATTGCATCATTTTGTAAAAGTGTTTCCTTCTGATTACAAAAAAGTATTGCAGAAGAGTGCGCAAACAATTGGCGTAAGTAAATAATGATTGTAAAATAAGAAACAGACAATAAATAGTTTCTCATGGGTAAACCAACTGGATTTTTAGAATTTACAAGAGAGCTTCCATCCAAAAGAAGTGTGGAAGAACGTGTGGGCGATTACAAAGAATTTGTCAATCGTTATTCTGATGAACAACTCAATCAGCAAAGCGGCCGGTGTATGGATTGCGGTGTTCCGTTTTGTCATAACGGTTGTCCGTTAGGAAATGTGATCCCCGAATTCAACGATGCAGTATATCGTAAGGAATGGAAAGAAGCATATGATATCCTTTCATCCACCAATAACTTCCCAGAGTTTACAGGACGCATCTGTCCGGCTCCTTGCGAAACAGCTTGTGTGTTAGGAATCAATCAACCGGCAATTGCTATTGAAGAAATTGAAAAGCATATCATTGAAATTGCTTTTGACAAAGGGTTTGTAAAAGCAAAAAAGATCAACAAGCGTACCGGTAAAAAAGTAGCGGTAGTAGGAAGCGGTCCTGCGGGATTAGCAGCTGCAACGCAATTAAACTATGCCGGACATACCGTAACTGTTTTTGAAAGAGATGATCAGCCGGGCGGTTTGTTGCGTTATGGTATTCCTGATTTTAAATTAGAAAAGTGGGTGATCGACCGTCGGGTAAAACTGATGGAAGAAGAAGGTATTACATTCAAAACAAATGCAAACGTAGGAGTAAATGTAAGCGTGAATGATCTGCTGCGTGAATATCATGCCATTGTGTTGGCAGGTGGTTCAACTGTTCCCAGGGATCTGAATGTGCCCGGCCGTGAATTGAAAGGTGTGTACTTCGCCATGCAATTTTTAAAGCAGCAAAACAAACGGAATGCAGGCATTGATCCATTGGCGAATGCAGCTATTGAAAGTAATATTCTTACCGAACAGGTTTTTGCGACCGATAAAAATGTGGTGGTGATCGGCGGTGGTGATACCGGCAGCGATTGTGTAGGTACCAGCAACCGGCACAAAGCGAAATCAATTACACAGTTTGAATTGATGCCAATGCCACCGAAAGACCGTACACAATTCATGCCCTGGCCAACCTATCCCATGACGTTGAAAACATCTTCTTCACACGAAGAAGGAGCCGATCGTAAATGGGCTGTTGCAACAAAGGAATTTATTGGCGATGAAAACGGAAACCTCAAGGCATTAAAAATTGTTGACCTCGAGTGGAAGAGCAGTGATGATGGTCGCCCGTCCTCATTTGTAGAACGGGAGGGTAGTGAGCGCATTATTCCCTGCGAACTGGCTTTGCTGGCAATGGGTTTTGTAAATCCCCAGTATGTTGGGTTGCTGGAGCAGTTGGGTGTGGAATTAGACGAGCGGAGGAATGTAAAAGCCAGTGAAAAGGAATACAAAACCAATATTAATAAAGTGTTTACTGCCGGTGATATCCGCCGGGGACAATCACTCGTTGTATGGGCCATCAGTGAAGGAAGAGAATGTGCCCGTAAAGTAGATGAATTCTTAACCGGCTCATCAATTTTGGAAACAAAAGATCAAACCGCTACTTTTTCGTTAATAAATTAGATAGTTTATTGTTGAACTTTCATGACGCCCAAACGGCTGAAACAGGTGTAAGTTATTGAAAAATAAAAACTTGCACCTATTTTTTATTGCTTTTCAGTAAATATTATAATTTATAAAATGTGATAAAAACTAACCAATGCTCTTATTTTTTAATTGTAGTTTAGTTAAATAATAATTAATTATAGAATTAATTAATATCTAAACCAAAAATCGATCGACCATGATTAAAAAAGTAACCCCCCGGCAAATTGCCCCCTTTCTGATTCTGGCGCTTGTTTCCATCGCCGCCATCTTTATTCCTACATCTCCGCTGTTTGAAGATAAGGAAGGAGTTTATGTTCCGGCAGATATTGCCTGGATCCTTGTTTCAACCGCTTTGGTATTTTTAATGACACCCGGTCTTGCCTTTTTCTATGGCGGGATGGTGCACCGCAAAAATGTGATCTCTACCATGATTAAAAGTGTGGTAGCGGCTGGCGTTGTTGGTGTACTGTGGGTGGTCGTTGGTTTCAGTCTTGCCTTTGGCGATTCCATTGGCGGCTTTATCGGTAACCCTTCTACATTCCTGTTCTTTAAAGGTATTACTGATGGCGCTCCCTGGGGTGGTGCTCCTACAATTCCAATTGCTTTGTTTGCAGTGTTCCAAATGATGTTCGCAATCATTACCCCCGGTCTTGTGGTGGGTGCTGTAGCTGAACGTATCCGTTTCACTTCTTACATTTTGTTTACTGTATTATTCAGCTTACTGGTGTATGCACCACTTGCACACTGGAGCTGGCACCCGGATGGTTTCCTGTTTAAAATGGGAGCACTCGATTTTGCCGGTGGTACAGTTGTACATATTTCTGCCGGTTGTGCTGCCTTAGCAGGTGCGCTGGTATTGAAGCGTCGTAAAGTTCACATGGAAAACAGAGAAATTCCACCAGCCAACGTACCCTATGTATTGATCGGTACCGGTTTACTCTGGTTTGGTTGGTTTGGTTTCAATGCAGGGTCGGCTGTAAGTGCAGGTCCACTTGCTGTTTCCGCTTTCGCAACTACAAACACTGCCGCTGCTGCTGCCGGTTTAAGCTGGATGTTCTTTGATGTTGTGCGTGGTAAAAAACCTTCAGTGCTTGGTTTCTGTATCGGTGCTGTAGTTGGCTTGGTGGCCATTACACCTGCTGCTGGTTTTGTAGCTATTCCACAAAGTATCTTTATTGGTGTGGTTGCAGCCATCATTTCAAATATCGCTGTGTACTACAAACAAAAATCAAGACTCGATGATACATTGGATGTATTCCCTTGCCACGGTATTGGTGGTATGGTAGGGATGCTGCTAACCGGTGTATTTGCAACTACTGCAATTAACAGTGCCGGACAAGATGGTCTTTTCTACGGAAATGCTTCCTTCTTCTTAACACAGTTGAAAGCGATGGGTGTTGCAGTTGCATACAGCTTTACACTTTCTTACTTAATCTTCAAATTCATCAACTTCATTCTTCCATTACGTGTAACTGAAGAAGAAGAAGAATTGGGTCTGGATGCTACACAGCACAACGAAAAGTATCTGCAAGGTACATTGCTGGTATCTAAGAACGGACAAATGAAAGAAGAAGAAGAAGCTGAAGCAATCTCTGAATAAGAGAAAAATATAATCTCACTTCCTTAAAACAAAAAAGGTACAGCATTATGATGTGCTGTTGACGCAACACATCTGCTGTACCCTTATTAACACTTAAAATCTATTACAATGTTACGAAAATTATTCGCAACAGGTTCGCTCCTGACTGTTACTCTTATGTCATCTTTTGCGCAACAAAACACTGCTCTCGAAGTTGTTACGCCTCCTGTTGATTCCACGGCTGCAGTTGCAGAGGAACCTGAAAAAAAGCCAGCCCTTACCATCAGCGGTTCTGCTGATGTGTATTACAGATACGATTTCAGAAAGCAATTGGGCAATAACTACACCAGCTTTACCGGTACACAAAATGCATTTTCGTTAGGTATGGCTTCTGTAAAATTTGAACATGCAGGCGATAAAGTAAGTGCTGTGGCTGATCTTGGTTTTGGACAGCGTGCTGCTGAATTTGCATACAATGATGCAGGTATTCTTGCTGCCATCAAACAATTGTATGTAAGTTATTCTCCAACAGAAAACCTGAAGTTCACAGCCGGTTCATGGGCCACACATGTGGGTTATGAATTGCTGGATCCGCAATTGAACCGTAACTACAGCATGAGCTATATGTTCACTAACGGACCGTTCTCTCATACTGGTATCAAAGCCGATTTCTCGGTTGGTAAAAGTAATTTCATGGTAGGTATTGCCAATCCTACTGATTATCGTCTTGTTCCCGAAGATCAAATCAAAAAGAAATTCTTTTTGGCGCAGTACAGCATTGCTCCAACAGACGGCATCAGCTTTTACCTGAATTATGCAGGCGGAAAAAATCCTGATACCTCAGTTGTAAATCAATTTGACTTTGTAGGAACATTTGCATTGGGCAGTAAATTCAGCCTGGGTGTAAATGCAACGATGAATAACAGCAAAGCCTGGGATGGTTCAAAGAATGCAGATGCATTAACCTGGTGGGGTGCTGCCAGCTATATCAGCTTTGATCCTACTGAAGTGTTTGGTTTAACACTCCGCAGCGAATTGTTCGATGATAAAGATGGTGTAAAAGGATTTGGTACATCCATCTTTGCCAATACACTTTCTGCAAACTTCAGAGTAGGTGGTTTCACTTTTATTCCTGAATTGCGTTTAGAAAGTGCAGGCTCATCTATTTACGCAGATAAAAACGGTGTTTATAACGAAAAAACCGCTGCCAGCTTTATTGTAGCTGCCGTGTATAAATTCTAACTTGAACACAGGCCATTCAGTTTCCTTTTTTATATATGGCAGGCCTGCTCTTTCTATAGCAGGCAATCGATTACCCCCTTGTATTTACAGGGGGGTTCGTTTTAAGTTTAATGATAGTAATACGAACGAAGCATGAGAAAAAAAAGGTCTCTCCATTTGGAGAGACCTTACTACTTTATGTGGAAATATTCTTCTTGAATGATTACACCAATGGTTCCTGCTGACTTAAACAGTGAAAGCTTCCCAATCCCCAGATGATCTCGGTTGAATCAATGCCCACCACTTCACGATCGGAAAAGCATTGCTGAATAATCTGTAACGCTTTATCATCTTTTGCACAACGAAATGTTGGAACGATCACATGTTGATTGGAAATATAAAAGTTTGCGTAGGAGCAGGGCAGGCGTTGATCGTCGTACACCAAATCATCAGGCATAGGCAGCTCAACAATATTCAGCTGTTTGCCGTTGAGCAAACGCATTTGCTGCAGCTGCTTTAAATTGTGTTGCAATAGTTCGTAATTCTCATCGGCTTTGTTTTCTTCGATCACTGTCAGCACCGTGTCTTCATTTACAAAGCGAACCGTATCATCAATATGTCCATCTGTATCATCACCTACAATACCTTCATCGATCCATAATATCTGCTCCACACCATAGTAGTTAATGAGATATTCTTCGATCTGCTGTTGATTCAAATGCGGATTGCGGTTCGGGTTCAATAAACAAGCCGTTGAAGTCATCAATGTTCCCTTGCCATTAAATTCAACCGAACCACCTTCCATTACAATACCGGGATGGAACACCGGAATATTGTAATGTTTTCCAATCAACGTTGGCACTACATCATCCAGATCAAACGGCGGATATTTTCCGCCCCATGCATTATACCCCCAATCAACAATTACTTTTTTCTGTTCAGCATTTGAGTTGATGAGAAACGCAGGTCCATGATCCCGGCACCATGCATCATTGGTAGGATGGAAAAAGAATTCAACTTTACTCAAATCAACATTGGCCGTTTGCAAATGATCCAATGCAAAATTCTTCATCGCTTCATCTGCTACATTGATTCGCACCTGTTCACTCAACGCCAGTGTTTTAATGAACTGTGCATAGTAAGGGAAGATGGTATGAATTTTTCCCGGCCAGCTTGCTTCTTTGTGCGGCCATGAAAGCCAGGTGGCAACATGCGGTTCAAATTCAGCCGGGAAGTAGTAACCGAGTTCTTTGGGAGTCGGAGAGTCGGGATGACGGAAGTCCGGAAGTCCGGAAGACGCCTCCGCATGATTCAAGTTTCTTGATGGGTGAAAAAACGTTTTCAAAGAAATTTAATTTAAAGTATTTCGAAGTGCATTGATCATAACCAATATTTCTTCGCACATGCGGTAAATTTTATCAAACTCCTCCTGTTGCAGATAGCCTCTTCGTTGTGCTATAAAAATGCATCCTACCACTTCAATATCCGAACGTAATGCATACGAAAGGAAGCGACCAAACTCAGGGTTTGTTTGGCCTGTTGATCCTTCAGCAATATTCAACGAAACAGAATCGGCGGCACGTTTTATTTGTGATGTGAGTACATACATTTCATCTTTCGGAAATGTTTTTGTGAGTTGATTCACAACATCAGAAAGATCGAGTGCTTTCTGCCATACAATCAGCTTTTCAAATTTGAATGCCATCAGTATTGTTTTAGGTGAGTGAAAAATTTTCAAGTCGGGAAGACCGGAAGACTGAATGGAAAACAACAACCCTACATTGTGAAGTGATTCTTCCGGACTTTCCGACTTCTGACTATCGACTTTCAACTAATCTTCATCAATATAACGTTTGGTGATCGGCTGATACGAATCGATTCTTCTGTCACGTAAAAACGGCCAGTGTGTGCGGTAGCGATCGGTTTTTGTAAGATCCAGTTCCTGCACATGTACTTCTTCCTCGGTATGTGTTGCTTTGTATAATAACGTGCCAAACGGATTGCTCACAAACGAACCGCCCCAGAATTGCATAGCACCATTCTGTTCCAATCCAACACGGTTTACACTCACCACATGCACACCGTTTGCAACAGCATGACTGCGTTGCATTGTTTGCCATGCATTGTATTGTTCGGTATTGGTTGCTTCGTCTTGTGATGTTGCCCAACCAATGGCTGTGGGGTAAAATAAAATTTCAGCACCCATCAATGCAGTGATACGTGCAGCTTCCGGATACCACTGATCCCAACAGATGAGTACACCAATGCTGGCGAATTTTGTTTTGAATATTTTATAACCGAGATCGCCGGGTGTGAAATAAAATTTCTCGTAATAAGCAGGATCGTCAGGAATATGCATTTTGCGGTATTTGCCGAGGTAAGTACCATCAGCATCCAGCACAGCAGTAGTGTTATGATATAAACCTTGTGTACGTTTTTCGAAGAGTGATGCAATGATCACAACGCCCAGTTCTTTCGCCAGGGCACTCAATGTTTCTGTTGAAGGGCCGGGAATCGCTTCAGCCAGCAGGAAATTGTCATAGTTTTCTTCATCGCAGAAATAGAGCGATGTAAACAGTTCCTGTAAACAAACGATCTGTGCACCCTTGGCAGCAGCCTCTCTTGTTTTGGCAATGGCCTTTTGCAGATTCTCTTCCTTATCGGCGGTACAACTCATCTGCACCAGCCCAACCTGTACTTTACTCATTGTGCGTTTTATTAAGTGGGCAAAAATACAGAAATAGTTGGGAGTCGTTTGTAGTTTATGGTTGCTGTAATTGGTTTTATTTAATACAGTTCTCTTGATTCATGTGGTTGGTCGGGAGACGCAACCACGGCGTGTTGTTATTTGATGCATACCAACAGCGGGGAAGAGTTGATCTTCTTATTTGCCTAATAAGTTATTTCAACAAAACAGTAATTCTTTTTTGATACGATGTTTTTTGTGCCGTTAGGTACAACCGGTTGGTAGAAAAAAGCAGGAAAGGTTTTTCGTGCCGTAGGTACGTTTGAGAAAATGATGATGCCAATAATTGAAAGCATTGAATGGCAAAGTCGGACGCTTGCAACACAGTGACGCCTCTTGTTAAGTAAAGAAAAAGCTGCCAGAGAGCAGCTTTTGGCTAGTAATATAGTATCAGTTTCAATCTTTCTTTATCATACGGTTTCCCATACCATCGTAATAAGCATTGACAGCTTTTATTTGTTCAGCCGTAAGCGGAATCTCACTGTATTTTTTTTCTTTAGCTGCTTTAAATTCTGCAATTCTTTTCGTACGATCAGCTTCATTAAGCTCTCTTACATCAGTCATCATTGCCATTCGTAATTCCAGGTTGATCTCTACAACCTTATTTGCCTGTGCTTCGGTCAACCCTGCTTTGCTTACCAAACCCGGTACTTGTTTTTCTTTCATTTGCTGCAGCATAACTGCCGGATCGGGATTGCCCTGGCCTTGCGCTTGCGGGCCACTCTGTGCATGGATGGTAGTAGAAATCTGTGCAATAAAGATCAACGTCAGAAATAATAATTTTTTCATAACCTGTAATTTTATTGTGAGGTTTAAAGATATTTCATTGGGAAGGTTCTTTCTTTAAGAACTCTATAAGTGGCATAGAAACGTTAAATGCCATGTCAGAAATTTACAGTCGGCAATATTGAAAGGGAGTGAGGTTGTAGGGGCGAGGCAACCACGGAATGTTATTAATTGATGCATATCAACAGTATCGGGAGTTTTACAATTACTCATACTCTTACACTTCATGTCGACGGCGGGAGACATCTCTAAACTAATAACCTGTATCTTTTTATTGGAAGCTTTATTTGTTTGTGGTATTGGTTTCTTTATACGTGTGGTTGGTTGGGAGACACAACCACGGCATGTTATTTTTATTGCATACCAACAGCGGCAAGACAGCTTTTGACTTCTCAAATCTCTTGTATGCGTATAGAGGTGCCTGCAGGCTGGCTGCTGTGATTTACTTTATTTTTTGGATACGCTTTCATTATGTTCTGTAGTATAAAAGAACTGACAAGTATAATACGTAAGAGCACACAAATACAATGCCTTCTAATCGGCTGATCTTCTGGTCGCTCTTAAAAACAGGATAACAGGCAATTGCAACGAAAGCAGCTAAAGGTAAATCAAACCATAAAATATTCTTATTTACAGTAATTCCATTAGGGACAAATAAAACTGTTACAGCTAATATGATTAATATGTTAGTAATACTGCTTCCAAGTAAATTACCTACAGCTACATCTCTATCGTTTTTGTATGTTGCGACAAGGGTAGTTACAAGTTCTGGCGCAGATGTTCCTACTGCAATTACGGTGAGTCCAATAACTGCATCTGACATGCCAAATTCCCTGGCAATTAAAATTGCGCCGGATACCAAAAGGTCAGCACCCCAAATTGTTCCGAAAATACCAATTAAAATAAACAGTAAGTTTCTTACCCAGATATATATATTCTTCGAAGTGGAGGACTTTAGATGATACTCTTCATTGTATTCTTTTTGAATTGCCTGACTTTCATTTTTACTCCTCTTAATAAGAATAATAATATACAAAATTCCTAAGAGTAGCATTAATAGTCCGTCTGTGAATGATAAGAATCCATCAATGCAAACTATTATCAGAAAAAAGGCTGTAAAAATCATAACCAGTATCTCGAATTTTATCGCCTTAATGTGAAGAGATAAAGGTCGTATTGCTGCGCTCAATCCTAAAATAAATAAGATGTTTGCCAGATTTGTTCCAGCAATATTACCAATTGCCATGTCTTCGGCTCCATCTTTTATAGCAGTTAGACCAACAGCCAGTTCCGGAAAACTTGTTCCAATACTTATCACTGTTAATCCAATGACAATGGGGCGTATGCCTAATAAGATCGCAATTTTAGCCGATCCCCTTAACATTAGTTCCGCTCCGGCTGTAATAATGATCAGTCCGATTATAAAATTAGACCATCCACTCATAAATGTTTAAAATCTTAATATGGTTTTGTTTGCAAATAGTATTAAATAATTCATTCTTCAGACATGGCTGGCAAACGAATGCTGGCTACTGCGCATCCTTCTTTGTTCAGGTGTGATTTTTTAAGGTAAAATAATTAAAGGTGTTTGACCTTCATATACTAATTCATTTATTAAAAATCGCCTGAAAAGCTGGTCGGTCAAAAGGCGTGAACCTTTTTGAACAATCAGCATTTCTTCTTTCTTATTGTTAATTACTTTTTTGATGTCTTCAAAGGGATTGTTGCCTTCATAGATTGCAATTTTTGTTTTAAACCTGTCGGTGAATAAGTAAGACAAGTCATTTAACTGTTTTTCTATTCTTGTTGTTTGTTCGTTTGGTTTTGCTAAATAGAAAAATGTAATGCACGTATTTTCATTCACGATAAAATTGAGAAATTTATTCAATTCTAAAATGTTCAGGCGGTGCGATTCTGTCACTGCTACAAATATTTTCTCGTGCGAAAATGTTGATATTTCTTTAGGGATTGCCACAATGATGTTTTCTGTATTATCAATAACCTGAACTGCCATGCTTCCAAGAAATATCTGTTTAAGTAACCCCGTTCCTTTAATACCTGTAAAAATGATATTATCAAATGGTTCTGCCAACAGCGTATTTAATGTAGTCAGTAAATGAGCTTCCGAAACCGAAAAGGAAACTTTTACCGTTGGAGGAATGAGTTCCTTTGCAAGAATTTTTAATTTTTGAAGTGCTTCATTATTGGTTTGTTGGGCAATTTTTTGTCTGCTCTCATTGTCAGTTAAAGCGGGTGCTAATACAATGGATTGATGAACCATCAGTAATTTAGCGTTTGTTTTTAGACTCCAATCACAGGCGTACTTTATCAAGTTGCTTGAATACTCCGAAAAGTCAATCAGTAAGATAAATCGTTTATTCATTGTTAATGCTTTTGATTGGTCATCGGGTTGGTGCACCCAATCATTCACTTTTTCAAAATCTGCCAGGCCATCTGCAAGGGTCTTTAAAACAGTTAGGCCGCAATGCCTCCTAACGCAGAGGTATTGCCAATGGCGGTAACCAAATATTCCGTCCACCGAAACTGCTGCCTGCTTTTTCCTAAAGTTAATTATAAAGAACCAAAGCGTGGCATGGCAACACCGCTAAAAAAGAGTTTTGTATTTACGCAAACGCTTACACGTCATGTCGACGGCAGAAGATATCTTTAAGCTGTAATCTGCTTCTTTTTTTGGGTTGCTTAATTTAATTGCAATATTGGTTTCCTTATTCATTTGGTTGGTCGGGCGACACAACCACGGCGTATTATTTTTTGTTGCATACCAACAGCGGCGAGGGGTATTTCTAATATTCATCATATTCCTTCAATGGTTTATATGTCTTGAAACGAATATAAGCCGCTTTATTTGTCGTGTCTTGAAATATGATTTTTTCCTTTCCATTTCTGTCAATTTCTTTAACTGTTATACCATCCATTGCTTCAACACTTGCAAACTCTTTTAAACTGTCTCCGCTAATTCTAAGAAAAACTGTCGAGCTGCCGCCATAAACTAAGAATGCGTCAATACAATTCAGTTCCTTATTGTAAAGCATATTTGGATAATTATCCGAATTTTTCATTTCGATTAACTGGTCCTTTGTCTTGTCATAAATGAATAAGCGTCTTACCTCATTAGCTCCTCTTGCTGCAACAGCGGATACAATTGTCATATCATTTAGTCCATCATTATTGAAGTCGCTCAATTTTGTGTCACAACCTATAACTCCGTCTTTCAAGAAATGTATTGTCTGAATGAGTTTCCATTTGTGCCCTTGCTTGGTGTAAAAATTTATGTCAACATAATTGCTGTCTGTTGCTCTGTATTTATAAACTTCGACCTTATTGAACTTTTTCCTTCCAACAGTTGTACTATCAATGAAAACCTCTTCAAGTTGAACAGTGTCTTTCGAAACTGTTTCAGTTGAATTTATTTGAGTGGTGTCATTATTTGACCAAACGCTTTTGTCTTGTCGGTTTTGGCAAGAAAGAAGAAGAAACATTGGTAGTCCTAAATAAAATTTGATCGTCTGTTGTGACGTCTTAATAATATTGCCGCAAACGTTTTGCGGCTTTGCGAAGAAGCTGATTTTGGAGTACAAAACTGTCAGCATAGCACAAAAGTTGATGCGGGGCAGAATGTTCAATTAACCACTGAACCCGCTTTTTTGCCAAACCGTTATAGGTAGCTTTTTTTCTGTCGTCATAGAGGTCCTGTCGAAAATGATATAGTTATTGCAAATTTCTTGTCAGCAAGTCTTTCAACTTTTTCAAGAGTTACGAAGTCTCGAATTTCGTCACCACCAAAATCAATCTCTTGTCCAAATTTTAAATTTACATAATTGTTAAGCATATCAAGGTCAATTTGATTGATTAAATTGTCGATACCTTTTTTTATGTCTATTGGTGCGTCAAGTCCTTTGTAAAGTTCACTTACTAACAAAACTGTTTTCTTATACCAATATTGAATATTACTTGTATCGTCCTGAAAACGTGAAGTCTCAAAGCGAAATGTAAGCGTATAATATTCACACCCCCAATTATTGATTATTAATTTGTCACCATTAACAAAGTTGATAGTTTCTGTTGCCGTTAAACTGTCTGAGTTCAAAATGAACGTGGTCTTTGGAAATACAGTCTTTAATATTATTGGCTCAGCTTGTCCACGCACACAATCATTCCGAAGGTCTTTCACGGTAACAATTTCTGTTTGCTTAACAGTGTTGACCGATGAAGTTGTCTCTCCAATTTTCTCCTGTCTGTTCGTTGATGAATTACAAGCTAACAGTCCAAGTGCCAAGCCGAATATTAATAAGTTTACGTATCGTTTCATAAAATTACCTGTAACATATAAATATACGCAGCTGCCCTCAAACTCAAAATTATCAACTCTTTGATTTTTTCCGCTTGCTATATCCTTTTTTAGATTTTTTTGTAGAAATCAGGTTATCGTTTACGCCGAATTCCTCGCCGCATTAATAATTCCAAACGAACTTCGGATGATGAGTTTTTCGTACGCTGCTTTGTGTGGCGATTGTTGTCCACGCTCATTCATTTCTCTGCATTTGGCAATGGCATATTGCTGAATGGTAATGAGCGGCATCACAATCCGTTCACGCATTTGAATGGATAATTGTTCAACCGGGTAATCTTCCATCAACTCGGTATTACCGCTCAACAGCAACACATATTTCTTCGTGAGTTCGTATTCGTTGTAAATCTTCTGCCATATTTCGCCATACACCGGATGATCACGCAGGTATTCCGTTAACGGGAAAAAACATTTCTTCATCGCCATCTCACAATTATCGATCAGTGTTTTAATGAAGAGTGAATTTTGATACAGGGTTTTGATCTCAGCAAATCGTCCCTGATCGTCTAATGCTTTCAACGCTGTACCTACACCGTAATAACCGGTTACATTTTGTTTGATCTGGCTCCATGCACCTACATACGGAATGGCTCGGAGATCTTTCAATTCCAGACGGGAAGAACCACCACGTTTGGCAGGACGGCTGGCAATATTGGTTTCGCTGTAATATTTCAACGGACTCACATCCACCAGGTATTGCATAAAATAGGGATGCTTCTTCAATTCCACATACGCATCAAAACTTGTTTTGGCTACTTCCATGATCAATGCTTCTTCTTCTTTGTGCAACGCTTTGGTTGAAGAAAACAAATCGTTGCTGATACCTGCATTCAATAATTGTTCAATATTGAACTGTGCCGAATCTTGTGTTCCAAAATTGGAACTTACGGTTTGTCCCTGTATGGTGAGTTGAATTTCTTTGTTGGAAATCTGGTTGCCCATGGATGCATAGAAGCGATGTGTTTTACCGCCACCACGTGCCGGAGGTCCACCACGACCATCGAAAAACACAACACTGTAACCATATTCACTGGAGATGCGGGTAAGTTCTTCTTTGGCTTTGTAAATACCCCAGTTGGCCATGAGGTAACCACCATCTTTGGTGCCATCGCTAAAACCTAGCATGATGGTCTGTTGCTTTTTGCGTTGCTGCAAATGATCTTTGTACACTTCGTTTTCATACAACGCCTTCATTACAACCGGTGCATTTTGCAGATCATCCACTGTTTCAAACAACGGCACAATATCTATGGGCATCGCATCTTTGGTCCAGCCGCTTAACAGCAAGAGTTGAAACACTTCCATTACATTTTCTGCACTGGTACATTGGCTGATGATGTAACGGTTGCATCCATCTTCGCCATTCGACTGTTGAATGGTGCGGATATTATACATCACATCCAGTGTTTCTTTTACCAATTCATTCGATGCTTTATGCTCTGCATCTGTTTTGTACGCAGGCAAATAGGGAAATGAAACAGAAGGATCATTAGCAGCTATGGCCGACAATACCTGTTTGTGTACCGAACTGTCTTGCCGTATATCGAGTGATGCAAAATGCAAACCAAACAACTGCACACGGTTGATCAGTTGTTCAACCGATTGCTGAAACAATCCATTGTGCTGATGAATAAGGATACTTCTTATTTCAAACAGCGTAGCCAGTATTTCATCTTTGTGCAAACTGGTGGTATGGCCGGGAATAAAAATGTTATCGTAGAGTTTCTTTTCCAGTTCGGCCAGTAACACATCCACACCATGAAACGTGAGCCTGCGTTTTAAACGGCGAACTTCTAAGTAATAGCATTTAATAATCGAGCCACGCAGTAACGCTGCTACTTTCAAGGTAATATCCGTTACTACAAAGGGATTGCCATCTCTGTCGCCACCGGGCCAAAAGCCCATACGGATCAATGGTTGGTTAAAATCTATTCCCAACTGTAATTGATTTTTTATGGAGCTGTAAATTTTTCCGGCGGCTGTATAAAATACATTTTCCAGGTACCAGATCAAACTCACGGCTTCATCGTATGGCGTAGGACGTTGCTTTTTTAAGAACGGTGTTTTGCCCAACTGTTGTAAATACGTATTGATAAGTGCTGCATTGTTCTCCGCCAATGCTTTCGACAGATCATGAATAATACCCAATACCGAACCGGGATAAAATTGAGTAGGGTGTGCCGTTAATACAAGGCGGATGCAATAATCGCTGAGTTTTTGTTCCAGCTCTTTTTCTTTGTGCTTCAACTGTACTTCGTTGAAC
The DNA here is from genome assembly GCA_023428755.1 of Bacteroidota bacterium. GTDB lineage: Bacteria > Bacteroidota > Bacteroidia > Chitinophagales > Chitinophagaceae > Lacibacter. Next base: position 160,172 of record JAEYWX010000029.1, read on the forward strand.
AGTTGTTTGAGCGAACCAGATCCCTGCATATCATTTACTTCACGAAACGAAGCATCTTCCAGTGCATCAAACAACACGATCTGTCGCTCGGCATATTGCACAAAGCGAAACAGCAGATCGATCTGCTCCTGCTCTTTCTGATAGGTAGTGTGACGGCTGAAAAAATCTTCCAGTATTTCCAACGGGCTTTGTTTTTTCTTGTAGCCGTCTTCGCTGTTGGTAAGCAGTAACGACAAAAGAATACCTGTCCGCTCAATACGATGAAACGGAAGCGAAGTAAACAAGCTGTTGTAGAGTTGAAACCTGATCCCTACCAGGTTCTTAAATTGTTGCAGCCGTGCTGCATGTGAAAATGACATAGTAATCCTGTTTTAAGGCAGGCAATCGTGGCACGAAAGATAAAAAGAAATGAAGGGCTGAAAAAATTTGTTTATGCAAACGAAAGCCGCCTTACGGGGCGGTTGTGCTTTTCCAGAATTAGCTGAAGTACTTGATAGGTGTGTTAAAAATCGAAGGAAGTGTTTTTAAAGGCTGTTTATGAGTAATAAGGTTTCATGGTTCCTTGGTTGTTGTTTATTGGTTGCATGTAAAATGCATGCTTGCTTTATCTGTATTTTCTTTTTTATTTTCATTTCAGGTTTCAACAAATGAACGCTTGTAAACTGAAACAGATCATTCGAAATAGATTTGGCAACAAGCTTTGCTGTTTGCTGTATGTTCTCTTGTTTGCTTACGAACAACCGTGTGTAGGTTTGGTTCCTGAGTAACACCCAGGCTGAAAGCACAAGTACTACCAAAATTCCTTTTTTCATGTTGAACTGTTTAATTGTTGATGATGACAGGACAAAGATAGTATGGACATTTCCCGGCACAATCGCATAAATATGTGAAAAGTATTTTTCGTTGTGTGAACTGTACAAAAGTGGAAATAAACCGTTTTAGGTGCCAACAAAAAAGCCACATGGCTGTGGCTTTTGCGGAACTGCATTCATCGATTAATGTACAGTGGTGGTGCTCCACTTTTTGATCTGCATGTCAATATCATTGTCGGTATAAAATACAATATCACCGATGTTTTTGAGTTCCACTTTCGCTTCACCTGTCATTGTTACCTGTAATTGTTTGGATGCAAGCGCACCGTTGCTGCGTACATGCGATGCCCCTTTGATCTTGAGCCAACGCAGGTTTTGTACCGGAATAAAAACGGTGATCCTGTTTTTCAATGATCCTTTTTTACTTACCAGTTTCAATCGGCCTTTTGTGAGATCGTACAACACAGCCTTGGTTGCATTCTCTTCTCCTTTGATGCGGATGGTTGCATCTGTACTTTCAGTAAGCACAACATCCATGTCGTGGCTTACTTCAATGCTGTAAATCGATTGTGATAATTCGATTTCCCGTGTAACCTCTGCAGCGTTTACAACCGAAACAGCTGTAAACATGCTGATGCAGAAAATAAAAATTTGTTTCATGATGAATAAGGTTTGTGGCTTTCGCCTTTTTTTGATAATGTGTTTAACAGTACAAAGATGCAACCGGCTGCAGCCGGTTACAACCGCATATACATGTCATCTGTAAAAGAATGCTTCGTCTTATTTCGGCTGCAGCCCTTGTTGTTACTGCATTCTGTTTTGGTTACAGGAACTGCATCACATAATCATGTGGTTTTGTGTGACAGCTTGTGTTTTGTGGTTGCTGTTTTCTACATTTGAAGAACGATCAACCGCATGAGACTTCTTCTTCTTGTTTTTATCTGTTCTGCAGGGCTGCGTGTAGCAGCACAACGGCTTCCGTATGCATTCAACCGCATCAGCACCGACGATGGTATTGGCTTGCAATCCAATATGCTCTTTAGCATTTACCAGGATAAAAAAGGATATATATGGGTAGGAGGCAGCAATGGTGTGCAGCGGTTTGATGGTGCCAAGTTTGTTACGTTTAGTCCCGATGGTACAAAAGGTGATCCGTTGCCAACCGTTGCCATTTATCAAATACTTCCCGCCGATAGTGTAAGTATGTGGCTGGCGGCATATTCACTTAGAGAGGTGGGTATCTTTAATCCATCTACGTACAGCTATCACAAAGTGCCTATCAAAACATCCGCTGCATTGCCGGCACGTTCCGAATTCAGAATGTGGCAGGATGGGTATGGCGATACATACATAAATATTCACGGCTATGGAAAAATTGTGAAGTATGACAGCAAGCGGGGAGGATTTACTGAAAATACGCCATTGAATAAGTTACCTGCAAACTGGAAAGCTACATTCAATACGTTTCACGATCAGCAAAAAAAACAATACTGGATTGTTACCGACAGCGGGCTGTGTGTGTATGATGAAGCAAGTAAACAAATGTGGAGCAGAAAGTACAATCCTGCTAATCTTGCGTTGCTGAATAATGAAGCAGTGCAATACAGAGTATCTGAATTTTTTATTGATGCACAACGCAGGCATTGGGTGTTTAACTGGCCGGGTGTACAGCAGTACCATTGTTTTGATTCTACCGGTACACGATCGTTACAAGATACGGCCGGGTTAAATGGTGTCAATACTTCTTATTCCGAATTGCGGCATTTGCTGCAAACATCAAAAGGGACATTGTGGATCTATGGTCTTGGTAATTTGTTCAGCCTTGAACCAAGCAACCTTGAAAACAAAGACCGCTTTCAGTTATACCGGAATCAATACCTCGATAACTACGGGATTCGCTACGAATCGGTGCATCAGTTGTATGAAGATAAAGATGGCATGATCTGGATCGCTACCGATCAGGGTTTGTATTACACATCGCCTTTCTCGGCAGATATTACCAATATTTATCTTTCAACGATTCCCGGCTATTTCAGTGTAACAGATCTCATCGAATTGAAAAATGGTGATTACTGGATTTCTACCTGGGGCAAGGGCGTTCTTACACTCAGCAGAAATTTTCGCCCCTATACCTCACCGTTATATCGTAACATGAAGGCGGTTGAGAAGTCAAAGCTTACTGCATATCAGCAAACATGGAGTATGTGTCAGCAACGCTCCACCGGAAAAATTTTTATTGGATGCCAGGCAGGACATCTGATGATTCATGATCCGGCTACGCAACAAACACAATATCTCGAACCGGAGATTTTTGATAAACGAACCATCCGATACATAACGGAAGATCAACAAAATAATTTGTGGTTTGGTACACAGGCCGGCCGTATTATTAAGTACGATGGATCAACGTATAAAGTAATGCTTGACCTGGGTGTTGGTGCTATCATTTATAAAATTTTAATTGACAAACAAGGCTGGGCATGGATCGCTACACATGATAAAGGTGTGTATGCACTCAACACGCAAACCGGAAAAGTTGAACAGCATTATACACCTGATGATGCAAACCAGCCATTGTTTGCAGGAACCTGTTATGATCTGGAACAATTGAACGATAGTATTATTTATGCTGCTACCGAAGCATTGAACATCATCAATAAAAAAACGGGTGTGGTGGAAAAGGTGTCGCTGCGTGAAGGATTACCTTCTAATTCCATCAAGCGGTTGCGACTGGATAACAGCGGTTATTTATGGATCATTACACACAAGGGTTTGTCCCGTTACGATCATAAACGAAAGAGCTTTACAAGTTATGGTCGAAAGGATGGAATACTCATTGCTGAATCATCTGATAAAGCAGACTATATCTGCAGCGAAGGTTACCTGATGTTTACGGGTACCAACAGTCTGTTATTTTTTAAACCGGAAACATTCCGCAGAAGTATTCCGCCACCCGATGTTACTATCACTGATTTTTTACTGGGCAGCGAATATCAATTGCTTGATTCGTTACAGCGCTTACCGGAAATACGGTTGATGCCCGATCAAAATAATTTTATGATCAGCTTTGCCTGTCTTGATTATAAAAACCGTGATAAGTTTATTTACTATTATAAAATGGAAGGGCTGCATAACGATTGGATCAGAGCCGATCGGTTGTCGATTCCTTTTACAGCATTGGCGCCGGGTCATTATACTTTTTTGGTAAAAGCAGAAAGCCTGGATGGAATGATCTCAGAAAACATCAGTTCGCTGCGCATTTATGTAAAACCACCTTTCTGGCGTACCAAATGGTTTATTGCTACATTGCTGGTGCTGGTGGCGTTGATTGCTTACAGTATGCACCGGCTCCGTTTGCATCGCTATTTTGCGGTAGAAAAGATCCGTAACCGTGTGGCCCGTGATCTGCACGATGATATGGGCAGCACCCTCAGCACCATCAATATTCTCAGCTCTATGGCAAAAGCCAAGTTGAATACAGATACGATGAAAACGGGTGAGTACATTAATAAGATCAGCGATAACAGTCAGCGAATGATGGAAGCGATGGATGATATAGTGTGGGCTATCAAACCATCGAACGACAGTATGCAAAAAGTAGTGGCACGTATGCGGGAGTTTGCTACCAGTGTATTTGAAGCAAAAGATATTGACCTTGAATTTAAAGCCGATGAGGAAGTGAATGAGGCGAAGATCGATATGGAAGCCCGGAGGGATTTTTTCCTCATCTTTAAAGAAGCAGTGAATAATGCAGCGAAGTATTCTAAGTGCAGCAAAGCGCTGGTGCATGTAAGTGTAGAAAAAACAAAATTGATATTGCGTGTAAAAGATAATGGGGTTGGGTTTGATGTGAAAGCAGCCGATGGAGGAAATGGGTTGGGCAATATGCAAAAGCGTACCGATGCATTAAAAGGAACACTTCAAATCAGTTCGAAACAGGGAGAAGGAACAGATGTTGTATTAACAGTACCGCTCAATCCATAACAAATGACCCGTTCACTCAGCCAGAAATTCCGCTTCTTTACATTTGTATGTATTGGGTTGCTGGCGTATGTGCACGGCTATAATTTAAACGATACCTATCTTGCTCCGTTCAGTACGGTAACAGAGCCATTAACATTCACCAGTTTTTTTGAATACTTTGTTGCAAACGGATTACTTCGTTTTCGGATTCCATTGTTGTTCATGATATCGGGTTATCTCTATGCCATGTACGATCACCGGCCGTATCGTGAGCAAGTGAAGAGAAGATTCCGTTCCTTGATTATTCCGTACTTTTTGTGGAGTGCTTTTGGATTGCTGTTTACGTTTTTGTTGCAGCAGTTTACGTACACTGCAACGATTGTGTATGCAGCAGGGATCGATCAGCTGGGTGAAAATATTCCTTATACCGAAATTGGAATGTCGGGTATGCTTGAGCGACTGGTATTTCGCCCCATTTCTTACCAGTTGTGGTTTATTATGTCGCTGTTCTTTTTCAACCTGCTTTATCCTGCCATTCGTTGGATGGTAGTGAAGTTGCCATATATCTGGTTGCCGTTTACATTCCTTTTATTTTTCGTAGCTGTCATTAATATTCCGTTCATTGATTTCCGTGGCTTGTTTTTCTTTTCATTTGGTGTATGGATTCAAAAGCGAAACATTTCATTGGAAAAAGGACCCAAATGGTTCAGCCTCGGCATAGCATTTATTGTGTTTCTTGGTCTGTCTGTCATTAAAACATTTATGGCATTTGAACTGGAACCAACAGCAGTATCCACTTTCATAATTTTACTGGTAATGCATCAAATGGCTGTACTGGCAGGAATTCTGGCGATTTGGTTTGGTGCTGATCATGTTGTAACCTGGTGTATGAACCGGAAATGGTTTCATACAGCAAGCAGTTATTCATTTTTTATTTTTGGTTTGCATGTGCCGCTGTTGCCGTATGTAATGAAATGGGCATTGATGAATACGTCCATGCTGCCCAATTACCGCCTGCTGTGTTACCTGTTTGTACCGCTTCTTGTGCTGTTGTTTTGTATTTGGTTGGGCAGTGTGCTGCACCGCTTTGTTCCCCGGCTGTACATGCTGCTAACGGGTGGCAGAGGATTTTGACATGCACATGTTTATGTGATTGGATAGCCGTATTGGAATAGTAATTTTGTATAAACACAAGTACCATGATTAAAGTAATGCTGTATGAAGACAATCCGCAACTGCGTGAAGGATTAACGATGCTGATCGATGGCAGCGACGGGTTTACTGTACTTGCATCTTACAAAAACTGTGATAACGTAACAGATGAAGTGAAGGCGTGGAATCCTGATGTGATCCTGATGGATATTGATATGCCCGGCACCAATGGAATTGAAGGCTTAAAACTCATTCGATCACAAAACAGCACGGTAAAAATTTTAATGCTTACGGTATTTGATGATAACAAGAATGTGTTTGAAGCGATCCGTAACGGAGCAAACGGATATATTCTCAAAAAAACACCCCCTGCCAAACTGCTGGAATATATTGAAGAAGCTGCCAGCGGCGGCGCACCCATGACGGCTTCCATTGCCACACAGGTGCTCAAAATGTTTTCGCAGGTGAACAGCAGTATTCAAAACGAAGAATACAATTTAAGCGATCGTGAAAAGCAGGTGCTTCAGTTATTGGTGGATGGATTCAGTTATAAAATGATCGCTTCCGAAATGTTTATTTCTATTGATACGGTACGCAGCCATATCAAAAAGATCTACGAAAAGCTGCACGTCAATTCAAAAAGCGAAGCGGTGGCAAAAGCGTTTAAGGATAAGCTCCTTTAATTCTATCATTTCAAGCAGATCGTTTTTCAATTCATTCCTTATTTCGATGCATTCGTATGCGATAATTGTACCGTATAATACAGTTCATCCAGCTCTTTCATCATTTGCCCGTAACCCGGGCTATTTTTGTTTTACTTTATCATCAATTAAACCTTCATCATGCAATCGGTCAAATTATTTCTTATTTCAGCAGCACTTTACTGTTGCTGTATGGCAACTGCACAGGACAGTTCAACGCAAACGAATAACCGCCTTATCCTCGATTTTCCTGTGCTTGAATTTCCGCACATGAATTATGCAGCAGGCATGTCGTACAACAAACGCCTGCAGTTGCCTTCGGGTGGCACAGTACGCCCAACTTTTGGAGATTATGTACGTGGCTATGAGAGTCCCTCCATGCAACAGGCCCTGGCAGTAACCAAGAATCTCCATGCAACAAATTATTATTTTAATAACCGGGTATGGAATAAATGGATCGCACCTGTAAATCCAAAGAAAAAAATCCTGAATCGGCTTGCTGCCAATGCAACAGCTGGGGTAATTGATTATGTATTGGCGTATCATCTCATGGTGTTTGGTCCGGTTTGGCTGCACGAAGAATTTCACCGCAATGGTGTTACACATCAATGTGCTGCCAGCTTTGATGAAACGTATTATCGGTTTGGCGGCGGTATTCCAAGCGGATCAGTATCGCATGTGCTGGATGAAGATATGATGCGGTTTAAAAGTACTGCACCCCAAAATATGATGCGAAGTTTTGCAGCAGGTATTGAAGCACAATATCAATTGGTAAGAGCGTTGCAGAAAGATAATTTTTTCCATCGCACCAATCAACCCAATGTTGCCATGAATATTCTGGTAACCATCCAGGCCATTGGTTATGTAAATCAATTCAAACAAAAAGATTACGACGCCAGTATCGACAGCATGAACAAATATGGAGTGGCAATCAAGGATCGTGATTTTGTGGGCTGGGATTTTACAGCATGGGTATATGATCTGCATCGCATCAATGAACCCTACAGCAATCGGGGTACGCATCCAAACGGTACAGGAATTAACCGGGCTATCAAACGAAGCCAGCTTACTGCCGAAGAAGATGAGTATTTAAGTAAAATGGGACGGATGCAATACCTGAATTTTATTTCGCCTTCAATGGTTGGTATTCATCGTATCAAATTAAATGAACAAACAGCCTTTAATTTTTCGGTTCGTCATATACTCAATTCGTTTGGGTATGATCTTGGTCTGGATGTTTTTCTTGAAACAAAAGGAACGCAGTGGCTCGTAGGATTGCATGGATACCGAAACAAAGAAAAATTATGGCCAGGTATTGAAGTGGAAAATCCTGCTATCAAAATTCGTGCTGGCAGAAAACAGATACCAATACAGGCAAGAGGAATGTTGTGGCTGCAACCCAAAGAACAATTGTTTACATCCACCAAAGCGGAACCGGGTGGTCTCTTGCAGCTACGTACCTATTATCCTGCCGGGAAATCAGTAAAGCTTTATGCAGAAGCCGAAGCAAAAACAAGCGGATGGGTAGCAGCGAATCCTTATCTGGACCCGAACGTAACGGTACGTATGGGTTTGATGGTTGATCTAAACAAATAAGTAAACTATTTTTATTGATCCTGTTCTTTTAATCGAACAGGATTTTTTATTTTGCCGGAAATACAATCAGATGTTTCCTGTTCTTACCACTGAACGTTTACTGTTACGAAAGGTTGAACAAACGGATGCTGCGGCTGTATTGAAAGGCTACAGCGATCCGAGGGTGAATCAGTTTATGTCGGTAGCCTATTATTCGCTTGATGAAGTGCAGGAACAACTTAATTTCTACGAATCCATTTTTGCAACAGGTGATGGTGTTTGGTGGGCCATCTGCAACAAAGAAAATCCAGCTATTGTAATTGGAAATGCTGGATTGAATCATTACCGGCCTTCGCATAAATGTATTGAGCTTGGCTACTGGATTTTACCGGAAGAGCAGGGGAAAGGCTATGCGGCAGAAGCGATCCGTTCAATTTGTGATTATGCGTTTACTGTGTTGGATGTGCACCGCATTGAAGCAATTGTGGAAGGAAAAAATACCATCAGCATGCATCTGCTTGCAAAACTTGGTTTTCAGGACGAAGGCGTCCACAGGGAGTGTGAGATCAAAAACGGGCGATACATCGACTTAAACTATTTTGCTTTATTCAATCCAGCTCACAAAAGCCCGCACATGTGATGCAGCATCACATCATTTCACGCTGCAAGTTCCACAATTCACACAGTTATGCGATTGATTCACGGGGTACTGCAATCTATCTTCACATTGATTTCGTTAGTATAGTAGTAAACCATTTTTTATGAACGATTTAATGTGGCCGCATATCTACGTTGTTCCAACCGGTACGGGCTTTAGTTACCTGTTGATCAACTGTGTTGGTAATCCCGAAAATAACTGATGTTGCTTTTCTGCAAATCTAGCTTTGCTTATCTTTAGCAGGATGGAAATTGAATTGCTTAAACAATTTGTACAACAGATTCATCCCTTGCCTGAAGCGGAGCTTGAACAATTTACTGCCAACTGGCAACCGTTAACAGTCAAACGAAAAACCATTCTTACTGCTGCCGGTGAAACAGAGCGTTCTCTTTATTTTGTAGTAGAAGGATTGCAACGTGCGTTTTATGTGGGAGAGGGGAACAAAGAAGCAACTATTGTGTTTACCTATCCTCCTTCCTTTAGTGGGGTGGCCGACAGCTTTCTTACGCAAACGCCATCGCTTTATTTTCTTGAAACATTAACCGCCAGCCGCTTTCTTCGGATTTCATACGATGAAGTGGAGAGGATGACAAAAACATCGCCATTGATTCAGCAATTGATCTTCAAAGCCACAGCCTTTGCATTGAAGGGGGCATTACAGCGTCACATCGAACTGCAGTGTTTTACAAACGAAGAAAAATTCAGAACACTGTTGCAGCGTAGTCCGCATATTCTCAACCTGGTGCCGCATAAATACATTGCGTCTTATCTTGGTATGGATGCTACCAATTTCAGCAAACTGTTAGGTTCAGTTAAAATTTAATTTCCTGCTTTTTGAAATCTTGGTTTTTACCAAGAATGTTTTCTGATGGCTGTATGACATTTGTGTAAAATAATAGTACATGAAACAGATCAACAGCAATAAACTTCTTGAATTATTGCAAGCCGATGTGCGTGAAATTTTATTGCAATGCTCAGCCTTGCAGGCAAAGCCCGTTCATTTGCTGCAGCAACAACCGCAGCCTGGTAAGTGGAGCGTAGCGCAGGTGTTGGAACATCTGAATTTTTATTCCCGTTTTTATATAACTGCTATTGAACAGAAGCTGCATTTAAATCAATCAGGGCCCAACAGGGATTTTACGCCGGGTTGGCTGGGTAATTATTTTACAAAGCTGATGAAACCTACGGCAGAGAAAACACTTGTGTCAAAAATGAAAGCACCGTCGAATGCAATTCCTTCGGCCCAGCCCGATGCAGCAGCAATGTTAACAGAGTTCATCCATCATCAACATCATTTAATCAACTTATTGCAAATTGCACGTACTGCTAATCTTGACTATAACCGAATTCCCACATCGCTTACAAAATTGATCAGGCTGAAACTGGGCGATACGTTCCGTTTTTTTGTTGCACATGAGCAACGGCATTTTCTGCAGATTGAAAATACATTGCAACGGGTAGCACAGACATCGTTCTTACAGGAAGAAGTATCGGCATAAAAATTCACATGATCATGTGATTGTAAATTATTTTCAGTTCATCCATTTTTGTAGTCATTAAACCTTATCATTTTATGCGAACCATGTTACATGCCTTTGTGCTGATAACATTTGTCATCAGCTCATGCAAGCCGGATGCTGATCCTGTGCAGCCGCCGGTTACTCCTATTGCCAGGTATGTAAGTAAAATTGCAAATGCTGACAATGAATTCAGGGAATACCAGTACAATGCACAGCGATCACTTACAAAATACACATCGCAGTTTGTAGGTGGTGCGGGTGTTACCCGAATGGAGACGGATTACACGTATGAAAATAATGTGATCACAAAAGCAGAATCACAATCCGGACGGGTGGAATATATCACCGAAGCGGGGAGGGTAACTGCAACAAAATATTATTCGCTGAACGGAACCCTGCGTTCAACGATTCATTACAGCTATAACAGTAAAGGACAGCTGAAAGAGTGGGTTGAGCAAATCATGAATCCGCATGTAAATGAGCCTGCCGAATCAAAGCAGACGTATGAATATTATCCCGATGGTAATTTGAAACGGATCGAGAATTTTTACCGGATCAGTTTAGGGGATGCATATACATCGATGGGTGGCAGTTTGTACGATCGATATGACCGTTACCGTAACCCTGATCTGTTAGTTGGTACACCATTGTATTTGCCGGGTGTGGTAGTAATGATCAATAATCCGGGACGCATCCAGCACTTTACTCCGGATGGTGCTGTACATCAAACAAATTCATTGGAATACACATACTACGCAGATGGTATGATCGCTACAAAAAAATCATCGTTGAGTAACAGTAGTGTTTTTATTTTATTTGAGTATACCTATTAAACATTCAGTCGGGCAATAGTTGGTTTAGTGGCAAAGGAGCTGAAAAGCTCCTTTTCACATGTTCATGTGATTGTGAACCGATGCCTGTTAAAATATATTTGATACATGAAACAAACCATCATCCTGTTGCTTTTGATCACACAAAAAGTAACAGCTCAGCTTCCTGCACAGCTAAAGGGTAAGATCGACAGCCTGCTGCAACAGTATGTGGAAACAAAACAGTTTTCGGGAAATGTATTGGTTGCAAAAGGAAGTGATATTCTGTATCAGCAATCGATTGGTTACGCCAGCAAAGAAGATAAAACTCCCAACCGGATTACAACCAATTTTAATATTGCCTCGATGGGCAAAACCTTCACGGCAACATTGATCATGCAGTTGGTGCAGGAAGGGAAATTATCGGTTGATCAAAAATTGTCTTCACTGTTGCCGGAGTACAACATAAAAAAAGCCGACAGCATTACTGTTTATCATTTATTAACTCACACATCGGGTGTGGGTAATTATATGATGCATGCAAATTTTGAAGCAGAGCGTCATCAGCTGAAATCGCTCAACGATGTGATGCCGTATGTGATTGAAATGGAACCAACATTGGAGTATGTTGGTCAGCGTTTTGATTATTCCAATTCAGGGTTTATTTTACTGGGAAAGATCATTGAGAAAATTACAGGTAAGTCGTACATGCAGGCACTTGAAGAACGGATTTTTAAACCGGCCGGCATTCAGCAATCCTATATTCATTATCCGGCTACTTTTTTTGCGCCAAAAGAAGCAACTCCTTATCTGGCTTATACTTCAAAAACGTTTGTAAATGCGGCAGCAGAAGAATTTCCTGCGTTTTCGGATGGCGGTATGCAGTCGAATGTGGTGGACTTGTATCGTTTTGCAAAAGCGTTGCTGAACGAAAAAATTCTGTCATCATCTATGCGGGATAGTATGTGGAATGGAAAAGTAAATACCGGCCGTGTGGCAAAGTATAGTTTTGGCTGGGAAGATGAACAAACAGATTTTGGAAAACGATTGTTTAGTCACAGTGGTGGTGGCAAGGGTTTTTCATCCGATCTGAAAATTGAACGTGAAGATGGTTACATTGTGATTGTACTCATCAACAACCGGGTGAATCCACGTGAGATAACGAACAATATTTTTCAGATACTCTATAATCAACCAACCAGAAAACCTGAAAAATACCTGGAGAGCAGTTTGATGGAGATCACGGAAGAAAAAGGATTTGCATATGTAAAGGAGAATTATAAAACAATCCTGAAAGAAAAAGGGTTCGACAAAACACCCAACCCTTGGGTGTATATCATGTACTCTGATATGTTTGAAACATTGAAAGATTTTGACAAAGCATTTGAAGTTATGGAGATGGGGCGTGAGGAATTTCCAAATGAAACATCGATGTATAACGTAACGGGTCAGTTGTATGCCAACCAGAAAAAGTATAAAGAAGCAGCTGACTGGTTTCAGAAAGCATTAGCAATTGATCCGAAAGATGGCTTTGCTAGCATGATGTTGAACACTATTAAAGGGAAGTATTAAACGAAAATACAGACATGAGCAGGAAGGTGATCGTTTATATAGCAGCAAGTATCGATGGTTTTATTGCCGGACTGGATGGTGATCTTTCTTTTTTGGCAAGCGTTGAAAAAGAAGGAGAGGATTACGGGTATGCAGCTTTTGTTTCAACAGTTGACACCGTAATAGTGGGAAAGAACACATATGATAAAGTACTGTCAATGGGGTATCCTTTTCCACATGCAGATAAAGAATCGTATATCATTACCCGAACAGAACAACCTGCAGAGGGTACTACTCAATTTTATACCGGTGATGTGGTAAAGTTGGTAAAAATTCTAAAAGAAAAAGAAGGGCAAATAATTTTTGTTGATGGAGGGGCGTATGTCATTAATCTTCTTTTGCAGGAACAGTTGATCGATGAAATTTATTTATCGATCATACCGGTAGTGCTCGGAAGCGGCATTGCTTTGTTTCATCACAACAATCCATTACAAGGGGTAGCTCTGCAATCAGTAAAACATTTCGATACCGGTCTTGTTCAATTGCATTATCAGTTTATAGGCAAATGATTTTCGCACACATTTAGTTTCACATGTTCATGTGGTGAAACTACAGTTTCATCTAACGTACATTTGGTGAAAACCTTGTCATGAAACAGATACTGTATTTCTTACTCTTTACGCTTGTTGTATCTACAGCTAATGCACAGCTTAGCAGTAAGCAAAAATCGGAAGCCATCGACAGCGTTGTGAAGCTGATGAACGAACGCTATATTTTTCCTGAAACGGCAAAGCAGATCGAAGTATTTCTCCGGAAACAGCAGTCAAAAAAAGTGTACGATACCATTACCAGTGGCGATGTATTTGCGGCTGCACTTACAACCGACATCCGCAGTATTTGTAACGACAAGCATGTTACGATTCGTTATTCATCAGAAGCAGTCCCGGTAAATCGTAATTCTTTTATGCAGATATCAGAAACGGAGCGGGCAGAATATACAGAATGGTTACGCCTGGAAAACTATGGTGTACGAAAGATCGATATCCTGAGGGGAAATATCGGTTATATCGATTTTAAGTTTTTATGCGGAACGGAATATGCCGGTGATTTTTATGCAGCAATGATGAATTATATCAATCATACCGATGCACTTATCATCGACTTTCGAAAATGTGGCGGAGCTATGAGTGATAATGTGATCTCCTTTCTTTGCAGTTATTTATTTGCTGATAAAACACATTTGAATGATCTCTATTGGAGAGAGCGAAACTTTATACAGCAAACATGGACACAGGTAGTGGTGCCCGGTAAAAAATATCTCAACAAACCGGTATATGTTTTAACCAGCGGTGGTACGTTTTCAGGGGCCGAAGAAATGGCGTATGATCTTAAACATTTAAAACGTGCAACCATTGTTGGTGAAGTAACAGGTGGCGGCGCAAATCCCGGCGGTAATGTTGCATTGACCGAACACTTCAACATGTTTTTGCCGGTTGGTAAAGCAATCAATCCCATTACAAAAACAAATTGGGAAGGGGTGGGTGTACAGCCGGATACACTTACATCATCCAAAATGGCTTTGAATAAAGCGCATCTCCTTGCAATGAAGCACAGCATTGCCACAACTGCTAATCCATTGTGGAAAGATGAATTAAAACGGTTGGTAACAGAAGTAGAGAATGAAGTACCCGTCATGGTGAATGTTGAATTCAGACTCAAAGGATATGCAAATGCAAAGTCTGTAACGGTTGCCGGAAGCTTTAATGATTGGTCGCCCTCTTCCGTAAAAATGAAGCGGTTGGGAGATGAATGGGTGGTACAAACTGTAGCAGAGCCAGGTAAGCATATGTATAAGTTTATTGTAGATGGTAACTGGATACTGGATCCCGGCAATAAAGAAACAGGAATGGAAAACGGTTATTCGAATTCAGTGATTATTATAAAATAATAAAAATCATTTCACATGTTTATGTGATTGAAAAGGAAAAAAAGTTGTTGCATTTTTGATGTGTCATAATCAATAGAAGATTTACAATTGTTAACAGAACACACCTTGACCCGCTTTACAGCGGGTCTTTTTTTATTTCACATATTTATGCGGTTGTGCTGCAACGTTCGTGATATGATCTTTGTCAAGTCATCAATCATTAAACCTTATCATTATTATGAAATTGAAATTCAAATCAGCAGCGCTGCTGCTCGGACTTATTGTGAGCACCACCTTTCTTTTCAGCTCATGTAAAAAATCTTCAGAAGAATCAGTACAAAGTACACGCATCAAAGCAGTCGTGTCGCCCGACAATGAAGTAATATTCACCTACAATCCCAACGGCAGTATTAAAACAGCCGCCGTAAAAAACAGTTTTGCAACATCGGGCGATCGCATCACTTACGAGATCACCTACAATGCTGCAGGTAAAATCAGCGAAATCACTTCTGACGAAGATGTACGGATTGTACCCATCTATACAAACGGTGTTTTAGCAGAAGCTTCATTTGAAACGATGGCAGGTATCGAACTTTTTGTTACCACCTATTCGTACGAAAATGGATTATTGAAATCAGCAGAGATCGAAACATCAGCCGGCTTACCATGGACGAAATTTATGTTTCAGTACAATGCCGCCGGTAATGTTACAAAAACTGAAACCTTTCTTGCAAATCCATTGCAGGGAAATCAATTGGAGTTTGCCGGGTCAATTACGTATACGTATGATGATAAGCTGAATCCATTGCATGCTGCAAAAGAGTTTCTGCATTTGCTGTGGATCCCGTCTTCGCCTAATAATGCACTCACTGAAATTCACAAAGATGAAAACAATGAACTGGAAGAAACAGTCAACTACACTTATCAGTATCATAAAAATAATACACCAAAATCAGCTGTTATGCAATCGACAGTTGTGGGTGAGAATCCGGTAAATTCAAATTTAACGTTCACTTATTTCTAAATAGAAATACAAACTGTTTTTCTGCAAAAACAGTCCCGAATTAGTTTAGGTTTTTTATCATACATGCAGTTGGTTTCCGCCCGGGTATTCTTACCCGGGTTTTTTATTGCTGAAAGTTGACGGATGTAACGGTTGCGTTTTGTAAAATATATCTTGCGGATTGTGATGCGAATGAACTTCCATAATAAAATTCTGCTTTTCGTTTCTTGCCGTTTTGTAACGTAAGCATTGCATGATATGTATTGGCAGGGACAGCTACAGATGTTACTGTTTGTTTCAATTGAAAGAATTGTAACGGAGCACCATTCTGAACAGCCAAAATACCAACAGAACCGGCAAACGGAAATTGAACCATTGCTTTTGCATTTCCCGGCACATAGATGCCGCTTTGCAAAATCGATTGCTCATTAAAATTACCGGCACCATCACCCAATAGCAGTAATCCATTGGACGCATCAATGCGGCCAACAGAAGGATGCATGCTGTATTCATTGCCGCTTAGTAAAATGTCGGGATTGCCATCTGCATTGTAATCATCAACTGCAATTCCATATACCGTGCTCCATTGTGCTGCTGCGGGAAGTGGATGCAGCACAAATTCAAAATTACCTTTGTTCTCGATCCATACGGAACGAAATTCTGTTGCAGCTGATTTGATTTCGCCTTCACGATTGAACGGCTTCAACAGTTGATCGATGTCCGTTTTTGCATACGCTGCAAACTGCGGGAATTGTTTTTTAATAGATGGAATTTCTTCCGCCAGCTGATCACGATAGGCAACCGGAAATGCCTGCATGGTTGCTTGGAGCGTAGCCGGTTTCCAGGTGCTGAGAAGTAAATCCCAACGTTGATTACCATCATAATCATTGGCGAACACCTGCACCGGTTGTTCATTGGTTCCTTTGTAATAACCGTTGGTTCCAAAGTTGCCTACGATGTAATCCATATCCCCATCGTTATCAAGATCCGCTGATGCAATACTGTTCCACCAACCTGTAGCGGCATCTGTTGCAGTAGCTTGTTGTATAAATTTTCCGTTCTCATTTTTGAAAACATGAATGCCCATCCACTTGCCTGTTACCAGAAGATCTGCATTGCCATCATTATCGATGTCGCTGAAGATAGCATCACTTACAAGACCGATCGTTGCCAAGGCCGGTATCACTTCATTCGTAACTACCGAAAATTTGATCATGCTATTTTTTGTATCGTTGCGTAACAATGTGCTTGCTTCCGCTTTCGGATATTCACCGGGAACAGTTGAACCGCAAACCAACAGATCGATATCGCCATCTTTGTCATAATCGGCTGCTTTTACGGCAGCTTTGTTATGATACAATGCCGGAAGAGCATTGCTGTCGAGACTGAAATTTCCCTTACCATCATTTATATAAAAACGATCATTGTAATTTTTGTCGCCTTTTGGTAATTGTGCGCCACCACTTGCGATGTACAGATCAACATCGCCATCATTGTCTGCATCAAATAAACAAAGGGCGGCATCATCTGTAAGCTGATTGAAATTTGACAGAAAAATTTTTGCAGTAAATGTTTGATTGGGTTGTTGTACATACAACATCGCTGTTTGCGGTGCTGTTCCCCCTGTAATAATATCGATCAAACCATCTCCGTTTACATCGCCACTTGCCAGTGCCGGTCCGTACTGCGAAAATTTATGCGGCAGTTGACGTTGCTGGTTAAAATCAACAAAGTCATCTTCTTTTTGCTGAGTGTTTAGTCCAACAGCACGGCTGCGGTTGGTAAATAAATGGCCGATAGCAATTGTTGGTTGCTGCTCTGTATTTGCAGTTGCGGCAATTGATTGACTAATGATCATTGTTTGATTGGCAAGTACATCTTTCAACACTTCTTTTTTTCCATCGGGCCAATACACAACAATAGAATCAATTTTATCAATGCTGTCTAAACCAAAGTGCATTACATTTTCAACACTGCTCATATAGCCACGGTAGGGTGTGTGTTCAGCTATTTGCTTTCCGCCTTTGTAATACAGTTGTGCAATCGTTCCAATGCCGTTGATATTGGCAGTATCGCCACGGAAACGGATGCGCAGAAAATTCTTTTTTTCTTTCGATTCATTCAATGTGTTTTCCAACAGCGTTGCTTCCATATTGCTGTTGTTGATCACTACATCCAGATCGCCATCGCCATCAAAATCAGCATAGGCAATCCCTGCCGAAAAAGTTGGAATGTTCCAGCCCCAATCACTTGTTTTATTCGTAAACGTAAGGTTGCGGTTATTCTGAAAAATATAGTTGCTGATTTTTACCGGAGGTAATTTTTGCAACAGCTCATTCAAACCCGTTTGTTGGTTTTGTTCACGGTACGCAATAAAGTCGAGATCAGTAATATCTTTTGGTAAACCATTTGTTGTCATCAGATCTTTATAACCATCATTGTCAGCATCAATTAATAGCGCAGCCCAACTCCAATCGGTATAAGGAATGCCACAGGAATAGGCCAACTCACTAAATACAGGTGCACCAATGGAATCGTTTTCCAGCACACGTGGCCCCTGGTTTACCTGTAACGTATTGCGTACTGTTTGGTAAGGAATATTGAGTTTTGCTGCTAACGCATAACCTTCATAGTTAACCGGGTTCATCATCATTTTTTGCCTGTAATTATCTTCGGGCATCATATCCATTTCAACCAGATCAACCAATCCATCATTATTGATATCTCCGGCATCATTTCCCATTGCATTTAAACTGCCGTGTTTGAAATATTCGTTGTTCCGGTTCGTGAATGTTCCGTTTTTATTGTTGATGTATAAAATATTTCCACTGAGATAATCATTGCTGATATAAATATCTTTCCAGCCATCCCGGTTAATATCGAGGATATTGATGCCGAGGCCATTTCCTTCCCATATTATGCCGGCTTCTTTTGTTACATCTGTAAACACGGGGTGCTGAAGACTATCACTCCAATCGTTACGGTACAATTTATCATTTGTAAAACCTGTACCATCGTTTTTTATTTTCCTGAACGTGCTGGGATATTCATTGTTTAAATCATTTACAACAAGATAAACATCAAGATCGCCATCGTTATCATAATCAAAAAAGGTAGCCATGTGTGTACTTACTGTATCCACCAATCCATAGGAAGCTGCACTTTCCCGAAAGCGGGGTGTATTGATTGCCTGATCAACACCTGTATTGATGTACAGCAAATCTTTTTTTAATTCTTTACTTTGCCATGCAGCAGCACACACATAAATATCAAGCAGCCCATCATTATTAATGTCAACGATTGTTGCACCACGGCTCCATTTACCTGCACCATTTACACCTGCAATATCCGTTACATCTTCAAACTTCATGTTTCCACGATTGATGTATAGCCGGTTGGGTGTAAGAGAAGCAGTAAAATAAATATCGGATAATCCGTCATTATTAAAATCGCCGATTCCAACACCGCCACCATTGTAGAGATATTGGTAGTTGATCATATTAAGCTGTTCATTCTCTTTGATCTCGTTGCTGAACGTTAATCCGCTGACAGTACTTTTTATTTCCCGGAACAGCGGGGTTTCTTTTTTTGCACAGGAAACGATCAGCAGCAAAAATGTAAGGAGGGAAAGCAGTTGTTTCATCTCATTTGTTTGGTAACCGAAAATAAGATAAAATTATGCTCAGCGATGTTCCTGTAGAAAGTGGTAAAGGAATATCAGGTTTTGCTTTGCGGAAGTTGTTTGGATGCTTGCGAACTGTAAACCACCAGTAATCCTGCGAACATCAGTATGGCGGCTCCCAGCAGCAGTTGATTTCCGTACGGAAAATGACTATAGGATATGGCTGCCATTCCCTGTCCCATCAGCAGCACTTCATTCAAGACCATAGCAAACACAAACAGCCAAAGCCCAAAGGCAGCCGATTTTTGTTGCAGTGAAAGTAGCTGTTGCTGCAACAGATAGCCAAGAATAAACAGGCTTACAAAACCCAGTAATACAAGATGCAGAAAACCAATAATGATGGGACGAATGCCAAATGCAAATTTGTTTAATTCGGGGATGGCCGAAAATGCCTGCAGGATAATTTTTAGTGTAAAGGCCGATGCAGAAAACAGCCAGATCCATTTCACAAACCGATGCAGGGTAGTGGAAAGCTGTTTTTTTAATTGCAGAAACAGACGAATAAAAATTGCCAGTGCTATCAGTTGAATCAATGCTGCCATTGTTCCAACAGCAAACATCCACTGCGGCAGCCGCATCCACATCAGGGATAAAAACCAGGCAGGGATGAGTGATACAATGAGGCCGATGAAAAAATGATGACTGCTACGTACCAACGAAGTGTTCATCCATTGTTTTACCTGGTTGAAGAAGAGTGCAAAAATGGTAAACAGGAACCAACCGTTGTATTGAAAGTGCAGATAAAAATAGACTGAGCCAAAATACCAGTTTTGCTGTACCGTTTTGGTCGCCATTAAATACGCCAGCGTAAACGTGCCGGCTGCTGATATCACATTGCTGAGTAGTGCAGCATAGAGCCATTTTTTTTCAATGCTTAAACCAGTATGCTGTTTGATAATTTTCCAGGCAATTACAACAAACCAAAACGAAACAAGAATCGACAAAGTTGAAAATGCAATGGAAACAGGCGCATAACCCATAAAGGGAAAACTGAGTAACATGCCATAGCTGCTTACCTGTTGCATTTGCAACACCTGGTTGAATTGCTGTTGTTGCTGTGGCGTTGGTTGCAGTATTGAAATAATACATACAAATAAAGCCAGCGTTACCCAGCCTGCAAATGCAAAATGTGAATGTGCATGCAGGAGATTTTTTTGATCGACCAGCGGAAGTGGATAAAGAATTTTATAACGAAGCAAAACGCCCACAAGGGCAAGGAGTACAAAATTAAACAGCGCCCATCTCGACCATTTTTGCGTAAAGCTCATGCGGAAAAAAGTTTATCAAAGGAAGAAAGATTCTGAAAACGGGTTTATGATTCTAATCACATCAGCAGTACACTTTACCTCTTTCAATTTTCAGTTTGCCTTTTTTCTGCAGTTCACGAATGGAGCGGATCACAGTTTCTACACGTAAGCCGGTCATGTCAGCAATTTGCTGCCGGGTAAGATCGATCTTTAAAAAGCCATCTTCCAGCGAGGCCCTGCTTTTTTTATATTCCTGCAACAAGGTGCTTACACGATGCAACGGACCGTACGATGAAATTTCTTTGGAGATAAGGGATTTAAAACGAAGCCGCTTGGCCAGGAGTTTGGTAAAACAGTAATGTACCTCAAAATTTTCTTTCAGCAGCTGCAGAAAATTTTCTTTGCGCAGGCGAATCACCACCGATGCTTCATCCGCTTCTGCACTGGCGGGATAACGGCCGGCATCAAACAACGGCGGTTCGCCAAAACTTTCACCTGCTTCAAAAAAACCTTGTATAAATTCTTTTCCATCTTCGTTGCAGTTGCACATTTTAATACGGCCACTTACCACCTGATAATAAAAATGAGCCACATCATCTTCGCAAAAAAGTACTTGACCTTTTTCAAGCTCATGAAAGGTAGCTCCCCAGGCGAGGAGAAGATCTACATCAATAATACAGGTATCCGTTGTTTGCATGATGCCGCAAAATACGCAAGGTGGCACTGGTGGTTCTTGATAAGGAACAATGCAAGGGCTGACCATGGTCAGTTATTTTGGCTGGTGGAATCGGCTTTTTTGCATCTCAATTATGAAAGCCGTGAAACATACTAACAGAAAATCCTTTTATGACTTGAATCATAAAGTCTTTTTTATTCTCATTGTAATCTTGTGTTGTCTATTAAAAAACTAAATCAAACAGTATGAAAAAAGTTCTTATTCTGTTCAGTTTCATTGGTTTTATCTACGCATGTGGTAACCAATCATCAACCGAGAGTACTGGTAGCGATGCAGCTACTACAACAAAAACCGATAATGGGAATCCCTCGTACGACCCTGAGCGTGGTGCGGGTAAGTTTACCAATGTAGAAGTAAAGCCTGAGCTTGATAAAGCAATGGCCGAAGCCGGTTTAAAAGTATATGATGTGAAATGCGGCAGTTGTCATAAACTAACAGATGAGAAATTAGTTGGTCCCGGTTGGAAAGGTGTTACCACCCGCCATAAGCCTGAGTGGATCATGAACTTTGTTACCAACGTTGATGAAATGCTGGACAAAGATCCTAAAGCAATGGCTCAGTTAGAGCTTTGTCTTGTACGCATGCCCAATCAGAATTTAAGTGATGATGAAGCACGCAATGTATATGAATTTATGCGCCAGAACGATGGTGTAAAATAACAGTTCGCAATCCTGCGAAAACTTACAATTAAAATTTAACCCTTAATACAACATATATGAACAAGGCAAAACTGATGATGGTGCTGCTGGTGGCCGTTGCTGCTCTGCAATTCACATCCTGTAAACCAAAAGGCGCATCAAGCGCAGCTAGCGGTGGCAATGCTGAAAAAGCATACGTAGCACCGGGCAAGTATGATGAATTTTACAATTTTGTGTCTGGCGGTTTTAGCGGACAAATGAGCGTGTACGGATTACCCAGCGGACGTTTGTTCCGTGTGATCCCTGTATTTTCAGTAGATCCTGAAAAAGGATGGGGCTACAGCGAAGAAACAAAACCCATGTTGATGACATCAAATGGTTTTGTTCCATGGGATGATCTGCACCACGTTTCGTTCTCTCAAACAAATGGTGAAATTGATGGTCGCTGGACATTTGGTAATGGTAACAATACACCACGTGTAGCAAGAATCGACAACAAAACGTTCAAAACAGCGGAAATTATTGAAATTCCCAACAGTGCCGGTAATCACTCATCTCCCTTCATCACCGAAAATTCAGAGTATCTCGTAGCAGGCACTCGTTTCAGTGTTCCGATTGGTGATAATACAGATGTACCTATTTCATCTTACAAACAAAACTTCAAAGGTGTTATCAGTTTCATCAGCATTGGAAAAGAGCATGGTGAAATGGATATTGCATTCCAGTTGTTATTGCCTGGTGTAAACTTCGATCTCAGCCGTGCCGGAAAAGGACCCAGCCACGGTTGGTTCTTCTTCAGCTGCTATAACAGTGAGCAGGCAAACACATTGCTGGAAGTAAATGCTTCACAGCGTGATAAAGATTTTATTCTTGCTGTAAACTGGAAAAAGGCAGAAGAATATCTCAAAGCCGGTAAAGGGGTGAAAAAACAAGTACGTTATGCACATAACAAATGGGATGAAGCAACACATACTGCCAAGCATGAGATCAGAACAGAAGTAACTGTGCTTGATCCTGCGATTTTAAAAGATATCTGCTACTTTATTCCATGTCCCAAATCACCACATGGTTGTGATACAGATCCAACAGGTGAATACATTGTGGGCAGTGGTAAACTCGCCGCAGTGATTCCTGTATTTTCTTTCACAAAAATTCAGAAAGCAATTGCTGATAAAACATACGATGGTGAATACGGTGGTATTCCTGTAATTAAATATGAAGCAGCATTGCATGGTGAAGTACAAAAGCCCGGCCTTGGACCATTGCATACAGAGTTTGATGCCAATGGTAATGCCTACACTTCGTTCTTTGTAAGCAGTGAAATCGTAAAGTGGAATGTAAAAGATTTGAAAGTATTGGATCGTGTTCCTACTTATTATTCCATTGGTCACTTATCAGTACCCGGTGGCGATACAAGAAAGCCTTGGGGCAAATATGTGGTAGCGTATAATAAAATTACGAAAGACCGTTACCTGCCAACCGGCCCTGAGTTAACACAGAGTGCACAAATATTCGATATCAGCGGCGATAAAATGCAACTGATCCTCGATTTTCCCACCATTGGTGAACCACACTATGCAGGTTCAATGCCGGCATCGTTGATCAAAGACAAGAGTTTGAAGATTTATAAGATCGATGACAACAAACATCCTTATGTAACAAAAGGTGAAAAAGAATCGAAAGTAGTGCGTGAAGGAAATAAAATTCATGTGTACATGACATCGATCCGTTCGCACTTTGCACCCGATAATATTGAAGGTGTGAAGTTGGGCGATGAAGTGTATTTCCATGTTACCAACCTGGAACAGGATTGGGACGTGCCACATGGTTTTGCAGTGAAAGGTGCACTCAATGCAGAGTTGCTCATTATGCCGGGTGAAACACAAACATTGAAATGGGTTCCCGAAAAAACAGGGGTATATCCATTCTATTGTACCGATTTCTGTAGTGCATTGCACCAGGAAATGTCAGGATACATTCGAGTATCACCTGCAGGTAGTAATGTGCCGCTTACATTCAGCTTAGGTAAGCAGGGAGCTGATGCGGCTGAAGCACCGGCAGCAAAATAAAAAGTTGAGGATAATTATCATATGCGGGCCTGTAATTCCATGCAGGAAAAGCAGGCCCGTATTTTTTTGATCAAATGAACAAACCATGAACAAGCCATTATCACCTTTAGCCCGGATGTTATCATTGATCTGCGGAATTATTTTAGTTGTCGTCATTTTTGTACCAATGTGGCGCATTGATCTGGCGGCTCCACAATATCCGGAGGGATTGGTGTTGAAGATCCATGCAAATAAGTTGTCGGGTGATGTAGATGTGATCAATGGATTGAATCACTACATTGGCATGCGTAAACTGGTGGAGGCTGATTTTGTTGAATTCAAAATACTACCCTTTCTCATCGGTTTTTTTGCATTTCTGGGTGTTCTTACCTACTTCGTAAACCGCCGTTGGCTCTTGTACAGCTTTGCAGTATTGTACATCCTCTTTGGCATTATTGCTATGTATGATTTTTACAGATGGGAGTACGATTATGGGCACAACCTTGATCCAACTGCTGCCATTGTTGTTCCGGGTATGGCTTATCAACCACCATTGATCGGGTTTAAACAATTGCTCAACTTCGGTGCCTATTCGTTTCCGGATGTTGGCGGTTATATTTTCATTGGCGTGGGATTGATCCTTGTTTTTTTAATGATCAAAGAACGGAAAGTAAAACCGGCACTTACAAAAGTATCGGCAGTAGTATTGCTGTTAGTTGGTTTACAAAGTTGTGCATCGGGTCCACAGCCCATCAGCTTTGGAAAAGATGCCTGTCATTTTTGTAAGATGATCATCAGCGATCAGCGGTTTGGTGCAGAGCTGATAACCGATAAATATAAAATTTATAAGTTCGACGATACGCATTGTATTGTATCATTCATGAAATCAGGAGAACTGCAGCAATCACAAATTGCAGAAATCTATCTGGTTGATTATTCGCAGCAGGGACAATTGGTAAAAGCCAGCGAAAGTTTTTTACTGCAAAGCGATGATCTGCGGAGCCCCATGGGCGGTAACGTGGCCGCTTTTACAGCCGAAGACAGTTTGCTCAAATTTAAACAGGAGCTCAACGGAGCTGCAGT
The DNA here is from genome assembly GCA_023428755.1 of Bacteroidota bacterium. Classification (GTDB taxonomy): domain Bacteria; phylum Bacteroidota; class Bacteroidia; order Chitinophagales; family Chitinophagaceae; genus Lacibacter. The sequence goes on from JAEYWX010000029.1 coordinate 185,277, forward strand.
AAGCTGGACTGACTTATTACAATAATGCAACGACTACTCACCATATTATTTCTTGCCGTTGCTGTAGCTGCAAATGCTGCCACATTGAAAGTAGGAGCTTCTCACAAGTATAAAACCATCCGGCAGGCAATTGCCGATGCAGCTGATGGCGATAGCATTTTGATTTATGCAGGTGTGTATAAAGAACAACAACTCATTATAGAAAAGCAATTGTTCATTCGTGGTATTGATTGGCCGGTACTTGATGGCGAACAGAAATATGAAATTGTAACAATTCGTAAAAGCGGAACCCTGGTTGAGGGAATCCTGTTCCGGCACTCCGGGCGAAGCAGTTATAATGATATTGCAGCATTACGGATAGCCGATTGCAGAAATGTAATTGTGCGCAATAATCAATTTGAAAATAGTTTTTTTGGAATTTATTCGCAACATGCAACTGCAGCTGTTATCATCAATAACAAACTGCGTTCCGATGCGAAGGATGAAATATCATCGGGCAACGGTATTCATTGCTGGAAAAGTGACCGTATGTTTATTGCCGGCAACAGTATTACCGGACACCGGGATGGTATCTACTTTGAATTTGTAACCAATTCAACCATCAAACAAAACATCAGTACACAAAATGTGCGGTATGGATTGCATTTTATGTTTTCCAATACCAATACCTATCTCTCCAACACATTTAAAGATAACGGTGCAGGCGTAGCAGTAATGTATTCGAAAGGAATCAGCATGTACAACAATACATTTTCTGATAACTGGGGAACGGCTGCGTATGGCATTTTGATGAAAGATATTACTGACAGTCATGTGCAGGGTAATCATTTTTTACGGAATACCGTTGCTGTAATGATGGAGGGAAGTAACCGTATTCAACTGTTGAAAAATACATTTGAACAAAATGGCTGGGCGTTAAAGATCCAGGCAAGCTGCATGGAAAATAAAATTGCACAAAATAATTTTAAAGCCAACTCTTTTGATGTGGCTACCAATGGGGAATTAATGCTGAATTTATTTCAGCGAAACTATTGGGATAAATACGAAGGCTACGATCTGAACCGCAATGGAATTGGCGATGTGCCTTTTCGTCCGGTGAGTATGTATGCCATGATCAGTGAACGAAACAGTTCCAGCATGATGCTCTACCGCAGTTTTATTGTTGGACTGCTGGATAAAGCCGAGCGTATGTTACCTGTTTTAACACCGGTGGATCTGAAAGATGATGAACCTTCTATGAAACCAATCAAATTCTGAAATCATGATCATTGCCAATAACGTTACCAAAACATTCGGCAAATTAAAAGCACTGGATAATGTAAGTGTGAATTGCTTACGTGGACAAACCATTGCATTGATTGGCCCGAATGGAAGTGGTAAAACCACACTCATCAAATCCATACTGGGAATGGTGGTGCCCGACAGTGGCTTTATTACGTTTGACCAGGATAATATTCTGCACACTTGGATGTACAGGGAACGTATTGGTTATATGCCGCAGATCGGCCGGTACCCTGAGAATATGAGTATTGCACAGGTATTTGCTATGATGCGTGATATTCGAAAAAATGTAACAAGTACCGATGAAGAGCTGATTGAAGCATTTGGACTCGAAGAAATGATGCAGAAGAAAATGCGAACACTCAGCGGAGGTACACGTCAAAAAGTAAGTGCATCACTGGCTTTTTTATTTAATCCGGATGTGTTGATATTGGATGAACCAACTGCGGGACTTGATCCGGTTGCTTCCGAAATTTTGAAGCAGAAGATCATCAAAGAAAAACAAAAAGGGAAACTGATTCTTATTACATCGCATGTGCTAAGTGAACTCGACGATGTGGTGAGTGAAATTATTTATTTGCAGGACGGAAAACTGCAGTTTCATAAAACCTTGCAACAGTTACAACGAGATACCGGTGAAGTGAAACTGGCAAAAGCCATTGCACAAATCATGAAATAAAGATGCGAATTATGCGTACCATTATCAAATATGTAGTGTTGGATTTGATCCGGAACCGGATCATTCTTGCGTACACGTTTTTTCTGCTGGCCATGTCGTTCGGTATTTTTAATATGGATGCCAATGCAACGAAAGGCATTATGAGTTTAATGAACCTGGTGCTCATTTTTATTCCATTGGTGAGTATCGTTTTTTCAACGATCTATGTCTACAATTCATCAGAGTTTATTGAATTGCTGGTAGCACAGCCGTTGAAACGAAAATCGCTTTGGCTCAGTATTTATTTCGGCCTTTCACTTTCCATGCTGCTTGCTTTTTTTGTGGGTGTAGGGATTCCGGTAATGATCTACGACGGAACAACAACCGGTATTACACTTATTCTATCGGGTACATTTCAAACACTCATCTTTACAGGTATTGCCTTGCTGGCTTCAGTTATAACAAGAGATAAAGCAAAAGGCATTGGTGTTTCTATATTGCTGTGGTTTTTCTTTACACTTATTTACGATGCCATTGTTTTGCTGCTGTTATTCCAGTTCAGCGATTACCCGTTGGAAAAACCGATGATCGCCCTGAGCATGCTCAACCCGGTTGATCTTTCAAGAATATTAGTATTGTTGAAACTCGACATTTCTGCATTGATGGGTTATACCGGCGCAGTGTTCAATGAGTTTTTTGGTGGTGCAACAGGCATGGCTCTTTCGGCTGTTGTGTTACTGCTTTGGACGGCATTGCCTGTCTGGGCTTCGTTACGAAAATTTCAATCGAAAGATCTTTAAACAAATAGTATGCACAACGGAAATATCAACGATCATATTCATTCTGATAAAACAACAAAGGCAGCATTGTACAAAGATGAACGGAAGCATATCCTCTTGCTCAATTTGCCGGAAGGAGAGGAGCTAAAGCCGCATGTATCAAAAACAGATGCGTTTTGTATTGTACAAAAAGGCGAATGTGAATTTACATTAAGGGGCGTGCTGCATCGTTTAAAGAAAGGTGATCTGTTTTCATTTAAAGCAAATGAACCGCATGCGGTAAAAGCTATTACTGACTTCAGTATGTTGATCATAAAATAAAAGCAATGAAAAAGGATATTGAAACAAGGGATGATGTGATACTGCTGGTGAATACATTTTACGATAAAGTAAAACCGGATGTAACCATTGGTTTCTTTTTTAATAAAGTGAGAAATGTCGATTGGGAAAAACATTTGCCGTTGATGTATGATTTTTGGCAAAACATTATTTTTCATACCGGCGGTTATACTGGTAATCCGATGCGTATCCATATGAATCTGCATAAAGAAGCACCGATGAAAAAAGAACATTTTGATCGCTGGCTGCAATTGTTTACAGAAACAGTAAATGAGTTGTTTGAAGGAGAGAAGGCCGAACAGGCAAAGCAACGGGCATTATCGATTGCAACAGTTATGCAGATCAATATTGCACAACAACCACAACAGGAATCGATCTACTGATTGTACATGAACTTAAAGCAGAAAGGCATCCATTGGATGCCTTTCTGTTTTATTGGTCTTTAAGGGTTATTTAGCTGGAGGAAGTAATACAGCATCGGTTACATAAATAATTCCGTTCGATGCAGGAACGGTTGCAATAATGTTCGCTCCGTTCACTGTCATTTTCCCGTCCTTATTGCCGAGTGTAATGTTTTGTCCGTTAGCCATGCCATAGCTCATACCATCGCCCATCAATGCATCTTTCAGCACACCAACATATACATGGTATTCAAGGATATCACGCAGTTTGTCTTTATTCTCCGGTTTCAGCAAATCATCCAATGTGCCTTTTGGTAACAGGTCGAACGCTGCATTGGTGGGAGCAAACACGGTAAATGGTCCGGCATTGCTCAACACATCAACATACGATGCGGCTTGCAGAGCAGCCACCAGTGTTGTGTGATCTTTGCTGCCAACGGCAACTTTTACAACATCTTTCTGCGAGTCATTGTCTTGCACAGCCGATTGGCCGGCAGCATTTACAGCAGCATCGGTAGTGCCGGAGTTTGTTTGTTCGGTTGCCGAATTACAGGCAATGGTGAGGGAAAGAATCCCGGCGGCCATGAGAGAAACATACTTCATATAGTTTTGATTTTTTGTTAAACGAATCGCTTCAAAATCCTGTTCAAAGTAGAACTGTGCAGTCGTTTTTTTTATGATTTAAATCATAACCGCAGAACATTTCTGTAACTTGCATTGTTACTCAAAGAAAAAAAATATGGGCATCCTCCGCCAAGTAGCCGAATATTTATATCTGAAAAAGCCAGATCCCAATCAGGAAAAAACACAATGGATGAAATATATGCATGGAATCAACCGTATTTCCATTTTTGTATTTCTGTTTGCAATGCTGGTGCTGCTTACCCGTTGGGTAATATTACCGCTGTTTAAATAAGCGACTGTTGTTTATTGTTGATGCAAAAAATCAATAATAGCTTTGGCTGCTTTTGCTGATGCGTGCCCGCCGGCCTGTAGTTTTTCTTTTAACCGTTGGTATTGTATCAATTGTTCTTCACGTTTTGATGAGCCGGGTAAAATATTTGTGAGTTCAGTACCAAGATTCAGCACATTCATCTCATGCTGGATCAATTCTTTCACCACTTCATCATCCATAATCAGATTTACGAGTGAAATGTATTTGATGTTCACCAATCGTTTAGCGATCTGGTAACTGATCTCGTTGCCCTTGTAACAAACTACTTCCGGAACGCCAAACAAAGCCGTTTCCAATGTAGCGGTGCCCGATGTTACCAATGCAGCGGTTGATTGCTGCAGCAGTGCATACGTTTGATTGTTTACATACGATACATTGCTGAAGGGTTGTAACAGTTCATCGTAAAACGATGCATCGAGACCCGGTGCTTTTGCAACAATGAATTGGTAATCGGTAAATGCTTTGCTCACTTCCAGCATCACCGGTAATTTTTTCAGGATTTCCTGTTTGCGGCTGCCCGGTAACAATGCAATGATTTTTTTTGATGCATCAATAGGTTTTCCAGGTAGTAATGTTTCTGTTTCACGTGTGGCTCGTTCTACTTCTTCCACCAATGGATGACCAACGTATTGTACGTCCCAGTTCCATTTGTTTTTGTAATACGCTTTTTCAAAAGGAAGTATCACCAGCATTTCATCAATACATTGCTTCATCATCTTCACTCTGTTCTCTTTCCAGGCCCACACCTGTGGAGAAATGTAATAGATAACCTTGATGTTATTTTCTTTTGCCCATTTGGCAATTCGTAAATTAAATCCGGGATAATCGATCAATACCAGTACATCCGGTTTGTGTTCCAGTATATCTTCTTTACAAAACGAAAGATTTTTAAAAATGGTGCGCAGGTTTGTGATCACTTCAACAAAGCCCATAAACGCAAGATCACGGTAATGCTTTACCAATGTAGCACCGGCAGCCTGCATTTTTTCTCCACCCCAGCAACGGATATTTGCTGTAGCATCAAGCTTGTGTAATTCTTTAATCAAATTACTGCCATGTAAATCGCCGCTTGCTTCGCCTGCTATAATGTAATAGTTCATGTTGTCAATGGTCCATGGTCCATAGTCCACGGTCCATGGAGTGCAAAGATAATGCACTGAAACGGCTTGCCTGTTTCTGCGTTTTACGGCTGATAACATTGTAATAACATAGCTGAAATAATGCTTGGGCATCATGCAAAATATTTTCTGAAATCCTTTGCTGGCAAGGGTTTTAGAAATTTGTTCTGAAAGTTAAGGCCATAAAATGAACCGATTCTTGACTTGTGCAGGGTTTTGCGGGGCTGTACTTTTGTATTGTCAATCAAGCAACACACTTGCTTTTATCCGTACCAACGATCTCCGGAAATCAATTGACAACCTTGCTTGCTCCAAGCGATACTTGCTCCAAATTTACTGCGATACTTGCCTGTAGAAAAAGTAACAACATTTCGTAAAAATTTAAAACATAAGAAACATGAAACAGACAATGAAAAATGCAGTAATCGGTTTATTTACCATTTTGGCAGTAACCGCAGGATTCACCGCTTTTGCTAACAGTAACAATGACGGAACACCGGCAGCAGAATTAAAGTTGATCGGTCGTGCAGACAATCAACCTGTATTCCAGCTTAACCTCAACAATAAGGAAACAGAAAAATTTGTTGTAGTTGTGAAAGATGAATACGGTGTTATTCTTCACCAGGAAGTAATCAGCGGTGTAAACATCACACGTAAATACCAGTTGAACACTGAAGAACTGGAAGGTGTGGGTGTAATCTTTGAAGTGATCAGCTCTAAAACATCAAAAATGGCTGTGTTCAACATCAAAAACAACACACGTGTGATCAACGAAACAGCAATTGTTAAAAATTAATCAGTAAAACAGATTCAATACAGATCGTGTAAGGGTTGCTTTGAAAAAGCAACCCTTTTTTGTTAAAAAACATGATCTGCGTCATAGAAAGCTGGATAAAAATCATTCCTATCAATTGTTAGTAAGCCTTATTTTTGCAACACAAAATTGGCATATGAAACAAAAACCAATCTTATTCGTACTGGCATTGATGATAGGGTTGTTTTCCAATGCTCAGCTTAAAGTCCACGCTTCGGGTAATCCGCCCATGCACCCGGTTGATATTTCAGTATTTACGTTTGGCAAATCGTTGTTTTCATCTTACCCGTTTGAATTACCGGGCGAAGGAAAAATTACAGGCGAAACTGCCAACGGTGCTCATTTCACCGGAACAGTAAAACGGGGAAAATTAAACGGTGCCTGGCAAAGTCATTATTCCAATGGTAAATTGATGGATGAAGGTCAACTGATCAAAGGTATCCCCAATGGTGAATGGAAGGTTTGGAACAGTGCCGGTCAGCTGGTGGCAGTTCGTACCTACAGTGCTGATCTGTTTCATCGCATCAAACGGGAAGTAAGCTTAAACCATCCCAAGCAGAATTCATACGCATTAACGGCACGCTATAAAAAAGAAGGCAGAGATGCTGTAAAGTTTTTGCACGCCGGTTCTTCCTTTATTCAGCAGCGTAAAATGCGTACCAACGATCTGCATGAATTGGTATCGGCCAATAATAATGATCCCGAACATTATCATCCTGCATTCAATGAATGTTTGCATCATGGTTTGTATATGAACTTTTTTGATAACGGTGTTACCAAAGATTCAGGCTATTACAAAAATGGGTTACGGGATGCTGTATGGATGCACCGTACCAGCGATGGAGTTTGGCAAGGAGCTTATAAAAACGGTGTTCGCATCAGCCAATGGAAATTGTATAACGAAGCCGGTAAACTCCGCCTTATCATTTTCTATAATCAACAAGGAAAAGAAGAAGGAAGGAAGAAGATGGGATGATGTGAATGAAAAAATAAACAATAGGCAACAGTCAATAAGCAAAAGAGCATTCAAACCTGAATGCTCTTTTGCTTTACTTACACATCGTTCGTATCAATAAATCAATACGAAATCAACGGTCACATAAAAAACTTTGCATACAAAATCATTAAGCCATACATCACCGTCATAATAAAAATGCCGATGGCAGTTTTATCCCTGCGGCCATTTATAAAAATGGTAAACAGAATAATATTGGCAATGAGGCATAAGCTACCTACCGCTGTAAGCATTGCTTTTGTTTTGAAAAAATATTCTACAAACTCTCCAAATGTAATGGAGGGGGCTTTCAGAAAATAGTAGATCACGAGGGCAAGAATAGGAGCGAGGGCGCCCAGTACAATTCCAAAGGGCAGTTTGTCAAGTTTCAGCATCAGAATTTCAGTTTGGTTTCTAAATCCTCTTTTAGTTGATAATTGGTGAGGTCGAATTGAACGGGAACTACACTCACAAAATTGTGTTCCAATGCCCAAACATCGGTATCTTTTCCTTTATCGAAGTTTTTAAATTCACCGGTAAGCCAGTAATAGCTTTTCCCGGCAGGGTCTTTCCGTTCATTAAAATCTTCCACGTACTTGGCATAGGCCTGCCGGCACACCTTTACACCTTTGATCAGGCTTTCATCTACATTCGGGAAGTTTACATTCAAACAAAAATGTTTGTCCAGCTTGCGTTTCAGCAATTGCTCCACCAGTAAACGTGCATATTTTTTGGCACCGCTGAAATCGGCTTCCATGCTGTAATTGAGCAATGAAAAACCAATCGACGGAATACTTTCAATACTCGCTTCAATGGCCGCACTCATGGTGCCACTGTAAATCACATTGATGCTGTGGTTGGCTCCGTGATTAATACCGCTGAGGCACAGGTCGGGTTTTCGGTGCAGAATTTTATCAACCGCCAGTTTCACACAATCCACCGGCGTGCCGCTGCATTGCCACGCTTCCACATCATCCATCAAATGTACTTTTTGCAAACGCAGGGGAAACCCAATGGTGATGGCATGTCCCATTCCGCTTTGTGGTTTATCAGGCGCCACCACTACAATTTTTCCAAGATCTTTTACGGCTTCCACCAGGTTGCGGATACCCGGTGCGGTTACGCCATCATCGTTGGTGATGAGGATGATGGGTTGTTCTTTTGTTTTCTTTGCTTTCGCCATGTTCGTTCTGTTCTCTTTTCTATTTGTTACCGGCAAAGGTATTACTATGTTGCTGCATTGGCGTCGCACTCTTGTGCTGAACAATACGATTCTACTCCTGTCGGTTGCCGTAAAAGTCTGATTTATTGGGGAGTTCACAAAATTGCTTAGATCTACATTTGTTCAGCAAGCATGAATAGTCAAAGAAATGCATCTGTGAGAAAAAGAAAGAAGAAATTTTTAACGCAACAGTTTTTTTATTTACACAGTCTGGCCGCTTTGAGCGGCCTGACTTCACCCTCCGATATGACAGCTTTCAATTTCTTTCTGTGTTCATTTGCGTCCATCTGTGGCCAAAATTTGTTCGTTGTATTTGGCGGGAAAAACAAATATTTTGTCAAACTAAAATAATTAGTATATTCGCTCCAATAAAATTAGCAGATTATGGCCGTTGCCAATCAAAACCTCAAATACCTGCGCAAGTTGCGTGGATGGACACAGGAAGAATTTGCACAAAAGATCGGTATCAAACGTTCGCTCGTGGGTGCCTACGAAGAAGAACGTGCCGAGCCCAATTACGAAGTGCTGGAAACCGTAAGCGATCTGTTTAAAGTAAGCATCGATGATCTGCTTCGCAAAGATCTCAGCGAAACAAAAGGCAGCTACTTATCCAAACGCCGGATGATGAAAATGGCAGCGGAGCACAATGTGATTCATTTTGTTCCGGTAAAGGCGGCGGCCGGTTACCTCAACGGTTATGCCGATCCTGAATTTCTGGATGAGTTGAACACCTTTACCTTGCCTATGTTGAGCGGCGGCAGTTACCGTGCATTTGAAATTGTGGGCGATAGTATGTTGCCAACCCCCAGCGGCAGTGTAATTGTAGGAGAGAAAGTAAACAGCCTCGACGATGTAAAAAATAACAATGCCTACATCATTCTCAGTAAATCAGAAGGCGTGGTGTACAAGCGGGTGCTGAAAAGCAACCGCAGTAAAAACAAACTCACTTTGGTGAGTGATAATCCTGCATACCAGCCATACAATGTAAATGCAGAAGATGTGCTGGAATTCTGGAGTGCACAAATGGTGTTGAGCCGGGTAAACCAGGGGCAACGCTGGGATGTAACCAATCTTGCGTCGCTGGTGAGTAACCTGCAGGACCAGGTGAACAATCTTAAAAAGAAAATGAATTAGTACTGAATTGCCCGGCTTTAAGCGGAGGCAATGCAGAAAGAGCCGCTCATACAAATTCAACTGTATGAGCGGTTTTTTTATAATAGTTTGCAGCTTCAATGAGAAAATTGATCCTGTCCTTGGTGCTGCTGCTTGCCACTTTTTCCTCTTTTGCCGGAAATGAACCGGAACGTTCGCTCCAGGCCAGCAAAGTATTGCAAGCTCCCAAATTAGATGGTGTGCTCGATGAGGCCATCTGGCAAAATGCCCCTTTTGCTGAAAACTTTATTGTAAACAGTCCAAACTATGGCGAAGCATCGGCCTACCGCACCAAAGTATATGTGGTGTACGATAACAGCAATATTTACATCGGCGCTTATTTGTACGACGATCCTTCCAAAGTACGCACACAGTTAACCGCCCGTGACAGAGAGAGCCAGCAGGATGTAGATTATTTCTCTGTTTTTTTTGATACGTACAACGACGATCAGAACGGATTTCAATTTGTCGTAACCAGCAGGAATGTTCAAAGCGACGGACGATTAAGTCCAAACCGTTCTTCGCAGTTTGGTCCGCCAAGTGATTACAGCTGGGATGCTGTATGGGAGAGTAAAGTAACCATGCACGAAGATGGCTGGGTAGTGGAAATGAAAATCCCTTACTTCTCACTTCGCTTTGCAAAAAAAGAAAAACAGGACTGGGGTTTAAATTTTCAACGCTATGTACGTCGTAGTAATGAAAGCTCGTATTGGAATAATATCAACCCTAATCAAAATGGATTTGTCAATCAATTTGGTCGGTTGAGTGGTTTGGAAAATCTGGAACCACCACTTCGTTTATCGTTTCTACCTTATGTTACGGCCGGTTACAGAACCACACCTACATCGCAGGGACGGGTGAATGAATTTCTCCGCAATGGTGGTATGGATGTAAAGTATGGCGTAAACGAAAGTTTTACGTTGGATATGACCTTGATCCCCGACTTTGGCCAGGTGATCAGCGATAATGTCATCAATAATCTTTCTCCCTTTGAAGTGCAGTTCCAGGAGAACCGTCCTTTCTTTACAGAAGGAACCGAGATATTTAACAAAGCCGGTTTGTTTTATTCACGACGGGTGGGAGCTACACCATCGGGTTATTACAGTGCAAGAAGTAAAGGATCAACTGACAGTACACGGATTCTTTCCAACCCCGGTGTGGTACAGTTGCTCAACGCAACTAAATTTTCGGGACGTACCAAGCAGAAATTGGGGATTGGTGTATTCAATGCTGTTGCAGCGCCTATGTTTGCTGAAATTGAAAATATCAATTCCAAAACGGTTGAGCGCATGCAAACAGAACCGTTTACAAATTATAATCTCATTGTACTGGATCAGGCATTGAAAGGACGTTCGTCGATTACATTGACCAATGCAAGTGTTATAAGAAATGGTGCAGGCAGAGATGCGAATGTGACGGGTTTTGATGTGTCGTTGTTTGATAAAAGTAACCAGTACGGTTTCCAGGGAAAGTTTGATTACAGTAAGATCATGGGCAGCAATCCGTACAATGGATTTAAAAGTGTACTTAGCGTTGGAAAAGTGAGTGGAAAAATTCAATACAATTTTTTAAGTAATGTTGAAAGCGATCGGTACGATCCCAACGATCTTGGTTTTCTGGGTGCTCCCAACAAAGTGAATCATCAGTTTCGTATCAGCTATAATCAGTTAACGCCCACTGATAAATTCAATTCGTATAATTTCAGCTTCACCGTCCGGCACGAAATGTTGTACAAACCATTTGTGTTTACCAATGTGCAATACAACGCAGGTTCGTTTTGGTTCTTTAAAAATTTCTGGGATCTGAGTTTAAATGCAACCTACCAGCCCTTGTGGCAAAAAAATTATTTTGAACTCCGCACCCCCGGTCGTTTTATGCGGCAGGTGCCTTGGGGTTTTATGCGTTTAAATGGAAGTACTGACAGCCGCAAGCGTTTGTTTGCACGTTTAACGCTTGGTTTTGCTGAATCGGTTGACATTAAAAATGATCCGTACTATATTATTCATCCGGGTATGCGTTATCGTTTTAGCGATCGTTTAAGTTTGGATGTTGACTGGAATTATATGGACGATCGTGGGCAGTTTGGTTATGCATTTATGCGTGAAACAAACGGTGAGCCCATTATCGGACGCAGAAGAAAAACAGATGTAACCACACTCATCAGTGGTATTTATAATTTCACCAGCCGCATGAATGTTACATTGCGTGCAAGGCATTACTGGAGTCGTGTAACATACGCCAGCTTCTTTAACGTAAGTGAAGATGGTTGGTACATTGACCGGGCCTTTATTCCGGGGCAGGATCAGAATTTCAACGTTTGGAATTTAGATGTGTTTTATACATGGGATTTCAACTATGGCAGCCGCTTTATTGTAGGATGGAAAAACTGGTTAGCGAATGATTTTTCGATCGATGGCGACCGTCATAAAAATTACTGGAGCAATGCTGGCCGTGTATTGTTTACACCACAGGGAAATGAATTTACTGCAAGGATGATCTTCTTTATTGATTCGCAGAAGTTGAAGAGGAAGAGACAGCAGTCGTAAGCCGATAGTGGTAAGTAGCGAGCCCTGAGCGAAATCGAAGGGCGGGTTCAGTCAATCGAGCGACAGTCGAGATTGACGCTGATTGCATTTTCTTGTTCCTTGAACCTTGTTCCCTGAATCTTGTGCCTTTCCCTAATTCAATCCATACACATCTTTCGCTAATCGAAATGTGTTGCAATGTGCTTCCACAATTATTTTTACATCCGGTGAGTAACCTCCACCCATTGCAACTGCACAAGGAATGCTATGTTGCTTTAGTTTGCTGAAAACAATTTCATCACGTTGTTTACAACCCTGCATACTCACTTTCAGCTTTCCGAATTTATCGGTGTCAAGAATATCAACTCCTGACAAGTAAAAAACAAAATCTGGTTTTACTTTTTCAATGAGCATATGCAAGGTGTTTTGCAGCAGCGGAAGATAAATGCTGTCGTCGGTTCCATCTTTCAATCCAATATCAAGATCACTGGTTTCTTTATGAAAAGGGTAGTTGTGTGCGCCATGCATACTAAAGGTGAACACCTTGCTGTTGTTCTCAAATAATTTGGCGGTCCCGTTTCCCTGGTGCACATCCAGATCAACAATCAGAATTTGCTTTGCCAGTTTTTGTTGCAACAGATAATTCGCTGCTGTTGCAAAATCATTCAGTAAACAAAAGCCTTCGCCCCTGTCGGCAAATGCATGATGGGTGCCACCGGCAACATTCATGGCAACTCCATTTTCAAACGCATAATTGCAGCAGTCGATTGTTCCCTGTGTAATGATGAGCTCACGTTCAGACAATTCAGGGGATTGTGGAAAACCAATATGCCGTTGTTCTCTGGCTGAAAGCGTTTGCTGTTTCAGTTTGTTGAGATAGTCTTCGGTATGTGTCAGCAAAACAATTTCATCTGCACAAGCTGTTGGCGCAAAAAGGTTTTCACTGGTAATACTTCCTTCATGCATCAATTGTTCAGGAATCAGCTCATATTTCAGCATCGGGAAACGATGCCCTTCTGGCAACGGATGCGCATAAATAGGAGCGTGGGCAATATGTAATGTGTTTGTACTGATGCGTTTTCTTATTAGGTGAAAAAATATTTTCTGGTTCAAACTTGTTTACCGTCGTCTTACATCTGCGATGTATTGACGGTTACTGTAATTCAATGATCGTTTTATTTACAATGGCAAACACTTTGTCTTTCTTTTTTGGTTTGAGTGCATGCGTGCCCGTAAAGCGACCAAAGGCCGGTAACACTGCATACTGTTCACCAAAATAAAAACACGGAAAGCGTAACGATTGTTTAGCAAAACCTTCCACTCGTATGCCGGGGTGTATATGCCCGGTAAACAAATAAGGTTGTTGTTCTTCTTCTTTTTTAGGAAGAACCGGCGGTTCGTGTGTAAAACGAAACGGATGCAGTTCCATCATTTCTTCCTGCACGGTAATAGCATGTTCGGCATACCATTGCTGATTCAAAATATCATGGTTGCCTCTCACCAATTGAATGGGCAGGTGCGATAAATCTTTTCTCCACTTTTCAAAAAAACGTATTTCATTGTTCATGTGACTATGAAAAAAATCGCCCACAACAATTAATTCGTTTGGTTGAAAAAACTGCACCTGTGCCACCAATCGTTGAAGGTCTTCTTTAAAAACCGTTTGTGGAATACCGATGCCTTCGCTTCGGAAATGACCGGTTTTCCCAAAATGAATATCCGATACGATCAACCTTTTTTCTTCTTCCCAAAACAGGCAACTCTCCGGCGAAAGCCAGAGTGTTTGTTGCTGCAATTGAAAACGAACCGGTTGCTGTGCCATGGGCTGCAAATGTAAGTGCTGGACTTTTCGTTTCCGCAATCCGGTGAATTGATTTATTTTGAGAAAAAAAAGGATGCAGGAACAACAGGATTATTTACAGGCTCCGCCCGAATTAAAACCATCTGTGCCACAGGGCATCAATGTGCTGAGCATACTTAGTTTTATTGGCAGCGGGTTCCAGGCAATTGGTGCGGCAATAAGTTATTTTATAATTCCTTACAGTGTGCAATCGCTGCCTGATACCAGAAAACTTGAACGCAGTGCTGAGATGAAACCACTCAGCAGTTTTTTTAAATGGTCGGCTGATGCTACGCTCAAACAGTACGAGCACCGCCTTTCTATTTTACTGGTTTCGTTACTGGCCGCTGCAATTTGTGTATTTGGTGTGCTGCAAATGCGGAAACTGAAAAAGCAGGGGTTTACTGTTTATTCTTTAGGTGAATTGATGCTGCCTTTTTTTACAGCAGTTGTGATCGATATATGGTCGTCGTTGTTTGGATTTTTTATTGCAACCATCTTTATTATTTTGTTTGCAGTGCAACGAAAACATTTAACACAATAAACATTAAATAAATCAAAAGCCCCAACCGAGGCTTTTGATTATTTATTTTCAACTTTGTTATTATCTGATTGCTGTGCCGGTTCAGCAGGTGGAAGGGTAGCAATGTTTTCTTCGCACCATTTATACAATGCTTCTTTTTGTTCTGCAGTGAGGATAGCTTTTTTGTGGATCCATGTATAACTGTCGAGCGGCATTTTTCCTTCTTTCACTTCATCCATAATCTCCGTAAATTTTTTCCGCTGGCGTTTGGCAGTATAAGTGGCAAACTCAGAAAAATTCAATTCTTTTTTTCCTTCATCCACATGATCCTGCAGCCACCAGGTAACGGGTTGTACATTGGCATACCAGGGATACACGGTATTGTTGCTGTGACAATCATAGCACGATTCCTGCAAGATCGCTGCTACATTATCATTCACAGCAAATTTTGTACGGATATCGTTCGGAAAAGGTCCGGCCGATACATTTTGTTTTGGCCGTATAAATTGAATGATCACCAGTGCGGCGATGAGCACATATAAAATCTTTTTAAGCATTGCAGGTTGTTTTGATAAATGTAATAAGAAAATGAGTTCTTTTCAATGATGCTACTACTTTGAAATGAAAATTCTAATCAGTTTTTTGTATTTATTCAGGAAGACCATGCCTTATTCAACTGTGCCTGCATTCTTCGAATCCGGTCTTCCAGTTTTTCACTGGACAAATTGTTGCGGTTCAAACCATCGGCAATAATGGGGAAGGAGAGTGGTGTAAACCGTTCCGGGAACCGCAGGATGATTTTGCTTTGCTGTATCCGTTCAAATGCATTGCGGAGTCGTACTTCTTCCATTTGCTGATCAAACACTTCCTGGTATGCCTGGCGGAGCAACACATTTTTGGAATCGTATTCACTAAACACATTGAAGAGTAAACTGGCTGATGCCTGCAAGTGTCTTGCTTTTGTACGTTCGCCCGGCGATGCCTGTACAATCAATCCACCGATCACCGCAATATCTCTGAACTTTCGCCTTGCCATTTCAGTTGCGTTTACACTGCGTTGCATATCGGCTGTTAGCGAAGTAAGTGTAAACAGATCGGCTGCATTGGTGTCGTCCAGTGGTATGGGTTGATCACTGAGTAATTCAAATCCATAATCGTTCATGGCGATGGAAAATGTGAGCGGCGTAATCTTGCCAATACGATACGCAAGGATAGCACTCATGGCTTCATGCACTTGTCGGCCTTCAAATGGGTACACTAAAAGATGGTAGCCATCTTTGCTTTCATGTTGTTCAATCAACAACTCATCATCTTTTGGAATATGCGATAATTCCTGTTGCAGTTGAAACAGTGATGACAGGTGAATGAGTTCGGGAGCCCGGTCGGCCCACGCCTCAGCGTGGTCTGAACGACTAGAGCTGGTTGCCTCTGCCACTTCATTAAACGTTTCCCTTAATTTTTTTCCAAGATTGGCTGTTAAGCTCATGCGACCGCCATTCCAGCTGGGAACAATTGTTTTTTTTGAAGTTGATTTTCGAACGAAAGCCGTCATGTCTTTGATCTGCACCAGTTCAAGATTTCGTCCGGCGAGTGTAAATGAATCGCCGGGTTCTAAGCGACTGATGAAATATTCTTCGATCACGCCAATAAACCCACCGCTTACCATTTTTACTTTCAGCATTACATCGCTTACAATGGTTCCGATATTCATGCGGTGACGCATTGCTAATCGCCGACTTTGTATTTTGTACAAACCGTCAATGATCTCGATTTTTTTATAGTCGTCATATTGCTGCAAGGCTTTGCCGCCTTCTACCAAAAACTGCAATACATCATTCCATTCATTTTCCTGCAGGTCCCGATAGCAATACGTTGATTTGATTTCATTGAATAATTCCTCGGGTCGAAAGCCATCTGAAATGGCGAGTGTATTCAGGTATTGGATGAGTACATCAAAACAAAGCAGCATTGGCTCTTTGCTTTCAATCAAGGTTTCATCGATGGCGCTTTTTAATGCAGCTGCTTCTACCAGTTCCAGTGAATGTGTTGGCAGGAAATAAATTTTACTCACCGCATCTGGACTATGACCACTTCGCCCGGCACGTTGCAAAAAACGGGAAACACCTTTGGGTGAGCCTACCTGTATAACGGTCTCGACTGGACGAAAATCAACACCAAGGTCTAGCGAGGCTGTACACACCACTGCTTTTAGTTTAGCGGTATGCAGTGCTTCTTCCACCCATAAACGTAATTCCTGTTCAATACTCCCGTGATGCAGAGCAATGGCCCCTGCCAGTTCCGGTGCATGATTCAGCAGTTCCTGGTACCAACGTTCACTCATACCTCTTGTATTAATGAAGATGAGCGTAGTAGTACTTTTATCAATAATGGGAATTACTTTTTGTACGAGTTTAAGTCCAAGGTGACCCGCCCATGGATAGTTTTCCATTTCATCGGGCAACACTGATTCCACCACGATGTGTTTTTTCATAGCGGCTTTTACAATCACTCCTTCTTTACCCAATGGAGCAAGCAACACTTCTCTTGCTTCATCTAAATTACCGATCGTAGCAGAAATGCCCCATATCATCGGTTTACTATTACTGATTGCAAATTGGCTATTGACAATTCTGCTGATCGCTAATTCTACCTGCACACCTCTTTTACTTCCCATCAACTCATGCCATTCGTCCACAGCAATTACCTGAACAGTTTGAAATGCTTCGGCATACCCTTTTGATGCAAGAAATAAATGCAGACTTTCGGGCGTAATGATGAGCACTTCGGGCAGCTGCCGTTTTTGTTTGGCCCGTTCATTTGTGGTGGTATCGCCATTGCGGATACCAACGGTCCATTTTATATCAAGTTCGGCGATCACTTCTTCCATTGCCCTGCCAATATCTTTTGCCAGTGCACGAAGCGGTGTGATCCACATCAGCTGCAATCCATTCTTTGCTTTTTGTTGCCAGTTGGTTGGGTGTTGATTGATAAAACGGATAAGGGAACCGAGAAATACAGAAAAGGTTTTACCGCAACCGGTAGGCGCATTCACCAACCCACTTTCATCATTTGCAATATGTGCCCATGCTTCCTGCTGAAAAAGGAACGGTTGATTCCCGTTTTTTGCAAGCATAGAAGTAATACGTTGATAGCCTGTTGTTGAATGCAGATCCATATGCGATTGGAACAAAACTAATCATTTGACTGTCGATCAAAAAAGTTCATTTTGATTCAGTCGTACTTGTTTTAACACGGTTATTCCGGCACCGGTCGCTGCAATATTTTACTTCTTCCCATACCTTTTCCCATTTCTTCCGCCAACTGAACGGTCGGTTACAAACAATACAGATCTTTTGTGGTAAATGCTGTTTCTTGTGGGGCATAGGGAAGAAACAAGTTGACTGGTTGAAAAGTTGACAAGCCAGCCAGAACTTTGTGCGACACTTTAAATAAGGTTAAAGTGAACAGATAATATATGCTCACTTGGAGGGCTTTAATTCATCCTCGATACCAGGTTATTACTCCGCTTCAAAATATAAATGCGTTTGTTTTCGAAGTAATTCGGACGACCGGTAGTGGTGTTGAAAACGGGTTTGAAGTCGTATTCGGTAAATGAACGGAAGTTTCGTTCGTTGAGGTGTTGCATCAATTCATCATCATACTTCAATAATAAGTTGATGAAATGCCAACTGAGTTCAAAACCTTTGTACGCCAAATCAGAAGGACGACCATTGGTAAGTTCGGTAAATGATTTTGTAAAATTACCGTACGCTACAGTACCTGTATTATGAAATGTTGTACTGTAAAAAACAGGCAGTTCCTTGTACTCAGGCTTTGTAAGATCCTTGATAGCATCCCACGTAGGCATCCCAACAAGTTCAAAGGAATATTTCTTGCGAAGACTGTTGGCATTGTTTACCAATCGCATTCCAAAATTTTCGTCGAGTGATCCGCAAATGATCAGGTTGGTTTTGGTACTGTCTAAATGAGGGGTAAGATCGGCAGCAGTAAACACATCACCCAGCATCACCGTTTTCCATTTCAATAATTGTCCGCCATTACTTCCTTTATTCGATTCGTTGAAGGACGCAGCCAAACGATCTTCCTGTTGTCCCTTGCGGCGAACATACACGAGATTGGCGGTTGGGTTATGCCGCATGATAAAATTATACAATGTCTCACAGTGTATCGAAAGGGTAGAGTTCACAATAATGGTAAACGGATTGTTTGTTACACCACCATCGTTCGGGAATGTTGCCGATACAAACGGAATATTTTTCAGCTGTGCAATTTCAGCCATCGTCATATAATCGTTTCCACTCACTGCGCCAATCATTAGATCGAGTGAATCAAAACTGTTTCGCTTGTATAACTCCGGTAAACTTTGCGCTGCCGAACGGATGTCATATACAACTACTTCCAGGTTTTTATTGGTTGATAATGAATCCACTGCCAGCAACGCACCCTGCACAAAATCAAGACCCGGCAATAAATGACGGGGCATTGTGTTGCTGAATCTGTATGTTTCACCGGTAAATGAAGAATCGAGATAGAGGTTTGCAAAAATGCCAACACGGTATTTCTTTACAGCAATAGTGTCTTGCGCTTGCACCCCAAACGAGATCGATAGTAACAGGAAAACAAATAATAGTCTTTTCATAAAGTTTATACAACGCTTAGCAGATGATTATTCCCATTCAATGGTTGCAGGCGGCTTGCTGCTGATATCATACACTACACGGTTAATGCCTCTTACTTTGTTGATGATTTCATTCGAAATATGTGCCAGAAATTCGTACGGCAAATGTGCCCAGTCGGCCGTCATACCATCCACTGAAGTAACAGCACGGAGCGCCAGCGTAAATTCATAGGTACGTTCATCGCCCATTACACCTACGCTTTGTACCGGTAACAGAATGGCGCCTGCCTGCCATACTTTATCATACAGGTGATGTTCTTTCAGTCCATTAATGAAAATAGCATCGGCACGTTGGAGCAGATCCACTTTTTCTTCTGTTACTTCACCCAAAATACGAATGGCTAAACCAGGGCCGGGGAAGGGATGACGGTTCAACAGATCAGCCGGAATACCCAACTCTGCACCTACACGTCGCACTTCATCTTTAAATAAATAACGGAGCGGTTCTACCAATTCCAGTTTCATGGTATCGGGCAGGCCACCCACATTGTGATGCGATTTGATGGTTACTGATGGGCCGTGTACACTTACGCTTTCAAT
This sequence comes from Bacteroidota bacterium, assembly GCA_023428755.1. GTDB lineage: Bacteria > Bacteroidota > Bacteroidia > Chitinophagales > Chitinophagaceae > Lacibacter. The sequence goes on from JAEYWX010000029.1 coordinate 205,117, forward strand.
TACATCTGGATAAATCGTTCCCTGGCCAAGTAACTCAACTCCTTCAATGGTATGTGCTTCACGGTCGAACACTTCAATGAAGGTGCCACCAATGATCTTTCGTTTTTCTTCGGGGTTGCTTTTGCCTGCCAGCTTGGTATAAAAATGTTCACGGGCATCTATACCTTTTACATTTAATCCAATGGTTGCGTATGTGTCGAGTACCTGTTGAAATTCATCCTTCCGAAGTACACCGTTGTCAACAAAAATGCCAAAGAGATTTTTGCCAATGGCTTTGTGGATCAACGTAGCTGCCACTGTAGAATCAACACCACCGCTTAATGCCATGATCACTTTGCGGTTACCGATCTGTTGTTTTAAACCGGCAACCGTTTCGTTCACAAACGAAGCAGGTGTCCAGTCGGCTTTACAGCCGCAGATGTCCATTAAAAAGTTCTTCAGTATTTTTTTCCCTTCGGTTGAATGATACACTTCCGGGTGAAACTGCAACCCGTAAAGCGGATTGCTAACGGTGCCGTTTGCACGAAATGCAGCTACGGGAATGGAATCGGTAACGGCCATCACTTCAAAACCCGCCGGCAGTTCAAGGATGCTGTCGCCATGGCTCATCCACACCTGTGATGTAGCACTGATATCTTTCAATAATACATCCTCTTTTTCTTTGCGTAATACGGCACGGCCATATTCCCGTTTCTCACTTTTTTCCACCCGTCCGCCCAATTGTTTGGCCGTAAGCTGTGCACCATAGCAAATGCCGAGTACGGGTAATTGTTTGGCAAGCGCTTCTACATCTACCACCGGTGCATTAGCGTCATTTACGGAGAAAGGACTGCCGGAAAGAATGATCCCTTTCAGAAATTCATCGGCCACAATTGGTTTGTGATACGGAGTAATTTCGCAGTACACATTTGCTTCACGCACGGCACGGGCAATAAGTTGGGTATATTGAGAGCCAAAATCGAGGATGAGAATCTTTTCTGTCATGATGCGGCGAAGGTAACAAAAAGCAGCAATGGCCAAAAGCAGAGATATTGGGCATTTGGGGATAAGGAGAGCCGGTTGTGTAGAAACTGTTGAATGAATAATTTTTGTACTATATTTTTTCGTTTACATTTGTTCTGCTCCAGCTTTAACCCGCAGATGATCTTTTCGTGAGCCGTGTTCGTAACCATTGGATTGGCAGGGCCGTCTTACAGCGAAGAACTGCAGATCATTACCATTAAAACAAAAACCAAATCATGATGCGTTCACAATTATTTACCGGGGCGGTACTTTTTTTTATTTCAGCAACAATTATCAGTTCCTGCGGCTGGCGCAGCGTAAAGGGTAATGGCGATATTGTAACTGTTAACCGTAATGAGGGCAGTTTTAAAAGTGTAAAAGCTGCCGGAGCGTTTGATGTGTTTTTTTCGCAGGCTGATGACCGAGAGATCAGGATCGAAGCGGATGAAAACCTGATGCAATATATTCTTACTTCTGTTGAGGATGGGGTATTACGCATCCGCACACGCAACGGTATGAACTTACGCCCAACGCAGGATATAAAAGTATATCTGCGGTCGCCCCGTTACGAAACGGTAAGTCTGGCGGGCAGTGGCAATATGGTGGCCGAAACAGCGATCAATTCTACCGAAAAAATAAAACTGAGCATTGCAGGCAGTGGTGATATTAAACTGAAAGAGATCAATGCGCCCGAAGTATATGTAAATATTGCTGGTAGCGGCAAGGCCGAGGCTTCCGGTTCTACACGTACGGTTGACATTGATGTGGCGGGCAGTGGCGATGTAAGAATGAAAGATCTGAAAGCGGAGAACGCAAAGATCAATATTGCAGGATCAGGTAATGTGTGGGTGTATGCCAGTATGATGCTCGATGTACGGGTAGCTGGCGGCGGTGATATCCATTATTATGGTAATCCGTCCGAGATCAAATCCAAGTCGGCGGGTTCCGGGAATCTCATCAAAGAGTAATTTTTTTGTGACGAAAGGGCTGGCAACAGCCCTTTTAACTTTTAAAGGCAGAAATGAACCGCATCTGACAAATACAAGAGTTGATCGGCTCTTACATTTGCAGCGGCTCCGTTTTTAGATCCAACTCCGAAAAAACGACTCCCGTTCCTCTGATTACAAACGCATTCACCCTCTTGTAAAATTTATTGATACAACCCCATTGGAAACAGATTGTTTTTCCTGATGTTTTTGGTTAAAAAAGATCCTCCGTTTTGGAGGATCTTTTAGTTGGAAGCAGATGCAGAATTCTCATTGGGGCTAAAGCCCATGTGGTTTGTTTTTCATAACCCGGGCATTAATACCCGGGTTAAAAAACGAAACCACCACAGGGGCTTTAGCCCAACGAATTAATCACCTATGATTTTTTATACAACGCTGCCAACGCTTTTGGAGCCACTCCGCAATAAGCAGTTGTTAATGCGTCACTCAACAAATCTTTTTTTATTTTTTTGAGATCGATCAATGTCCAGCCCTGGTTGCCCCATTTATTAGGCACCGGCCAAATGATGCTTGCATCGATCAATGCATAAACAGATTGATCTGTTGCTGAAAATTTTACACAGGCGATCTTTGCTGCTTCATCAAGCGTAACAAAGATTTTATTCTTCACCCGAAACGATGTTTTTTCAAAATGCGGTTGCTCCGTTACTTCTGCAAATGAAAGCGCAAGCTGGCGAAATGTTTTCAGCGAAATCATATTGTAAGTTATTTATTCAAATTGGATTTATTATCCCTTGCGTTTGTAACCTTTTCGATTCAATGGGCGTATTATGTTAAAATTTGTTGATTGGTTTCAGCGATTGTTAGCTGGCAATTCAATCAATGTGTTGATCATTATTTTTGTGCTTGTATAAACCTTATGTCATCATCATTTCCGGTAAAGCTATTTATTGCTGCAGTTTTAGTATTGACTGTGGCGGGCAGCAGGGCACAACAAGTGACCGGTAACGATTCGTTGAAAACAGTGTTGGGCTATGGAACGGCTCAACAAAAAACAACAACTGACAATCCCTTTACCCGTGAGCCCGTCGTTACAACCGACAGCGCCGATTTTATTCTTCCCTTCAGCCGTGCAGGAAATCTTATTTTGATCAAAGCAAAAGCCGATGAGATTGAAGGCAGCTTTATTCTCGATACCGGTGCACCGGGTTTAATTCTGAACATGACCTATTTCAGGGATTATCCGGTAACCGAAAGTTATGCAGGTAGCGAAAGTGGTGGCATAACGGGTTCTGTGGCGGGTTATGGACATACAATGGTGAAGAAATTGTCGTTTGGTGCAGTGCATTATTTTAAAGTGGAAGCCGACCGAATCAACCTTGGTCATATTGAAAACAGTAAGGGCATCAAAATATTTGGTTTGCTGGGTGTGCAGCTGTTCAAACAATTTGAAATGATCATTGATTATGAGAACAGCGAAATTCACCTGCATCATATCACCAAAAAACAGCGAAAGGATTACCAGCATCCCATGCTTAACGATACTTCTGCGTATTCTGTATTCCCGATCGATCTGTTGCAGAATAAAATACTCACGTATGGAAAAGTGGGCAATAAAAAACTCACCTTCCTGGTAGATACGGGAGCTGAATCGAATGTGATCGACAGTCGGTTATCGGAAAACGTATTGGATAATGTAGTGATCACACGCCGTATGGTATTGAACGGTGCAGGGAATAAAAAAGTAGATGCATTGTATGGCGATATGAGTAATCTCAAAATCGGCGACCGTTCCATCATGGGGATGCCGGTGCTGGTAACCAACCTGGAAAAAATATGTTATGCGTTTGACAGGTGTCTCGATGGAATGCTTGGATTTGATTTTCTTTCCATGCACAAAATTGGGTTTAACTTTGTAAAACGGAAGATGTACATATGGAAATGATGCGGAACATATCTTTCTTCACCGGCTTGCGAAAGCTGTTGCTGCTCGGGCTGCTGCTGTTTGTATGCAGTAACGTCAACGCACAACCGCCTGTAAAAGCATTTGTGGTAAAGAAGGGGCATATTTACATTACTCTCAGCAAACAACTTCCGGTTGAAGAACTGGATGCGTTTATTGCACAATACAGTTTGCAGGAACTCGATCTCAAAACATTTTTTAAAACCAACCGTCCGGATTCCTTGCTGAAGCTTGGCTGGGAGATCAATCTCAACAATGGCGAACTGCTGGTGCTGAGCAAAAACATGGAACCTGCTGAAAAACTTACTGACCCGGTTGAAAAAATTCTGCTGGCCCAGAAGTTTTTTAATAACGGATCTGGTTATGCGAACAAAGAACCGCTGTATGGTTACAACAAGTTTTCCAAAAAATATCCCTTTGCTGTAAACGATTCGCTGGTTACATTCTTTTTACGCAACAATAAAAATGCACGAAGGGTAATGCTGGCCGGCACTTTCAATAATTGGAATCCCGAAGCATTGCAAATGCAGCAGGTTGATAGTGGCTGGATCGCAGTTGTAAAACTGGGTGCAGGAAAACATTATTACAAATTTATTGTGGATGAGAAGTGGACGGTAGATAAGGATAACCAGCTTGTTGAAAATGATGGTGAAGGAAATGATAACTCGGTGTACTATAAAACCAATCACGTGTTTTCGCTTACGGCTTATACTTCTGCAAAACGGGTTTCAGTGGCAGGTAGTTTTAATGAGTGGAGAGCTGATCAACTGCAGATGAGTAAAACCGCAACTGGCTGGGTTATGGATGTGTACCTGGCAGAAGGCACGCATACCTATCGCTTTGTTGCCGATGGACGTTGGTTTGCCGATCCTGCCAATCCTGATCAGTTTCCCAATGAGTTTCATGAAACAAACTCAGTGGTAAAAATTGGCAAGCCGTATTTGTTTTTTGTAAAAGGATTGTTCGATGCAAAGAAGGTGATGCTGATGGGTTCGTTTAACCAATGGCGGAATTACGAACTGCAAATGCGCAAGACCGATAGTGGCTGGATATTTCCATATGTACTGGGTCATGGCAATTATGAATACATCGTTGAAGCCGATGGACGGAAACCGGCAGATGCTGCAACCGGTAAAGAAATGGAAACAAAAACATTGATCATTGCTCCTAATCAAACATTTCGGTTACAGGGATTTGCCAATGCAAAAAAAGTGTGCCTGGCTGGCACCTTCAATAACTGGTCGCCCGGTGGTTTTACAATGGAGAAACAAGGCGATGAATGGATCATACAACAACACCTTGCACCCGGTAAACATCAATACAAATTTGTAGTAGATGGAAAATGGATCGTTGATCCGGCAAACAAACTCCGTGAGCCAAATGAATTTGGTGAAGAAAATTCGGTGATATGGGTTGATGAATAATGAGTGCTGAGCGCAGTCGAAGCATTTTTCAAATCAATTGAGCGCAGTCGAGATTGATGAATTGTATGAACGTTCTAATATTAGTATTCATTTTTTCCTTTAACTCATTTCGTAACGCCGTTAACTAAACAGGTTGCTTTCAACTGCAGCAGGAAACAGTTTCTTTGTTTCACACAAAACCTAAACTGTTTTACCATGAAACAACTATTTGCAGTATCTCTCTTCGTAAGTCACGCTCTTATTGCAATTTCGCAAAGCACACCCGTTAAGAAAAATCAGGAACCCAAGGACACTCAACGTGCAAGTGTTGATTATTTTCTTAAGATTGAAGATATTAATGGGGAAAGCCCTGATACGTTGCCTCCGGCACCGAATCTTTTCACATTGAGTGCAGGCGGTACAATGTCGCAAACAACCAACACAAATCTTATTGACCGTTATACTGCACAAACAAGACCTGGCTGTGCCATCAGCATCGGTTATGCACGGGAGTTACCAAAGAGCCGGTTGCAGATCAACGGAACGTATTTCAAAGGCGGTGTAAATGTTGCCACCGGTGATATTAACGGAGATGGTAAAAATGATATCAGCAATGTTGATTTAAATTATCTGAGCATTCCGGTACTCTATCAGTTTTACCTCGGCGCAAATAAACGATTCTTTGTAGGGGCGGGAGGGTATGCATCGTTCCTGCTTTCATCCAAGCAAACCGGCCGGCCCATTTATGGTGATATTAAAACCTACGATGCAGGAGCAACGGCTGCGGCAGGAGCATGGCTTGGGTCAAGGTTAATGGTTCAAACAGGTTATCAGTTTGGATTGGTGGATATTGATGTGAGTGAAAGTAATAAAGCCCGTAATGGTATGGCCTTTCTGACGCTGAGTTATGCATTTTATTCAAAAATAAAATACGGGCCGGTGATTACCATAAAACCGAAAGGATAATTGGAGCATGCTCTTATCTGTATAAATATTTGAGGCCGTTGATTAGCGGCCTCAAATATTTATGATGTTGTAGAGATATTATTTTTTGCCCATCGCATACTTGATCCCGCCCAACACATGCTTCAAAAAAAGTTCTTCTTGAAACGACTCATCGGTATGTCCCAATGCTGTATAAAATGTACGGCCGCCATCGTATGAATGATACCAGGCCATGGGATGATTATCGCCGTTTTTACCACCCTGGTAACTTTTCTCATCGATGGTGAGCAACACCTTTACATCTGCATTCTGATTTTTAAAATTGTACCATTCATCAAAGCGTTCCCATGCATTGGGTAAATGTTTGGTAGAAATATGCGTAGCATCTGTTACACGCAAGGTTGCTTTTTGTGGCTTTGGATGATTGGCAAAATTGGCCCCAACCAGTTTGCAGTACCAGGGCCATCCATATTCTGTATCCGTTGCTGCATGGATGCCTACAAATCCTTTTCCCGAACGGATGTATTGTTCAAAAGCGGTTTGCTGCTCATCGTTCAATACATCACCGGTGGTGCTGAGAAATACAACTGCATTGTATTTCTTTAAAGTAGTGGCAGTAAAAAAAGAAGCATCTTCTGTTGTGTCAACCACAATGTTGTTTTCTTTTCCCAGTTTCAGCAAAGCCGCTTTACCGGCAGGAATGGATGTGTGACGAAAGCCTGCTGTTTTTGAAAAAACAAGAATGCATTTTTTCTTTTTCTGAGCGACAGAAACAGAAAGCAGTAAGGGGACCATTGCAAGCAGCACGAAATGAACAAGCCTCATGTGTATCAGTTTTGCTGACAAATTAATACAAAAAAAGCAAAGGTTGTGATTCTGCAAGAGAGTCACAACCTTTGCTGCTGAAAATTGTTTGCTAACTGTTTGGATGATGCTGCTATTGAAGAATCACCTGTTGCGTTTCATTGCCTGTACGCAACCAATATGTACCTTTTGCAAAGCTGCTCACATTTACTGAAAGGTTGCCTGTTGTGGCCTGTTGTTTCCATACAACCTTTCCATCACTGTTATACAGTAACAGCAAATCGGGTTTGTTTACTTTTAATTGCAATGTTCCGTTTACCGACGGGTTTGTCAGAATCAACACTGCTGCCGTTGCTTCACTTATTTTAACCGTATTTATTTTGCTGTAACTGAATTTTCCATTGAGGTCTGTTTGTAAAATGCGGTAGTAATGCGTTCCTGAAGAAGGCCTGTTGTGAACAAACTGATAGTTGTTTACTGGTTGGCTGTTATTCTTTGGAGCTACTGTTCCAATATTACTCCACACAGTACCATTTGTACTGTGCTGTACAATAAATTGATGTGTATTCTGTTCATTGCCTGTTGACCAGTCTAGTGCAACGTTGCTGTTTTGTACTGACGCAGTAAAGCTTAACCACTCTACGGGAAGTGTAAACAATGAACTATACTGTGCAACAAAATTTGATGAGCTTCCCGTGAGGGCAAAATTGGTGAGTGTGCCGTTATTGTTGTTTTTTAAATCAGGAAGAACTGTTAAGCCACTATTGGTGCCGGCTGTTATGCCACCATCAAATGTATAATAAGCCACTAGTGCAGATTCTGCAGCAGGATCAAGTTCTGCAGCCATGTTTGCTTGTATTTGCGGCTGTGTACGAACTGTATTCCAGATTCGTAATTCATCAAGAGAGCCGTTATAACGGTTGATATTTGTTTGAATTTGTCCGATTGTAATACGGGATGGCGCATTCCGCAAAGCAGTACCACTTGTGCCGGATGCTTCCTGTACACCATTTACATAAAGCAGCATTTGGCCGGTTGATTGGTTCCAGGTAGCAGCCACATGCACCCAGTTGCCTGTATTTACGTTTGATGCAGAGTAAATTGTAACATCAGGGTTCCCAATTCCAAAGGCTACTCTGTTACCGGAGAGCGCAATTCCCCAGTCGTTTGTTACACCACCAACTTCTGCATCAATAATACCTGCGCCACCATACCATTGTCCACCACCACCTGTAGCAGAAGTGTTCATAAGAAATTCAATAGTGAAGTTGCTGCTTACTGAATGGGGAATCACAATGTGATCATCGCTTCCATCAAACCGTAATGCATTCGGACTAAACTGAACAGGAGAGGAAACCCAGGTTGGTCCGTTTTGCAATGTGCCATTTGTACCTCCGGCAGCGTTTGTTAACACCGATCCGGAACCATCATCAAATTTGAAATTACTTACAAGGTTGGATGCACCAACAGGCGGTCCTTTAAAAACATTTTTCTTAATGTTTTCAGCAGAAAGCGCTGTAGTCCAGATACGTACTTCGTCAACTAATCCAACAAAAAAACTCGTTGCACCCTGATGTGAACCAATAAAAGTAGCTTCTGCAGTAAATGCAGGAACAGAAGTGGCTGTGCTTACCAGGATGCCATCTCTGTACAAGCGCATGGTAGCGGTACCCGCATCGTAAGTTACAGCAACGTGTACCCACCTGTTTAAAGGAAATGCAGTTGCATGCGTAACCAGGGAAAACGATCCTGACTGACCGGCAGACAATACACCGTTGTTGAGCCAAAAAGGTGCATTGTTGGAAGAAATGATGTTTTGCGCTCCTGCGCCATTAAACGCATAAACCCATGCTTCTTTTGTATAAGAACTTGCATTCGGTATAGGCGAACCGATACTCACAAATTGATTCGATCCATTAAAACTAAGCGCATAATTTGTTTGTGCTTCCGATAGAAAAGAGATGCATACGAAGAACAGGGATAGAATTTGTTTCATTGCGATTGTAGAATGTGTTGGTTATTTAATGGGTAATAAGAGTGTAAAATAATGAATATTCATGTTACAGATTCTTATTCAATCAATCGAATATACAGTTGAGCAATCAAAACATTTGATTGCTCAACTGTATATGCATACATTCTTAACCTATTTATTTCACCCGATACACCGGATAACGCAAATGCATCGGCTCATAATACGGCGATTGTTGAAATACAAAGTTGAGTTGTGCACTGCCGCTTTTGGCAAAGGCAGAATCAGCAGCCCGGCGTTCTTCCAGCTTTTGTTTTACGGCCGGGTTTTGTTGCAGAAATTCTTCAGCTGTTTCTTCAAACACATAGCTGCTGTAACCTTCTTTCTGTCCAAGAATGCCATCAAAAAAGTTCCAGGCAAAATAACTGTCGTCGCCGGTTGGTTCCAGTACTTCTATTAAAAAGCGATTGGCTTTTTGATTCATGGGAATATACCAATCACCTTTACGGAATTTCATTTGCTGGTTGGTTTTACTCGTCTTTACATCAGAATTCAGATGATGCCCTTCGTATGGACGCACACCGCTCTTATAATCTTCAATACGATATACTTCAACGGTGATTGTTGTATCATTTTTAAATTGCCGCATCTGTACGTTGTTGATCTTTAGTAAGTCGATCACCTTCCACCAACCTTGCGGAATTACATACGCCGTTGGTTTTTCAATCATGGTCTTTGGTGTAAAGAAGTTGTAAAACTTGATTTGTTTTTCAAATGGTTTATTTCGGTCGTAATACAAACGTGGTAAGCCGGATACATTACTTGGCTTTCGTCCTGCCTCATAACCTTTGTATAAAATTTCAGAAAAGCGTGAACGGTCGAGAGTAAAACCAACGGGGAACTGTTGCTGTGTCAATTGTTCTTTTTGTTGCTGTGCCCGTAATTGTTTGATGATTGTTTGATTGGCAGTGGCAAATTCCATCATAGTCACCATCAATTGATAAGTTGCTTCAACCCGTTGCGGATACGGTTTCAACATATGTGTTTCCGGAACAAAGGCAAACACATTCCACAACGATGCATAACCGCTGCTGTAACGGGGCCCATCCCAGTATGCACTCCATCCATTCTCCGGTGTGTCACTGAAATTATTCACGTAGGGGAGCAAATCGTACCCTTTTGCTTTCATGCTTTTGTAAACAGCCGGTTCAAATGTTTGATTCAGATACTCACCGAGTTTACCTCCGAGTTTGTTGTGTTGCGATGTAAGTAAGGTCATTACGTGTTGATAATCGGCACCATTGCTTACATGGTTGTCAACAAAAATATCGGGCTGTACCAAATGAAAAATTTGTGCAAAGCTTTTTGCTTCTTTCGAGTCGTTTTTAATAAAGTCACGGTTCAGATCAAAGTTTTGGGAATTGCCACGAAAGCCTTTTTCCAGAGGTCCATCCTGACTTACACGATAAAAGGCACTGCGGTTCAAACTGCCACCGATGTTATACACCGGAATGATAGCAAGTACTACATTAGCCGGTAACTTTCGTTTGCCGCTTACAATATCTTTCACCAGCGAAATGCTGGCATCAATTCCATCCGGTTCGCCGGGGTGGATGCCATTGTTGATGAGGATCACCACTTTGTTTTTTTGCTGCCATTGCTGCGGCTTGAATGTTTGATCAGCACTTACCAGTACCAGATGCAATGGTTCATTTGCATCGGATGGCCCCATGGTCATCATTGATACAAGGGGTGAAACTTTGTCGATTTGTTTCCATGCATTGATGGCTTCGTAATACGTAACACTTTCTTTTCCTTTGGAAGTTTCGTAACGTGTAACAGGAAGCTGGGCAAAACCTGTAATAGCTGACAGAAGAGCAGCGGCGAAGAAAAATAATTTCATGGTCGCAAAATAGCGATAAAACCCAAACGGCTTTCAGTACTTGTGTTGCAACAGCAGAAACAGGGGAGGAGTGGCAGCAAACAAAAAACCCATCGGAACGATGGGTTTTAGAATATTATTTGAACGGAACTGTAATTATGCTAATGCGTTCACTTTCTTCGTAAGCTTGCTCTTTAAGTTAGCAGCTTTGTTTTTGTGAATCACGCCACGCTTTGCCAGTTTGTCGATCATGGAAGCAACAGCTGGTAAACCTTCACCGGCTTCTTTTCCTGTTTTGATCGCCTGCAGATCACGGATAGCATTACGGGTTGTTTTTCCGTAATAGCGGTTACGATCCCTGCGGGTTGCACTCTGACGAACATCTTTTCTGGTAGCTTTATGATTTGCCATATCTTAATTTTTCGGACGGCAAAGGTAGGGGAAAAATTAAGATTTCAGAATCCCGATTTCAGATTTTTTCCTGATGCTGTGGATTTGTATGGACGATGCAACAAAATTCTCTGGTTGCAGGGGTTCCTTCATCCAACAAAACAACAGGGCCACTGCTGTTTTAGGAACCGAACTGTTTCATTTTCAGCGCCATTACCCGTTTGAACGAAGCATCGATCTGTTGTTCACTGATCTTTCCGCTTTCCACCAGTTTCCGGATAATACTGTGGATATTTTCCGGTTCGTAGGCCTTTACACCCGGAATATTATTGCTGAACATGAGCACATCAACCCCGGCTTCCATTGCTTTGAGGATCGATTCTTCCAGGCTGTATTGTTCGCTGATGGCTTTCATCTGCATATCATCACTAAAAATTACGCCCTGGAAACCGAGTTGTTCCCGCAAAATACCCGTCATGATTTTTTTGGAAAGCGTAGCCGGTAACAACGATGCATCTAATTGACCGTTTACAATATGTGCCGTCATTACTGCATCTACCTGTCCACTTTCAATGAGTGTTTTGTAAGGAAGTAATTCCTCCGGCTTCCACGTTTTGGTAACATCGGCTACACCCAAATGCGAATCGGCCAGCGAATTACCATGTCCGGGAAAATGTTTTACCACTGTTTTTACACCATAGGTATGATGACTGTTAATGGTGATACCTGCATGCAATGCGATCTGTGCAGGATCGGCCGAAAAGCAACGTTCTCTTGCACCCAACACCGGACATTTGGGATTGAGCACATCCAGCACCGGCGCATAGTTGAGATTGATACCTAAGCGTTGCAGCGTAGAGCCAATGGTATCAGCATATTTTTTTGTGGTATCGGCATGGTTTTGCTTGCCCAGCCATTCGGCCGAAGGCATGTTTGAAAAACCAAGTTCGGGCCGTAAACGATTTACTTTTCCCCCTTCCTGGTCAATACTGATAAATAAAGGAATAGACGCAGCCTGTTGAAAGCCCGCAATCATTTTTGTAAGATTGGCTGCGGTGTTTTGCGTTGGCAGATTTCGGCCGTACAACAAAATGCTGCCCACCTTTCCATCTTTCACTGCTTTGTACACCGGATCGTTTTCATTGATCGCTGTTCCGTAAAAACCAAAAATGATCAATTGGCCGATCTTTATATCCAGGCTGTCAACAGCCGGTTGTTTTTTTTCAGTGCTAACAGTTGTTGTAGTGGCCGTTATTTGTTTTTCGGTTGTGTTGTTGGAGGTTAAAAAGCCAAGCAATAAAAGAATTGATTTCATCATGATCATCTGTTTCTGCGGTGAAAGTACGAATCGCTGCCGAACCGCTTCGCCAACAAAATCAAAAAAGCTGTAAAACAGTGAAAAGGCTGTTACGGCTTTGATGAAAACAACCGATATTTGTGCTCCTTTTTTAACAAGGCCATATTATCAACCACAGTATGAAAGATTTTCAATACATCACCGGTTCGCATCCGCAATACATCGAAAGTTTATATACCGATTTTACGAAAGATCCCAATAGTGTTGATCCGGAAATGAAGAAATTCTTTGAGGGGTTTGATTTTGCTGTGTCGAGCGGTGCCGCAACAAATGGAACAGCTGCTTCAACAAATGGTGCGGCGGTTTCGTCTTCCATCGATTGGATGAAAGAGATCATGGCTTACCGGATGATCCTTGGCTATCGAAACAAAGGTCATTTGCTGGCAACAACCAATCCCATCCGCAAACGGAAAGACCGTGGTGCCAATATTGAACTGTCGTTTTATGGTTTTAGTGAAGCCGACCTTGATAAAGAATTTTATGCAGGTCAGTTGATCGGCTTGGGTAAAACAACGCTGCGTAACATTCAGCAACACATGGCGAAGTGCTATGCATCCAATGTGGGTGTTGAATTCAAATACATTAGCGATCAAAAGAAAGTTGATTTTCTTACCACTGCATTTGAAAAAGAGTTTCATCAGCCATTGGCATTGAACAAACGCAAACGCATCCTGGAAAAACTGAACCAGGGTGTGATGTTTGAAAAATTCCTTCACACCAAATACATCGGGCAAAAACGTTTTTCACTGGAAGGCGGCGAAACAACGATTGCTGCGTTGGATGCAATCATTAACACAGCTGCCAATCATGATGTGCATGAAGTGGTGATTGGTATGGCGCATCGTGGACGATTGAATGTGCTGGCTAATATCATGGGCAAAACCTACGAGCAAATCTTCAGTGAATTTGAAGGCACGGCCAAAATGGATCAAACCATGGGCAGTGGCGATGTGAAGTATCATATGGGTTACGGCAGTGAAGTGGAAACACTCGATAATAAAACGGTGCATCTGAAACTGATGCCCAATCCTTCACACTTGGAAGCTGTTGATCCGGTAGTGGTGGGCTTTAGTCGTGCCAAGGCCGATATCATGTATCACAGCAATTACGATAAAATTCTTCCCATCTTAATACATGGTGATGCTTCAGTTGCCGGGCAAGGTGTGGTGTATGAAGTGTTACAGATGAGTTATCTCAAAGGTTATTATACCGGCGGTACCATTCATTTTGTGATCAATAACCAAATTGGTTTTACAACAGATTTTGATGATGCAAGAAGTGCCGATTACTGTACATCGTTAGCCGCTATGGTGCAGGCGCCTGTGTTGCATGTAAATGGAGATGATGCAGAAGCAGTAGTAAAGTGTGTTGAAATTGCAACCCGTTACCGTCAGCAATTTAACAGCGATGTGTTTATTGATATGGTTTGTTACCGCAAGCATGGTCACAACGAAGGTGATGATCCGAAGTTTACACAGCCGCATTTGTATGCATTGATCGATAAGCATCCCAACCCACGTGAAGTGTACACCAACTATTTATTAAAGAATGGCGAGGCAGATGCAAAAGAGTTGGCCAAGGAAATGGAGAAAAAATTCTGGAGCGATCTGCAGGAACGTTTGGATGACGTAAAACAAAATCCGTTGCCGTATCATTACCAGGCTCCGGAACTTGCATGGAAAAGTTTACGCCGTGCAACAAACGAAGATTTTTTACAATCACCGGTAACAGCAATCAATGAAGCTGCATTTGATAAGGTGTTTTCATCGATCATGAAATGGCCCGATGATTTTAAGCCACTCAAGAAGATCGAAAAAATTATTCAGGATAAAATTAAACTATACAACGACGAACAGAAGATCGATTGGGCAACAGGTGAATTGATGGCTTACGGCAGTTTAATGCTGGAAGGCAACGATGTACGTATGAGCGGGCAGGATGTAAAGCGTGGCACCTTCTCTCATCGCCATGCTGTGTTGCGTGATGAAAATACAGATAAAGCGTATAACCGTCTTACACATATTGATGGCGCTGCCGGTCATTTCCGCATTTACAATTCATTGTTGAGTGAATATGGTGTGTTGGGTTTTGAATATGGATATGCGTTAGCCAACCCCAATGCGTTGGTGTTATGGGAAGCGCAGTTTGGCGATTTCAGCAACGGTGCACAAACCATGATCGATCAGTTTATTGCAGCAGGTGAACAAAAGTGGAACCGTATGAATGGTGTTACCATGTTGTTGCCACATGGCTACGAAGGGCAGGGGCCGGAACACAGTAGTGCACGTATGGAACGCTTTCTGCAAATGTGTGCGGAGTTAAATATGGTGGTAACAAATATTACAACGGCAGCCAACTTCTTCCATGCATTGCGCAGGCAACTGGCATGGCCGTTCCGAAAACCATTGATCAATTTTGCACCAAAGGCCAATCTCCGTCATCCGGGCACCTACTCATTGAAAGAAGAGTTTTTGAATGGAGGATTTAAAGAAGTGATCGATGATCCCACAAATCCGGATGCAGCACAGGTGAAAAAAGTATTCTTCTGCAGTGGTAAAATGTATTTTGATTTGGCTGAACGCAAGGCAAAAGACAATCGTTCCGATGTTGCGATTATTCGTTTGGAGCAGATTTATCCTTTGCCGGTACAGCAACTAACAGCTTTGTATAATAAATACAGCAAAGCCACCTGGTTCTGGGTGCAGGAAGAACCGCTCAACATGGGTGCCGCATCGTTCCTGCAAATGAATCTGAAAGACATCAACTATGGTGTTATCAGTCGTCAGGCATCTGCGTCCACAGCAACTGGATATAATAAAGTACACCAGCAGGAGCAGGCCGAGATCATTGATACAGCATTCAGTATTTAATCGAACTTGATTTCGTTCATACAACCCTTGGCCATTTGGCTAAGGGTTTTTTCTTGCCTTCTTGCACTGTTATGGCTGTATTTACGCAGTTATTGGTAAATTTTGCTGGCTGGTGAGTTAAGTACTATTTTAGAATTTTGTGAGTTTTGGAATTGCGGCACACGATTTATCGCTTCAATTCGTTTTTTAATTATTTTCATATCCACTCATTGTAAAACACAAGTTATAATTCAATCAGCATGAAAACCGTTGCTCTGTTTGTTGTCTGCGTTTCCGTACTCTGTTTTTCTTTTTCTCTAACAGCCCAGTCAATTCCTGAACGTTCACCCGACTCAAAAGGTATTCTCGAAAGAGGTATTGAATTGTTTGATAAGGGAGAGTATAAGGAAGCTACCCGTTTATTTGGTTCGATCCATCGCAACGATACAAGTTATATGTTGGCTATGTATGAAAAGGCGTTGGCCTTGCAGCAGGATAGTTTGTACGAAGAAGCATTAACCACCATTAACCTGGCGCTTGCACAGGAACATTACCAAAGTATTCACGATCATTTATTGCTTCGTGCAAACATCATTGATGATATGGGTAAGCCGGAAGAGGCACTTCGTTTGTACGATACGGTATTAAAATATTATCCGGCATCTACTGCAGCACGTTCGCAAAAAGTAACCACGCTGTTTCGGTTGAAACGATACGATGATGCGGAGAAGTTGGCCCGGGAATGTGTGTTGATGAATTATCTTAATCCGTTGTATCATTACAAACTCGGTTATATCACATGGCAACAGGGAAAAATGGTGCCTTCGCTCATGGCAATGATGATGGCGAATATTGTTAATCCGTCACACAACAACGTCAGTAACGGACTCACCTATATCAGCAGCATTTGCAATGCAAAAGATGAATCGGTGGAAATAACGCAACAACGAACAGCCGAGTATCCGGATAATTTTTCAAGGGTAGAGCAACTTATCTTTTCAAAAATTGCATTTGATAAATCTTACAAACCTAAATTCAATCTCGACGATAATATTTTTAAGCAGATCAATGTAATGATGGAGAAGCTGGAGTATGATGAAAACTCTGACGATCCATACATGCAGCTGTATGTTCCCTTTTTTAAAATGATGCATGAACAGAAGAAAGCAGAGTTGCTGTTGAATCATGCATTCAGCGGGTTAAATATCGACGCCATTGAAACCTACATGAAGAAAAACAAATCGGCTGTAACTGCATTTAAAGAAGCTGCTTTTGAGTATGTAGATAAGGTACGTTCCACTCGTGTTATTTCATATCCACAACGGATGAAGACAGATAATTTTTATCATTTTGATGGCAACCGTTTTTTTGCCGAAGGGAAACTGGTTAACGAAAAAGGGGAAGGGTATTGGAAATATTATTTTGCCAGCGGACACTTGCGTGCAGAGGGTATGCAAAAAGATGATAAGCGTGACGGAACCTGGAAGTTTTATTACGAAAACGGAAAGCTGCAAAGTGTAGAGCAGTTTTCGGCCGATCTTGCTGACGGTCCTGTTACGGTGTATTATCCGGGTGGTGCTTTGAAAAAAACGATGACCTATCGAAACGATAAGATCGAAGGTGTTGTACAATATTATAATATCTACAATGTGCTCGTTACCAAAGAAGAGTATCTGAATGGTGAATTGCACGGACAGATCAAAAATTACTACAATGATGGTCGTTTGAAATCGGAGTTCATTTATAAGAATGGAAAGCTCGATGGTCCCTATACCATTTATTATAACGATCAAACAAAAAAGGAACAAGGTGTGTACGAAGCAGGAGAAGCAAACGGCAACTTCACCGAGTTTTATACGAATGGAAAACCAAAAGTTACCTATAGCTACACGCAGGGAAAAACCAGCGGCCTCTGGAAATATTATCACCGCAACGGGAAGTTGAATTATCAACTCAATATGACAGAAAAGGGAGCCGAAGGTGAAGTAACCCGTTATGATGAAGATGGAGTTGTTGAGTCAAAAGAAACATACAAAGAGGGATCTACCATTGGCAACAGCGAGTATTATCACAACGGGAAAGTGTATGTGGTTTTTAAAAATAACAGCAAAGGCAAAACCAGCGAAGTACGTTACTTTGATTCAACAGGGAATGAATATGTTGTAAATAAGCGTAACGGTAAAGTGTGGCCTGTTACTTATTACAGTCCATACGGTTTTAAAGTTTCAGAAAAGCAGTTTGATCAGGACGAGGAACTTACCAATGAAACCATTTATTACAACGCTGAGGGATTTGCAGTTTCAAAACAGCCGTATGAAAAAGGTGAACTGAATGGTGTTGTACAAAACTGGTTTTACAACCGTAAACTGAAAGAAGAAACAGCTTACGCCGGGAATAAGAAGCATGGTAGAGGCATATCGTATTTTGCAAACGGTAAATTGTCAACCGTTGCTTTTTACGATGAAGATGTGTTGCAGGATTATGTGTACGATTATAATTCAAGAGGAATACTGTCGAGTAAATTCTTTTACCAGAATGGTGAAAAGCAAGGCTATGCATTGGTGAACTATCCAAACGGTAAACCTTTTTATGAAGAGAAATATTCAAACGGCTGGATCACACAGGTAACGCAATACGATACCTTGGGAAATGCTATGAAACCAATTGTATTTACAAATGGCGAAGGCATATATAAATTGTTTTATCCTGATGGTAAGCTGTACTTTGAAATGCCCCTTAAAAAAGGTGTGTGGGAAGGAAAACAAAAAACATATTACCCCGATGGGAAAATAATGGCGGAGGTAGAATTTAAAAACGATCTGAAGGAAGGTGCTGCCAAATATTATTACCACAGCGGGCAGGTGAGTTCGGAAGGCAATTACCTGTACGATCAGAAAAACGGCATCTGGAAATCGTACACAGAAGACGGTGATGTTGAATCGGAAGAATTTTATACAGATGGATTGCTGCAGGGAAATGCAGGCTATTATGAATACGGCCGCCTGGCACGTGAAATTGAATACAGGGACAATGAACGGCATGGTGAAATGAAACGCTATGGCAGCAATGGTGAACTTGGTATTGTGATGTATTTCGATGAAGGCTTGCTTACTTCGTATTCTTATCTTGATAAAAACAAAAAATTAGTTCCTCGCATCTGGCTTAAGAATTTAACCGGAAAAATGGAAGCGTATTACAGCAACGGAACAAAATCAGCTGTTATTGAAGTGGCAGCCGGTTATTACCACGGTGCTTATAAATTCTACAATGAAAAAGGAATCCTGTTGTACGAATCAAATGAAGAGTATGGCAATACCAATGGTGTGGAGAAAAAATTCTATCCAAATGGTCAGTTGTCAATTTCGCACTTGGAGCAGCACGATGTAACAGAAGGAATCGTAAAAGAATATTACCCGGATGGAAAGCTTTTTTCAGAAGTAAATTACATTGGGGGCAACCCACATGGGCCGTGGAAATTATATGATCAAACGGGTAAGCTGATTGAAACAAGAGTGTATCACCATGGTTATATCATGAGCATTAAAAAATAGTTGCATGAAATTAATACAAT
The DNA here is from genome assembly GCA_023428755.1 of Bacteroidota bacterium. Classification (GTDB taxonomy): domain Bacteria; phylum Bacteroidota; class Bacteroidia; order Chitinophagales; family Chitinophagaceae; genus Lacibacter. Next base: position 224,202 of record JAEYWX010000029.1, read on the forward strand.
TGATCCTGTTTGTTTTTGCTGGCTGTATTGCGATGGCACAGGGCAAAAAAACGAATGTTGCAGATGTGGCAGCACTTTATCCCGATGCAATGGCTGTTTGGCTCGAACGCAAAACAGATATTGAACTTACCTGGAAAAACGGCGAAATAAAGGTAGCGCAACAGGAACACGAGGATATGTTGTTTACCAAAGACGAATCGGGAAATATCGCTGGTAAAAACAGTGTGTACTTCAGTTACTTTTATCAATTGAAAAACTGGGAAGCGCATACATTATTGCCCGATGGTAAGAAAATTAAAGTAACCAACTCCACCACGCAAAGCAGCAGCAGCAGTTTTATTTTTTACGACGATTCAAAGCAGGTAGAGTTTTTTTATCCATCTCCTATCAAAGGTGCAAGAGGTATTACCAATGTATCGTACGAGCTAACCGATCCGCATCTGTTATCGCCTTTTTATTTTGAAAATTATTTTCCGATCGCTTCAGGAATATTGAGCATTACGTATCCGCAGGAACTGGAGCTGAACTATTTGATCAAAGGCAACAAAGATCTTGTTCAAATAAAAAAAGAAAGCAAGAAGGGGAAAACTACACTTACGTTTGAAACTAGCCAGGTGCCTGGCGTAAATTATTATGGCGATGCTCCTCCTTCCTCTTACTTTCTTACTCATGTAATTTTTTACATTGAAAAAGCGAAAAACAGTGCCGGCGAAATGGAGCCTTATTTAGGTACAACAAAAGATCTGGCCCGTCATTATTTTTCACACATCAAAGATCTGGAAGTTACAGCCGGTCCGGAAGTAAAAGAAGTAACCGATTCGTTGATCCAGGGATTGACCGATCCCATTGCAAAAGCAAAAGCGATTTATAAATGGGTACAACAAAGTGTACGCTACATTGCGTTTGAAGAAGGGATGGGTGGTTTTATTCCCCGTAATCCGGAACTGGTGTGTACACGGCGTTACGGCGATTGTAAAGATAAATCGGCCTTGCTTGTTTCCATGCTTCGCTATGCCGGGTTAAATGCGCATTTTACATGGATCGGCTCACGCAGGTTGCCGTATAAATATTCTGAAGTGCCATTGCCTGTTACGGATGATCACATGATTTGTGCTCTGGAACTGGATGGTAAATTTGTATTTATGGATGCTACCGATTCGTACATTCCATTTGAAACGCCTGCATCGCATATTCAGGGGAAAGAGGCATTTATTGTAAAAAGCCCAACTGATTTTAAAATTGTAAATGTACCTGTTGCTGATCCCGGCTATTCGGTTGTGAACGACAGTACTTTTCTCCGCATCGAAGATAAAATGCTGAAAGGAAAAATCAAGATCCATACAACCGGTTATGAAACCAATGAACTGTTGCATTACCTCGAAGTACGCACCGGCAAGGCAAGAGAAGAATTTTTACAATCGTATTGTAACCGTGGCAACAATAAGATCGTTGTCCGGAATGTGGATGTACTTGTAGACACTTCGCAGCATACAGCTATGATATCTGCTGATTTTGAATTGCCCGACTACGCAAAGTTTTTGGGTAATGAAGTATATCTCAACATGAATTTAAGCAAGCCGTACACCGGTCTTGAAATCGATTATCCCCGTAGAAAAATACCGATTGAATATGATTTTAAATCGGTAATGCGTCATGTAGTTGTTTTGGATCTTTCGAATGAATATAAAGTAAGTTCAGTTCCGCCGGTAAAAGGCTATCGGAACGATACATGGGGTGTGGATGTAAAAACGAAACAGGAAGGCAGCAAGTTGTTGTATGAACGGGAGTTTGTAAACAGCCATCTGTATTTATATCCATCTGCATTTGAACAATGGAACAAAGTGCTGGAAAATCTTTTCCCGATGTACAAACAATTAGTGGTACTGTCAAAATAAATTAACCAGGTGAATTGTACCTGTTCATTAAACAATCAAACATGAAAACAATTTTTGTTCTTGCTGTGGGTCTTTTCTTGTCCTTGTCGGCATTTGCCCAGCAGCCTGTTTATACCGGATTCAGTCTTGTTGAAAAGCCGGTGTTGCACACACTCGAAGCCGCCTATGAAAAAGAAAGTGCAGTGTATATTAAAGATGCCCGCAAATTGGAAGTGGTTCCTGTAAAAGATGGCGTTGGATTTTACACCACCTATCATAAAATTATTCGGGTGAATGATGAAAAAGGAATTGAAAATTTCAATAAGATCTATATTCCAGTAAGCAGCTATATGGAATTGGTACAGTTAAAAGCAAGGGCCATTACACCCGGCAATAAAATCATTGAGGTGCAAAAAGATGCAATCAAAGATTATACGGAAGACAATAATGATTATAAAATATTTGCCATTGACGGATTGAGCAAAGGAAGTGAGATTGAATACACTTACACCATACTGAGAAATCCATTCTTTTTTGGAAAAGAAATTTTTCAATCGAAATTTCCGGTGCAGGAAGGTTTGATGGAAATCATTACACCGGCTGGCATTAAGTTCGAAGCCAAGGCGGTGAATGGAACAGGCGAGCCGGAAGAGGAAGTGAATGAAGAGAAAAATATCCGTACTATTCGTTATCGTTCCAACAACATTCCTGCTTATACTGATGAGAAATATGCGATGGTGCGTACAGGCCTGCAGCAATTGCAGTACAAGCTCTCTTACACTGCCAATAGAGGAATGAATGTGCGGATGTTTACCTGGAATGAGTTGGCGAAAGATGTGTATGCTGTATACAATGTGTTCTCCAAAAAAGAAAAAGAAGTAGCAGATGATCTTTTAAAGAAGGCCGATATCAAATCGGCCACAACGGATGAAGAGAAAATCAGAAAGATCGAAAATTATGTAAAGAACACGTTTAAAACAGGTGAAGATGTGGAAGGAGATGATTTTGAAGATTTCGGAAAAATACAACGCAACAAAATTGCCAGCACAAAAGCAATGAGCCGGTTGGTATGTGCCATGCTGCAAAAAGCGAATGTAAAATATGAAGTGGTAGTAGCGGGTGATAGAGAACAATATCTCATTGAACGCAATTTTGAATATTGGAATCATGCACAAAACCTGCTTGTATATTTTCCATCAACCAAACAGTTTGTTGCACCGGCATCATACCTGTACCGTTATCCATTCTTCCCGCCATCATGGGGTGGGGCTTTAGGCTTGTATTGTGTGCCGGTAGAGTTGGGCGATGTAAAATCTGCATTAGCCGAAGTAAAAGGAATTCCCTTGCAGGCGGCTAACCGCAGCCGTCATGATCTGGAAACCGAACTTTCGTTCAATGCATCAACTGATACTGTATTTGTAAAGACACGTCATATCCATTCCGGTTACAGTGCACCGTTATACAAGGCGCAGTTTCTTTTTCTGTCGGCCGATGATCAGCGAAGTTTTTTAAAAGAGATGGCCAAAAACTCAGGGAAAACAGAAACCATCATCAGTCATGAATTGCACAACAAAGAACTGGAAGTAACGGATGCAGATAAGCCGTTCATGGTTGATCTCAAACTTGCATCAGTAGATCTGATCGAACGTGCAGGTGATAAAATATTACTCAACATTGGTGATTGCATCGGGCCACAAGTTGAAATGTACAATGAGCGGGAACGCCAGTTTGATCTTGAGATCGAGTATCCGCATTTCCTTGATCGTAAAATTGTATTGCAGATCCCGGATGGTTACAAAGTGAAAAACCCGGATGACCTTGCCATCAATCTTTCTTATGAAACGAACGGAAAAACTACCATTGCGTTCATCAGCTCCTATAAGATTGAAGGAAACAAACTGGAAATCACAATCACCGAACAGTACAACCAGGTTCGTTGGCCAAAATCAGATTACGCAAATTTTACAAAGATCATCAATGCGGCTGCCGATTTTAATAAAGTAGTGTTGGTACTCGAAAAAGAAAAATGATCTTTAAACATATGCAATTGTAAAACCCCTCCAAAAGGAGGGGTTTATACATTAACCGAACCAATAGACCTGCTAAAAATGTGTTTATTGTTTGATGAATGTTTTGCTCACATCCAATTCTTCATGATTGATACGAACTATATAAGTGCCATTGCTGAACCCCGGTAAGTTGATACGGATCTTATTATTCCCCTGCTGTACCGGAGTGGGGAATTGTTTTCTATTTATCCGCTGCTGTACCAGTCATTCTTACTGAACCATTACCCGGCGGCTTCAAGGTGCCGTTGTTTACCAGGTTAGCGTGGCATTGCCACTCATGGTTAGCTGTGCGCCGGGTGTAATGATCAGTCCGTTTTGTGCAGTAGCGAGGTTAGCAACAAGTACTGCGAATAAGCCGGTAACGATGTGTTTCATAAAATTGCTTCCAGGTGTTTTACTGAAACGAAAGTAATACGGTGCAGATCGATTTACCAGTTCGGTTTAGCAAAGGGATGGGTTTATTGAGTAAACGGTTTTTAAGCCGGTTTTTTCTTGTATTTCTATCTGTTTTTCCCCGAAATTTGCAGCACTCTCAACTAACGAATTGATATGATTGATATAAAAGTTCCTACTGTAGGCGAATCGATAAGTGAAGTGTCATTACTGAAATGGACCAAACCCGATGGTGCATGGGTGGAGCGTGATGAGGTGATCGCTGAACTGGAAAGTGAAAAAGCAACCTTTGAGATCAATGCCGAGCAGGCCGGTATCCTGAAACACGGTGCCCAGGAAGGCGATACCTTGAATATTGGAGATGTTGTTTGCCAGATCGATGAAACAGCACCCAAGCCCGAAGGAGCCGCTGTTGCAGAAGCACCGAAAGCAGAAGCCCCCAAACAAGCAGAAGCAAAATCAACTGCACCTGTAACGGCAGTGGCAAATGATATTAAAGCAACTCCAGTTGCTGCGGCCATTATTGCCGATAAAAAAGTAGATCCCCAAACAATTAAACCGTCGGGTACTGGTGGTAAGATTTTGAAAGATGATGTGTTGCAGGCTATCTCCAACCCCGGCAAGCAGGCGTTCAAAGGAGCAGAGCTGTTCAGCCGGAATGTGCGGAAAGAAAAGATGAGTAATCTGCGGAAAACCATCAGCCGTCGTTTGGTTGAAAGCAAGAATACCACCGCCATGCTCACTACATTTAATGAAGTGGACATGACACGTATCATGGAAATCCGCAGTAAATACAAAGACAAATTCAAAGAATTGCATGGTGTGAATCTTGGTTTCATGAGCTTCTTTGGGAAAGCATGTGCCATTGCGTTGAATGAATGGCCTGCTGTAAATGCATCGATTGATGCGGATGAAATTATTTATCATGACTATGCTGATATTTCCATTGCTGTTTCCACACCCCGTGGTTTAACAGTACCTGTAATGCGGAATGTGGAAAGCATGAGCATGGCCGATGTAGAAAAGAAAGTAGTGGAACTGGCCGGCAAAGCAAGAGATAATAAATTAACTATGGAAGAACTCACAGGCGGCACTTTTACCATTACCAATGGTGGTGTGTTTGGAAGTTTAATGAGTACGCCCATTATTAATTTGCCGCAAAGCGCCATTTTAGGAATGCATAAGATCCAGGAACGCCCAATGGCTGTAAATGGTCAAGTGGTGGTTCGTCCGATGATGTACATTGCATTGAGTTATGATCACAGAATAATAGATGGAAGAGAGAGTGTGAGTTTTTTAGTTCGTGTAAAGGAATTGCTGGAAAATCCTGAGCTGTTATTGTTTGGGAAAGATCCGGTGAAAACTTTGTTAGAAGTATAAAACACCTCGTAGCTTCTAACGGTTACTTACATAATGGGTCCCGCTGTAAAGCGGGACTTTTTTTCGCCACACCTATAAGGTTTGCCGGGGTTGCATCCTTGCGCTGCAAACCTTATAGGTGTGGCGGGTTGTTTAATTTTCCTTTCTTTGCACTCATGAGCCGTTATTATTCCTACATCAATTCTGCAAAAGACATCATTACGGCTTATACCGGTGCAGAACCATTTGCATCACATCTCAAAAAACAATTTGCAGCCAATAAGAAATTCGGCAGTAAAGACCGGAAACAGATCACACAGCTTTGCTATAGTTATTTCCGTTTAGGTAATTCGTTGCAGGATGTTTCAATGGAAGAAAAGTTATTGGCAGGATTATTTCTAACCAGTCAGCATTCTAATGAGCTGTTGAAACATCTGAAACCGGAATGGAATGATGTGATTGAAATGCAGTTCGAAAAAAAAGTAAACGTATTGAACAGGGTAGTGGATGCTGCTTCTGTATTTCCATTTACCAATGAATTGAGTGATGGAATTGCTGCAGATGAATTTGCTCTCAGCCATCTGCAGCAGCCTGATTTGTTTTTGCGCATACGGCCCGGGCGAAAAGAAACGGTTTTGCATCAATTGAAAGCTGCTGCTATTCCATTCACATTGATCGGAGAAAATACCATTGCATTGCCCAATGCAACAAAGATCGAAGAACTGATAATGCTGAATAAAGATGCAGTAGTACAGGATTACAGTTCGCAAAGGGTAGGTTCTTTTTTGGAAAACCTGAAATCTGAAATCGAAAATCGGAAATGGAAGTTGTGGGATTGTTGTGCCGCCAGCGGTGGTAAATCCATTATGGCAACAGATATACTGAGCGATATTGATCTTACAGTAAGTGATGTTCGTGAAAGTATCCTTTTCAATTTAAAGAAGCGTTTCCAGGAAGCTGGCATAAAAAACTATAAAAGCTTTGTGAGAGACTTGTCACAGCACTCGCCACTCACCACTCACCACTTAGCATTTGATTTTATTATCGCCGATGTCCCCTGCAGCGGCTCCGGCACCTGGGGAAGAACACCCGAACAACTATCCTTCTTTCAAACTGCTTCCATTGAAACCTATGCAGCATTGCAGAAAATGATTCTTAGCAATGTAGCTCCTTCGATCAAACAAAACGGATTTTTATTATACATCACTTGTTCTGTGTTTCAAAAAGAAAATGAAAACAATGTAAGATGGATGCAGCAGGAATACGATTTACAGTTGTTGAAGCAGGAAGTGATCAAAGGTTACACAGCCAAAGCGGATACCATGTTTGCTGCATTATTACAGAAGAGGTGATGCGTCTAAGGTGAACAGATAATAATCGTTGAAATGCTTCGCTGCAAAAGCTGAATAAAAAAAATCAGCTTGACCTCCTTCTCCTTCGGAGAAGGACTGAGGATGAGGTGTTATTGCTTCACAAATTCCTCCACCGCATAACGCTCTCCGTTTTTTGTTACTGCAAGCAGATAAGTTCCTGTTGAAAGTGTCGCAACCGGAATGCGATGTGTAATTATTCCTGCCGGCTTGTTGTATTGTTCGGTGTACAATAATTGTCCTGCTGTATTGTAAATGCTGATGCTAAAACGTTCGCTGCTTTGTTCCATGAACCGTAGTTGAAGCGTACGGTCTGTTGGGTTGGGGTAGAGGAGTAACCTTGTTGCTCTTGTATTCGAAAAGCAGTTAGCGGTGATCGTTACTGTAGAAGAGTCGATTGTGTAAGCCCGGTATCCACTGATACTTGTATCAATAATCTGTTTAATACGGTAGTGCACAGTACCTGTTCCGATATTGCTGATCACATCATTGTATTGATAAGTTTGATTCGAAAACGTTGAGCCTTTTGCAGCAACTGTTTGAATAATTGCATAAGCAGTATCGCCGGGTAGTTTCCGTTCGATCCGGTACTGCATACCCGTAATATCTTTACTGTTCCATTGAATGGTTGTTGTACAATTTGTAATTGAAGCATTCATGATTGAAAACCGGCTGAGCAACAGGCCTGTTGCTGTTTTCATATCTGGCAAACCAAAGCCGTACTGCTCATGTGGAGTAGTGTATCGGTCCGCACTTTGCCGTAATGTTTCAATGATTTGATAATTATTAAATTCCGGAAACAGTTGCCACAAACAGGTGGCAAGTCCGGCCATATTGGGAGCAGAAAAAGAAGTGCCATTGCTGGTGCCAACTGTTCCTGCAGCGGTAGAAAGAAAAGTGCCTTGCCCTACAGAAACAACATCGGGTTTTATTTGTCCGTCGCTGGTTGGTCCAAAGCTGGAGAAACCAGCAATAGTTCCTGCACTGCCTACAGCACCTACGCTTAATACACTGTCGCCATCAGCAGGCGCTACAATATATTTCCAACTGCTGTTTCCTTCATTACCTGCACTGTTAACAACCAGCATTCCTTTTTTTGCAGCCATATCTGCATAGCGGGTTACAATGGTTGTATTGCCATTCATTTCAGCATAAACATGATTGAACGACGCATCATCGTAAGTGGTATAACCAACTGAAGAAGAGATCACATCCACGCCTGCACTGTCGGCGTATTCTGCACCCATGCCCCAATTGTATTCTTCAATGATCTGTTCACTAAACACATCTTCGGTTCGTAATAAATAAAAGGAAGCGTAGGGAGCGGCACCAACTAAACTGCCCGGCTTATTGGCTGCTACAACTGAAAAACAGGCCATACCATGTGCATCATCTTCATTCACACTTGTTTCATTTACTACAAAATCACGTGTGGCAAGAATGCGGTTTTGATTTCGCACACTGTCAAAGAAAGGATTATTAAGATAACCAAAGAACCCTCCATCTAAAAACGCAATGTACATGCCTTGCCCACGTGCACCGATGTTGTGCAGAAAATTTCCATTATGAATTTTTATTTGGTTTGATGTGCTTCCGTACTGCAATGTATCTGCCTGTATCCCTTGCAAGCGTTGTTGCATCGATGCTTGCGCAGGATGAATTTGCTCCCTGTTTTTTTGCAGACGACCAATTGCATTCGATCGCAAGGCAATGACTGTTCGGTTTTTTACAAACGGGAAACTGTTGATCTTTTGTAAAGCAGCGGCATCAGTAGTTTGAATGATCAATGCATTCATCCAACGCAAACGGCCAAGTAAAGTAACGCTGCCACTTGCCATAACACTATCGATATATTTTTGGACAACTGGTAAATCACTGCTGTCAACAGGAATATTGTATTTCTGCCGGCGTGCAATTGCACGTGCCGATAAAAATGAAGAAGGCTGGGAGAGGGTGAAGTTTGTTTCGTTCTTTTCTGTAAAAAAAATCACATGCTTTGTTTGCTGACCTTTGCCCCGTGCTGCCAGCAGCAAGAGCAATACAACGATCAGTAAATGCAGCATTGCTTTCATGTATACACCCCGTTGTGTTTTTAGTTTTTATCGATCATCCACATTTTTACACCAAAACCAATCCGAACCGGATCGTAGGTGGTAGTGATGTTGGGAGGATTGCCGGTTGTTCTGGGGCGTGGTTGATTTTCCCACAATTGAAATTCACGATACACCAGTCCAATATCTTTTGCATATTTCTCAACTGATAATTCACGTGATGCAAAGGAAGTATCGGTTACCAATGGAACATTTTCAGCTGCATCAATATGATAGATTGTTGTAACATCATTCAACTGGTTGCTGCCGATTGTTTCGCTGCCACTTACCGTTTCATACGTAAACTCCCACAGGCCCATATTTGCATCAATGCTGATCGGAAACTCTGGATTGTAAGGACGGTTCGGCAAATACGTATTTCCTTTCCACACAAAGCCGGGGCGTGCTGGTAAATTAATTTTGATCACACGAAGATTATCTTCTGTTACTTCAATGCGTTTATCAACAGCAGTAACGGTATATGTTCCGTTTGCCACCCATGGTCCAACACCCAATGAATCGTTGATATAAGTTGTAACCACCCACACCGGGCGGTTCTGATTATCTACATCTTCCCGTTCAATGGCATGCTTCACCTGGTAGCGATGTATTTCGGTTGTTTTACCGGCGTTGGTAAATACCATTGAATCCAAACGATAAGTAATGTAATTGCCAACCTGCAGCGGCATCAGTTCTTCCAATGAAAGTGTTTCGAGTGTTTCGGTGCGTTTGCAACTGCTTAGTAACAACAGAACGCAACCTGTAAGAAGGACGGTTTTACGGAAGAGGACGGCAGGAATTCCTTTGAATTTCATCTGAATATTTTTCGTTAGTTATTGGCCTGATAGTCTGCTATAAAAGATAAGTTTCATTTTTTATAGCTGGTATCGTGCAGCTAAGTTAGTTAATGATTTTGGGTTTTGCATGCTGTTAAGAGCTTAAATCACCGGCCAACGCTGCACAAAAAAGGCACGCAAAGCGTACCTTATAACGTAGTTGTGCCGAAATCATTGCTCTACACAATGGGTTTTCGCATAATGATGCCTCCTCCAATTACCTCGTTGCCTTCGTAAAACACAGCACTTTGTCCGGGTGCAATGCCTTTCGCTTCTTCATAAAAGCGAACAGTAACGGTACCATCGGCATTGGGGTAAAGATTTGAAAGGGTGCCTTTGTCTTTATAACGGATCTTGGTGATGGCTTCCATGCCGGGCGTAATGGTATCGTATTTCAGCATATTGATCTTGCCCACCTGCATTTCCTGTTTGTTCAGGTCTTCTTCATCACCCAATACAACGGTGTTGGTTTCGGGAAGAATTTCTGTTACAAACACGGGTTTGCCAAATGTAATGTCCAGGCCTTTGCGCTGACCAATGGTATAAAAAGGATAGCCTTTGTGCTGGCCAAGAATTTTTCCGGTTTTATCAACAAAGTTGCCGCCGTTCACTCTTTCTTCCAGTCCATCAACCCGGCGTTTTAAAAAACCACGGTAATCGTTATCGGGCACAAAACAAATTTCATAACTCTCTGCTTTCTTCGCCAGTTCTGGATAACCATAATCAAGCGCCATTTGTCTGATCTCCGTTTTGCGGTAACCACCCAAGGGAAGCAATGTGCGTTGCAGCAGATCCTGTTGCAAGCCCCACAGCACATAACTCTGGTCTTTTGTTTCATCGGCACCTTTGCTGATGAAGTAGCGGCCATTGCCGTGTTGATGCACATTGGCGTAATGACCAGTTGCAATAAAATCGCAATTCATTGCATCGGCACGTTTTAGAAGCGCCCGCCATTTGATATGAGTATTGCACAAAACGCAGGGATTGGGAGTGCGGCCGTTCAGGTATTCATCCACAAAATTCTCGATTACAAAATCGCCAAACTCATCACGTATATCCAGTATGTAATGCGGAAATCCATGCTGCACAGCTGCGGCACGGGCATCATTAAAACTATCTAAGTTGCAACAGCCGGTTTCCTTCTTTCCCTTAGCACCTGTTCCGCTGCTGGCATAATCCCATGTTTTCATGGTAATGCCCACTACTTCGTATCCTTCATGATGCAACATGAGAGCTGTAACAGTACTGTCAATACCGCCACTCATTGCTACCAACACTTTTCCTTTCCGGCTCATAGAATTTCAATTAAACTGCTTCGTTCAAAAAAAAGCAAGATGCAAATTTACGGGAATTATCGGTTTAGAAGCCGTTTGCAGAGAGTGTAAACACATTGCGTTGCCCATCGTACCGGAAATCGCAGAAGCGAAGTACATCCCGGCCAATAATGCCGTCGTAATGGGCTGTGCTGAAATCACCTTCCAGTACTTCCACCGTTAAGGCTTTTGTTTTAAAGATGGGAAGATAGAGAACACAGTTGTAACGCTTTACCTGCCAGCTGCCGGCTTCACCACGCACCCATTCTTCAACATGTTGTTGATACGGTGCCAGCGACAGTACATTGATCACCGAGCGATCGATACCTGAAATATTCGAGCCTGTATCAACCAGCAGTTTTACATGGGCATGTGGTTCGGCAGTGCCAAAATTTTTCAGTTTTAAAAACGATTCCTCATCAGGGAAAAGCTCCGCTTCTATCACGGGCCCCTGTTCCAATAAATTTTCAGTTGTGATTTCCTGGTTCATCTCCTTCAAATTTGAAAAGGTTTCAGCGAACCACCTAATCTTGTTAATGGGTTCATTTGTAAATTCTAAACAGCAATGAACAGTTGAAAACGGAGCTGTTTTTTCTTAAACAAACAGTTTAAAAATAAAACGTTAGCAGGCTCGCTCTGCTTCCACAATTGCAGGCATTATTAAAATGTGAACGATCACTTTTTGAATGTCGAACAAAATTCATACTTTGGCCTTTTTACAAATTTATATTCAGCACCAAAAAACAAGTTATGATCAAGTTACAAGTTATCGGAAACCTGGGTAGGGATTGTGTTACAAACACAGTGAATGGAAAGAATGTGATGAATTTTACCGTTGCACATACAGAAAAATACAAAGACAGTACCGGTGCACAACGTGAAAAAACCATTTGGGTAGATTGTGCTTACTGGAGCGAGCGTACCGGCCTTGCACCCTACTTGAAAAAGGGAACTCAGGTATATGTAGAAGGCGCACCAGATATCCGAACTTACCAAACACAGGATGGCAAAAGCGGTGCTGCATTATCCTTACGTGTACAAAGTGTGCAACTGCTGGGCAGCCGCAGTGCTGAAGGTGGAAATGGCGGCGGTGGTTATCAACCACAACAGAGTGGTGGTTACAGTGCGCCTTCGCAACCCATGAACGAGCCACCCATTGGTGCCGATTCAGATGATCTTCCGTTTTAATCGCAACATTATAGTATAAAGAACCCTGCTCCAAAGGCAGGGTTTTCTTTTTTGATGTATTGACTTACATAATCCCTTCATCAGCAAAACTGTAATACCCATCTTCGCTTACAATGATATGATCGATCACATTCATATCGAGTAACACGGCCGCCTCTTTAATTTTCTTGGTTAACAGTTCGTCGGCACGGCTGGGTTTTAAACTGCCGCTGGGGTGGTTGTGGCATAGCACAATATTGATGGCATTGTACTCCAATGCTTTTTTAAGAATAATACGGGGATCGGCCACAGTACCTGTAATGCCTCCTTCGCTGATCACTTCAATATGGTTGATCTTATTGGCCCGGTTGAGATAGGCCACAGCAAATACTTCGTGTAATTTATCTTTCAATTGCGACTGAAAAAACTGTGCGATATCTGCACTTGTTTTTACGCTTTTTTTCAGTGATTCTACGGATTGTCGCCTTCTTCCCAACTCCAGTGCAGCCGCAATGGTAACAGCTCTTGCTTCGCCAATGCCACTGGTTTTCATCAGGTCTTTTAAACTCAGCTTTGCCAGTTCGTTTATATCGTCTTTTGATCTGGCTAACAGTTCTTTAGCTACGTCAACGGCTGATTTTTTTGGAGTTCCCGAGCCAATTAAAATGGCAATTAATTCGGAGTTGCTGAGGGCGTCGGCGCCCTTCAAAAGTAGCTTTTCACGGGGTCTGTCGTCGGCTGCCCATTGCTTGATGCTGGTTTTGGTGTCTTGCATGTTCCAAAATAACACCTTAAGTTTACAATTCCAATCATCCTAATAAACCATTATGTATGCGACTGAAGCCTCAAACTGCCGGTCAATCTCTCCGCTCTGTACTTATCCTTTGTGCCATTGTGGGTAATCTCATTTTTTCCATCGTCTTTATTATGTCGATGGGAGCACATGTTGCACAAACCGGAACCAATGCAGTGCCAACGGCAGAAAAAAACACTACACCCTCCAACGAACAAAAGCTTGTAACACTTGCACAAATTCAGTAAAGGGAACAATTTCGTAAACGAATTGGCGGAAGCTTATTGATTTTCAAAAGTTGGACAACCGCCATAATGCCACAGGTTAATCCTGTGGCATTTTTTATTTGTTGAAAAGCGGTGGATTGTGTTTCAATGGAAGTTGATTTGAAGCACTTATCTTCGCCCCTCATTTCACCCCTTTACAAACTATAGTTCATGAACCCATCTGCCAAGATATTTTCCGGCACAGCATCAAAGTACCTTGCCGAGAAAATAGCAGCCAAATTTGGTATTCCGTTAGGCCAAAGTCTTACCCAAAAATTCAGCGACGGCGAACTCCAGCCCATGTTCCAGGAAAGCATTCGTGGCGATATTGTTTTTCTGGTGCAGAGCACATTTTCACCCGCTGAAAACATTCTGGAATTATTACTCATGATCGATGCGGCCAAACGTGCATCGGCTTACAAAGTAATTCCGGTTATTCCTTACTACGGGTATGCCCGGCAAGACCGCAAAGACAAGCCACGTGTAGCCATTGGCTCCAAACTCATTGCCAACATGTTAGAAGCAGCCGGTGCCGACAGGGTCATTACCATGGACCTGCACGCTGCCCAGATCCAGGGATACTTTGATATTCCGGTTGATCACTTGGAATCGTCGTCTATTTTTATCCCTTACATTGAGAGTTTGAAGCTCGAAAACCTTACCTTTGCGGCCCCCGACGTAGGAAGTGCCAACAGAATCAGAGAAGTGGCCAGTTATTTTGAAGCAGAAATGGTGATTTGCGACAAACATCGCAAGCGTGCCAACGAGATAGCAAGCATGGTGGTAATTGGTGATGTAACAGACAGAGATGTGGTGTTGATCGATGATATCTGCGATACCGGAGGAACGCTGGCAAAAGCAGCAGCTCTTTTAAAAGAAAAAGGTGCAAGAAGTGTACGGGCACTTATTACACATCCGGTGTTGAGTGGCAAAGCGTACGAAAACATTGAGAACAGTGTATTGGAAGAATTAGTGGTTTGTGATACAATTCCACTGCTGAAAGAAAGTAAAAAGATCAAAGTGTTGAGTGTGGCTGATTTGTTTGGTGTAGCACTTCGCAACGCATTTGAAAACAAAAGCATCACCAGCTTATTTATGCATGCACAACGCAGGGATAAATAACAAACAAGTAAATTTTTAAATTAGATAAACAATGAAGACAATTACTATCGAGGGTCACTTGAGGACCGAAAACGGGAAGAAAGCCGCCCGTCAACTTCGCTCTCAGGAAATGGTGCCTGGTGTAATTTACGGAGGCTCTGCAGAAATTAATTTCTACGCTCCTGCCAAAGCATTTAAATCTTTGGTTTACACTCCCGATTTCCAGGTTGCTGAAGTAAAAGTTGACGGCAAGAGCTACAGAACCATTCTGAAAGATCTGCAATTCGACAAAGTAAGTGATGCTTTGGCACATGTTGATTTGCTGGAATTGGTTGATGACAAAAAAGTGATCGCCACTATTCCGTTGAAATTTACAGGAACTGCAAAAGGTGTGAGAGATGGTGGTAAATTAATTACCAAAATCAAATCTCTTAAGATCAAAGCACTTCCGAAAGATTTGAAAGAAGCGATCGAAGTAGATCTTACACCACTTGAACTGAATGGTAACATTCGTGTGGAAGATGTAAAAGCTCCTAACATGGAAGTATTGAACTCTCCACGTATTCCTATTGCATCTGTTGTGTTGACACGTCAGTTGAAACAGGAAGAAGCAGCTGCTCCTAAAAAATAAGCAAACGCTGTTCAATAAACTGATCCCCCTTTTTACGAGGGGGATTTTTCATTGTATTCACTTGAAGTTTTTGATATTTGCCAGAGCTTGCAATGTTGAGAAACAAAGTTTGTTATAGCAGATGATAATTGGCATTTGATGTGGTAAAATCAATCATACTCATTTCATGAAATTTTTAATCGTTGGTTTGGGAAATATTGGTGCGGAGTACGCACACACCCGTCATAATATTGGATTTGATGTGGTGGAGGCATTGGCTGCAAAACATGGCGCAACGTTCCGTGTTGACCGGTTGGCATCCGTTGCTGAAGTAAAGCTGAAAGGCAAAATCCTCATTTTAATTCAGCCATCAACTTACATGAACCTGAGCGGCAAGGCAGTGAAATACTGGATGGACAAAGAAAAAATTCCGTTGGAGCATGTGTTGGTGATTGTAGATGAGTTGGCGCTCCCCATCAGCAAACTGCGGTTACGGCCGGGCGGTAGTGATGCCGGGCATAACGGGCTCAGCAGCATTCATGAATCGCTGCAAACCATTGCCTATCCCCGCCTTCGTTTTGGCATTGGAAACAATTACCCCAAAGGAAAGCAGGTAGATTATGTATTGGGCCGCTGGGCGGAAGACGAATTGCCGGTTGTGCAAAAAAAGATACAGGCTTCAGTGGAAGTAGTGGAAAGCTTTGTATTAACGGGCATTGAGCGTACAATGAACCATGCAAACAAAATTGAAATAACTCTTTAATTTTCAGTTTTCTAATATTAACTTCGCTAACCTACCCGACGATGCCTTTTTAGCATCAGTAAAATCCACCGTCCTACCAAAGACCTCTCATAAACCTGATTCTGAACTAAAACCATTTGAACCAATGAAAATCTTTTGCGTAGGACGTAACTACGTTGAGCATGCCAAAGAGCTCGGGAATGACGTGCCGGATGAGCCGGTGATTTTCCTGAAACCCAAAAGTGCATTTCTGCAACCCCACATGCCTTTTTATTATCCTGAGTTTACAAACGAACTTCACTACGAAGCTGAAATTGTTCTTCGGGTATCGAAGAATGGAAAGTATATCCAGGAGCGCCATGCCAATAAATATTACAATGCCTATTCCATTGGCATTGATTTTACAGCACGTGATATTCAACAGCAATTAAAAGAGAAAGGATTGCCTTGGGAAATTTCCAAAGCATGGGATAATTCGGCTGCTGTTGGTAAGTTTATTGATATTAAGCCCGGACAGAATTTGAATGATATGAATTTCTGTTTGTACAAAAACAAAGAAATTGTACAGCAGGGGAATACCAACCTGATGATCTTTACTTTTGATCAGATCGTGGCGTATGTGTCTCAGTTCTTTTCTCTCAACATTGGCGATCTCATCTTCACAGGTACACCGGCAGGTGTAGGTGAATGTGTGGTGGGCGATATACTGGAAGGTTTTATTGAAAACGACAGCTTACTGGAAGTAGAAGTGAAATAAAAAATGAAGAATTAGTTTAATAGAAGCCATTCTTTTAACAGGATGGCTTTTTTGTTGCACTTCCCTTTATTTTGCAATTTAATTGCTTGCGAATGATGAACCAGGAAATTTTACGAAAGGCTTATCAATTGATGTGTTATGCGCAACACATGGCCGAAACATATGAAAACAATCGTTCTGTTTGTAAATATGTGCACTCCACGTCTCGTGGGCATGAGGCCATTCAGCTTGCAACTGCATTTCAACTTACAGCAGCCGATTGGGTGAGCCCTTACTACCGTGATGAAAGTTTACTGCTGGGGCTGGGCTTTCAGCCATACGAACTCATGCTGCAACTCTTAGCAAAGGCCGACGATCCATTTACAGGCGGAAGAGAATATTATTCGCATCCAAATTACAAAGGTGGAGATAAGCCTAACATTATCCATCAAAGTAGCGCTACAGGTATGCAGGTGATTCCTACTACCGGTGTGGCACAAGGGTTACAGTATCTCCTAAAAATAAAATCAGAATCGGTACAAAAAACAACTGATGGACAAATGCCGGTTGTGGTATGTTCACTTGGTGATGCAAGTATTACGGAAGGAGAGGTGAGTGAGGCATTTCAGTTTGCTGTATTAAAAAAATTACCGATCATATACCTGGTGCAGGATAATAACTGGGGCATCAGCGTAAGTGCTGAAGAAGCAAGGGCCATGGATGCGTATGAATATGCGGGAGGATTTCCGGGCATGCATCGTATCCGTTGTGATGGAAGTGATTTTTCTGAAGCATATGAAACCATGCAGCACGTGGTGGAACATGTGCGTACCCACCAGGAGCCTTATCTTGTACAAGCGTATGTGCCTTTGCTGAATCATCATACCAGTGGTGTGCGAAAAGAATTTTATAGAAGCAAAGAAGATCTTGCGCAACATGCAACCGATGATCCGTTTCCAAAACTCCGTCAACAATGCTTACAGTGTGGCATAACCGAAGATGAACTGGAGCAATTATACCAACAGACAAAACAAACGGTTGCTACTGATTTTGAAAAAGCAACTGCTGCTCCCGAACCGGATCCGGCCACAGTAAGCGATCATATATTTGTTCCAACACCGGTCACTGAAGAAAGAGGAGAACTTTCACCAGCGGGTAAAGAAAAGATCATGATGGTAGATGCAGCGTTGTTTGCCATTCGTGAATTGATGGAAGAATATCCCGAAGCGGTTTTGTATGGACAGGATGTAGGTAAGAGATTAGGTGGTGTATTTCGTGAAGCAGCTACATTGGCAGAGCGGTTTGGCGATCATCGTGTATTCAATACTGCCATTCAGGAAGCTTATATTATTGGTTCAACAGTGGGAATGAGTGCTGTTGGTGCAAAGCCAATAGTAGAAGTACAGTTTGCTGATTATATCTATCCGGGATTAAATCAGCTGGTAACAGAAATTTCGAAATCATCGTATTTAAGCTGTGGTAAATTTCCGGTGCAAACATTGATCCGTGTTCCCATTGGTGCGTATGGAGGTGGTGGCCCGTATCACAGTGGCAGTGTGGAATCAACGTTGTTAAGTATAAAAGGAATCAAGATCGTTTATCCATCTAACGCAGCTGATATGAAAGGGTTGATGAAAGCTGCTTTTCTTGATCCCAATCCAGTAGTAATGCTGGAGCACAAAGGTTTGTACTGGAGTAAAGTGCCGGGTACAGAAGATGCAAGAACAACAGAACCTTCCAGCGACTATGTGTTACCGTTAGGAAAAGCAAGAGTTGCTGTTGCGGCTGATGATGAACTGGTTGATGAAGGTGAAAGCTGTTGCATCATCACCTACGGCATGGGAGTATATTGGGCAATGGCAGCAGCCAAACAATTTGACGGAGCTGTGGAAGTAATTGATCTGCGCACTTTGTTTCCTTTAGATGAAGAATTGATCTTTGCTACTGTAAAAAAACACGGAAAGTGTTTGGTGCTTACAGAAGAACAACAGAATAATTCATTTGCTGAAGCATTGGCACATCGTATCAGTTACAATTGTTTTCAATGGCTCGATGCACCAGTGGAAGTACTGGGGGCGCTCAATCTTCCTGCGGTGCCAATGAATACAGGACTGGAAGCAGCGATGCTGCCCAACGCAGAAAAAGTGAAAGAGCGTTTGTGGAAATTGTTTCGGCTTTAAGAAACCTGATTATTCGGTTCATCTATCGTACATGGATATATTATCATTGTATTCTGTTGCCAATTGGCTGTTTATTTTGCTGGCAGCTTTTGCAATTGGTCTTGCTAAAGGCGGATTAAAAGGCGTGGATATGCTGGCCGTAACCATCATGGCATTAGTGTTTGGTGGAAAATCATCAACCGGTATTGTATTGCCTTTATTATGTGTGGCTGATATTGGTGCCGTATCGTATTACAACCGGCATGCACAATGGAAACATTTCTGGAAAGTAATTCCGTGGATGATTATTGGAATTTTACTGGGTGTGTTTTTGGGGAAAGATATGGATGAAGTTGTTTTCCGCAGAGTCATGGCGGTCATCATTGTTATTACTATTGCTATTGTGCTATGGTTAGAATTTCGCAAATCAACATCAGTACCGCAGCATCCATTCTTTGCAACAGGCACAGGTTTGGCGGCTGGTTTTACAACGATGATCGGTAACCTGGCCGGAGCGTTTGCCAACTTATATTTCCTGGCAATGCGTTTACCAAAGAATGATTTCATTGGAACAGCAGCCTGGATTTTTTTAGTGATGAATTTATTTAAACTTCCTTTTCAGGTTTTTTACTGGAAGAACATCACATTGGAATCAGTACAAACCGATCTTGTACTATTACCTGCATTGATAGCAGGCTTTGTGTTAGGCATTCGCTTAACCAAAAAAATAAATGATCTGCATTACCGCAAAATGGTGTTGTTCCTCACGCTGGCAGGTTCAGTATTTATGTTGCTGAAAAGGTGAAAAAGCATTCATTGCATAAACGTTTTATAAAACGCATTGGTAGGATCAGTCGATCAATTCTCCAAGATCGCTTATGCCTAAGGTGAACCAGAAAATAACCAATGCCAGTACAATTTTTACGACGAATGGAATTGAGACTCCAAACCTTTTCAATAATTGCGTATTTACCGGCGGAAGAAATACAAGTGACAGCAACAAACCAATAATTCCGGGAACAGGGTGTATCAATACCAGGTTCAGTATTCCAATTGTAAATACGAGCACACCTAAGATCCAGCTAACTGCAATTAAAATGCTTTGTGTTTTCTGGATTTTATTTTTTGTTTGATTAAAAGCTTGCAAGCATCAGATCGATCTTATCAAATAACTCACCTACACCCACTGATGCCCAAATGATGAACACACCCAATCCAATCTTGATCAATCCCATCTTCGGAATAGTAAAGCCAGTCATTTTTTTCACTATCTCATTCACGGGTAAAAAATATACAAGCGAAAGCAGGAGCAGAAAAATTCCAAACCCCGCATCGTTTCCCCAAAATGTATTCACAATACCAATGGCAACTACGAGTACGCCAAAGATCCAGCTAAGGATTGTTCCAATGTTCAAATTGTAAGTCATACAGAAAATTTGATTAATTAAAAGTACTTTGAAATACAAAGTAAGTGTATATTTGCAAGGCATGCAAATTTTTTTTAGAGAATTATGCGTTTCGAATAAAACAGAAAATGAACCTATATGAAGATGTTTGTTGAACCTGGCTCTGTAGTGCGAAAGATCTGGGGCAAGAGCGATACCGTGCTGTTTATTTTTGCAGGTGCCTCGGCAGAATTTGCATTGAATAAAGCAGTGGATTGGCTGTATTTTACAGGCAAACTTCCTTCAGATCCATTAGGGCGTTTGTTCAGCACAGTTGGCTATGCAAAAAGAATTGTTTTTTCCTCAACAGCAGAAGCCAATGCCGCCATTGCAACAATGCAGAAGATACATAATGCAGTAGAAAAGGGCCGTGGAGCCAGCATACCCGATTGGGCATATCGTGATGTGTTGTTTATGCTCATCCACTATTCCATTGCGGCGTATGAGTTGCTGGAAGAAACATTAAATGAAGAAGAAAAAGAAGAAGTGTACAACGTATTTTATCGGGTTGGTATCGGAATGGGAGTGAAAGATTTGCCCGTAACGTATAAGCAGTGGTTGCCTGTACGAGAAGCGCATTTATTACAAGACCTTCGGAAGAGTAACTATACCGTTGATTTGTTTCAACAATACAAAAAACATCTTGGTCCTTTTCGTTTTAAGGTATTAACCGAAGCTCAAAAATTAGTGGTTCCCAACCGTGTTAAAGAGTTGCTGCAGTTGCATGATTTTTCTTTGCTGGCACCTGTGGTACCGGTTTACAAATTGAGCAGGTTGATGAAGATGGACAGGATGCTGAAAAATTTATTACTTCCTGTTGCATACAAAAAGCAAATACATGAGCTTGATGTGTACGGTGCATGAGTTTGTGAGAGTATTTTCGTAGTCAGTCTTTTCGTTGCTGCAATTGTTTTAAAACAGCTTCAATACGTGCAGCCAGGTCTGTTGGCGATTCTCCTGTTTGTTGTTGCATTCCTGACAATGCATCGGTTACAGCTTGCAGACCAAGTTCATATTTCTGAAATTGTGTTTTCAATACTCCTTCATCATTTGTTTCCCAATACAATCCCTCATCGTTTAATTCAAAGTGCTGGAAATATTTTTGGCTGAGATAGCGAAACAATTTGATCAAAGCTTTATGAACAGCGATGCCGGCAAATTGTGTTTTTACACTCTGCCAGTAAATCATTGAGGGATCAAGTCCGGCCTTGCGATAAGTTTCTTCCATGCCTTCCTGCAATGGAGAAAAAAGCTTTCCTGTGCTTGTGAATGTTAGAAAAACCGGCTCACATTCAGGTGCCGAAAAAACAATTCCATTCAATGATGATGCTGTGATCAGCTTCCATTCCCATAAAAGACTGTTACAGATGTCGGTTACTTCATCCACGAGTCCGTTGATCGATAAAGGCTGTGCAAGTGTGCCGCAGAAATGAATGGATAATCCCATACAGTAAAGATCAAAAAAAAGTCCCGCAAATAGCGGGACTGTATTTGTACCGGAGAGCAGACTTGAACTGCCGACCTTCGGGTTATGAATCGAGCTTTTCAGCCTAAACGATCATTTAAGATTTTGATTATAAAGAAACTATGCAGATAACTTTTTTATAAAATTAGCTGATTTTATGCTAAAGTGTTAACGGTAGTGTTAACAGTTATTTTAAATCAAACGAACTTCCTGTTTTATTTGAGAATGCCTAATGTTTTTAAATAATTCTTTACAGATACAGCAACCGCTTCTGCTAATGGAACAGGCACCCCATTGCCAATCATTTTAAATTTTTTTGAAAGTGGTAAGTCTTCAGGTAAAATATAGGTGTCTGGGACACCTTGAATTCTTAGTGTTTCACGAACTGAGAGACGTCTGTTTTTATATGGGTGAAGATGAACTTCATTATTCCCATAACATGCGGTTGGGCTATATCGAAATCTATGCAACCTCTTAAAAGAAGGTCTGCTCGTTTCACCTTCTTTAATTTTACTCAATTCACTTTTTTCTACATACAAGTTAAAATACTCTGATGCATTTGGTACTTCGTTAAGAAGTGAGGTTGGTACCAAACAACTTTCAACACATAATTCATTTGGTATGTCCTTAGGTTTTTCAATTTTTTTTCCGAAATAATTTAATTCAGGCCATTTATATTTAGTAAAGGAATCTTTATAATTGATATTATTTTCCCATGGAAACCATTTTTCCAGCCTATCTTTTATAATCTGATCGGCTTTTACATAATTCTTATTAATGCCCACAAAAAACACACGCTCTCTAAATTGTGGAACTCCGAAATCAAGGGCATTCAGTACCTCATGATCTATGAAATATTCTACTTTAAGTCTTTCTAATAATGCATCCAAATACCCTTTGTTTGATTTTGACCTCATTAAGCCAGTAACATTTTCCATTACAAAAAAAGTAGGCTTCAACTCAAGAATTCTGTCTATATATATAATAGTTAGCTTACCCCTTTCCCCTTTAAATCCTTTTAAACTTCCCATTTGGCTAAAATCTTGGCAAGGGGGGCCTCCAATCATACCGAAGTAACGTGGCTTCCCATTTGGGAATGCTTCTGAAATAATTTCATTAGCTGAAACATCTGAAATTGATTTAGTATTAAAAATTTCTGCCTTTACTCCATTGCCTTTAGCTTTACGCCATGACGTAATTCCTTCAGAATGTAATTTCGCAAATACAGCATCGTTCTCATTTGTCCATATCACTTCAAAACCTGCTTGCTCAAAACCCATATCCAAAAAACCCCCACCAGAGTAGAAGGAAAGAATTGGAATTTTATCTTCGTGATTATTATTCATAAACTACAGTGAAACTACCGGCAGTTGCATTTAGCGACTGCTTGGATTTTTTTAAATTATAAAGTACTATACTTTTACCAATTAGAGACTCAAATTTTTGCTTCATCTCTACTGGCAAATTGTTTATCAGAACTTGTTTTCCTTGCATTTCCAATTGCAGACCCACTGTGTCATTGTTAAAATGACTAACTTTTTCAATTGTACCAAACAGATCATTCACCACTTCAAAATTAATTTGCAACCAAGTGGAATAAAAACTACATGCTGGTCTGGAAGAACAATACTTACAGTTTTCAACTGAGGGTTTTGCAATTGAAGCGAAATCATTTTTTAAGATGTGTGAATTCATTATCGATAGGAAGCGCAGCACCTCATTATAAATGTTTTCGCAGTCAGATTCTGTAAATTCAACCTCAACGAATTCATTTGCGAGGGTTACAAGGAATAGAGATTTAGGATAACTTCCTGTCATTAAAGAATATAAATGAGCATAAATCTTTAGTTGGATCTCATATTCTTTTTTTATGCCTTGCTCTGTTATACCACTTTCATCAATTGAATCAGAAAATATTTTCCCACTCTTGAAATCTATAATTGTAGTACCAAACTCATTTTCAATTATCAAATCAGCAATACCGATAATACTCTTCTCAGAGTTTTCTAATCTCTTTTCAGTATAATACTTATTTGAAGAAGACTTTGAAGTAGAATTGAGCTTTTCTTGCTTTTTTAAAAGAATGCGTTTGACTTGATTTTTCTTTAATGCAAAATCATTTACAAAATACTTTAGTGGTGTAAAGCTTGATAAACCTCTCTCTTTGAGCTCATTTTCTTTTTTGCCAATTAAGCTAATCCATGTTTCCGAAAATGTCTGTTCATTATTTACAATTCCTTTTGAAATTAGTTCAATCATATCGTGAATAACAGAACCAAAATGCGCATTCGCATTTGATGGGAGCAACTGCTTGTAACCAAATGTATTAGCCAATACCAATTTGTAAGGACAGCCTAACGCAGAGTAATATTGACTTGCGGAAATCCGAGTTAGTGTTTTTATTTTATGATTACTTAATTTCTCAATCATTTATTCATAATTTTTTCAAAGCACCAGCCAACTCTTCTTTGAAGATTGAAGGTGTCTAAACACTCAAAATCATCATCTATGTTTCCTCCTTTACTAACAATATATTCGTGTGCCTCACTGATCCTGTTTGTGTACCACGCATCTTCTTCAGGATTTTCTAACTTCCAAAAGGGATGGACAATAAGAATAATTTTTCTTCGTCCATTTCTGGCTGAGCCATGCTTTATAGCTGGAAGTCCATCAAAATCAATTATATAATCTTCTTTTAGACTTCCACCTGTGACAAAAAAGCTTTCAACAAACTGGTCTCTAAGTTTTTTTGCGAATACCAACCAATTCTTCACCTCAATTTCTTCAAAAACTCCGTCTGCACCTGATTTGTAGTTTTTGTCTTTGAAGATTCTCAAAATTCCTAATCCTAATCGCCAATCTAATAAGCTATGCCAGTTCATGTTTCGATATACCTTCAAGCAATCATAACAGGCATCGTTGCACCTACTTTGGTGCTCATCAGAGTGAATTCGTTTAATATAAGTATCTACAGATTTTGGCTGCAATGCTTCATCAAGAATTTGTTCAAATTCTTCATAAAGCTTCCTAACAAAGCCTGAACCATTAGGTAATTCATCCGTTAGAATTATCTCAGCCACATTCTTTTTCACTACATCAACAATTTCTCGTTTTGTAATGTCGGCAATTTCAATTTCAGTGGGATCAACGTCCAATATGTCCGCTAAAACTCGTTGAAGTAAAAATGCACTTGAATAAAATCCTGCTCTAACACCCAAGCTTTGTCTCTCAAAATAATTTGGATTTTCTTTCAGATTGAACATGTCCAATTGCAATTCAGGAGGTACAGAAGTCGGATAAAATTTTAGGATTTCTGTTTTCTTATTTATCGCAAGTGCTATTGGCTGTTCCTGAATTCTGTTTGCAAACTCAATGCTATAGCCATCTTCATTAGTAAATGGATTATTTGTACCATTAGGGGGCGGAACGATAGAGTCCAGAATCCATTGATTTTTAAATGTAAACGATTTCCGAGTTTCAGGATTAAAATTTTTCACATCATAATAGCTGCCTGTATAAAACTTATCACCGTTGGTATTTATTCTCCATGTTACATCTTTATCTGAAATTATAAGTTTAGTATTGGCTACATTTTTATCGTCTCTCTTTGCATCAGCTTCGGTAGAACGATCTGCATAAATTGGTGGTCTATTTGTTACAAAATCTGCTTCATCTCTATTGTCGGATCCTAAGAGGAAATTGCTTCTATATGCTTTAGGTGATTTAACTCTGAACTTTCCATATGTGTATGTATCAAAGTTGCCGCAATCAGGGCACTGCTGATTTACCGGTTCGTCATCATCACTAAATGATTTGTTGTAGCCGCACTTTTTACATCTTTCCATCCATCTGCTTAAGTAGAAAGGCGAATTTTCCGTTGAATCGTCTGCTTTATTTATAAGTACATCTTTCCCTTTATCGCTTAGTTTTATAATATCTGAAGTAAAACCAATGGACTGATAAATCGCTTTATCTTTTGTTTTTTGTGCGCCGGGGGCAAATTCGTAAACAGCCATAGCTTGACCCCTGTCAATTTTCAATGTTTCATAATTTGGAGCTGTTCCATGATAAAAATATTTTACATCAGTTGGCATTCCAAACATTGGCAATATGCCGCCTTCAGCAAATTTTTGTGAAATATCATCGGTAGGAATTTCTGGGTTCTTAATCACACTTTCTAATTTTGCTATAAACCCGTTTGTTCCAACCGTATCAACAAAATATTTCTGGAACTGATCCTTTAAATCTCCTATATGGTGAGGTGTAATACAATCAATAACAGAACTGATTGCAAGGTGATTAGTATTTATCCAATTTTCCAAATGTGGTTTGTAACTATTCCAGTTGTGTGTCTTACCAAACACTCCATGAATACTTGATTTACTCTCATCAAAATTTTCATTTACTTCAATTGTCAAATATGCTTGCCTCAATATTTCTTTTGAAATTAATCGCAAACAAATTCGCTCTTGCTTCATTGTCAAGAATGGTGTAGGTGGACTGTCACCAGTAATTTTTTGAGGGTTTGAGAAGTAAAATTCGTCATGGCTTCTACCTCTACAAAAAGTAAGGATTACTGAATATGCTTGCCCACGTCTTCCGGCACGTCCAACTCGTTGTTGATAGTTGAATCGTTGTGGTGGCATATTGGCAAGCATCACTGCTTGAAGCGCACCAATATCAACTCCTACTTCTAAAGTAGTTGTTACACTTAACAAATCAATTTTCTTCACAAGTGGATTGCCTTCTGTTTTCAAAACCACATTTCTAAAATGGCGCTGCCTTTGGAACTGGTTATCCGTTTGTCCTGTCAATTCTTCGCAATGTATTCTAATCGGTTCTCTGTTTTGAATCATAGCAGAATGGGACAAATAATTTGCCTTCCAAACTTCTTCACAACTGGTCTTATTGGTTGGATCAAGTGGTGATTTTGTTTGTGTACAAATGCCAGCAGAAAAATGTAAGTGTGCCCTTCTACTTCTGCTACTTAGCCAAACCTCATCATTAGCAATTGATGCTTTGATAAATAATTCCTCAAACTGTAGTCCTGTATCTCCTCTTAGAAGACCTATTTCTGAAAGTAAATCAAAAATATTTTGCCCTAAAATGTGTTCGGAAACAGAAAGCCGTTCAGCAACATTTCGGATGTAGCCTTTGCATAAACTCGGAAAATTATTGTAAGCGATTATATCAAAGGGGAAGTTGTCTTCGTCAACCTGATTATGATTAAATTTATCGCCTAAAATTCGGATTGTTGAATTCACAATTTCAAGAAACACATTTTGCGTCAGGCCAACTGTGCCAGCAAATTTTGCAAGAACAGGAGTATCTGGATTTATTGTGAGATAACCTAATGCAGAACTTTCAAAAGAATAAAACAAGGAAGCAAAAAACATTGTAGACATCTTTCGCAATGTTCCTTTTTTAATTTCTCGAATAAATGTATCATCAACCCCTTCAATCCATTGTTGAGGGTTCTCAAATTGAATAACCTTATACCATGGAATTTTTGTATCCGGTGTTGATTGTAATCTTATGTCATTGCCTCCCGGATTGATACCTAATTCAGCTATACGTTTTACTAATGGTGCTAAATTTAGACTATTTGTGTACTCAATTAAATCTCTAACTTTGATAATTCTTGTTTCGATTTCCTGAATTTTCCTTAAGGCAATTTTTTTGTCGTTTATTGCTTTTGGAGTATTTCTTGTCGTGCTTGCGTCATTCCAAATATCATCAACTTCATCAACAAGTTCATTAAATTTTAACCTAAACTCTAAAATTTTCTCATTGTCATTTGATTTGAATGCTTTTAAAATTTCAAGTTTGATTATTAGTGAATTATTTAATTCCCGAATTAAAAGTTCCCTCAATAAATCTAAAAAATGATTTCTTTCAATTCCATTAGCAACCTGTGCCGAATCTTCTCTACTATCAGAAAAAACAACCAGCTTTCTTTCATCTTGTTTAATTGGCAATTGGTACATTAATTCCTTCGCAAACATTTGGCTTGATTTGGCAAAACCGGTTCTGAACCCTCTAATAGAAGAAATTTTTGTTTTACTTGAGTTTTGATGGTGCTTGCTGTGATTTATGCCGCATGCAGGACAAACACAAGGCGTCGCTTTATGGGTATCAACACTTGACAGATTAAAAGCAATATCTACTTTTGAAGAATCGTTATGTGCTATTTTGAAATAATATCCTTTCCGCCAATTAGCGGGCTCTTGGTCTGCTTTTTCGTAAGTTTCTTTTACGTCACCGGAATAAACATTTATTGACGCTTTTTCCCAAGATGCTGTATAGTCTTTTTGATTAATGGAATTATTAACTGTTGTCTGTCTCCAGTAGCCGTTAGGTCTTTCGTGAGGCTCTAATTCTTGCTTCCCTTGTACCCAGAAAATGGCATACTCCTGATACGATCTCCTTTCTAAAAGTTTGTGAGGTGTTTTTTCAGGAATGCCTTCAATATTTGGGCTTAAAGGAAGTAACTCAAAAAAACTATTCGTTTCATCTGAGGCTTTTAATCTGCTCCCTCCAAATAAAGTTGTCCCACAATTATCACAATATAGCAATTCTAAAACCCTGTAACCTTTCTCAGATTTTATCTGCGCTTGCGAATATAATTTACCAACAGTTCTTTCTTCGTCCCTATATTCATCTGAAATATCTTCAGCATTTAGGGAACCCCATAAACCTTCAATATTTCGAAAAAAATAGTGAAATCTAAATCGTGGCAGTTTTGATTCGTTATGATTGGATTCAATTATTTTGAATTCAGGCAGATCATACAAGGATCGTAAAATAAGTAAGCCACTTAATGCCATTCTTAAATCCACTTTTGAAATATTGTCTCCAAACAACTTTTCTGTCAGAATGTCTTTGTTTTCATTATCTCCATTAGCTCTTAAAGAACACACAGCCCTTTCTTCTCCGCCAATTGAGCAAGCACTATACAACCTCTCTCTTAATTGTAGATTTTTATCAAGCAGTACTTTTAAAACAAGCTGTATCGGTTCAGTATCACTTAAATCACTTTTTGCAAATGATTTCAATTCAGTAGCCGTTAGCGAACATTGCCTAATAAATCCTTCTGAATAAATGTTTCCATTGCTTGAATAAAATGATTCATTTATTTTTTTGAAGGGCTCAAATGGTAGTTTCGGAATTTCATTTGATATTGTTTGTACAGGATTATTTTCTCCTTTGATAATTGAAAAAGACTTTTTTGCATCAGAAACACCAAAGAAATCTTGAATAAAATCAATGCTTTTAACATCATTAGCATCAAGTGAAGCCGATGAAGCAAGTATTTTCAATTGAGGGTGATTGGGGTGCAAGCCTAATCTATTTAAAATTACTCTTAAAAGATACGCTACTTCTGTTCCCTGTGTACCCCGGTATAAGTGCAACTCGTCGATGATCAAATGAAAAACTCTGTTCTTTTTTTCCTTCTTTCTGTCATCTTCTGAAAGATGGAGTGAAAATTCGTCATCACAATTAAGCCAAGCTTTTGTTTTGTCGAAAATTCCACTATCAATATCTCTCATGAGCATAATGCTCAACATTGAATAGTTTGTAATCATTATATCAGGTGGTGCCACCTGCATATCAAATCTTGTTCGCATTTCAGCTCCATCTAATCTCGGGTAAAATGCGATTAAATTTTCGGCTGCGTCACTTAGCCCATCTGGCAAATCCCTATTCTCATCAATGTGTTGCTTAATGTCGTTAGAAGATTTTTCAAGTGCTGCCAATTCTTTTCTTAATTGTTCAATTTTGAACTTATTTATCTTTTTGGTACCATTTTCATTAAAAGAATGTAGCTCGCCAGATGATGGAGTACTTCCTGTATATCTTCCGAAGTATATTGAGTTGTTGTTGGCATTTGCCTTTAGCCATTCTCTTGTCTTATCAGAATCGAGTGCTTTTCTTAATCTTGTAAGTTGATCTTCCACCAGCGCATTCATTGGATAAAGAATAAGCGCCCTGACTGCTTGTGGTCTTCCATCATTTGGCCTTTGTCTTACTAATGGACTAAGTTCAAAGTCTTTAACAATTTCCTTATCTGATAAATCAAAATTGTTCCACCAATAGTTTTTGTTGGTGCCTAAAGACTTTCCCCATTGTGAAAGTTCTTTTGAAAGCTGTGCGAATAGGGGCAACAGGAATGATTCTGTTTTACCTGAACCAGTACCGGAGGTTATAATACAATGTTTATTGTCCATTGCGTCTTTTAACATCTTTGCCTGATGTGCATACATAGGAAATGAATCAGAGAACAAACCAGTTTTTACCAGTGACTTAAATGTCTCTAACTCAGCATCTGTCATGTTTGGAACATGTTCTTTGCCAAGTTGTGAAATTGTAATATCACTTGACTTATAATCAGGTAGTGGTTCTATCCAAGGCTCCCTATACAAAACCTTGTCTGTATTTAACTTAACCCTTCTTTCGGCATTTACCGAACTAAATTTGGTATCAAATGCTGTTTCTACATAACGTATGTAGTTGTCTTTAATCGTATCAAATGCCGTGATTGGGTCTTTCATGATCTACAAGTTATTTTTTATTTGAATTCTTTGATTGAATTTTGCGAATAGATTTTCAGCAAAGAGTTTGGGAACATTTAGATAGAATTGGTAAACACAATTTCGACCTTCAATTTGTACGTTTTTGTAATACGGAGCTTGCCCACTTAGTAGCATAATTGCTTCGGCAATAAGCCTTGGAAGTTGAACATATTTCGGTATTGCTAATTCCTTGGTTGCTTCATTATAGTAAATTACTTTTTTGTTCTGTTCTGAAAGCAGTAAAAACTTTCCCCAGTTCCTATCGACTTCGTATGATTTGTTGTCAAGCCAAAGAATATGTGTGAATTGAAAGCGTACATAATATTCTTGAAACGATAGTTTTTTGTCAATTTCACCAGCATCTTTCACAAACTTCAGAAGTGAAGTATCAAATACCTTTCTTGCCCATTCAAAGTTGGGTTTTTCAACAAATTTGTTTTTTGTAATATATTCCTTATACCCTTCAATAGATTCGCTAAAATCTTGCAAGCCAAATTGCGTAATTTGGGGTTGAAGAATTGGTTTTTCAATGATTTTAAACTCTATGTTCAATTGCCGGGCAATTCGCTCTAATTTTCGCCATGCATCAGTACAATTTTTACAATTTGCCGGAGTGAGACGTATTAAATCCGGCAAGTAGTAAATCTCAAGTTGCTTGGCCTGCGGAATAATTTCAATATTAACTTCGTGCGTGTTGCAGCAATCTTGCAAATTGTCTATAAAAGATTTTGAATGTCCGCCAATAAGAATTGCTTTTAATGATTTCAGCGATGGAACAATAATAAACTGAGGCCTGTTTATTGCGATTTTGTTTAAAACGTAATCATAATCCAAACAACCCAAGTAATCATAAAAATTTATTGAAGTTTGCTTTAAGTATTTGGGGCTTTGTTGGTACATTGAAAACTCCCAAATTTTTTCAAGTTTCTCAACCGAATCAACTATTTCGGAAAACTCTTGAAACTTGAGGTTTCTTTTCATGCTGAGTATTTGCAGAATTAGATTTCCTTTATGTAGTTTATACTCATTTGCATTTGCAATAAATTCAGTTGGATTGTACATGGACGAAAAGAATGGAAATGACCATGAGCTTTGCCGTTGCCAATCATTATAGGATACGTTGCTGCCAACAACATAGAATTCATCAGAGGCATCACAGACTTCACCAAATCGATTTCTTTTGGTAATATTTTCATTGACTATATCCAGTGGATTAAAATCAATATCAATAATTTGATAAGGCAATTCAGAATTAGCTAAATCATCATTTTCAATTTTGATTAGAAAATTTTGATTGTAAATAATATTATCAGAAATACTAAACTCTTCTGGAATAACGGCACTTTGGGAAAGTGGAACTCTTTGATTCGTTTCCCAATAATCAAAATAAACCTTTTCGTTTCCATCAGCACCGTCAATATATATTTTCGGGAGCAAGTTTTTTAGATAACTTCTATTCTCAACTTTAATACCACCACGAAACTCTAATTTCTTCTTTGTATTTACTCTTAAAATTTCCTCTGATGGGTGTGAGCACTGTGGATTTCTGAA
This sequence comes from Bacteroidota bacterium, assembly GCA_023428755.1. GTDB lineage: Bacteria > Bacteroidota > Bacteroidia > Chitinophagales > Chitinophagaceae > Lacibacter. The sequence continues at coordinate 256,114 of JAEYWX010000029.1, forward strand.
TTTGAAAAGACTAAAACTATTCGGAACCCTATCATAGTCGATAGATTGGAAATCGCCTTTTTGGAATGTTGTACCCCAATGCTCAATACTTTGTCTTTTGGAGTCTGCGCAAAGTAAATACATCCACGATTGTCGGCTAACTCTGTCAGTTTCAATTAAATTATCCGCAGGCAACCCAAAGTACGAACCTGATGTATAAAGCACTATATCATTTTGAGTTGTACTTGCTCTCCATTTATTTTGTTCATCCTCCAAACTAAGTTTTTGGTTGAATGCAATGTAAATTGGCTTAGAATATCCATTGCCCGAATTGCTAATTTCATTTTCGCCCATAATCAATTCGTCAGGAAAATCGTATTGTGAATACAAATAGTAAAAATGATTGAAGGATTCATCTACTTTATTCAGATTGAATGCAGAAAGTAATGTGGCGTAAATCCAACCTGTTTTGGGGAGTGGAGCTTTTCCCTCTTCCTCTTCCTCATATTTAAGAACATATCCTTTCCAATTAGAGTATTCACGTTTAACAATTTCAATAACTACTTTCCTAAGTGGATTTTCTTCATCCGCAACAATTGAGACTATTCTTGGACTAAACTTTGCTTGTGATACACCATGAAGCGTGATAATTCTTTGAAATTGTTTTTCGGGGATAATAGAGTTAGGAGCAATGTCTGCTTTCCAGAATATGTTGGGGATATCCCGAATATTTTTTGGTGTCAGTAAGCATTGTGAAAAAACCTTTCCTACGTAAATCCAATTTTGATTCCCCAGTCGTCTTTCAACAAAATATCCGAGATCTGTCTTGTAATATTCTTTACTCCAATTTTCAAGATTACTCCAAACCCAATCTATTTCTTCGATTGTAGTTGTTTTAACTTTGGTGATATTATTACTTGTAAGGAATTCATTAAGCGGAGGGAAAAAAGAATTTGCTCTAAAAGTATTTACATTGTTGGTCATAGGTATTATCAGCGTGGCCAAATAACCAATGTAAAACGGGTAAACAATTTTTGTATCACTGTGATAAATAGAAATACCATCCATCAGCAAATCGGATTGATTATTTCGAACAAAAACGGCTCTCTCAAACTCCTTCCATTTATTAGCTACTATTAAAAACTTGTCTATAAAATTGCTTTCGTTTGATATTTGTGGAAACCCATTTTTAAGGGATTTGCAAAAATCACCCCAACTTTCTTCTTCAGTTTCAAAACCAAATTTTATCAATCCCAAATGTGAAATTTCTTTCTGCGTTATGTACAAAAGAACTTCCTTCCCTGCGTTTGATGAATTAAAGAAATGATTAGCTATTAGGTGATTCCATTCTAAGTATTTCATGTAGTGGTGTTAGATCTTGTTATTAAGGGATTACTGGATTGAGGGAAACATTAAAATTTAAATGAAATCCAAATTTTATTAAATAATCAATTGTTATAGAAAATTTTCCAGTTTCGACTTTGGATATGGTTGAGCGATGCACATTCATTATCTCAGCAAGGTCATCCTGACTATAACCTTTATTTTCACGTAATCCTCGAATAGTCATTCCTATGGATTCTCGTCTTTCTTGTATATACTTATCTGTAAGCTTTGGTTTCTTGCTCATTTGGGGGTAGTTTAGAAATACTGAGTTTTACTGTGGTAAAACAATCAGATATTTTGTTGGTATTGGCAAATCCCATCCATCAGGATAAGAAACAGTAGTTAAATTAATTCCGGGTTCCTTAACTGTTCCTATTTGATCTATTCCTGCAAGTACCAACCGTTGATAATCCTGTACAGATTTATCTGGACTTGAGGTCTCGGTTTTAAAAAGCTCAAGCTGATCGTTATCAAATGTTACTTTATCTCCGATTTTTGGGTAATATGTAGATTTCATAATTCGATGGTTTGCGTATTGCTATTCCACCTTTCTGGTGTTTGTTGCAATATATTGAACAATTTTTAAAATATTTCTTTTCAGTGGTTTTCATTTTTGGCTGTAGTAAACCGTCTCAAAAGAAACCTATGGTCAGTCGGTCATATTGCAGGTATAAACCAATGACCGACCGAATCATAGTAAAGAAAATACAGCATAATCTACTTTGACCTGATTAGAAGGACGCTAATAGCTTAAAATGTGTGTGTTTGAATGAAGAGCCGAGAATGATATAGATTAGTTCATCTTTTTCATTAGTTGCTACCTCTTCAACCCAAAGGGACATACCGGGTTTTAATGCGCCGGATAATGCACAACATTTCACTAAAAATGGACAGTATAATCTTTTCAGGTTGCCAGCTTGGTTTACCAACAGAATACTATTGGCATCACAATATTTCGGGATTATCAAGTCTTTCATAATATAAAAGAAGGCTGGATAACCCAGCCTTTGATTAGTTTAAGAACCAGTTTGTTTCTTTCTTTTGCAATGCCCACCTGATACCGTCTACAAATTGATAGGCGTTTACAGACCGATCTACAAACGTATCGATGTATGAAGATTTGTTTGAGCCTGTAAAAAGGTTATACAGCCTCCAGAGATTGATATTCCCTTCGCTATCCTTACAGAATGATTCATCCCGGTAGTAATCCCTAACAACAGCGCCTAATTGGGTATCGCTAAGTTCAAGGGGAACAATATCATTCTTAATTGGATTTGGAAGATGGTTGTACATTCTGCACCTTCCAATTAAATGTGCAAATTGCTGTTCTGATAAGCTGTAATCATTAAGCTGCCGAAGTGCATGAATGTGAAAAGAAGCATTGTAATTTTCAAGTAGTGTTCGGATAGAGCCTTTTAACTGTCCGAGAGATTTTACTTTCAAATCATTCATAAAGCCATCACTCCAAACACAAAGGTTCGTGCATAAACTATTCTTAAATCCTACAAACACTTTGAAGTGTTCATCAACTCCTTTCTTGTTGTAGAGATTATCAAGGTTGTAAGCTTTAACTCCTCCAATAGTTAAGGAGAGTGTACTGCCATCAATTTCATCATGAATTGTTGGAAGTTCAATGATAAAAGCCATGCGTTCATAATAGATTGTTTTCTCGTGCTCCAACAGGTCTTTGGCTGGCTTATCCTTCGCATCGGGTATTCTGCCTTTAATTGCATGCGAGAGCCTTACAGAGGGCTGTAAAAGCGTCTCGTTTGCATATACTGATGCTGCCATTTCAAGGGTAGCTTCAATAAAATCAGCATGAGATATAACAGGTTCATTATCCTTGATAAATACAGGAATTACATGACTATTCTTTACCTCATCGAAACTACTTTCAATTGTGTTGGCTTGAATAAACGGTTTATCGGTAGAGATAATTTCAATAGATGGTCTTTCTTCCAAGAATACCACCTGCTCATTGTTTAACAGTTGTGCTTCCATTTGATGAGAAATTGTTTGTTGATAAATTGGTTTCTGCGGCTTTAGGTGTTACTTCCTTTTTTCTTCTGTTGAAGTGCGAAGCATAGGATGCCTGTTTATCAGGGTTGTTTGCATAGAGAGCTAAAAGCTGCTGATAAGTAGTGCAGGCATTAATGGAGTTTACAAATTCATTATCGTTTAGCAACGCTGGTAAACCCTGATTACACCAGTCCAGAATCTTCTTGCCAGTTTCAACAGTAATAACGAATTCAGGTTTATCAGAGAACAAGCCTGTTCTGTCTTTTGCAGCCCTCGCCATGTGTGTATCGTTAATGATTTCGAGAGCAATGGTTTGCTCGTAATCAAATCCATCTCTTATCTGATCATCCAGCCCGGCTTTTTCTACTCTGGTTTTTTGTCCATCCTGAACTACATTATATGCTTGTTTCTTACGAATGGTAGAAATGATATGTGCAGGTGATTGAAGAATGGCATCTAACCATCGTTGATAGATAGGTGTTGCTTTCATCCAATCTTGGTATCTGCCGCCAAGCTTGTTCTGATATTCAAGAACACCACCTTGACCCTGCCAGACATGGGTAACAGAATCAATAATGATTACTTCGATACCAGCACCTTCGCAAATCTTTATTGCATCAATGTATCGTTGTGCACTGTAAGGTGGTTTAAGAGGTATGGTTTGAAACTCACCAATAAACATCCCGTCTGATAAACTGTGCTTTGCATACAATGATGCTGATTCATTTTCGGTATCGATGATTGCAATCTTGCTCCAGTCGTTTGTAATACCGAAAGCAATTAGTAATGCTGATGTAGTTTTACCGAATCCTGTAGGACTTGAAATAGACATTTTGATTTTAACATTCCGTCTTGCTGCTGTTTGTAGTTGCATTAGTCTGTGATTTAGAATAAAAAAATAAAGGGAGAATTGCTCCTCCCTTTGTACTTACGCACCAACCATAACCCGGACAGGCTTACTTGCCAGTTCAGGTTCTTTTTCATCTGGACTGTACACATAGGTGTGAGTTAAGGAGATCACTTCACCCGTTTGCTTAACTGTAAAATCATAGGGTTCGCACTCTACACGATCAATTCTGCCGGGTAGCTGCTTACCGATTAGGGTTTTTGCAACATCCTCTGAAAATGTAGAAGACATTGAGCATCGCTTAGCACTTGCATAAAAGTTACCAGTGGATGCTGATTGAATCATTTCAATATCACCCTGCAACTCAAGGCTGATAAAGGTTTCACCTTCATTGTTCTTTCGAACATGATAGTTTGTAATTGTTACCATAAAAAAGTTTTGAAATTAAAAATGGCTGTTCCCTGTATTAAATATCATTGGTATGTGACCCCGGGGAGTACAAGCACTGTCAGCAGTCAGATGGGGAGGTGTTGATACTGCCCCTTTCGTAGTTATCACATACAGGGGGCATAGTTTCAAATTAATTTAGACCCCGGGGCATGTTTTTATCAGGTACTTGCATATATGGAGAATATCATAGAACATGATTAATACCTAATTTTAATACATGTGCTATATCAACGGATGCAGAGTTAGCAGAGCCGATTTTATTCGCTATAAGCAGCTTATTAAAGAGTTGGGTGCATTGCCGTTTAAATGTGTTCAGAATGGCTTTGACTACAGGGATTGGCCTATAGTAAGACCTATTGACAATGGAGCAGATGTGGTAATTGAAATGGCACATTGGGAATTTATTCCACCAACGGTTCGTAATGTTGATGATTTGTTTTGGGCACGCAAATCCGGTAAGCCTTGGCTGAATGCAAAATGTGAAAACCTATTTCTGAATGAGAAAGGTAGAAGATCAATGTGGGCTGATGCTGCTATAAATGGTCGATGCTTGGTTTTGTCAACAGGGTTTTATGAGTATCGGCACATACCTAAAATTGGCAAGAAGGGGCAGGAATTAAAAGCAACGGACAAATACCCTTATTTTATTTCGATAAAGCAGCCAGAGCCAAAACCGTTTTATATGGCTGGTATTTATCGGGAGTGGACAAATGAGGATATGGCACAAAGCGCAAATACGTTTGCCATTGTAACTGGTAATGGAAATGAACTTACAAATCAGGTACACAATGCAAAAAAACGAATGCCTACCATTCTAACACAAGAACTTGCTGAGGAGTGGATAAGTAAAGACATTTCAAAAGAAAGAATAACTGAAATCGCTTCTTTTCGTTATCCTGCCAATGAAATGTTTGCACATCCTGTTTCAAAAGATTTTCTATACTCCGATGAACCTGAAAAGGAATTTAATTGTCCAGAGTTACCGCCATTAGAAAAATGGTAGGACATACGTTTACAATACGAGTTAAGCTTTATGGTAAGCCGACTACATATCGTATGCAGGTTGAGATTACTTATGCATCTGATCAGGTAATTCGATTTACGATTTCAGCAGGTGGTAAATCTATTGAAATGGAGAAACTGCTTGTACGGAAAACAAATAAATGGAAGGTGAAGCGTGTTAATTTTAACTCTAATTACGCTATTGAAACGCAGGCAGAGGCTGTGATGAAAATACAAGAGCAGATTGACGATTATCTAAAAGCAAACTTTCCGACAGGCTATAGACAGCAATAAATGCTATAGTATTAATAATTGGCGTTATTGAAATAGTTACACTTTACTTATTTAAGAAATACGGTATTTTGATGCGGTGGCTTGTATTAAACACACATAAATTTTCACAATGGACAACGAAAACAAACTTGCTTCATTTTTACTTACCAGTACAGATAAAGGTTATCTCTTTCGTTTTGGGTCTACTAATTGTATTCCACTATTTTTCAATGATGATGGTTCAAGTGAGTTTACCGGTGTAATGATGTTTGCACAAAACGAGCCTCCCAAATTCAAAGATATTGAGGTGAGAAAGGAATCATTAAAATCAGTTATTCCAATGATCATCGCACAAGAGCAATACTGGACTTTAGTGAGTATAGATTTTGTTACTGATACCGGCAGGACTCTTAAGTATGATGCCGGAGACTGTGTTTTAAGTTTTACTGAAAAAGAAGACTTATATCCATACCTAAAACGAATACTTGGTGACGAGGATAATGTAATTCCACTTTACAATTTACTTGGTGAAAATATTGGTCATACTATACTCTATGACAGCGGAGATTTCACCGTTATGCCGAAATATGATTCTGCTTATTATAATTTTGATGTTGAGCCTGAAACTGAATCACCCTTTTGATTTGAGGAATTTAAATTTATATCCCGCTGTTTTTCACTCTATCTTTAGTGAGCTGGTTCTCTTTTTGTTGATCACTTTTTATAGTAGAATCAGATTTCTTTTGAAACTCAGATGCAGCTTTATCGACAGCTTTCTCATAATTAACCTTCTCAGAAATTGGGTAGTAACTTGCACTACCAATAAAAACTAACTCGGAGAAGTTGTCGGTAGATAACGGCAGTTCCCTTTCAAGAAGTTTTTTTGTTATTTGGTTATATTCCCGATCGAGATCAAGCTCAATTAGTCTGCCGTTTGAAATCCACACGTATTTTACGGTATTAAATGAGTTTTCAATCTTATGGTTTTCTGAACCATATCTTAAACGGTATGACGAAAGTAAATGCTCGTCAACAAACCGCTTTATTCTTTCAACTGACCTGTCATCCTGCGTTTGCTTATTTGCTTGAACCATCGAATCACCTACAATCTCTTTATAAGCATTATAAGACGGATTGTTTTCGTCTTCAACCTTCTTTGGGTTTGGGGTTAATAAAAAACGGGGAGCGTAAATATTGGCATTAATGCCCTTTAAAACGCCCTCCTTTTTATTAATACCTAAAAGTATCTCAACTATGAATTGGTGAACGCTATCCTTGTCGTTTTGCGTCCATTCATTTGATGCGATATAGGAAAATATTCTGTTGCCAACTCGTGTTACAACTCCATTCTTAATCAGCAAAGCAACACGAGCATCTACTTCTGGTAGCGTCATTCCAATTCTAAAACCCAAAAAGACCGTATCATTAGATAGGGGCTGAGTTTGATAAGCTTCAATCAGTGCATTGTATCTACTTGATTCAATTGCGAAGGTGTCTTTTATTTTATTGTCTGAATTTGATGCATTTCCGCTGCCGCATGATTGTGTAATAAACACTACAAGTAATAATGTAGGAAGAACAAAAAGTGGTTTCATTTTGATGGTTTTAGGAATGAAAAAGCCCGAGACCTCGGGATCGCAAGTCTTCAGGCTCTGGAAGGGCCCACCAACGAAGCGAAACAAGGCTCAGGCGTACCTGAGCACCTGCTCTACTTCCCTCGTTGGTTTCTAATTTTCCAGATTTGAAGACAAGGATTGTACAGCTAATGCTATAAAATATGTTATGTGATTAGATTTATTTAATCAATATGCCTGTGTTTGTTTTTAAAAATTGTGCTCAAAGATAACGATTAGGGGTATTGATTATTGCTTACAATACCAATCAGCGAACAATTCGCACACCATAATGCTGGCTTTGAAAAGCATTAGGTTACTCCGTTCTTAGTTATCTTGATTCCAACGCAAATAAACCTTAGAGTGGCGTAAGTATTTCAGCAATTTCAAAATTTAATACGGTAATCGAAATAATCAGACTTCATTATAACCCTTTGCCAGCAAGGGTTTCAGCTAAATTAAATTTGGTAATCTCGAAAAATAGTTGTACCATTGTATCCAAGAAACGTAGAATATTTTCTTTCTTAAAAGCATCTAATAGTAATTACTCTCTCAATGATGCAGTTTCCAGCTTTTATTGGTCGAAAGACTCTTACGATGGGAGGTAGCCTGATGAAAAGGGCGAAGCACCATTGGCAGTAAGACGTTGTATTCCTCACCCATACTATCGAATTGGGGGCATAGAGGATAGATAGTCTTCGGAAAGCGAAAGGTCTTTATATAAGGTTATCGCTTGGTAGCATTACCCTTCAAATGTGGCGCAGGTCACAAGGGTCTCGAAATGACGAGAACAACAGCTTAAGCTACCGAGGTAATATATGATCGAAGGAGTTCGTCATATTATGCGGCTAAAAACGGGGTAACTGAAAGTAAAGATCAATATTTGACGCTTTTTTAAAAAAGTTCTGGATACGTAAAAACGTAAGGGGACTTTTTATGCCTTAGAGATAAGGTTTGTTACTATGCTTGTAGGTAGCATAGTTTTTACAAGTTGCAATTTCGCCACTATTATTCCCCACCATAATTACTTGGTACTTCATTCTAAACTTATAAAACAATGGAAATTGTAGAAGTTTGGTACCCGGTAAAAAGTTATGAAGGGTACTATGAAATCACCAAATCTGGCAAAGTAAGAAGTTTACACAAACGAAACCCTTACTATATCATGGAACAACGAATTGATAGAGCTGGCTATTATACTGTCCGCTTAAAACGTAAGGAGGATAAAGGTTCTACTCAATCTGTACATCGATTATTAGCCAAAACATTTATTGAGAATCTGAATGATAAATGTTGTGTAAATCACAAGAACGGCAATAAGCTCGATAATTCATTAGACAATCTCGAATGGGTATCACACTCTGAAAATTGCAAACACGCTTATCTAAATGGACTGAGGCCAAAAAGTAGTAAGCCTGTCATAGATACGTGTGCAAAAAGGGTTTTTAAAACCATTCAAGAAGCCGCTGAGTTTTATGATATACCACGAAAAACTCTCATCGGCTACCTGAATGGAAATAGAAGGAATCCTACCTGCATGCAGTATTTGAAAGCAGCTTAATCAGCAAAACTATTCGGCAGATTTTTCAGACGTTCATTTTGCCGTTGCAATTCATTAACAGCATAATGTTTTAACGTCATAGCTGTAGAGGTATGTGATGCGAGAGCCGCTGCATCTGTAATCCCAATCAGGGCAGCGGTTTCATCGAGGTTAAGATGTTTTAGAGAATAGAAATCATAATCAACGCCGAGTTTCTTCTTTACAAGTCGATTCCATCTTTTGGTAATTTGAAATGATCGTATGGGCTTATCTCCCGGTAAAAGATTCTTTGAGAAAATATAGTCTTCTTTCTCTGCGCCTTTTAGGGCTTCAATCCAGTAAGGTAATGCTACATTCTTAATGGGTTTCTCTACCTCTTTATATTGACGTCCTTTCTTAATTAAAATACGGAAGGCTTGTCTATCGAGGTATACATTCTTCTTCTTCACCAGCATCATTTCTGTTAAACGTGCACCTGAATGGAAAAAGATATGAGTAAACAACCAGAAGCGGTAATTCGTTTCTCTCAAATGACCATCTACGAGCTTGCGAACTTCTTTCGTTGGCAGATCACGCAAACGTTGAATCGTTTTACGTTTAGAAATCTCCTTTACAGGATTCGCATCAACTACTTCAAGTTCTACCAATTCCTTATATATCATCATCAGGTAACTACGGATTTTGTTGTGCCTGTATGGACTATCACCCATGTTTACATTAATTAATAGCAAAAGCTGTTTCAGATGCTTACGGGTAATTGTTACTATGGGCTGATCGGTATACCTTAACTGATAAGCCGCTTCTCTTACTGATTCAAGAATACTGCGTATATCTCTTGCTGTAGATAAAGCAACTACCAGTCTCTTTGATGCCAAGTCTAATGCTTCCATAAAAGGAGTTGATGGGGTTATTTCAGATACTTCAACAGGTAGGCTAATAAACTTTGCAGTAATGGGGTTGTAGCCTTTGTTTTTGAGTTTATCCCATTCGGCTTGAATTATCTCCCGGGTCTTGCTTATCCTTTCTGTAAAGTCAGTAAACTGGTTCATTCCTTTTAGTACAACGAGTTTACCTTTCTTGTACTTGGTTTCATGTTTGAACCGGGGATCATAAAACCGGTAATAAATCATCCACTCTTTTTTAATAGCAGCCTTGTTTGTTTGCCAGTTCTTGGGGGTTACTTTCAGGTCTGTACAATAACAGCCAAAAGGGAGTTCAATCATGTGTAAAAAATGAAAGTGTTAACGAAAGTGTTAACTGCAACATTTTTACAATCAAGGTCTTAAAAAGAGAAAAGCCTAAATCCTCTGAAAATGAAGGACTTAGGCTTTGTACCGGAGAGCAGACTTGAACTGCCGACCTTCGGGTTATGAATCCGATGCTCTAACCAGCTGAGCTACCCCGGCGTTTGGGGCTGCAAAAATAGAGAAATGCAGGTAATTGCTGAAATCAATTTTCGATTCGTCCCGGATAAACTTTCAGCGCCTCTTCCAGGCAATCCATCGCCTGTTCAAGTGCGGTTAAATTGAGTACATAAGCCAGCCTTACTTCCTGTTTACCAAGCCCGGGCGTACCGTAAAAACCAGTGGCAGGTGCCAGCATTACCGTTTGGCCGTTGTGCGAAAATGATTCGAGCAACCATTGACAAAATTTATCTGAATCATCGATGGGTAGTTTTGCCATGGCATAAAAAGCTCCGCCGGGATTGGGGCACACCACACCTGGCATTGCATTTAATCGTTTCACCAATAAATTTCTGCGGGAAAGGTATTCGGCTTTTGGTGCTTCGAAATAGCTTTCGGGCAAATCAATTGCTGCTTCGCCCATGATCTGTGCCAAACCGGGCGGACTCAACCGTGCCTGTGCAAATTTCATAGCTGCATCGTACACCGCTTTGTTTTTTGTAACCAATGCGCCCAGGCGTGCCCCGCAGGCACTATAGCGTTTACTGATGGTATCCATCAATACCACGTGTTGATCCAACCCTTCAATATGCAACGCACTTACATATTCGCCATCGTAACAAAATTCACGATAGGCTTCATCACTGAAAAGATAGAGATCGTGCTTTAAACAAATATCCCGGAGCTTATACATTTCTTCTTTGCTGTACAAATAACCGGTTGGGTTATTGGGGCTGCAAATAATGATCGCTTTTGTTTTAGGAGTAATTACTTTTTCAAATTCACTGATGGGGGGCAGTGCAAAACCTGTTTCAATATGCGATGTAATAGGAACCACGTTTACTCCGGCTGCACAGGCAAAGCCATTGTAGTTGGCATAAAAGGGTTCGGGTATAATTACCTCATCGCCGGGGTTCAAGCAGGTAAAAAATCCAAACAGGATGGCTTCGCTTCCACCTGTTGTGATCATGATCTGATCATAACTGACATTGATCCCCACTTTTTGATAATACTGTACCAGCTTGCGTCGATAGGTTTCATTGCCGGCACTGTGACTGTATTCAAGCACTTTAATATCGGCATGGCGCACTGCATCCATAATAGCCGGCGGTGTTTCGATGTCCGGCTGGCCAATGTTGAGATGAAATACTTTTGTTCCTCTTTTTTTAGCTGCTTCAGCATAAGGAACTAATTTTCTGATGGGAGAGGCGGGCATTTGATTACCCCGATTACTGATTGCTAACATATGTATGCAAAGATAGGGTGCGCCGTTTCTTTTCGTTGGTAAGAAATAAAAAAGTCTCCTGATATTTCAGGAGACTTTTTACATGATTTGTTTTTTTGTTATTGTTCTACTACACCAACAATGTTCAGTACTTGTTCCTCATCAACTCCTAAAAATTTCACCCGAACAGCTTTGGTAAATCTTCCCGGTGTAGCCGCATTGTATGTAGCTGTAATCGTTCCTGTTTTTCCGGGCTTGATGGGTTCTTTTGTGTAATCTGATTTGGTGCATCCACAACCCGGCGTAACTGTTTCTATTACCATATCAGCATCACTTGTATTGGTAAATGTAAACGTAGCAGTAACAGGACTGTTGAGTTTGGCTTTACCCAGATCAACCGTTTCGCTGGCAAATTTTACAACATCGGCTGGTTTTTTGGTTTGTGCGTCTGCAGCTGTAAAAACAAAAAATGCTGCTAAGGCGATCATAAACTGTTTCATTTGTATTTGTGTGTTTTTTGTTATTGAAAGATATTTAATGCCTGGTTGGTGGGTGCTGACTGATCAGGCGTTTTCCATACAATGCCTTTTATGTTCAGCACTTTTACTTGTCCGCCATTATAATACACCGTGATAGTCTTATCAAAAAAACCTTCTGCTGCTGAATTGTATCCTACTTTAATAGTTGTTTTTCCTCCTTTTGGTATTGGAGTTTTTGTCCACTCCGGTGTTGTGCAACCGCAAGAAGCCTGCACATTATCGATTTTTAAAGAGTCGTTACCAATGTTTTCAACAGTAAATACGTGAGTAACTGGTTTGCCTTGCGGAATTTTCCCAAAATCAAATACTGTTTCTGAGAACTTGATATCCTCGGTTTTAGGGGCTGCAGGAGTCTGAGGAGCATGGTTGTGACCATCATGATTTTGTGCAGTACTCCCTATCGTAATGAAGAGGCCGAGTACAAATGATGCTATTTGTTTTTTCATAAAAGGTTGAATTTGCTGGTAAAAATAAGCAATACTACAGACAGTTCATACCGTAAAAGGGTTGCCTTTCACAAAATTTTATCAGCAACGGGTCTTTTCCGCATCTTTGTTGATGTTACCTGTTCCAAAACACCTCTGATTTTTGCACAACAGAGGGCCTGTTTTCACCAAAGTAACTTACAAGTGTTAACGTGCCCGCAAAACATTTATTTTTGCGCCATGGATTCAAGTACTACCGATAGCCTCCAGCTGCAACAACTTTCGTTTGAACATTTCAAGCAGGAAGTGTTGCAGGATTACCGGATTGCCTGCCTAAGCCGTGAGGCGAGTTTGCTTGGCCGTAAGGAAGTATTGACCGGAAAAGCCAAGTTTGGCATTTTTGGTGATGGCAAAGAAGTTCCCCAGCTGGCGATGGCGAAATTTTTTCAGCCAGGTGATTTTTACAGTGGGTATTACCGTGATCAGACTTTTGCATTTGCAACAGGTGCAGCTACAGTAAAAGAGTTTTTTGCTCAATTGTATGCTGATCCTGATACGGCACATGATCCGCACAGTGCCGGCCGGCAAATGAATTCACACTTTGCAACGGCCATGGTTGATGAAAATGGAGAGGTGCTTGACCTGGTAAACCGGAAAAATCTTACCTCGGGGATGGCGCCAACGGCTTCACAAATGCCACGATCAGTAGGATTGGCTCTTGCATCGAAATTATTCCGTCATACTCCATCGCTGCATCCTTTTACGGAGCTTTCAAATAAAGGAAGTGAAGTATGTTTTGCTACCATCGGTGATGCCTCTACAAGTGAAGGCCATTTCTGGGAAACCATGAATGCTGCGGCCGTTCAGCAAATACCACTGGCTGTATTTGTGTGGGATGATGGTTATGGTATTTCTGTTCCTAAAAAATATCAAACAACAAAAGGTTCTATTTCAGAAGCGCTGAAAGGATTTCAGAAAAAGGACGGAACCAATGGCATTGAAATTTATAAAGTAAAAGCCTGGGATTATGCAGGCATGTGCGAAGTGTTTGAAGCCGGCATTGAAAAGATCCGCTCCACCCATACACCTGCTTTGTTTCATGTAGAAGAAGTAACACAGCCACAGGGACATTCTACTTCGGGTAGTCATGAGCGTTATAAAACAACGGAACGTCTGCAGTGGGAACGTGAATGGGATTGCATCCGGAAAATGAAAGAGTGGATCATTGAAAACAATCTTGCAGTAGAAGATGAGCTGAACCAGGTAGAGCGTGAAATAAAAGAATTTGTACGTAGTGAACGAAATGCAGCCTGGGCTGAATACGAATTGCCGATCCAGGCACAGGTAAAAGAAGTTGTTGCAGCGGTTCGTCAATCAGCAGTTGCATCATCGAATTACGAAGAAGTTGAAAAACTGCTGGCAGAACTTGAGGGCAACAGGGAGCCTAACCGCAGAGATGTAATGAGCACCTTGTTTAAATGTATTTCTGTTGCCGGTCTTTCACAAACAAGTGCCAACGAATTATACAAACGTTTACAGAACGAAAACGCATCGCTTTACAACTCGCATCTCCATCAGGAAGGTGCAGGCAGTGCTATGCGTGTTGCAGAAATAAAAGCGACGTTTGATGAAGATACTGTTACAATGAACGGTTATGAAATACTGAACCGTTACTTTGATCAGTTATTTTCCAACAACCCCAAAGTAGTTGCCTTTGGTGAAGACCTTGGTTTTATTGGTGATGTGAACCAGGGCTTTGCCGGTTTGCAGGCAAAACATGGAGAGAACCGCATTTTTGATACAGGTATTCGTGAGCTTACCATTATGGGACAAGGTGTTGGTTTGGCCATGCGTGGGTTACGTCCCATTGCTGAAATACAATACCTCGATTACTTGGTGTATGGATTACAACCATTAACGGATGATGTTGCTACACTTCAGTTCCGTACAGCTGGCCGGCAAAGTGCGCCACTCATTGTACGTTCAAGAGGTCATCGGTTAGAGGGGATCTGGCACAGTGGTTCCCCCATGGGAATGATCATTAACAGTTTGCGTGGCATGTATGTGTGTGTACCACGTAATATGGTGCAGGCAGCAGGCATGTACAATACATTATTGCAAAGCAATGAGCCGGGTTTGGTGATCGAATGTTTAAATGGTTATCGCTTAAAAGAAAAATTGCCGGCTAATCTTTCAACGTTCACGGTGCCAATGGGTGTGCCGGAAGTGATCAGGCAGGGAACCGATATTACCATCGTTTCCTACGGTTCTATTCTTCGTGTTATTGATGATGCTGCCAAACAACTGGAACGTATGGGTATCAGTTGCGAGATCATCGATGTACAAACATTGCTTCCGTTTGATGTGAAGCATGTTATTCTTGAGTCATTGAAAAAAACAAATCGTATTGTTTTTATTGATGAAGATGTTCCAGGTGGTGCAGCTGGTTATATGTTCAATAAAGTAATGGAAGAACAAGGCGGTTACAAATATCTTGATGTTGCTCCACGTACCATTACAGGAAAAGCACATCGTCCTGGTTACGGCAGCGATGGCGATTACTTCAGCAAACCAAATGCAGAAGAAATTGTAGCGGTGTTGCAGGAGATGATGGCGGAATAGGGAATTGGCAATAGGCAATAAGCAAAAGGCAATAACCAATAAATAAAAGGAAATAGACAATTGGCAATGCTCAATTTTGTTGAGATTTGTAAATCAAATATCAATAAAATGGCTGCTAAAACTGTGAAAGATACCAAAGTGTATCAGCTTGCTTTTTCGCTTGCGATGCAGATTTTTCAATTGTCAAAATCATTTCCAAAGGAAGAAACTTATTCTCTTACTGATCAAATCAGACGTTCGTCACGAAGTGTTTGCATTTGTTTACGTGAAGCTTATCGAAAGAAAAGGTATCCTGCACATTTCGTTTCTAAAATATCTGATTCTGATATGGAAAATTCAGAAACAGAAGGATGGTTGGAATTTGCATTAGCCTGCGAGTATATCTCCCAGGAAAAGTATAACGAATTGTGCGATTTGAATAACCAAGTTGGCAAGTTGCTTAATCACATGCTGAACAATCCGGATAGATATTAATGCCCTGCATTATTGCATATTGTTAATTGCCAATTGCCTATTTTTAATTCACCATTCACAACAATGTCTTTCCTCTCCATCATCGACATACTCGGAACATTTGCATTTGCCGTTTCAGGTGCTTTCTCTGCTATGGAGAAAAAGCTTGATCCGTTTGGTGTCATTATCCTTTCATTTGTAACAGCGATCGGAGGCGGAACACTGCGTGATGTGCTGATTGGTGACACACCTGTTGGCTGGTTGCGTAACGGAACAACCACGATCGTAATTATTGCGGCGGCTGTTGCTACCATGTTCTTTGGTAACTATCTCAAACGGTTTACGAGTACATTATTTTTATTTGATGCATTAGGACTTGGTTTGTTTACTCTCATTGGTGTGGAAAAAGGATTGCAACTGGATTTCAGTCCGGGCATTTGTATTGCATTGGGCACAATTACGGGTTCGTTCGGTGGTGTAATACGGGATGTATTGCTCAACAATGTACCGCTGGTGTTCCGGAAAGAAATTTATGCATCGGTTTCCATACTCGGTGGGTTGCTTTACTTACTCCTGCTAAAAGTAGATATGCTCAGCAATCTCGCCAGCATTTTATCCATCCTGTTCATTGTAATTTTCCGGATCATGGTGGTGCGGTTTAAACTGGCATTGCCACGTTTTTATTAAGCGATCATTTACGACGGCTCGCCAAAATCACATATTCATGTCGGCAAACCTTTCCTAATTTGCAATTCTAAAATGTTTGTATGAAATTATCATTATACCAGGTTGATGCATTTACTTCAACGTTATTCAAAGGAAATCCGGCTGCTGTTGTGCCATTAGAAAAATGGATCGATGATGAACTGATGCAAAAACTGGCGATGGAAAATAACCTGGCTGAAACAGTGTTTTTTGTGCCATCAGATAACAAAGATGTTGACTACGACATTCGCTGGTTTACACCTGAGCTTGAAATCAATTTATGTGGACACGCTACACTTGCCAGTGCATTTGTTTTGTACACACAACTGGGTTTTTCGAAACCATCTGTCACATTCAGTTCAAAAAGCGGATTGTTGACTGTTGAAAAAAATGGGTTCAATTACGAAATGGATTTTCCTTCCTGGAAACCGGAACGTATTACTGATTATCCGGATGGTATTGCTGAAATACTTGGCGTGAAAGAAATTCTCGGCGCTTACAAATACCGTGATCTGTTGATCGAAGTGGCAACAGAAGAAGAAGTAGTAAATGCCAAGCCTGATTTTACAGCTATGAAGAAAACAGGTGAAATGATCATTCTTACAACCAAAGGTAACAGCGTTGATTTTGTGTCCCGGTTCTTTGCCCCATCAGCAGGGATTGATGAAGATCCGGTAACAGGTTCGGCACATTCGCAATTGATTCCTTTCTGGAGTGAAAAGCTGGATAAAAAGAAAATGGTTGCAAAGCAATTAAGCAAGCGTGGTGGTGATTTGGTATGCGAGCAGAAAAACAATGAGCGGGTAATGATGGGAGGTGAATGTGTGTTTTATATGAAAGGTGAGTTTGAGGTTTGATGTACGGGATAAGATGTACGATGTAAGATGTAGGAGGTACGAATGGCGTGTACATTTGGTAATGTTGCCAAAAATGGTTGCAGTTTAAAGTAATTCATTTCTGTCTATAAAGCTGTAGTGGTCTGTCGTCTATCGTCCGTCGTCTTCTTAGTCTACAAATCGTGCACGTTGCTCCGGTGTAGGCAACATACAACTCTCTTGTTTCCCAAACCATTTGTAACGGTTGCGGCCAACCCATTTATAAATAGCATCCCGCAGAAAGGCAGGAATGATGATCAATGCATACAGGAGTTCCCAGCCGCCATCTAAATGCCGGCACACTTTTAAAGCAGCTGTTGATTCACGGTAAGCAATTCCATCTTCAATAAAGATCACAGAAGTAAGAACCGTGGGATCAATCTTGTATTGTGGTAAAATTTCCTGTGCAGTAGTTCCTTGTAACGAACCAAATTTCAATTTGCCTTTTTTATCTCTTTTCAGTGCAAACTGGATCCAGAAATTACAGAAATTGCAAACGCCATCAAATAAAACCAATCGGTTTGGATGTTCCATACTTTAAAGATATTGGATGATCGCTGAAAAACGAAAGGCTGCTAACTGCAGCCTTTCGTTTTATTATTTCGTACTTCCAACTTTGTACTTTGTATTTGTGCTTATCCCATGTTATGAAACACTTTCTGCACATCATCATCCTGTTCCAGGCGTTCAATTAATTTACTTACATCTTCGGCCTGTTCATCCGTTACAGGAACAGTTGTTGTGGGGATCCATTCCAGTTCGGCACTCAGTGGTGTAATGCCTTTATCTTCCAGTGCTTTTTGCATGTTGCCAAAATCTGCAAAGGCACAACGTACCACCAATACGTCTTCACCATTCTCGCCGCTTCCTTCACCCAGTTCTTCCAAACCAAAATCGATCAGCTCCAGTTCCATTTCTTCGGCATTCAATCCTTCAGGTTTTAATTTGAACACACCCATTTTTTTAAACTGGAAACTTACTGATCCACTATTACCCAATGCACCGCCGCCTTTATTGAAATGGCTTTTTACATTGGCTACTGTACGTACATGGTTATCGGTTGCAGTTTCAACCAGTATTGCTACACCATGTGGCGCATATCCTTCGTACAAGATTTCATCGTAGTTAATGAGTTCTTTTCCCTGCGCCCGTTTAATAGCAGCTTCTACACGGTCTTTGGGCATACCCACACTGCGGGCATTCTGAAAGCAACGACGCAACGCAGCATTTGTGCCGGGATCAGGACCGCCGGCTTTCACGGCAATTACAATCTCTTTCCCAATACGGGTAAACTGCTTGGCCATTCTGTCCCAGCGGGCAAACATGGTACTCTTTCTTACTTCAAAAATCCGTCCCATTATAAATCAGTTTTTAGTTTGTAGTATGTGGTTTTTTGTTCCCGGCTTTCTCTCATCCAGCATCTGCATAGGCGTCGCACTCTTGTACAGTTCATCCTTTATTCAGCCTTTTTTGAAACCAATGCGGGTGATGCTTCGGGTCGCAAATTTAGTGGAATGGCCGTAAACAAAAAACCGTTCCTGTTGCAGGAACGGTTTTAAAATCATGATTATTTATCAATCACGCTTTTCAAAATCAGAAGCGTGTGGCAATATCTCACTAAAGTTTTTCAGTTTGCTGTGATGGCGGCTGTAGAGGAAATACACTACCAGACCAACAGCCATCCAGATAAACGCCACTTTCAACGTTTGTGAATCCAGACCAATAATCATAGCTGTACAAATGATCACACCCAAAGAAGATACAACCGGGTAAATCGGTGTTCGGAACGGACGTTTAATGTTGGGTTCTTTTACTCGTAAAATCCATACGCCGGCACTTACCAGTACAAAGGCGAAGAGTGTACCAAACGATGTAAGATCACCGGCCACATGACCCGGCACAAATGCCGCAAACAATCCCACAAATACAAACAATATCCAGTTGGCTTTGTACGGCGTTTTAAACTTTGGATGCAGTTCGCCAAATGCTTTTGGAATTAATCCATCATTACTCATTGTATAGAAAATACGGCTCTGGCCCATCAACATCACCAAAATTACAGAAGAGAAACCGGCAAGAATAGCAACGGTAACTGCAGTAGCCAGCCAGCCATAACCTGTCATGTATTGCGAAATGGCGTAGGCAACTGATGCTTCACGGCCTTTTTCAGGATCAACAAAATCTTTCCAGTTGGCAACGCCCGTTAACACATGGCCGAAAAGTATGTAAAGGATAGTACAAACAACCAGTGAACCAAGAATACCGATAGGCATATCACGCTTTGGATTTTTTGCTTCCTGTGCCGCTGTACTCACCGCATCAAAACCAATAAAGGCAAAAAATACAATGGCTGCACCACCAAGCACACCTCCCCATCCATGTTTGTTCCAGCCGGTATAATCAGCAATTACTTTACCGGCCTGATCAACAACCGGAGCTGTTCCTTCAGGAATCAAATAAGGAGTATGATTTTCGGGCTTAATGAACTGCCAGCCCAACGCAATAAATAATAATACAATGCCTACTTTAATGAACACGATCACCATGTTTACAATGGCACTTTCCTGTGTTCCTTTAATTAATAATAATGTAAGCAATAACAAAACGATCAGTGCCGGTGCATTCATAATTCCTGAGTGGTGCACACCTGCTGAATCAGTAAAGCTTTCAAACGGGGAATGGCTCCATTCATAGGGAATCGCTCCTCCCAGCAGCTTGTTTAAATATTCGCTCCAGGCAATGGACACGGTAGCAGCACCAAGAGCATATTCCATAATCAATGCCCAGCCAATGATCCATGCTACTAATTCGCCCATGGTAGTATAGCTGTATGCATACGCACTACCTGCAATGGGAATCATAGCAGCAAACTCAGCATAACATAAACCGGCAAATGCGCAACCAACGGCTGCTACAATAAAAGAGAGGGTAACACCCGGGCCAGCGGCTTGTCCCGCAGCTGCAGCCGTACGCACAAACAGTCCTGCGCCAATAATGGCACCAATACCTAATGCAACCAGATTTCCTGCGCCCAGTGTACGTTTCAAGCCTTTTCCTTCGGCCTGGGCAAGCATTTGTTCCAGTGGTTTCTTTGCAAATAAACTCATACTTGATTGGTTATAGTTTTACGATTACGAACAGTAATAAGGCGGAAAAATAGAGATTTATTGCAAATAACCATCAAAAGATTTATTAACGGTTTACGTAAGCTTCTGTGCAACCCGAAAGCCGTATATTGCGGCTCATTTAAAGAAAGCGCATGGGTAAAGGAAACCGGTTAACGATCTACATTATTGCAGCCATGATATTGGGTATTGTGGTAGGTTACATCATCCACACAACTGCATCAGACGAAACGATTCAAAGCTTTTCCAAAAACATTAAACTGCTCAGCAGCATCTTCATCCGTTTGGTTCAAATGATTATTGCGCCGCTGGTATTTGCTACGCTGGTGGTGGGTATTGCAAAACTCGGCGATCTCAAAGCGGTGGGAAGAGTTGGCGGTAAAGCTTTGCTTTGGTTTGTTTCGGCTTCGCTGGTATCCTTATTGCTGGGTTTGCTGCTCGTAAATATATTTAAGCCCGGCACGCATATTAATTTATCACAGGCCGATACGGAAGGGGTGAAGGATCTGATGACGAAGACCTCCAGTTTTTCACTTCAGAATTTTGTAGAACACATCATTCCCAAAAGTTTGTTTGAGGCGATGGCCACCAACGAAATATTGCAGATCGTGATCTTCTCTATATTCTTTGGGGTAGCAGCATCGGCCATTGGCGATTATACCAAGCCATTGATCAAGGCGCTGGATGTTGCATCGCACATCATTTTAAAAATGGTGAACTATGTAATGAACTTTGCACCCATTGGTGTATTTGGTGCATTGGCTGCGGTAGTAGCTGCAAAAGGACTCGGCATTTTCCAGTTTTATCTTGTTTACTTTCTTTACTTCCTGATAGGAATTGCTGTACTGTGGGTTATTTTAATAGGTGTGGGATTTTTAATTCTCGGGCCACATCGCATGAAAGTATTGCTGCGCCGCATTGGCGGGCCGTTATTGATCGCTTTCAGTACCACCAGCAGCGAAGCGGTGTTTCCCAAACTAACGGAGGAGCTTGAACGCTTTGGTTGTAAAGATAAAATTGTGGCGTTTGTATTACCGCTTGGTTATTCGTTTAACCTCGATGGCAGTATGATGTATATGACCTTTGCGAGTTTAGCCATTGCTCAGGCATACGGTATTCAGCTCGATCTTGGAACACAATTGGTGATGCTGCTGGTATTAATGCTCACCAGTAAAGGTATTGCCGGTGTACCACGTGCATCGCTGGTAGTAGTGTTGGCTACCTGTGCCATGTTCAATATTCCACCCGAAGGTGTGGCATTGATCCTTCCCATTGACCATTTCTGCGATATGTTCCGTAGTGCAACCAATGTAGTGGGTAATGCATTGGCAACATCCGTTGTAAGTAAATGGGAAGGCGAGCTGCAGGATGGGCATGATCATGCAGCAGATATTTGATAACGAAGCAAAAAAAGAAATTAATACGATCGATTAAAAGCATACGAAAATATGAAACGAAGATTGATACAGTTTGGAATGATGTTATGGATGATAATGGGCATTAACAGTGTAATTGCCCAGAAGCAGGTGAATGTGCGGGTGTTTAACCAATACGAAGCGCCTGCCGATAAGTTCACTGTAGATGGAGTAGAATATAAAACAACCAAAGACGGAACCATCAGTATTACACTCAATGCTGCTGATTCAATCACCTTTGCCGGTAAAGAATACAATGAAAAAAAATATGCAGCAGCCGATATTTCAGATGGAATGACAATTGAGCTGTACAAACAATTTACGTGGAAGGATATCCTCAACCCCATGTTTTATATTAAGTATGGTGGTTTGTGGCTGCTGTTGTTCATCATCTTTGCTGAAACAGGTTTGTTTGTCGGGTTCTTTTTACCGGGCGACAGTTTGTTGTTCGTTGCCGGCATTTACAGCAGCAACCTGGCTCATGAGTTTTTGAAACTGATTGGCATGGGAGGGGTTCGAAACGAGTGGCTGGAATTAGTGGTGCTTTGTTCATTGATTTCGTTGGCTGGTATTATTGGTAATCTTGTTGGATACTGGACAGGCAGAAAAATAGGCCCGGCCATGTACAACTGGAAAGATAATTTACTCTTTAAAAAACGTTACCTGCACGAAGCGCATGATTTCTATGAAAAACATGGCGGTGGTGCTATTGTGTTTGCAAGGTTTCTTCCGTTCATCCGCACCTTTGCACCCATCGTTGCCGGTATTGTAGGGATGGATCGTAAGAAGTTTGTTTTTTATAATGTGGTTGGATGTATTGCCTGGGTGGTAAGTATGATTTTCGCAGGCCACTTCTTACAAATTTGGGTAAAGAACCAGTTTGGGATTGAACTCAAAGATAAACTGGAGTTGATTGTGATTATTATTATTGCTGTAACCACTGCTCCTGTATTCTGGAAATTCTTTTTTGGTAAAAAAGCTCCCAAACCCGGAACTAACCCCGAATAACGATTGCTATGCTTGCCCGTTCATCAACCTCTGTTTTATCGTTGCCCGTTATTGTTGCTGCGCTTGGGTATTTTGTTGATATCTATGATCTGTTGCTGTTCACCATTGTGCGTGAACCAAGTGTAGTTGGGGTTGGCATTGATAAGGCTGATACAGCGGCAATGATCGCAGCCAGTACAAAAATTATCAACTGGCAAATGGTTGGTTTGCTCATTGGGGGAATTTTGTGGGGTGTGATTGGCGATAAGAAAGGAAGATTGAGCGTACTCTTTGGTTCCATCCTTTTATATTCAGTTGCCAATTTTGTTACAGGTTATGTTACAACAGTTGATCAATATGCCTACGCCCGTTTTGTTGCCGGTATTGGTTTAGCCGGTGAGTTAGGTGCCGGTATTACGTTGGTGAGTGAATTACTTCCCAAAAACAAAAGAGGCATTGGTACATCGTTAGTGGCAGGTATTGGTTTATTCGGTGCTGTGTTTGCTTATTTTACTTATCAGTTTACTGACGATTGGCGGCTTTGTTATAAAATCGGCGGCGGACTTGGCATTGGTTTGTTGTTACTTCGTGTGAGCGTTGCCGAGAGTGGAATGTTCAATGAAGTGAAAGATAAGAAAGTGTCGAGAGGAAACATCCTGATGTTTTTTAATAATGCAGCACGCTTCCGCAAATATATTCTGGCTATTTTAATTGGTTTACCAACATGGTACGTGATTGGAATATTGGTAAACCTGAGTAATCGATTTGCTAAGGAATTTTATGGGGATACAGCAATTGATAGCGGAAGGGCCATCATGTTTGCTTATGCAGCTATCGCAGTTGGCGATATTTTAATTGGTTTTGTAAGCCAGTATTTTAAAAGCAGAAAAAAAGCATTGTTCCTTTTTTACGGCTTAACGATCATTGGAATTGCATTATTCTTTTCTCCGCTCAATAATTCCGATACTGCCATGTACATCATTTGCACATGGCTTGGTTTCAGCACCGGTTTCTGGGCCATTTTTGTAACCATGGGTGCCGAACAGTTCGGTACCAACCTTCGTGCTACTGCTGCCACTACGATTCCCAACATGGTAAGAGGCGCATTGCCGTTGATCAATTTAATGTTCCTCAACTTATTTCAAAAATCCTGGGGCTGGGGTCTTACTCAAAGTGGTATTGTTACAGCAGTTGTAGTGATTAGTGTTACTTTGGTAGCAGCCTATTTTACAGAAGAAACATTTCATAAAGATTTGAATTATGTGGAAGGCGAGGAGATGTTACCGTAAGCCCTTATCTCCTAAAGGGAGATATAAAGCACACTGGAATGAAAGAGAATATTGAAAATAATCATGATGTTACAAGTTCCCCCTCAAAGGGGCGGAGGGGGCTTAAATTTCTACTCATCCGTTTCAGTTCCATCGGCGATATTGTATTAACTACTCCCGTTGTTCGTTGTTTAAAACAACAGGTACCCGATGCCGAAGTGCACTATCTCACTAAATTCAGTTTTCATAAAGTCATTGCTTCCAATCCCTACATCGACAAATTTCATTATCTCAATAACGATTGGGATCTGTTACTGCACGAATTGAAGGAAGAACAGTTTGATTACATCATTGATCTGCATCACAACCTGCGTACATTAAAGATCAAAAAGGAACTGAAAGTAAAATCATTTTCATTCAACAAACTGAATGTACAGAAGTGGTTGCTTACGAATTTAAAGATCAATCGTATGCCTGCAGTGCATATTGTTGACCGCTGTATGGATACAGTACAATCATTTGGCGTAAAGAACGATGGCAAAGGCCTGGATTATTTTATACCCAAAGAGGAAGAAACTAAACAGGAGGATTTGCCGCATGCGCATGCATTAGGATATATTGGTTTAGTAATTGGTGCAGCGCATGCCACCAAAAAATTACCGGTGCATCAGTTGCAAAAATTATGTGCTGCATTGCATCATCCCATCGTGCTGTTAGGTGGACCCGATGACCGGGCAGCAGGTGATCAAATTGCAGGGATCGATCCTGTAAAAATTTACAATGCCTGTGGTAAGTTTTCCATTAACGAAAGTGCTGATCTTGTACGAAAAGCAAAACTGATCATCAGTCACGATACGGGGTTGATGCATATTGCCGCAGCGTTTAAAAAGCCCATCATTAGTGTGTGGGGCAACACGGTTCCTGTATTTGGTATGACACCTTACTATGGAAACAATCCCGTTACAACTGTTCAGTTCCAGGTAAATGATCTTGGTTGCCGTCCCTGCTCAAAAATTGGTCATGATGCCTGTCCGAAAAAACATTTCAAATGCATGGAACTGCAGGATGTAGAAGCCATTGCTGCTACGGCACAAAGCTGGGCAAAGGAATTACGATAATAAAAAACGGTTGCAGATTCTGCAACCGTTTTTTATTATCAAATTATCTGATTTTCAAATTAAAGTGTCTTCAATACATCATTCATATTCCGTACTGCATCTGCACTTTTGTTGAAAGCAGCTTGTTCATCTGCATTCAATTCAAAGTCGATGATCTTTTCCCAACCGTTGCGGCCAATAGTTACAGGAACACCTAAGCAAATATCTTTTTGTCCATATTCACCATCCAATGCTACGCAGCAGGTGAAGAGTTTCTTTTCATCACGCAAAATGCTTTCAACCAATGCAGCTCCTGCAGCACCCGGTGCATACCATGCACTGGTTCCAATTAATGCAGTAAGTGTTGCACCACCCACCATTGTATCTTTTACAATTTTCTCTTGCTGTTCAGCAGATAAGAACTTCGTTACAGGAACACTGTTCCATGTAGCTAAACGGATCAACGGAATCATCGTTGTATCGCCATGACCACCAACTACCACTGCATTCAAATCAGAAGGTGAGCAACCTAAGTGTTGGCTCAACTGATATTTAAAGCGGCTGCTGTCAAGTGTACCACCCATACCAATAATACGGTTCTTTGGTAAGCCGGTTGATGTTAATGCCAGATACGTCATTGTATCCATCGGGTTACTGATCACAATGATGATGGCATTGGGAGAATATTTCAGGATGTTTTCGCAAACAGATTTTACAATACCTGCGTTTACACCAATCAGTTCTTCACGGGTCATGCCGGGTTTACGTGGTAAGCCGGAAGTAATTACCACTACATCACTGTTAGCCGTTTTGCTGTAGTCGTTTGTGCTGCCAACGATCTTTGTATCAAAACCAAGCAAGGTTGCTGTCTGCATCATATCCTGCGCCTTCCCTTCCGCAACGCCTTCTTTGATATCGAGCAGTACAAGTTCAGAACACAATTCTTTACGGGCAATATTATCAGCACAGGTAGCTCCAACGGCACCGGCACCTACTACAGTAACTTTCATGGACCAAGTATTTTTTAAGTGAAGTATAAATGTGGCGCAAAGGTATTGGAGGAAAGCTGAAAAGTCAAAAGAAGGAATTACTATCTTTAAGCAAACCAAAAACAACCCATATGATCATTTTGTATGTTTTCCTCGGCATTATTGCCCTTGTATTGCTTGTGGCAGCCGTACTGCCCGGTAAGTATCTCGTTGAAAAATCAACGATCATTAGCCGGCCTCCGGCAGAAGTGTATAACAAAATTGCCAATCTGAATTACTATCGTGATTGGAACCCCTGGGCAAAAACCGATCCTGATGCGCAATCGTCGGTTACCGGAAGCCCCATGCAGGTGGGTCATAAATACTACTGGAATGGGAAAAAAGTAGGCGAGGGGAGTTTAACTGTTCGGTCAACAGTGCCAAGCAAAGCCATCAATTTCGACCTGGTGTTTCTAAAACCTTTTAAGTCGGAAGCGATTGATGCATGGGATTTTACTGAAGTGGAAGGCGGAACAAAAGTGGTATGGCGCAACAGTGGTGCGTTTCCTTTTCCGGTGGCACGGCTTATGGGGCCATCTATTACCAAACAACTCAACACACAATTTGAAGATGGGCTACGCAATTTGAAAGAAATGTGTGAGAAATAAGCGCAACAAATAATTAGTGAGGATAATAAAAGCCAGTCTGCCGACTGGCTTTTTTGTTTCTCTTAACAGGAAACAGGAAATTAAATTTTGCCATCTACGAAAAAACCGTAGTTTTACGAAAATTTCGTAGAGATGCTCGAGAAACTCACACAACAGGAAGAGGAAGCCATGCAGGCCGTTTGGCGCAAGGGCGAAGGGAATGTAAAATCGTTTCTTGCTTTTTTGGATGAAGAGATCCCATACACCACGCTTGCTTCCACCATCAAGAATTTAGAAAAGAAAGGATACCTCAACAGCAGGCTGGTGGGTAACGCTTATTTGTACAAACCTGCCATTACAGAAGAAGAGTACAAAAAGAAATTCATGAACGGGTTTGTAAAAGAGTATTTCGAAAACTCGTACAAAGAGCTGGTGAATTTTTTTGTGGAGCAGAAGAAATTATCACCGAAAGAGCTGAAAGAAATTGTGGAGATGATCGAAGGGAAGAAATGACGAAGAATGAGTCATGAATGATCAGTGATGAGGTGCTGACCATTCAATTTTCAAATATTCAAATTGTTAAATTAAGATGCCTGTACTAATCGAATATCTTTTAAAAGTATCCATCGCACTTGCGGTTGTGTATTTGTTTTACCAGTTGGTATTGCGCCGGTTAACATTTTATAACTGGAACCGCTGGTATTTGCTGGGCTACAGTGTGCTTTGTTTTGTAATTCCCTTCATGAACATAACTGACTTTTTGTTCCGACATGAACTGGAAGAAGCACAGTTGGTACAACTGATCCCCATCTACAATCTGCAACTGAACGATCCCGGTTTTGAATGGAATCAATGGACGATCTCTGTTGCTGTTTTTCTAACGGGTATGTTGGTAATGGGTGTGCGTATTCTTTTGCAACTGTACAGCCTGCAACGGATCAAAACAAAAGCAACATTGCTAAACGAAGGATCGATCAGGTTATTTGATGTAAATGAACAAATCGTTCCATTCTCTTTTAATAACGGAATTTATATCAATCGTCAGTTACATACCGAAGCTGAACTGCAGGAAATTATTCGACATGAGTTTGTACACATCAAACAAAAACACAGTATCGATATTTTGTTTGCTGAATTTTTGTGTATGGTTTTATGGTTTCATCCGGCTGCATGGCTCATCCGCAAAGCCATCCGGCAAAACCTTGAATTTATTGCCGATGAAAAAGTATTGCAGGATGGCGTTGATAAAAAGCAATACCAATACCTGTTGTTGAAAGTGGTGGGCAACACCAATTACAGCATCGCACCAAATTTTAATTTTTCTTCACTTAAAAACCGAATCATCATGATGAATCAAATGAAATCTGCCCGTGTGCAGATCATCCGCTTTCTGTTTGTATTGCCATTACTGGCAGTAATGTTACTTGCCTTCAGGGAAGCAAGACAACATGAAACGAAACAGGATTTCACACAATCAAATGTATTGCTTGCTGATACTCTGCCCGCAGATGAGATCAAGAGCGTGAACGTAAATAAAAACGATGGAGAAAAAACAATTACCATCACGTTAAAGAATGGTACCAAGGAAACCTATAATCTTAATGATGAAAAAGACAAAGCTGCTTTTGAAAAGAAATACGGTAAGCTGGATAAATTAGTTCCACCACCACCTCCTGCACCTGTTAAACTTGCGTTGGCACCTGTAACAACTCCACATGAATCTGTGGCATTAAACGAAAAAGGTTACTATGTTTCCATTGCCGATAATATGGGCGAATGCATTGTGATTGTAAAAGACAAAAAGAAAAACATTGTTGAAGCCTTAAAGCTTACCGACTGGGATAAAAAGGCAGCTGCATACGAGAAGAAGTACGGAAAAATTCCGCCGCCACCTGTGCCCAGTGCTCCTGCTGAAGTTTCTGTTGTAGCACCTGTAAGTACAACTGTAAGTGTGAGTGCACCTGATGAAGTAAACATCAATACGAATGTGTCAACCACAAACGAAGTAGTTGTTACAGGATATGCTACATCAAAGACTGCAACCACACCTGTTGTAGTAGAAGGTAAACCATCGAAAGTAACGATTGCAAGTACCGCTCCTGCATCTGCTTCATCGCCTAAAGAAGTTACAGTAGTTGGTTATGCTACGTCAAAAACCACACCAGCTACAGCCAGACTAAGAACTAAAGTCACTGATAATGTCCTCTATATAATCGATGGTAAAGAAGCAACATCGGAAGAAGTAAATACAATTTCGCCGAATGATATTGAAAGTATCTCAGTTTTGAAAGATGAAAATGCTGTAAAGCTTTATGGCGAAAAAGGAAGAAATGGTGTAATTATCATCAAAACCAAAACAAAGAAAACAAGTTTTAAATTCTTTACTGTTCCAACACAGCAGACCAACGAAAAATGCTGATCAGTTAACCGCAATCATTCAACTTTATCATCATCAACCAGCGAATCATTTTTTACAAGTGATTCGCTTTTTTTATTCGCTCACTAAGCGGATAAGCTCGGCAGTTGGCATACCGCCATCGGCATAATGGATCAGCTCTCCTTTTTTATTATACACAGCGATCAACGGCAGGTAGTGATTGCGGAAATATTTTGGAAAAAAGTAGAGTACATCTCTACCCATGGTAATGTTTTTGTGGGATGCGATTTTATATTCAGCATAAAAATCCTTCATCATACCAAAGGGCAGGGTTGTAGACATGACGATCTGTGCATTTTTGAAACGGCCGATCTGTTCTGTTATTTCCTTGGTTTGCTGCTTGCAATGATCACATTCCGGACTAAAACTGATGAGAATGGTATAGCGGTTGGGTTTCAAATTCTCTGTGTAAAAGTTGGTGCTGCTATCAGACAGCAGCAGCTTAAAATCGGGCAGCCGCAGATTTTTCAAATGGCCGGGGATTGAATCAGCTGAGGGTTTGGCGAAGGCAGTGGTTGCCGTTAAAACCAGCACAAAGAGAACAAATACGTTTTTCATACCCGCAAGATACAGGAAACGCCAAAAAGGTTGTGTGGTAGGAAGCGCCATCTTCAATTTGCCCGATGGGTTCATTGCCCTATATTTGCAGCCTTAAATTACTATTCAACGAGTTTTTATGGCAACTACATCAGATATCAGTCGTGGAATGATTATCAAGCAAGACGGCAGCTTGTACAAAATTGTGGAATTTGGCGAAAACAAAACAGCCCGTGCAGCTGCTAAAGTATGGGCAAAATTGAAAGGTGTTGACAATAGCCGTTCAATCGAAGTTACCTGGAACAGTGGTGAAACCATTTATCCGGTGCGTGTGGAGCGTCATGATTTTCAGTTCCTGTATAAAGATGATACCGGTTACAACTTCATGAATACAGAAACATTTGAGCAGATCGCTGTACAGGAGACTGTAATTGATGCGCCTCAGTTTTTGAAAGAAGGTGATTCTGTATCAGCGTTGATCAATACAGAAACTGAATTACCGATGAGCATTGAATTACCCGATAAAATTGTGGTGAAAGTTACCTACAGCGAACCTGGTGTAAAAGGTGATACGGCCACCCGTACGTTGAAAGCAGCCACCATTGAAACAGGCGCAACCGTAATGGTGCCCTTGTTTGTAAATGAAGGCGAGCTCATCCGCATCAACACCAAAAGTGGTGAGTATGTAGAAAGAGTGAAAGAATAAATTTTGATGAAATAATAAAAACGGGCAGTTTCTAAAACTGCCCGTTTTTGTTTAATTTATGTCTGTTTTTGTCCCAAAAACCATCATTTTACCTCTATTTCTGGCAGAATTAGGAAATTTCGAGTCTATTTCCCTTATCTTAGCCGCCCGTTATTATTCACTAAAATTAAACCTCACGATCATGGATTTCAAGCAAATTCAGGAGTTGATAAAACTGGTCAACAAATCGAATCTCAGTGAACTTACAATCGAAGAAAAAGACTTTAAAGTAACCATACGCCAAAAAGATGAGATCATCCAACAAACTGTAATCTCCGGACAGTTTCAGTCGGCACCAGCTCCTGCTTTGGCACCCGCACCTGCACCCGCAGCCATTGCAGCACCAGCTGCTACAGGCGGTGGGGCTCCGGCCAAAGCTGCTGATGATAGTAAATACATTACTATCAAAAGCCCGATGATCGGTACATTCTATCGCAAACCATCACCTGATAAGCCATTGTTTGTAGAAGTGGGGTCAGAAGTAACTCCCGGCAAAGTGGTTTGTATCATTGAAGCCATGAAACTCTTCAATGAAATTGAAAGTGAAGTAAAAGGTAAGATCGTAAAGGTGTTGGTAGAAGATCAGACACCGGTTGAATACGATCAGCCGCTGTTCCTTGTAGATCCGAGTTAATTTGAGAATGAGTTAATTTGAAAATTTGAAAATGTAAAATCATTTTCAAATTTCAGATTGTTGTTCATTTTCAAATTATCTAATTCTCAAATTTTCAAATTGTGTCCATGTTTAAAAAGATATTGATCGCCAACCGTGGTGAAATTGCACTACGCATTATCCGCACTTGCCGTGAAATGGGTATTAAAACGGTGGCTGTTTATTCTACGGCCGACAGAGAAAGTTTGCATGTAAAATTTGCAGACGAAGCGGTTTGTATTGGAAAACCTGCCGGCGCAGAATCATACCTCAACGTTCCTAATATTATTGCCGCTGCAGAAATTACCAATGCCGATGCCATTCATCCCGGCTATGGGTTTTTAGCAGAAAATGCAAAGTTTGCAGAGATCTGCGGACAAAACGGTATCAAGTTCATTGGTCCAACTCCCGATCAGATCCGTTCAATGGGCGATAAAATCACCGCAAAAGAAACCATGATTAAGGCAGGTGTTCCTGTTGTACCTGGTGGTGGTGGATTATTGGAAAGTGTAGAACAGGCAAAAGAAATTGCAAAAGAAGTTGGCTATCCGGTAATATTAAAAGCTACAGCAGGTGGCGGTGGTAAAGGAATGCGTGTGGTGTGGAGTGAAGATGAACTGGAACGCAATTATGATATGGCAAAGAATGAAGCAGGTGCTTCATTTAAGAATGATGGCATCTACATGGAAAAATTTGTAGAAGAGCCACGCCATATTGAAATACAGGTTGCCGGTGACCGTTACGGAACTGTTTGTCATTTAAGTGAACGTGACTGTTCGATTCAGCGTCGTCATCAGAAACTGGTGGAAGAGTCGCCTTCTCCTTTTATGACGCCTGAATTGCGGAAAGCAATGGGGGAGGCAGCATGTAAAGCAGCAAGTGCCATTGGTTACGAAAGTGTAGGTACCATTGAGTTTTTGGTGGATAAGCATCGCAATTTCTATTTCATGGAAATGAATACACGTATCCAGGTAGAGCATTGCGTAACAGAAGAAGTAACCAACTTTGATCTCATCAAAGAACAGATATTGATTGCCCAGGGCGAAAAAATCAGCGGTGAAAATTACGAACCGCAGATGCATGCAATTGAATGCCGTATCAATGCCGAAGATCCGTACAACGATTTTCGTCCGTCACCCGGCAAGATCACAACTTTGCATCAGCCTGGCGGACATGGTATCCGTATCGACTCACATGTATATGCCGGTTATGTAATCCCTCCGTATTACGATTCTATGATCGCAAAAATTATAGCGGTTGCCCGTACACGTGAGGAAGCCATCAATACTATGAGCCGTGCCTTGAGTGAATATGTAATTGAAGGGGTGAAGACAACCATTCCGTTCCACCAGCAACTAATGATGGATGAAAATTTCCGGAAGGGAAGTTTTACTACGAAGTTTTTGGAAACATTCCAGATGAAATAAATCGATCTGTATACTTATTTGAAAGCCGCTTGCTAAAGCGGCTTTTTTATTAATAATGCTTTTCTGTTCTGAATATACCTTCAGGGGTTTTTAAAAACCCAGGAGATAAAATAAAAAACGACCTGCAATCACTGCAGGTCGTTCATTATAACCAAATTAGTAAGTCACTTCTTTAACGCAAGAATAATAACTCTCTGTACTTCGGTAAGTACCAGCTTGCATCATCAACAAGGAGTTCAAGCTTGTCAACATGATAGCGGATGCTGTCAAAGTACACACCTTTTACATCATCGCAATAAGCAATGGCTTTTGCACGTGTGTCTGTGAGGTTGTTTGCTTTTTTGCGGGCTTCAATCATTTGCTCAACCAGGTCGCTTACTTTGTTGATATGAAGAGAGATCTTTTCAAGGATCTGCAACTGATTGGCATACGAATCAGCACTGATGCCAATATCTTTCAACCCTTTGATATTATTGATCAGGATATTCTGATAACGGATGGCAGCCGGTAAGATATGGCTGGTGCAAAGCTCACCCATGATACGTCCTTCGATCTGTACTTTCTTAATGTAGTTCTCGAGTTCAATTTCATGACGTGCTTCCAGTTCAGCATGTGTAAATACGCCGATGTTTTCAAACAACTCTTTCGATTTTTTGGTAACCATTGCATCCAGTGCAAGGGGCGTTGTTTTTACATTTGGTAATCCACGCTTCTCAGCTTCTTTTGCCCATGCTTCACTGTAACCATCGCCTTCAAACAATACTTTTTTGCTTTCTGCAACATAACGCTGTAATACATGCATGATAGCAATTTCTTTTTTATCACCTTTCTCGATCAACGCATCAACTTCTGCTTTGAACGTGATCAGCGTTTGCGCCATGATCGCATTCAACACTGTCATTGCATTGGAGCAGTTTGCACTTGAACCAACTGCACGGAATTCAAATTTGTTTCCGGTAAATGCAAATGGTGATGTACGGTTACGATCAGTATTATCAAGCAACAGTTCAGGAATACTCTTGTGTAAATCTAATTTCAAGATCGCTTCATCCTGCTCATCAAACTTATCCGTTACTCTTTTCTCAACAGCTTCCAGTACTTCAAAAAGATATTTACCAACGAATACGGAAATGATCGCAGGA
The DNA here is from genome assembly GCA_023428755.1 of Bacteroidota bacterium. Taxonomy (GTDB): domain Bacteria; phylum Bacteroidota; class Bacteroidia; order Chitinophagales; family Chitinophagaceae; genus Lacibacter. Next base: position 289,917 of record JAEYWX010000029.1, read on the forward strand.
GGCGCTTCGTTTGCACCTAAACGGTGATCGTTACCGGCGCTGGCAATAGACGCACGTAAAATATCAGAATACTGGTCAACTGCACGTATCACATTCGTGAAGAATGTAAGGAACATGAGATTTGTTTTTGGCGTTTTACCAGGTGCTAACAAGTTTACACCGGTATCAGTTGCCAAACTCCAGTTGTTGTGTTTGCCACTTCCGTTAATACCGGCAAATGGTTTTTCGTGCAATAACACTCTTAATTTATGACGACGTGCAACACGATCCATCACATCCATCAACAATGAGTTGTGATCGATTGCAACAGCCACTTCTTCAAAAATAGGAGCACACTCAAACTGAGCAGGCGCTACTTCATTATGACGTGTACGTAAAGGAATACCGAGTTTGTATGATTCATTTTCAAAATCACGCATGAATGCATATACTCTTTCCGGAATAGAACCGAAATAATGATCTTCTAACTGCTGACCTTTTGCAGGTGAATGACCGAATACAGTACGTCCGCTCAACACCAGATCAGGGCGGGCATTGAACAATGCTTCATCCACCACAAAATATTCCTGCTCCCAACCAAGAGTAGGAGTAACCTTTGTTACATTCTTATCGAAATAATGGCACACATCCAATGCTGCTTTGTTTACAGCTTCCAGTGCTTTCAATACAGGGCCTTTGTAATCGAGCAGTTCGCCGGTGTACGAAACGAACACAGTAGGAATGCAAAGTGTTTTGCCATTACCGATCTCCATGATAAATGCAGGAGAAGAAGGATCCCATGCTGTGTAACCACGTGCTTCAAATGTTGCACGCAAACCACCACTTGGGAACGAAGAGGCATCCGGCTCCTGTTGGATCAACGCTGCGCCATCAAATTCTTCAATAGCAGTGCCATCGCTTTTTAATGTAAAGAACGAATCATGTTTTTCGGCAGTAGTACCGGTTAATGGCTGAAACCAGTGTGTGTAATGTGTAACACCTTTTGTTTCGGCCCACTGACGTATGCCGCTGGCAATTTGACTGGCCATGCCACGATCAATACGTTTTCCACCCTTTACTGAAACAACTAAACTTTTATAAGCTTCGTCGCTCAAAAATGCACGGGCAACTTTTAATGTAAAAACATTTTCACCAAAAATGGCTGTGATCTTCGTTGAACCTACTACGTTAGGTTCAGCATGGTTGTTTAAATTGTCGATTGCTTTAAATCGTAATGATTGCATGTAGCGTAAGTTTTTTTTCAGACGCAAAACAACAGAAAAAACACCATATTACTTGTTAGTTTTCGAAAAAATGCTGCGAAATCGATTGCGAATCGAAAAATTGTGGAAAATTTTTGGCTAAATTGGATAAATCAAACAATTGTTAGTGAAAAAATACAAACATGTATTTTATTCTAATTTGTTTTTCTTCCAGTCAATGGTTGCAATAATTGGTACAAGTATAAAGGGAAAGAAAATAGCACGGTAACGCACAATTGCTCCCAGTTGCGGAACAATATATCCTGTGAGGAGCAACAATACGATGGATACCAGAAACAGAAACTGCACCACAGAATGTTTGTACGGATTATCGGTAAACCTGAAGAACCAAACGGATACCAGTAACCAGATGCATAAGATTTCCAAGGCACTGGCTAAGTATAACGGAGAAAGAAATTCGGTAACGTAAGGCCGCACCAGTGCATGATTCAACGCCTGTGGGGCGTTTTGCAAAAATCCAATAAGCGTGGGTTCCAGCTTGCGCTGTGGTAAAAATGAGTTGCCGCCTAACTTGCTGAAATCTTTGTTGCGTAATACAATGGAAATCGGCAGGTCCAGTTTTGGATGAATGAATTTCGTTCCAAAAAATGCGGTAGTTCCAATCACTGTTACCAGCACAAATGCGATCCACTTGCGCCTAAAATATTTTTCGGCCATCCACCATGCAAACAAGCCGGGAACACAAGCCAATACGACGTGGTTGCGAACGGGAAAGATCGCCAGCAGACAAAGGCCTATTAAAAGAATCGAACGCAGCCCCAGCTTTTTTTCTTTCAACGCAAAATACATGACATACACTAGCAGCGACATCAGCAAAAACACAATCCCGTCTTTATGAATGCCAGATGACCAGAATAAGAATGAGGGCAGCAGAAATGTAGTGCAGGTGATGAGTAATTTCTTTCCGGGAAACACATCGTTCATTACCCTGATGAATGCGATGGGGCCAAAGAAAGTAACAAACGAAAAGAAGATCACGTTTACATAATACCTCGATCCGCTGAGTACATTAAACAGCGATACAATCTTGACCATATAAATATGTTTCAGATCGTTCCAGTATGAATTTACACTCGAAAAGAGATGGCGGTAATCTTTATCGTAGGGGTTATCTAAAATACTGGTAAAGTAACGCAGTGGGTTTTGGTATAGCAACTGCGTATCCTTTTTCGCATCAAAAAAGAATTTCCAGCTGTCGGACGAGAGTTCAAAATTGGGAATTGTGCTGTAATAATAACCGTACAGTACGCCGGCAGCCACCTTCAGCAGAAATAACCCAATGAGCCAGCCGTTGGATAAACCTGTTTGCCGGATAAATTTGATCCTGGTAATGAGCCAGCAGAAGAAAACGAGATATGTAGCAAACAGGAAGTAAGTCATGTAATTGGCAGCAAATTAAAATATTTCTTTTCATACATTCAAACCATTGCCCCTGCATTTGTACTTTTGCGCTTTCTTACACATCATGGAAATAACAGCAAAAACCGCACAGCAGCTTCGTTTAACCGAAGAAGAATTTGAATTAATTAAGCAAAAACTTGGTCGTACACCCAACTTCAATGAACTCTGTGCCTTTAGTGGTATGTGGAGTGAGCATTGCAGTTACAAGAACTCCATCAAATGGCTCAAAACGTTGCCACGGGAGGGAGGACGTATGCTGGTAAAAGCCGGGGAGGAAAATGCAGGTTTAATGGATATTGGCGATAACCTAGGTGTAGTATTTAAAATTGAAAGTCATAATCACCCGTCGGCAATTGAACCGTTTCAAGGTGCTGCAACCGGTGTGGGTGGAATTCACCGTGATATCTTCACCATGGGTGCACGCCCCATTGCGGCATTAAATTCACTGCGTTTCGGTAATCTCAAAGAAGCAAAAACGCAACACCTGTTAGGTGGAGTGGTGCACGGTATTGGTCATTATGGTAACTGTTTTGGTGTGCCAACCGTAGGTGGTGAAATTTATTTTGAAGATTGTTATCATACCAATCCGCTTGTGAATGCCATGAGTGTGGGCATTGTAAAAGCAGGTGAAACTGTTTCTGCAACAGCCTTGGGTGAAGGCAATCCTGTTTTCTTTGTAGGGAGTGCCACCGGTAAAGATGGTATTGGTGGTGCAAGTTTTGCCAGTGCTGATATTACTGCAGAAAGTGCAGAAGAATTACCTGCGGTACAAGTAGGTGATCCGTTCCAGGAAAAGAAATTATTAGAAGCTTGCTTAGAAGTAATTCAAACAGGTGCAGTTGTGGGTATGCAGGATATGGGTGCGGCCGGTATTATTTGTTCTACTGCCGAGATGAGTGCAAAAGGTGAAGTGGGTATGCGTATTGATCTGGATAAAGTGCCAACACGCCAGCAAAATATGAAGACATGGGAACTGTTACTGAGTGAAAGCCAAGAACGGATGTTGATGGTGGTGGAGAAAGGAAAAGAGCAGGCTGTATTGGATGTGTTTGAAAAATGGGATTTGCCTTGTTCTGAAATCGGCGAAGTAACAACCGACGGCATGTTGCGTTTTTATATGCATGGTGAACTGGAAGCAGAATTACCGGCTTATGAATTGGTATTAGGAGGTGGTGCACCACAATACACAAGAGAGTATGCTGAACCTGCTTACTTCGAAAAGATAAAAGCTTTTGATGCAAACAGTATTGAAGTGCCCAACGATTTAAAAGCAGTGGCTGAACAGATCATTCAAATTCCCAACATTGCCAGCAAACGAACCGTTTATCACCAATACGATAGCATGGTGGGCACCGGTAACTCCAGCACCAATGCACCAACAGATGCTGCAGTGGTACATGTAAAAGGAACAAACAAAGGGTTAGCAGTAACAACTGATTGTAACAGTAAATATGTATTTGCGGATCCATATAAAGGTGCCATGATCGCTGTAAGCGAAGCAGCACGTAATATTGTTTGCAGCGGCGGCTTGCCATTGGGTGTTACCAACTGTTTGAATTTTGGTAATCCGTACGATCCGCAAGTGTATTATCAATTTGTACATGCTATTAAAGGAATGGGTGAGGCTTGTAAAAAGTTTGATACACCTGTTACCGGTGGTAATGTAAGTTTTTATAATCAAAGCCCCGATGGTGCGGTATATCCAACCCCAACGATTGGAATGGTGGGATTGCTGGAAAACATCAACGATAAAATGACGCTTGATTTTAAAGCAGAAGGTGATGTTATTTTCTTAGTTGGACAATCAACCAACGATATCAACTCAAGTGAGTATTTGCACAAACTGCACAAAGTGGAATTTAGTCCGGCTCCTCACTTTGATCTGGAAGAAGAGTTTGTGTTGCAGCAAACTATTGCATCACTCATCAAACAAAAAGTAATTGTATCGGCACACGATGTAAGCGAAGGTGGATTGTTTACAACATTGCTGGAAGCATCGTTCAATAACAACCTTGGCTTTGATGTGGTAGCTGATGACAGCAACATCCGCAAAGATGCCTATTGGTTTGGAGAAGGACAAAGCCGTGTGGTGGTAACAGTAAAGGCAGAGCAGGTGGCCGCTTTCAAAGCCGCATTGGGAAATCATCCCTATGCTGAATTAGGCGTAGTAACCAACGGTAGTATTGAAGTTGATGGCATGGAATGGGGAACAGTACTGAGTTGGAAAGAAAAATATGATACAGCCATTGAAAATTTATTGGCTGGTCATGAAAGTGAACATGCATTAACGGCATTGTAATGAAAAAAGAAGCGGCCATTATTGTGACAGGTGCTGCAGGTTTTATCGGCAGTTGCATGGTTGAATATTTGAATGAGCATGGATTTGCCAATCTGATTCTGGTAGATGAGTTCAACCGTGAGGCAAAGCAGCCGAATTTTTCAGGTAAGAAGTTTACAAAACAAGTAGAACGTGAAGAATTGTTCACCTGGCTGTACAACGATAAACCGCAAATCGATTTCGTGATTCACCTCGGGGCACGAACCGATACAACAGAATTTGATTATTCCATTCATCAGCATCTCAACGTTGAATATTCGCAACAAATATGGAACTATTGCACATTGAATAATGTGCCGCTGATTTATGCGTCAAGTGCTGCTACGTATGGCGATGGAGAAATGGGTTACAAAGATGAACATGCTCTGTGTCATCAGCTGAAACCGCTCAATCCCTATGGCATTTCAAAAAATGAATTTGATAAATGGGTATTGCATCAAAATGATCATCCGCCTTTCTGGGTTGGCTTAAAGTTCTTTAATGTGTATGGTCCCAACGAATATCACAAAGGCAGAATGGCCAGTGTCATCTTTCATGCGTTCAATCAAATTCAGCAGAATGGAACAATGAAATTATTCCGTTCGCACAAAGAAGGGTTTAAAGACGGTGAGCAGTTACGTGACTTTGTGTATGTAAAAGATGTAGTAAGTGTAATTGCATGGCTCATGGAACAGCAGCCCGCATCTGCTATTTATAATTTGGGAACCGGTAAAGCAAGAAGCTTTCATGACTTGGTAGCTGCCACATTCAAAGCGCTGGATCTGGAAACAAAGATCGAGTTTATTGATATGCCGGAAGACATCAGGGATAAATATCAATACTTCACAGAAGCAGATATGCAGAAGTTGAGACACGCAGGTTACAACCGATCGTTCGCTTCATTGGAAGATGGAGTAAGCGATTATGTAAAAAATTATCTCGTTGGTCATCGTTATTATTAATAACTTTAACCCATTAACGAAAAAGCATGCCGCAGTGAAAAATCGCTGCGGCATTTTATTAGCAAAAAATCTCAGTTATGAATAAGAAGATTGCCATTATCGGCGGCGGGAACCTTGGTGTTGCGATTGCAGAAGGATTGATCAAAAGTAGTTTCTGCATTCCCAGTCATATTATTGTTACCAAACGAAATATCAAAACGCTGGAAGATCTGGAGCGCAAAGGTGTTTTGGTTACCAACGATAATAATGAAGCCGTTCGTTATGCCGATCTGGTGATCCTGGCTGTAAAGCCTTTTCAGATAAAAGAAGTGTTGTTGGGTATGAAAGAAGAATTGAACGCTTCCCGGCATGTAGTGGTAAGTGTGGTTACAGGTGTACTGATAAAAGATATGCAGGAGTGGATCGGCGATGAAATGCCCATTATGCGTGCCATGCCAAACACGGCCATTGCCATACAGGAAAGTATGACCTGCATCAGTGCAAAAAATACCGTGCAGGAACAACTCGATTATGTACACGATCTGTTTTCACAACTGGGTCGTGTAGCATTGATCGAAGAAAAACTGATGGATGCAGCAACAGTACTGGGTGCCTGTGGCATTGCGTATGCATTGCGTTATATCCGTGCAAGCATACAGGGTGGTATTGAAATTGGGTTTGATGCAAAAACAGCAACACTCATTGCAGCACAAACAGTGAATGGTGCTGCTGAATTACTGATACAGAAAGGATCGCATCCCGAAGCAGAAATTGATAAAGTAACTACACCACGTGGTTGCACCATTGCAGGATTGAATGAAATGGAACACATGGGCTTCAGTTCATCGCTGATCAAAGGAATTAAGACGAGTTATGAAACGATAGGGAAATAGTTCCAAATTCTTCTTTCCTTGTTTTTTCCACAGTATTCAATGGTTTTTTTTCAATTAAAAAAATCCTCGTAGGTTTGCATGACCTCCACGATTTAATTCTTCCATTTTACATTCAGGCAGGTCCGTTAAACTTGAAAATTTATTTTTATGGCCAAGTACATTTTTGTAACCGGTGGCGTTACATCTTCATTGGGTAAAGGAATCATTGCAGCTTCGCTGGCAAAATTGTTACAGGCCCGTGGGTTTAAAGTAACTATCCAAAAGTTCGACCCATACATCAACGTAGATCCTGGAACCCTCAATCCTTACGAGCACGGTGAGTGTTTCGTAACAGAAGACGGTGCCGAAACCGATCTGGATCTTGGTCACTACGAACGTTTCCTCAATATTCATACAACACAGGCCAACAATGTAACTACCGGACGTATTTATCAAACTGTTATCAACAAAGAACGGGAAGGTGCATATTTGGGTAAAACCGTTCAGGTAGTTCCCCATATTACCGATGAGATCAAACGACGCATGTTGTTATTAGGAAAAGATGGCAAGTATGATATCGTGATTACAGAAATTGGTGGAACAGTGGGTGATATTGAATCGCTTCCGTTTGTAGAAGCTGTGCGGCAGATCCAATGGGAACTGCCGGAGGAGGATTGCCTGGTGGTTCATCTTACATTGATTCCTTATTTGAAAGCAGCGAAAGAATTAAAAACCAAGCCAACCCAGCACAGTGTTCGTTTGCTGAGCCAGGAAGGTGTACATCCTGATATTATTGTTTGCAGAACAGAACGTTCGTTGAGTACAGAAATTCGTCGCAAGATTGCTTTGTTCTGTAATGTAAAACCGGAAGCAGTAATTGAAGCAATGGACGCTTCTACCATTTATGAAGTGCCGTTGTTTATGCTCAAAGAAAAGCTGGATGTTATCTGTTTGCGCAAACTCAGCGTTACCATTTTCCCCGAACCAGAATTAGAAAATTGGAAGAAGTTTCTTGACAAACTGAAATACCCAAAGAGTCAGGTAAATATTGGATTGATTGGAAAGTACATTGAACTGCAGGATGCCTATAAATCCATCCTTGAAAGTTTTATTCATGCTGGAGCCATGAACGAATGCAAGGTGAATGTGGTGAATGTGCACAGTGAATTTATTACCGACCAAAACGTTGCGGAGAAATTAGCTGGTTTGGATGGTTTATTAGTAGCGCCTGGCTTTGGAAACCGTGGTATTGAAGGAAAGATCACGGCCATAAAGTATGCCCGTGAAAATGGCTTGCCGTTCTTTGGTATTTGCCTGGGTATGCAAATGGCTTGTGTAGAATATGCTCGGAATGTATTGGGATTAAAAGATGCTCATTCGTTTGAAATGAACGCTGATACTCCCGATCCTGTGATCGATATTATGGAAGAACAGAAAAAGATCACCAGCAAAGGTGGTACTATGCGACTGGGTTCATATCCCTGCGAAATTAAACCAGGTACACTGGCTGAGCAGATCTACGGAAGTTTAGAGATCAACGAACGCCACCGTCACCGTTACGAGTTCAATAACAAATATCTTGATGCATTTGAGAAAGCGGGTATGATCCCCAGTGGAAAAAATCCAGAAACAGGTTTGGTGGAGATCATGGAAAATCCCAAGCATCCATTCTTTATTGGTGTACAATATCATCCTGAACTGAAAAGTACAGTGGAGAATCCTGCACCGCTGTTTGTACATTTTATCAAGGCCGCAAAAGAATATTCGGAGCGTCAGCAATCGATCAAAAATCCGCTGCTGGAAAGTGAAATGATCTGATAATTTATAGTTTTTAGTTTTTGGTTTTTGGTTGCTTGAAAGTTGAACCGGTTGATAAGATTCAAAAGGTTGTCGTAACAAGAAACCAAAAACCTCAAACCATAAACTGAATTTAATTCTCCGGTCGTCCAATCATTTGTTGTTTGATCTTTTCCCAGAAGCCCTGCACATTTTCATCATTGCGTTTCCAATCTTTGCCGAAATGATTGAGTTTGTTCCGTTGTTCATCTTTTTGCATACGGAAAAACTCTTCCATTGTTTCTGTATCCTGCTGCATGGCTAATTTGTTGTACAGGCGTTTCATGTCTTTTTCATAATCGGCACTTTCTGCTGCCATTATTTTTTCAAGTGCTTCCCGCTGTTTTACTTTTTCATCGTACACGCCCACAGGCAAGAGTGTTTTGGCAATCACCGGCATCAATTCAATCAGCATCAAAATAATTAAGATGAGATAATAACGGAACTGTAAAGCGCCATTCTCTTTGAGTAAATTATTCATGGCTTCAATACGGGTTAAAAAACCGGTGTTGAGATAATTTAAAAAATCGGCTTCCTGTTTCTTGATCGTGGTTTCCATTTGATTCAACTCTTCATCAATGACCGAAATCCGTTGCTGCTGTTGCGTTTGCAATACTTTGTATTCAGCATCCAGTTTTTGGTATTCATTTCGTTTGGCAATGGCAATATCCTGGATACCTACTTTGCCGCTGCCGCCACTGCCATCTGTTTCAGCAATAAATTTTTCACGGGCCGTATTTACATCGGCATATTTCGCTGCCAGTTCTTTTTGCAGATCGGTTTTTTCTTTCAGCAACTCATCTTTCCTGTTTTTATACAACAGGTCAAGCTCCGTACGTTTGGTGAGTTTGCGTTTTTCATTGTCCAACGATACTTGCATGTTGATTTCTTTATCAAACATGAAAAGAATAGCAGGTTGCGCCATAAACGTTCCAATGGTTAAGGCCAGTACGCCACGAAAGAGGAGTGGAGTGAATTTTCGTTTGTTGAACTGGTTAATGCCTTTGATGAGTGCCCGATCGATACTCAGGATCACAAAGCCCATAAACACACCACTCCCAACATAAAGAAATACATTGTCGATAACAGTTGAGAAAAAATAGGTCCATGCAAGCGTGGCAAATATCCAGGTGGCTAGCACGCTCATCCCAACAATGCGGTAGCGGTTCCTGTCAACTACACAATCCTTGATCAGTTCTTTTTCGGCTGTCGCTAGCCACCAAAGCAGTTCATCGGTTTGGGTAGGGGCATACGCTTCCCCTGCGTACATGGGTGTAGTGGGTTGACTCATAAAAATGGTTTAATTATTAAGCTTGGTTAAAGCGGGAACAGCTAAGTGGTTAAAGCAGGAATTAAACGAGTGGTAAAAATAGTTATTGTAAAAGAAATGGTAAAGAAAGGGAGTGGTGAGTGGTAAGTTGTGAATGGTTAGAGGTGAATAATTAATAGGCAATGGGCAATATGCAATGGGCAAACAAATCTGCAATCGCCAATCTAAAATCTCAAATTACCTCCTACTTCATACTTGCCCCCAAATACCTACCTTTGCCGCTCCAAAATAAATACTCAGATGAATTTTGACCGGAATACGATAATTGGTTTTGTGGCAATGATGGTGCTGCTGTTTGGTTATATCTTTTTTACCCAACGTCAACAAGGTGCACTGGAAGCTGAAAAGCAACGGGCGGCCGATTCACTTGCAAAAGTAGAAGCTGCCAAGCGTAAACTGATCGATACAGCAGTTGCCAAACAACAGGCGGCTGTACAGGATTCAGCAATCGCAACCCAGGCAGCAGGTGAATTTCAACCGGCACTTGCAGAACAACTCACAGCTGTTGAAAACGAAGTGATGAAGGTGAGCTTTACCAACAAAGGTGGTTTTCCCAAATCAGTTGAGTTGAAGAATTATAAACGTTACGATGGCAAGCAGGTAGTACTGGGTGGAGAAGCGCATCAGCTAATTTATTCAATCAATACTGGCAACAACAAAGCGGCACTTACGTCGCAACTGAACTTTACGCCAAGTGAAATAACAAAAACGGCCGATGGTCAAATAATCAAATTCAGCATTTCCAATGCAGAAGGCCAAACCGTTGTGCATACCTACACGATCAAGAACAATAATTATCTTATCGATTGGTCAATTCAAATGACCGGTGCCGATAAACTTCTTACGCAAGGCATTCTTAATCTGAACTGGGATATTACTGCCAAACAGCAGGAAAGTGATTTGAAATATGAAAAAGGCCAGAGCAATGTTGGCTATGTAGAAGATGGTGATTACGATTTTGAAGCAGCAGGAACTGGCGACAGCAAAAAGTTTGGCGATAAAACAAAATGGATCGGTGTAAAACAACAGTTCTTTAATACATCGCTTATTGCAGCTTCTAATTTTGCATATGCAGAAACCAATTGGACCGTTCCGGAAGAGAAAGAAGATTCATTGCAAAAGGTGATGGATGTAAAATCGGTTCTCCGCTTTAACCTTGCCGGAGCATCGGCTGCAACTGTACCCATGCAGTTGTATTACGGTCCCAACGATTTCAAAATTTTAAAAGCATTCGATAATAAACTTGAAAGCCACGTGCAATTGGGTTATGGCATTTTTGCGTTTGTAAAATACATTAACCGTTATGTGGTAATGCCCGTGTTTGATTTCATTGATAAATATATCGGCAGCATGGGTATTGTAATTCTCTTGCTTACATTCTTTATCCGTTTGATCATTTCGCCACTTACTTATTCCAGCTATTTGAGTGGTGCGAAGATGAAAGTATTGCGCCCTGAAATTGAAGAGCTGAAAAAGAAGCATGGCAACGATCAGCAGGCCATGAGTATGGATCAAATGAAATTGTTCCGCCAGGCGGGTGTAAATCCGTTGGGAGGATGTATTCCGGCATTGTTGCAGATCCCGATCTTCTTCGCCCTGTATAGTTTCTTTAATGCCAATATTGGTTTAAGAGGCGAAACCTTTTTGTGGGCAAAAGATCTGTCATCGTACGATACCATTGCCACGCTTCCATTCAGTATTCCGTTTTATGGCGATCATGTAAGCTTGTTTACAATCACAGCTACACTTACCAGCTTGCTTATTTCTGTGTACAACATGCAAATGACGCCTACACAGGATAACCCGATCATGAAGTACATGATCTATTTCTTCCCCATCATGTTGCTGTTTATCTTCAACAGTTTGCCATCGGCTTTAACGTGGTATTATACCGTATCAAACATTGTAACCTTAGGCTTGCAGTTTGTGATCCAGAAGTTTATTATTGATGAAAAGAAGATCCATGCCAAATTGCAGGAGAATAAAAAGAAACCTGTCACCAAATCAAAATGGCAGGAACGCCTGGAACAAATGCAGAACAGTAATCAGAAATTGCAGGATATGCAGAAGAAACAAGGCGGTAAAAAATAATCTTAACAAAAGCTATACAGCCCCGACCGTACAGTCGGGGTTTTTTGTTTGTGGCAGAATGCAACTTGGCATACTATTTTTATATCTTTAGCCTGTATTGAACAACGAATAATCATGAAGAATTTTTGTACGATCAGTTTAGTGGTATTGCTTCTTGCTCCTTTGGCTACGCTTCAGGCGCAGCAGGCGTACGGTGAGGGCACTGTATCCTATAACATTGTAGTGAATACCGGAAACAACGAAACCAAGGCAGCAGATCTGCTGGATGGTGCCACTCAAAAGATCTTTTTCAAGGCGGTGAATACACGTACCGAGTTAACCAGTGTGCTGGGTAAAACCATTACACTTCATGATTCAAGGGTTGGAAATGCCGTTGTAATGAATGAGTATGGTGAGCAGAAGATCCTGATACGGATGACGAAAGCCGATTACGAAGATCGAAACAGCAAATACGCCGGCATCCAGTTTGAACTATTGCCTGAAACAAAAAAGATATTGGGTTATAACTGTAAACTGGCGATCGCCAAGCTGAAAGATGGCAGCACCTTTAAAGTATTTTACACAACGGAGCTGGCCTTTCAAAACAAAGATTACGGAGCACAGTTTAAAAACCTGCCTGGTTTTCCGTTGGAATACGAATCAGAATTAGGAAAAATGAAAGTGACCTTTATTGCTGATAAAGTAAGCTTTGATCCGGTTCCTTCCGCTATGTTTGATACGCCGAAAACGGGATACAGGGAAATGACCTACGAAGAGATCAAGCGAACAAGAAAGAGTTAAGCATATAAAAAATCCCGCTCGAAGCGGGATTTTTTTATTTGATTTCTTTTTGCGGAGTTTTGAATTTACTGAACACCACTTTCTGTTTCACCGGTAACACATACAAGTTGTTTCCTTTCTGGAAACGAACAGTAGTGCCACTCATTACGAGATTATTATTGTTTGTGCTTGAAAAACTAAACCCGCTTTTAAAACGAAAACCATTTTGCAGGCTAAGTGGGTTGTTCTTTAGACTGAGGGAAGTAATGACTGATTTTGCATTCTTCTTTTTACCGCCACCAGAGGTAAAACTGGCGGATGAAGCGGAATAAAAGATAGCAATGCAGCTTACAAGCAATAAACTATTCCGTAGAAAGTTTTGGCGGTATGTAGCTTTGGCAGTCATTTGTTGACAAATTTAACGATTAATAGATGGATAAGTGAAGCCGCTTATCACATTTTTACATATATATTAACGTATGTTGATAACTAAATGTTACATGGCCGTAGTAATTTTTATGAAATAGAGGGTAAATTACAGTAACCCACCCGCAACTACATGAAACAAAACCCGTCCAGAAACGATAAAGAAGAGATCAGAGAATTGCTGCGTTTATTTGAAAATTTAAAGAACGGCCGTTCACATTCCTTCCTCGAAGAAGAGAGTTTTGAAAAACTCATTGACCATTTCGACGATAAAGAGGACATCCCGCAAGCTCTTCAGGCAGCCGAACTAGGCATTGAGATCTATCCTTATTCATCTGCGTTGCATATCAAAAAGGCTGATTTGTTGTTAGCCACCCGACAGTACAAAGCGGCGCTGGATGTGCTTGATCAGGCTGAATTACTGGACAGCAACGATATAGACCTCTACATTCTCCGCACAGATGCGTACCTGGCACTCGATCAACAGCAAAAAGCAGTGGAACTGCTGGAAGAAGCATTGCAATTGTTTTCAGGTGAGGAACGGGTGAGCCTGCTTTTTGAACTGGCTGATGTGTACGATGATTACGAGGAGTTCGAAAAAGTATTCGATTGCCTTAAACTCATTCTGGAAGAAGAGCCTACTAACGAAGAGGCGCTTTATAAGATCTGTTTCTGGACCGATTTTACCGGCCGTAACGAAGAGTCGATCAAACTACATCTCAACATCATCAACGATCATCCATACAGCGAACTGGCATGGTTCAACCTCGGTGCTGCATACCAGGGACTCAAACTATATGAGAAATCAATTGATGCTTATATGTATTGCATTGCCATTGATGAAAAGTTTGATTATGCTTACCGCAATATCGGCGATGCCTACATTCGTTTACGCAAGTACAAGGATGCAATTGAAATGCTGGAGAAAGTGCTGGAGCTGAGCCGGCCGGAGGAAGTAATCCATGAAGCGATAGGTTACTGCTACGACCGTATGGGGCAATATGCACAGGCGAGATTTCACTATCGCAAAGCCTCGCACATGAATCCCGAAGACAGCAAGCTGTATTACAAAATAGCTTGCACTTATATCAACGACGGACAGTATGAAAGTGCTATCAAGCAAATGCAACAGGCTCTTCGTATTCATCGCCTGCAACCCGATTATAATCTGGCAATGGGGATGGCACTGGTTGAAATTGGCGAATACAAAACAGCGATTGAACATTTTGCCAATGTTATAAAAGCCCGCCCCAAAAATGTAAAAGGCTGGAGTGCTATGCTGGAATGTATGCTCAAGGCCAGCATCCTTGAAAATGCAGATGAATATGCAGTGGCCGCTTATGAAACAACTGGTGGCAAACCCATCTTTATTTTTTACAGGGCTGCTATCTTCTTTGCAACCGGGAAAACAAAGCAGGCGATTACACAATTAGAATATGCCATGTCGAAAGCGCCCAAGCTCATCAAAAAACTGATTGAGTTGCAACCACGTTTATTGCAGCATCCGCAGGTGGTAGATCTCATTGCCCGTTACAAACGCTCCCGCTCATTGTAAGTGATTGATGCTGACGAATGTCAGTAAATCTGTACTTGCAGGTTGCTGCTGCTTTCCTATTTTTGCGCCGATCCAAAAAATGAACTTTCAATGAATTTTAATCTAACGCAGATTCCGGAACGTAATAAGAAACCCCGTACGCATGGCATTACAATGGTTATGGATAAGGGGTTGAGTGTAGAAGAGGCTAAGAATTTTATGAGCATTGCCGAGCCTCATGTTGATATTGTGAAGCTGGGCTTTGGTACATCGTTCGTAACACCAAATCTGAAGCAGAAGCTGGATGTATATGCATCATACAATATCCCGGTTTACTTTGGCGGAACTTTGTTTGAAGCATTTCTGATACGCAATCAGTTTGAAGATTATATCAGCGTATGTAAAGAATATGGGGTGAAGTACATGGAGGTGAGTGATGGTTCTATCGAAATTCCACATGCTGAAAAATGCGGCTATATTGAAAAGCTGACCAAGCACGGAACGGTGTTAAGCGAAGTAGGTAGTAAAGATGCAGCGCATATTATTCCTCCGTATAAGTGGATCGAACTGATGCGTGCCGAACTGGAAGCCGGTTCAACCTACGTAATTGCAGAAGCAAGAGAAGCAGGGAATGTTGGTATCTATCGTGGAAGTGGTGAAGTACGGGAAGGGCTGGTACAGGAAATTTTAACCCAGATTCCGGAAGAGAGGATCATTTGGGAAGCGCCACAAAAAGCACAGCAGTTGTACTTTATTGAATTGGTAGGTCATAATGTAAACCTCGGTAATATTGCTCCATCGGAAGTAATTCCGCTGGAAACCATGCGTTTGGGTTTACGTGGCGATACATTCCATATGTTCCTCGATAAACAAAAAGCATAATGCGGCAATTTGGATTGATAGGCTACCCGTTGAGTCATTCATTTTCAAAAAAATATTTCACACAGAAGTTTGCGGAAGAAGGAATTCATAACTGTGCGTATGAACTCTATCCCATTCCTTCCATCAATGAATTGCCGGCTTTATTACAGCAAGTAAAAGGGTTGGAAGGCATCAATGTTACCATTCCTTATAAAGAGGCTGTACTTCCTTTTTTGGATGAACAAACGGCAGCCGTGCAGGAGATTGGTGCCTGTAATTGTATCCACATCAAAAACGGCAAACTCATTGGGCATAATACAGATGTAACAGGGTTTCGTCAATCGATTGAACCATTTCTTCAGCCACATCATCAGCATGCGCTCATTCTTGGCACAGGTGGTGCTGCGAAAGCTGTGGCATGGGTGTTACAGCAGTTGGGTATTCGTTTTCAAATTGTGTCCCGTAATAAAACCGCTACAACACTCAGCTACGATGAACTCGATGAAGCAATGATGCAGACTGTTGAATTAGTTATCAACACTACACCACTGGGTATGCAACCGAATGTACATGATAAACCATCATTACCTTATCATTGCATAAATAATCGTTTTCTCTGTTATGATCTCATCTACAATCCTGAAAAGACCCGTTTTCTGCAGTTAGCCGAGGAGCAGGGAGCGGTGATCAAAAACGGGGCTGATATGTTGTTGATACAAGCAGAAGAAAGCTGGAAGATCTGGAACAACGGCTGAGGTAAGGCGGATTTTCCTGTTTATGTGTCTTGAATAAAATACCAATGTGCAAAACGTTTCTCATATTGATCTGCTTTGTAGCAGGATTTTCAACTGCAAAGGCGCAAGGAGACAAAACTGACGAGCTGTACCAGGAAGCCCGTAAACTCCGGAGAGAAGGGAAGTGTGAAGCAGCGGTTCCTCTTTTCAAGCAGATGATTGAAAAGAAACCAGCAATGTCGGCTGCTCATTACGAACTGGGCTGGTGTTACAATGAACTGGCACAATACGATTCTGCATTGGCTGCATTAACGAATGCACGAAAGATCGATCCCACAAACTTTCGAATTATTTACGAAGCCGGATTTGCAAAATACAAACTGGGTAAAATAAATGAAGCACTGGCTGATTTTAACCAGGTGATCAAACAAAATGCTTCGTATAACAAAGCATACATTGCAAGAGGTGATTTGTATAAAGATGCACAAAAGAATACAACACTGGCGCTGGCTGATTTTCTGAAAGCACTTTCACTCGACAGTACAGAATCAAAAATTCATTACAGGATCGGCTGGTGTTATAACGATCTCGGTAAATTCAACGAAGCAGTTCCCTTTCTGCAAAAGGCCATTGGCTTTGAAGAGCAAAATTATCTTTCGTACTCTGAACTGGGTTTTTCTCTTTTTTCGTTGAACAGAATGGACGAAGCATTGCTTCGTTTAAACAAAGCCAATGAATTAAAGCCGGGCTTTGAAACAACGGTTTATTATATTGGCAGGTGCCATATAAAACAAAATAAAAAAGCAGAAGCTGTACAGAAGTATAATGAATTGGTACAGTTGAACAGCAACTACGCTGCCCTGCTGTTGAATGAAATAAAGTTGATGAAGTAATCTTCTTTGATTGGTTTTACACAAACCAGCATTTCCTGTTTTGCTTTTTGCTGATTCTCTATTGCCAATTGCTTATTCGCCTCCTCCCAGTTTCTCTTTCACAACCCCAGGTACCTGTGCAATTTTCTTTTGCTCATAGTTATAACAGATCATCCCGGTTTTTGCAGCAGCAACAATTGTTTGATCTGTTTTCAGGAGTTGATAATACAGATCGAATCCAATACTGCTGAATTCGGTGGCTGCAATATTGACCGCCAGTACATCGCCGTAAAACACTTCCTTCTTAAATTCAATACCCACATCACTCATGATCAAACCAACACCTCCGCAATTGAGTTCAGTAAAACCATGATGCGTAAGAAACTGCATCCTTGCTTCATGAATAATAGAAAGAATTGCATCATTCCCAACATGGTTGCCGTAATTCAAATCGGTAATACGAACAGGAATGGTTGCAGTAAACGAAAAAGAGGAGGGGAGCGTAATTCGAATGCGTGACATGTTATAAGGTAGCGATGATGAAACGTTTTATTGCTGATCGGTAATACTGTTGCTGAGTAGATTCAGATCAATATCACCTGCTGATGCCGAAAGTGCAGCTGCCATCGCCATTTTCTCACGCCAGCGTTTCAATTGGTCATTACAATCTTTTAATTCCTGTGCGGTTGCGTTTGCGGTACTGGCAGTGGCCACACATTTCAGATCGGTTATTTTTTTCGATACACGAACCAGCTCTCCGTTTTCGTTCAGCAACATGTAATACTGGCTTTCAGAAAAGCCATTTGTTTCCTGTGGCACGAGTTCACGTTGATGATGAATACCCTGGTAAGGAACATGATTTTCCAAACTGTGATCCGGTGTTTCAATGTATGCAACCGCATCGTTCAATTTTAAATTCTGCCGGATGCGTTCTTTAATTTGTACACGGGTAGGAGCTGCTTCTTTTACTATATCATCTTCACTGCTGTCTTGTTGTGAAGGAATTGGGATCACTACATCAGGCGTGTTAGATGTTTCAGCAGAAGCAATTGTTACCGTTTGATCAGTTGAATTTGTAGTGAGCAGACGGTAACCACCCCATGCTAAAATTCCTGTAATAGCAGCGGCTGCGGCCAAACGATAAATACGTGCACCCGTTCTTTTCAGGGGAATCACCTTCGCTGGCTGTTCATCCAACAGCTGTTCAATATTGTTCCATGCATTTGAAGGTGGTGCAATCTCCATCGAGTTAAATGCTGCTGCAACAGTTTTGTCGTTCTGTTCAATATTCAACTGCTGCTCAATGTGCTCCCACGCACTGGCAGGAACAATTTCTTCCACAGCATTTAATTTTTTTTGAATCGAGAGATCGTCTAATGCCGGTTGCAACTGGTCCCAGATAAAGGAAGGTGCTTCTTCTTCGAGTTGCAGCAACTGTTGCTGTAAGGGTTTATCAGCTTCCAGTTCATCAAGGTCAACAGCAATCTTCTCCCACACCAGTTCCGGTGGAGTTACTTCTGCTTGCAGAAGCATTTGTTGAAGATGGGAGTCGTTCATGATTTATTCAGCTCAGCGTTTAATTTTTTCCTGTAAGATCATTCTTGCCCTGGCCAGTTGCGATTTGCTGGTGCCTTCGCTGATGCCCAGTAATTCGCCGATCTCTTTGTGGCTGTAGCCTTCCACCACGTACAGGTTAAAAACACTTCTGTAACCGGGTGACAGTTCTTTAATGATCTTCATCAAATCCTTTTCGTTGATGTTTTCAATCGCCGAAACGGATTTATATTCAATACTTTCTTCTTTCTCTGTTAATGATAAGTCTGTTTTCTTTTTACGGATCTGTTCAATGGCGGTGTTTACAAAAATGCGGCGCACCCATCCTTCAAATGATCCTTCGCCTCTGAAACGTTCCAGGTTCTTGAAGATCTTTACAAATCCTTCCTGTAAAATATCCTGTGCGTCATCGGCATTGCCCATGTAGCGGAGGCAAACGGCGTACATTTTTCCGGCATATTTATCGTAGAGTGCTTTTTGCATTCTGCGATCGCCGGCAATGCATCCAGTAATTAAGTCGGTATCAGGTATCGTTTGGTTGCTTTGCATCTGTAAATCTCCTTAACTTTTTTTCAGGAATTCGATCATCTGTTCCAATCCTTTTTTCCGGTGACTGAAACGGTTCTTTTCTTCCATGGTCATCTCCGCAAAAGTATGTGTACTTCCGTCGGGTAAAAATACAGGGTCGTAGCCAAATCCCCCTGTTCCGGTTTTATTTTCTATAATCGTGCCAGTACAGATGCCTTCGAACTGGTACAGTTTACCATTACGGATAAGCGAAAAAACGGTGCGGAAACGGGCACGGCGATTGGTTTGCCCCTGCATATTCAGCAGCAGTTTGTCAATATTGGCGGCAAAATCTTTTCCTTCACCTGCATACCGGGCCGAACGTACACCCGGTTCGCCATTGAGTGCTTCAACTTCCAGTCCAGTATCTTCTGCAAAACAATCCTGTTGCAGCCGATTGGCTAAGAACTGAGCTTTGTGTCTTGAATTTTCTTCGAGGGTATCAAACGGTTCGGGAATTTCTTCCTCCACACCTGCATCTTTCATGATGAGGATGCGGAAGCCTTGTGGAAGAGCGGCTTCAATTTCATCGGCTTTGTGCCGGTTGCCGCTGGCGAAAATGAGTTGTTGCATAAACAGGTTTACAGGCCCAGCATTTGTTTCAATGCCAGCCAGAGTTTTGATTTTTTGCTTTTATCGGAACGGATGGACTCAAGCGTTTCGGTACAGCAGAGTAAATAATCTTGCTGCTGTTGCACACGGTAATCGGCTGTTTGAATGGGAAGTGCATCTACCTGCACACCCGATGCAATGATGAATTTTGGTTGCAATTGCTGCAGCAGTTCATCGAAGCGGCTGCGGTTGTTGGCTACGTTCACCAAGGCAATGTCTTCCATGTTCATTTTACAGGCAGTGAGCACATCACCCAAAAACTGGAAATCAGCATCGTTGAGGTAAGGGAAATAATGTTCTTCCACCATCCATACAAACTGCTTTTTGTTTTTACCGGTAATGCCCTGCAAAGGAGTGGTGCCTGCAACTGTTTCAGTAACTGGGGGAGGTGCTGCAGCTTTGGTTTCAGTTTTTGCAGTATTGTCCGTTTTTTCAACAACTACGAGTTGTTTGCCGTACAAATCGGCCAGTTGATCTCCGGTAAGTTGAATGTGTTCAAACGACATAGTTGATGAGCAGTAAAACCGTTGTTTATTTTTTTCGTTTCTTTGCAGCACAAAAATAACGAGTTATGATTGGTGCTATGGATATTTTAATAACTAAATCTGAAACAAGTAAACTCAGCAGTCTTGATCTCGGCAATGTTCCGTTTGGTAAACATTTTACCGATCATATGCTGGTGGCCGATTATGAAGATGGTGAGTGGAAGAATGTAGAGATCAAACCGTATCAACCCATTACGATTTCGCCAGCAAACGCAGCCATTCATTACGGACAAAGTATTTTCGAAGGAATTAAAGCCTATCGTCATGAAAATGGGGAAGCGTATATTTTCCGACCGTTCGATAATTTTCAGCGTTTCAACAAATCAGCAGAACGTATGCAAATGCCTGTGGTACCCGAAGAAATTTTTATTGAAGGCATGCGCAAGCTGATTGAAGTGGATAAGGATTGGATACCGATGAAAAAAGATCATTCATTATACATCCGTCCGTTTATGTTTGCGAATGATGATGTAATAGGAGTGAAGCCGAGTGATAAGTATAAGTTCATGATCATTCTTTGTCCTACCGGCCCTTACTATGCAGTGCCGATGAAGATTTATGTAGAAGAACATTTTGTACGTGCAGTGCCCGGTGGTGTTGGTTTTGCAAAAGCAGCAGGCAACTACGGTTCATCGATGTATCCTACCAACGAAGCAAAGAAAAAAGGCTACGACCAGGTATTGTGGACAGATGCCATTGAGCATAAATACTTGCAGGAATTTGGGATGATGAATGGATTTGTGGTAATTGGTAACACAGCCATCACACCAAATTTGGATGAAGGCACTATTCTTGCAGGTGTTACAAGAGACAGTGTGATAGCGATTTTAAAAGATATGGGTTTAACCGTTGAAGAACGCCCCATCAGTATTCATGAATTAGTAGAGGCATACCAGAATGGCACCTTGAAAGAAGTGTTTGGTACCGGTACAGCAGCTACTATTTCCATGATCAAAGAATTGCGTTATAAAGAAACTGTGATGGAATTTGATACAGACAAATGGACGATCTCTCCAGAAGTGAAACGCCGTTTAACAGATATACGTGAAGGCCGTGCTGCCGATACACACGAATGGTTATTCAAAATATAAACCTGCAAATGAAAACAGTAGAGCGGCTTTGAGAAGAGCCGCTTTTTTATTTGGATTAGCCCACCCAGATACTATAAAGTAAAGAAACAGCTTTAGCTTTGACGTAGTATGGAAAATGATTTTTTCTTTAAGTTCTACTGTGACGTGGATAGCAAATATTCAATTATAATTGAAGCAAATGGTATTGTTTTATATGCCTATTTATTAGAGGAAGAAGAAATTGTTTCTGATGTTTGGCTCTATAATTTCAACCAAGTTCCCCGAAAAACAAAATGGGATAGTGTGGACGATTTACCATTTGAAAATATAAGTCATTTAATCAAACCATTAAGTGAGCAAGTCGTTTTCCGACAATTTCACGAAGATGACATTAAATGGGTTTTTAAAAACAGCCTTTTAGATAGAGTTGAGATTATTAAGGATGAAATCATATTTTGTCAGATGCAACCAAATAAAGCTCCGGGTTATAGTTGCAATGCTTTGCAATCGGGTGCATTGGCAAGGGTTGAGCTTATTAATTAAAATCTTTGATGCAGACGAGTCCCTTGCAGGATACTCGCATTAGAAGAAAGTTAGAAATAACAAAAAAGACTGGAAACATGCCAACTAAATTCAATCAAATAGTCGAAGAGCTTCAGGGGGATTTCTTTTTTAATGAATTTAAATTCAGAAAAAAGAATAATATGTTTATAAAAAAAGATAATAATGGCTTTGAGGCAATTGAGATTCAACATTGGGATGGGTATGATCTTGACAGAGATTCAAGGGCGCTGGTTATAAAGCCTCTGTACATGAAAAGATTTAATGTTTTGCACACATGGCAGGATAAGTTTAGTTTCAAGTCTAAAACTGATCAAAATAACAATTATAGTATCATTTTTGACGGAGAGTCTTTTAATAAACAAGAAGATTATTTTTTTCCGGCTGATGATTCTGATTTTCGCCAAACATTAGGAGTAATGAAAAAAGATATTACGAATAATGCGTCAGCTTTTTTTGATATGTTCTCAAGTTTAAAGAATTTATATAATTATCTAATTTTACCAATACTCGATAGCAAAGCATCTTTGCCAGACAGTGGTGCAGATTGGATCTTTGAATATCTAATACTTAGTAAAGTTGTTGACCCTCCGAGGTATAGCAAGTTGAAGTCGGCTATTTTGAATCAAGTGGAAATTTTGAATAAGAGAGGTGAGCCAAATGTGACTGAATACTATCCTAAGCTAAATGACATTTTGCTCGAGATAGAAGGTTAATAGTAATACCATCCTTCCTTCCCATCCGTGTGATCAATATTAAACGTTCTCAGGCGATGTTTGGCGGAGCCGACTCGCCGCTTTTTTATATGGTGCGTATCGAGGATATTTGAAAAAGGAAAAAGTAAGTTTAGATTTAATCATGACGGCGAGTCCCTTTCAGGAGACTCGCCTGAAAAGAAAGATTCGTTTGCGAAATAAGCATAACTCATCACTAACTATTGAAAAAAAATAAATACGCTTAAATGGAAAACTCTGAAAAAATATTCAAATTAACTGAATTAGTCAAGACTTAATCTGACAGTTGGGATTAACTTTAAGTAACGACACTTTATTAGTTAACCCCAAAAAGTCAGATAATGAAATCAGAATCTAAATTAATCAAAAGCAAATTAGGGTTGCT
>JAEYWX010000017.1 GCA_023428755.1 Bacteroidota bacterium
AACTCCATCAAGTGTGGCCGGGCGCATTGCCAAACTGAAAGAGGTTGGCAGAGGATGGGTGAATTACTTCCGCATGGCAAGTATTCACGGCAAACTCAAAGACCTCGACAGTTGGTTACGCAACCGCTTGCGCTATTGCATTTGGCATAACTGGAAGAAACCGGAACGTAAACGAAAAAATCTGATACGTTTAGGAGTAGATCAGCATCATGCCTATGTATGGAGCCGAACCAGAAAGGGCGGATGGGCCATAGCACAAAGCCCGATACTTGGTACAACAATTACGTTGGAACGACTGAGAAAGCGAGGCTATGAATCAATGCTTGATTACTATTTTAAAGTATCTCCACAACTGAACGAACCGCTGTATACGAGACCCGTACGTACAGTGGTGTGAGAGGCGTACCTCATCGCTTACAAGCGGCGAGGCCGTCTACTCGATTAGTGGCAGCCCAATTTCTATTTTGAGTTCTTGTCGGCTTGTCCATAACTGAAGTTTAATTCTTTGCATAAGTCTTTAATTGCTTTCTTTCCTTTGTCCGTAAATCCTGTTATAGCATATTCGTCTTTTGTTCCTGCATTTACTTTTTTATGAGTTTCTGCTGGTATTGCAATGTCAGAGATAAGGTAATTGCAGTCAAGACAAACATTGATTTGATTAATCATTTTATTGTCTTTGTAAAACACCAATGCAAAATGTGGTTGAAAACAAGCTGCTGTCGCTTCTCCATAAGTTGATTTATTTGTCAAAGTAGAAAGTATTTTGTCAGCTTGTTCTTGAGATAAGTATTGTTGTCCTAAAACAACAGGAACGAATTTTCCTTGTCTGTCGATTACAGCTGGATAGGGTTCTTCGCTACCTGCAAAATCGTAAGCAATTAATTTGTCATAGTCAAGTTTGTCAAAAGGTTTTCCGTTGCTTGGACTTGGCTTGATAGTCTTTGCAGTAGAAATATAATCAAACAAAAGTTTCTCTTTAAGAGTTTTTGTAGTGTCAACCCACTCAGGTGGAGGTGGAGTCTTTGGAATTGTGTCACTCTTTTCCGTTTCGTTTTGTTTAGTTGTTGTCTGACAAGATAGAAGTAATGTCAGGCAAAGCATTAAGCAAACTGTCGTTAAATAAATATTGTCAACTCTTTTCATTTTTAAACTGTCTCTATGGGTTGCCACTAACTCATAAATATACGCACCATCTTGTTTAAAAATCATCTGATAATCACTCCAAATTTCAACAAACGCTGTTTGCCTGCATCCATTCAAGTTGAATTAAGAAAAATTTCACAAGGCAGCGTCGGTTACATTCTTCCTGTCTGTTGTATTAACAGGCAAGAAAGCTTAATTTACACTGTCAATGAATCGCCGGAAACGAATAGTATGTTTATCTGTACTCATGGGTTTGCTGCTGCTGGGCAGTGAAACAGTAGTTGCACAGGGTGCTCCGCTGCCGGCACATCCCGATTCAGTTCCCACAAAACAAGTATTAGACATCGTATATGGAGTAAACGATACCATTTTTGTAAAGGCGATGGTGATCAATGGTGAATTGATCGGCGGCCGGGAAATCGGCGAAGTGTTTGTATGGGGCGGAAATCCTAAAGATGCCGATAAATACTGGGCCAGCTGGACGAGGCTCCGCAATGCCGTTTATCTAACCTATCCCTATGCCCGTTCGGCCGGTGTGGTGATGAGTGATGTCAACAAACATCTGGAACACATCAAAGGCAAAGCAGAACGAAAAAAATACATCAAATCAAGAGAAAAAGAATTACGTGCTGCCTTCACCAGTAAGGTAACGGATCTTTCGATTTACCAAGGAAAGGTGTTGATGAAGTTGATCCACCGCCAAACCGGTGACAACTGTTATGAAATTGTACGTGAAATGAAAGGCGGATTTACAGCCGGGTTTTATCAAACGCTCATGTTTGTGGTGGGCAGCAGTTTAAAGCAAGGCTGGAACCCCAAGGATGATCAATTCGACAAACAGATCGAATCGATTGTACAGGAATACGACCGGATGTATTTGGGTGTGCCATCGTATTCCAACGTTGCAGCACCTTCAAGAAGCCGTTAATCAACGTTTCCTTTTCTTGTTCTTCTCTTCTTATTTCCTACTTTCACACTCCAAAAATTAAAAGCATGAAATTAGATATACTCGCCTTTGGCGTTCATCCCGATGATGTGGAATTAAGTTGTGCCGGTACCTTGATGGTAGAGATCAACAACGGAAAAAAAGTAGGTGTTATCGATCTTACACGTGGTGAGCTTGGAACAAGAGGAACAGCAGAAACCAGAAAAGAAGAAGCTGCAATTGCAGCAAAGATCATGGGAGTGCATGTGCGTGAAAACCTAGGCATGCGGGATGGTTTTTTTCAAAACGATGAAGCACATCAGTTGCAGATCATTCAAAAAATTCGTCAATACCAACCGGAGATTGTGATCTGCAATGCAATGGTCGATCGCCATCCCGATCATGGTCGTTCCTCAAAGTTGGTATCGGATGCAAGTTTTTTATCGGGCCTTCGTAAAATCGAAACCACATTTGGCGGTGAGCCGCAGCAGGCATGGCGACCAAAGTATGTGTTTCATTATATCCAGGATCGTTATGCAGAACCTGATTTTATTTTTGATATCAGCTCGGTGTTCGACCGGAAAGTAGAAAGTATCAAAGCATACGGTACACAGTTCAATGCACAAGCTACCGGTAACAGTGCTGATGAACCACAAACTTATATCTCCACACCGGCTTATTTTGATACCATCATCAGCCGTCATAAAATGTTTGGCAAACGGATTGGTGTTGAATACGGCGAAGGATTTATTACAGAGAAACGCATCGGTATCAGCACGTTCGATGCAATTATCCAAGTAAGCACCTAATGTTTGTTTGTAGGTGGAACTGTTAATCCACTGTCATTCTTCCACAGTTTAGCGGATAAACGGCGGAGATTTGTTATCTTCGCCCAATTATTTTTTTAGTACATGAGCACTCCTAAATTTGCTGTAACAGCACAATCCTTCCACACAGAATTAAAGAGAAGGGTCAATTCTTACTTCGAAGAACAACGGACAAAACCAACCGGAAATTTTAAACTCTATTTCAAAGCAATTGCATTTGGCGTTGCATTGGTAGCAGTGTATGTTCATCTCGTTTTCTTTACACCGGTTTTATGGTTGGGTATTGTTGAATCGTTGGTATTGGGCGGATTGATCGCCGCTATTGGTTTTAATGTAATGCACGACGGTGCACACGGCAGTTTCAGCACCAACAAAGTGGTGAACACCATGGCTGCTTTTTCACTGAACATGTTAGGCGGCAGCAGCTTTATGTGGAATTTCAAACACAACATCATTCATCATGCCTATACCAATATTGATGGGGTAGATGATGATATCGATATTCAGCCCTGGTTACGGATGAGCAGCACACAGAAAAAATACAAGCTGCACAAATACCAGCACTACTATTTCTGGTTTCTCTATTCACTGCTGTACATTCTCTGGATCTTTGTAATGGATTACCAGAAATATTTTAAGCAAAAGATCGGCAATATGCCGTTGAAGAAAATGGAAGTAAAAGATCATGTTGTGTTCTGGGCATTCAAAGCATTGCATCTGTTCATCTTTATTGCTTTGCCAATTTATGTAGCAGGGTTTGTTCCCTGGTTGGTTGGCTTTTTGGTAACTACGTTGTTTGCCGGTGTGGTGATCAGTATCGTATTTCAACTGGCACATACGGTTGAGCATACACATTTCCCCATGCCGAGTGAAGAAGATGGACGTTTGCAGGATGAGTGGGCCATTCACCAGTTAAAAACAACTGCCAACTTTGCCACAAAAAATAAATTGATCTCAATGTTGGTGGGCGGTTTGAATTTCCAGGTAGAACATCATTTGTTCCCGAAGATCTCACATATCCATTACCCGGCCATCAGCCGCATCATTAAGCAAACCTGCCAGGAGTTTAATGTAGAATACATTGAGTATCCGAAAATGCGCATGGCCATTGCATCGCATGTGGCGTACCTGCGTCAGATGGGAAGAGGTTAATGCTTTTCAGCAATCAAAAATAATTCAGACCCTTTGCTGGGCGGAATGGAGTTGGTACACAGCTCCATTTTTTTTATGTGCAGTTGTTTGCTGAACAGTGGTTCGTATTCTTCTTTTGTTCCGCCAAAGGGTGGACCGCCTTCGAACTGCCGGTTGAATAATACGCCCACTAGCTTACCTCCGGGTTTCAACAACCTGTTCATGTGTTGTATGTATTGCTCACGGAGTGAAGGATCGAGTGCACAGAAAAAAGTTTGCTCAAGAATGAGATCGTATTGTTGTTGATGTTCAAAAAAATCTCCTGTGATAATGTTGAGAGGTTGATCTTTAAAACGCTCTTTCAATGCTGCTGTGAGCACCGGTGAAATATCCAGCACGGTAACATTGGTAAAACCGTGTTGCAATAGCCATTCGGCTTCATACGCATTACCGCAGCCAGGAATAAGTATCGAACTTGTTTTATCGGTGATGGATTGCAGGTATTCAACCAAAGGAGTGGAGCCATAGCCAATATCCCAACCGGTTTGCTGTTGTTTATAACGATTGCTCCAGTAATCTGCATCAAGTTTGGTTTGTGACATATGTAAAAGTAATACTTCATTCCTTTTATAATTGATGACGTGAATTAAACAGCATTACTGGTCGGTGGGGACACCGACCACGGCGGGCGAAGTCTTATAAAGCAGAAGTCAGAAAGACGATTTTTTTTCAAACCGTCTTTCTGACTTCCCGACTAGTAACTTCTTTCTTTATTGCTTACACTGATAATAAAAATCTTTGGTGATATTGCTGTTCGCTTCGGGCACCTGTACTTTGTTCGATTTTGATTTTACTTCCCTGGCCACACGTTTAAAAATATCTTCGATCTTCACATCCTGGCACATGTACTTTAAATATTTCACCAGCTCACCGGTGTAAATACCATTGGTGCCGGGCACGCCATCGGATGCAGGCGTTCCATCAGATGTGGCAAAGTAAATACCTGTTTCGTCGGGTCTTGATTTGCTGTTGAGGCTGGGTGTGGGATCGTATTCATCGGTTGATCCTTTGCCTTCTTTAAACGGTGTACGACAGGCATCGAGTATCACAATATTCATCTTTGTTCCGGCCAATGCCATCCGTGTGAGTACATTTGATAAACCCAGACAACTTAACGGTACATCTTCCGGATTTTTCATATTGGCATCTACAGGTACCATATAATTTTCAGATCCGTTCTTTACACCATGCCCGGAATAATAGAAGATGCCCATTTCATAGCCTTTCAACCGTTCAGCAAATTCCCGCAGTTTTTCCACCATTTTACTTCGGTCGCCATCGTTCAATACAATCACATCAAACCCGCTGCTGCGTAAGGCATTGGTTACAGATACCACATCATTGCCGGGGTTGCTGAGCTTTCCGAAATAACTATATTTTGAATTGCCGATCACCAATGCCAAGCCTTTCCGGATGCTTACTTTATCCAGGAAATCAGTGGGGCTTCCGGTGTTGGTATTGTTGTTGTTTGTTGGATTGGTTGGCTTGTTGTTATTGGTTGTAACCGGGTTATTATTTGGTTTCGTGTTATTGGTTACAGGGGTTGTGTTTGGTTTTGTTGTATTGCCTGGTTTGTTTGTATTGGTAGGGTTTGTGGTTGTGTTGTTTGGTTTTGTGTTGCTGTTTGAAGCTATGGTACCCGATGTGGTAGTGCCTGCATCATAGTTATTTCGTACCCATGCATCATAACCGGGAGGCTTGGTAGTTTTATCCTGGTATTTTCCTTCGTGCCAATAACCGATCTTCAAAGTACCATCAAACTGAACGAGTTCACCCTTGCCGTGTGTGCGTTGATCTTTCCATTCGCCGGTATAGCGTTCGCCATTGGTATAGTAATACGTTCCCTTACCATTGAATTTGTTATCGGTAAAATTGCCTGCATAAAAATCGCCAATATCGAAATAGTATTTGCCTTCTCCGTTGCGGTAGCCATTTTTAAAATAGCCTTCGTAGTAGCCGTTGTTGTACACATATTTACCGTAACCGTTTTTACAATCGCCGCTGATGCAGCCGGTGGTATTTCCATCTTTCCCCATTGAGCTTTTTGGAGTGATGAGTGTATTATCTTTCCAGAAGCCAATTTTCTTAACACCGGTCGTAGGATCGTAGTTAATGCCCCAGCCGTTGCGTTTACTGTCGATGAAATAGCCTACATATTTTTCACCCGTAATAAAAAAGTAAGTGCCATAGCCGGTTAACAGGTTTTGTTGAAACTGACCCACCCAGCGTGTACCATCATCCCAATAGTAAGCACCATAACCATCACGTTTTCCATCTTTAAAGTAACCGAAATAGCGATCGTTGCCACTGTAATATTTCATACCATAACCTTGGTCGCAATCACCATTTAAACATCCGGTGGTGCCTACTGCTTTTCCGTAGTAGGATATTTTGCCGAGGTATTTCCCTTTTTCAAATATGCCGGTTTGCTTGGTGCCGTTGCTGTATGTTTTTTCGCCTTCGCCATCAAACTCTCCGTTTTTAAAATCGCCAATGTATTTTGTGCCATCTCTGAACTCCATTACGCCAAAACCACTAAACACATTGCCCAGACTTTCGCCAATAAACTTTTCACCGGTTTTCCAGGTGTACACACCAAAACCTTCCCGTTTATCGTCGTAGAACTCGCCTTCATAGATATCGCCATTATCGTATTTGAATTTTCCGAAACCGGAACTGCAATTGCCGCTTAGGCAACTTTGGGCTGTGGATTGAAAACCGAACGCAAACAGAAAGAGTGTAAAAAGACCAATTGCTTTCATGCTGTGGGTTATTTTTGGGTTGAAAGTTACAAAGCTTCCCAAAGATACAAATACCCACAAGTTGGTATTTAATTGGTTACAAATTATACCAAATACTGTCAACTGTTAGTATCCCCTTATCTTTGCCGCAAAATTTTTCATTTATGCATTTTGAATTCACAGAAGAGCAGTTGATGATTCAGAAAGCGGCACGAGACTTTGCCCAAACCGAATGTTTGCCCGGTGTTATTGAACGGGATGAGTTACAGAAGTTTCCCAAAGAACAGATCAGTAAACTGGCCGATCTGGGTTTTATGGGGATGATGGTAAAACCGGAATACGGTGGCTCCGGCATGGATACGGTGAGCTATGTACTGGCAATGGAAGAGATCAGCAAAGTGGATGCGAGTGTGAGTGTGTGTATGAGTGTAAACAACAGCCTGGTTTGTTATGGCCTTCAGGAATACGGAAGTGAAGAACAGAAACAAAAATACCTGACACCGCTGGCGCAGGGTAAAAAAGATGGTGAATTATACATTGGTGCATTTCTGTTGAGCGAACCGGAAGCCGGCAGCGATGCTACTTCACAGCAAACAACTGCTGAAGACAAAGGCGATCATTACGTGATCAACGGTATCAAAAACTGGATCACCAATGGTAATTCCGCTTCAGTGTATTTGGTAATTGCCCAAACTGATAAATCGAAAGGCAGCAAAGGCATCAATGCATTCATCGTAGAAAAAAACTGGCCCGGTGTTACAGTGGGTGCCAAAGAAAATAAACTCGGCATTCGTGGAAGTGATACACACAGTATTTCGTTCCAGGATGTAAAAGTGCCGAAGGAAAACCGCATTGGTGAAGATGGCTTTGGTTTCAAGTTTGCGATGAAAACATTGGCTGGTGGACGAATCGGGATTGCGGCACAAGCATTGGGTATTGCCAGCGGTGCATATGAATTAGCGTTGGCCTATTCCAAGCAACGGAAAGCCTTTGGTAAAGAAATTATGCATCACCAGGCTATCCAGTTTAAGCTGGCCGATATGGCAACGAAAATTGAAGCTTCCCGTTTGCTGTGTTTGAAAGCTGCTTTCGAAAAAGACAATCATATCGATTATACTCTTAGTTCATCCATGGCCAAAGTATTTGCCAGCGAAACAGCGATGTGGACTGCCACCGAAGCGGTGCAGATACACGGCGGTTATGGTTTTGTAAAAGAGTTTCATGTAGAGCGGTTGATGCGTGATGCAAAAATTACACAGATCTACGAAGGAACCAGTGAGGTGCAGCGGATTGTGATCAGCAGAAGTATTTTGAAATGATGAATGAACCCCGACAGCGGTTACAAACCCTGTCGGCGGTTAAACTTGAAAACAATATTCTGAATGTGCTGATTTGAAAACGATCAGCACATTTTTATTTTCAGCAACTTTGCACAATGGCAGTAAATACAGAAGCATATCAATCGATCAAACAGGAATTAGATGCAACGCAGGTGACGCTTGTAGCGGTGAGTAAAACCAAACCGGTGGAAGATGTTCTTGCACTCTACGAATTGGGGCAACGTGATTTTGGTGAGAACTATGTACAGGAGTTGGTAGATAAACAGGCACAACTGCCGAAAGATATCCGCTGGCATTTTATTGGCCACCTTCAAAGCAACAAAGTAAAATACATTGCACCGTTTGTGCAATTGATCCATGGGGTAGATAGTTTTAAGTTGCTGAAAGAGATCAACAAAGAAGCTGCAAAAAACAATCGTGTAATTGATGTGCTGCTGCAGGTGCATATTGCACAAGAGGAAACCAAGTTTGGATTGGATGAAGAAGAATTAAAAAGTATGTATAACAGGAGCGCTGATGGATTGGATCAATTGAAGAATGTGCGGATTTGTGGTTTGATGGGAATGGCATCGTTCAGCGATGATGCAGAGAAGGTAAGAGGCGAGTTTCGTTCTTTGAAATCATTGTTCGACTGGTATGCTGATTTGCCAATTGCCAACAGCCAATTGTCTATTCTCTCGATGGGCATGAGTGGCGATTATCAACTTGCAATAGAAGAGGGAAGTACAATGGTGCGGATTGGAAGTTTGTTGTTTGGTGCGAGGAATCCGGTGAAATAATTGTTCAGCAAATACGAACTTTCTTTTAGTAGGTCAATACGATTTTATGAAATATCTTCTGATATCAGGAATTGTTTTATTCAGTGCTTACGGCTATGCTCAAACCAAAGTTTCACAAGAAGTAAGTAAAGTTTCGGACGTAGATTCTTTTTATTACTATTACAATATTTTAGATTCGATTTCGAAAAAAAATGCTGGTTACGATAAGTCAATTGTTTGTGGTACTGCTATAACATACATGGAGCGAACTACAAGTATCAAGGCTCATCCTGATGGAAGCTATATAGGCTGGCGACGGTTTTCGTCTTCTGATTTGGTCAAATGGGAAATGTGGTTCAAAAGAAAATATCCAAGCTTAAAATTTGAATCTAAAGTTAAAAGCAACTGATGTTTTAATTTTTTTAAGGTTTAATGGTTAACGTCATTTACAACGGATAACCCGGTATATTTTTTCCCAGATAAATATTTCGTTCCGCTTTTACAATGCTGCCACCGGGCTTTTGTGTAAGAATACCACTGCCGCCACGGTTACGCAAACGGCCACGCTCTTCTGTAGTAAGAAACGGATCATTGTCAAATAAAAATTCATCGATCCAGTATTCCTGCTTGCCCGGTTCTTTAATCGTAATATGAATATGTGCCGGGCTTTTGCTGTTTGGATAGGAACCCGGACGCAGTGTAAAGAATTTATAAAAACCATCTTTATCCGTTTTCATCCAGCCACGCAAATAACCATGGCGTTTGGCCCAGCCTTTCTCATCGCCTTTGGTTGGATACACACCGGCTTGATCGGTATGATAAATGTAAATGATCACTCCTTCGGCAGGCGTTTTACCATCTGCTTTGAATACTCTTCCGCTCACCGCTAATTTTTGTCCGGGTAAATTCCAATCAGGTAACCAAACCATGGGTTCTAATTTTTCAAATGGAATAGGGCTTTCGTAAATCGCCTCACAACCTTCGCAACCACCCGGATCAACTTTAATGTCTTTTGTTGGTTGTTGTTGTGCACAGGAACTTGCTGGCAAATGAAGCAGCAGAACAAATGCGAAGATGATGATATGGTTCATGGTGAATGTGTTTGTACTACAAAGATTGTTGATGGAACATTTTCATACAAGTGATTTACAGCTTTTGCATTAGTTCCTTGACGAACGGCAGGTTTGCATTTCGTCAGCAAAAACCGGCAGGTACTGTAATCGGTTTTAACAGGCAGATTTTGTACATTTAATTTGCGTATGCACAACGCTCCGTTTTTCTTGAAATACAAACTGCATCATGTACTCATCTGGATGCTGGTGTTCGGCACATGGTTCATGTTCCGGTACGAGGGATATGCTTTGCCTGCCACCGCTTTTAAAGTAACCTTGATCAAAGTAGTTGACCTGGCGGCGCTGGTGTACTTCACTAATTATTTTCTGATCCCGAAACTGCTGTACAAAAAGAACTATTTTTTGTTTGCGTTTATTCTTATCGGCTTGATCGTTTGCAGCAGCTTATTAAAAATGAATATCATTGGCCGCATCACCAACAACCCGGCATTGCTGAATATAGCCGGCAATTGGAAAGCGAGGGTGTATGATAATGTGATGCCGCATTTCTTCCTGGTCCTTACAGGTGCTGCTTTTAAGCTGATGTTTGATTATACGGCCATGCAAAAGAAGATGGCTGATATGGCAAAAGAAAAAGCAGAAGCGGAATTGAGTTTTCTGAAATCGCAGATCAATCCGCATTTTCTGTTCAACTCCATCAATGCTGTTTATTTTTTAATTGACAAAGAAAACAAAGAAGCGAGGGAAGCATTGCATAAGTTTTCGGATATGTTGCGTTACCAGTTGTATGAAGCAGGCGATGATAAAATACCCATTGAAAAAGAAATTGATTTTTTGAACGACTATGTATCGTTACAGAAACTACGGAAAGATGAACAATACAAGGTTGAATTTACTGCTGCTCCCGATGTAAAAGGTTTTTCCATTGAGCCGTTGCTGCTGGTTTCGTTTGTGGAAAATGCATTCAAACATATTTCACACCACAGCCATGCAACAAACTATGTAAAAGTGCAGCTCTCCAAACAAAATGGCACGCTTGATTTTGTTGTGGAAAATTCAAAAGAAGATGCAATTGCTCCTGAAAAAAACGGAGGTATTGGTTTGCAGAATGTACAACGCAGACTGGAATTGTTATATCCCGGCCGGTACGATCTATCGATTCAAAACGGAGCAGAAGTATATACTGCTCATCTTAAACTGCATGTGTAATGTTGATCAAAGTTGTGATAATTGATGATGAACCGCTGGCCCGGAAGGGATTGAAAGAATATGTGGCTGATGTAGATTTTCTGCAACTGGTGGGGGAGTTCGATCATCCCTTGAAAGCGGCTGATCTTATCAGCAAAGGGGATGTGCAGTTGCTGTTGCTCGATATACAAATGCCAAAGATCACTGGCATTGATTTTTTTAAATCGCTGCAAAACGCACCACCGGTTATTTTTACGACTGCTTATCCGCAATATGCATTGGATGGTTTTGAAGTGAATGCGTTGGATTATTTGGTAAAGCCCATTTCATTCGATCGTTTTTTGAAAGCGGCGATGAAAGCAAAAGAATATTACGAACTGCGGCAGCAGAACAAAGGCATTGAACAGGAAGAACAGCAAACTGATTTTTACATCAAAGCCGATAACCGTTTTGTACGCATTGCTTTTAACGATGTGCAGTTTGTTGAAGCCTTGCAGAACTATGTGTGCATTTATACGGCTGAGAAAAAATACATCAGCTATCTCACCATGAAATCAGTGGAAGAATATTTACCGGCATCGCAATTTATCAAAACACACAAATCGTTTATTGTAAATGCAGCCCGGATCGATGCGATCGATGGAAATGAAATCCGTATTGGAGAACATCGTATTCCCATTAGTCGAAGTGAGAAAGAAGAAGTGATGGAACAATTGCTGAAGAATAAATTTTTGAAGCGGTAAATAGAGTCACAGATAACACTGATAAAGCGGATGAACACAGAATAAATCTGTATACATCCGCTTCAATCATTTTTATCCGTGTTTCTATTTCTTACTTCTTCACTTTCCCGTAATGAAACACAATATTGCAAAACGCTTTTACGCCCACATCCAGCATACTGTCATCAATTACAAAATCAGGTGTGTGGTGACCAGTGGGTTGTGCGCCCTTTGGCATACCACCTAAATTGAAAAAGAACGCAGGTGCTTTTTCACCAAAGAAGGAAAAGTCTTCGGCACCTGTTGTCCATGTTCCTTCGCTTACATTGTCTGCTCCGGCTGCCCTTTGTAAAGAAGGGATGGTGTTGCTCACTAATGCAGGCGTATTATACGTAACCAATGTTTTATTATCGATCACTACTTCTGCAGTGGCGCCAAATGCTTCTGCAATGTTGGTTGCCGTGCGCCTGATTTTTTCATATACATCTTTCTGCATGGCTGCATCCAAGGTGCGGATCGTACCACTGAAACTTACTTCTTCGGGAATAATATTTTCACGCACACCACCATTGAATTTTCCAACCGTGATCACCACCGGTGCTTTGGTGAGATCTTCACTTCGGCTTACAATGGTTTGCAATCCGCTAATGATCTGTGCTGATATCATGATCGGATCAATTCCATTCCAAGGTGCAGAACCATGTGCTCCTTTCCCTTTTACTGTAATGGTGAACCAATCACTACTGGCCATAAATGATCCGCTTTTGTATTTGATCTTTCCAATTTCAAGTCCTGCAGAAATATGCAATCCAAAAATGGCATCCACTTTTGGATTCTCCATGACACCTTCTTTCACCATCAACGGCGCACCGCCTTCTTCATCACCGGGGGGACCTTCTTCTGCCGGTTGAAAAATAAATTTCACCGTACCAGGTACATCTTTTTTCATACTTGCCAACACTTCGGCAGTACCCATTAAAATGGCAACATGTGTATCATGTCCGCAGGCATGCATTACAGGAACCTGCTGTCCAAGATAATCAGCAACTACATTTGATTTGTAAGGAATATCCACCCGTTCTTTGATGGGCAGTCCATCGATATCAGCACGCAATGCTACTACAGCACCGGGCTTGCCGCCTTTTAAAATGGCAACCACACCTGTTTTTGCAACACCTGTTGTTACTTCCAAGCCGAGACTTTTCAAGTGTGCAGCGATGTATTCCATTGTTTTAAATTCACGGTTGCCCAGCTCCGGGTTTTGATGAATATGCCTGCGCCACTCGATCACTTTCGGCAACAATGCTTTTGCTTTTTGATCGATGAGCTGCTGTATGTTCTGCGCAGCAACAGTACTGCCTGCCAGCAATAAAATGAAAACAGGAATTAATTTTCTCATGCGTTGATTTTTTTACGATCGTTCAAGTTAATTGTTTTTCAGAAACACATAGCCATCGTATTCCACAAAATCGGATGCTTTTATTTCAATGGCATTTACTTTGTTGTTCTTGATCTCAAACGGAACTGCAAACTTTCCATACGAAGGATGATTCCATGTGAGTAAGAAATTTTTATTGTCGATGTATTCCAGTTTGCCTCTCAGCTTTGGATGATGGCTTAGTAACACCGTGAGTTCATTGTTTTCTTTTACGATCTGCATATTCCCATACACATGGTTGTAATACGATCCCACAAACGCATCGGCACTTACCGGTAAGTTTGGTTTTTTCTTAGCCCGTTCTTCCCAGCCTTTTATTTTTGAATCAGTTAATGCCTGATCCTGTTGTTGAAACTGTAATAAGAATTTACTTCTGTCGGTATAGGGTACGCCCAAGTAGGCATCCATGATCTGGTAACGCAGGGCTTCAAAGAAATTCTGATTATCGTTGTTGGTGAGAATACTGATACCGAGTTTTTCTTCGGGAATGAAACACACATTGGTTACAAAACCAAATGCACCGCCGGTGTGCCAGTACACTTGTTTGCCATTATAATCGGTCATGTATTCACCCAAACCATATGCACGGAAATGAGTAGGGTAGTAAGGCGATTTTCTTGTACCCGTTAAGATATTTCCATCTCTTGTTTTTTGTAATACCTGCCAGGGAATAACGGATTGTCCATTGATCTTTCCACTGTCTAATTGAAACATGAGCCACTTGCTGAGATCATTTACACAACTCACCATGCTGGTGGCCGGACCGAGGTTATCAATTTCATCGTACGGAAGTTTGCTCAACGGTCCAAACGAATTGGAGTATGGAACTGCTACGTTCTTACGATTCGCCATACCCGCTGTGTTCATATAGGTATTCGTCATGCCGATAGGGTTGAGCATGCGGTCGGTTACGTATTGCTCCCAGCTGATGCCTGTTGTTTTTTGCAGAATTTCACCAGCCACTAAAAAACCTGAATTGCAGTAGCCATAGTTCTGGCGGAATTCTCCTTCCGGTTTCAGCAATCGCATTTTCCAGATGATGGAATCTTTTGGCAGGTTACTGTTCCAGAAGGTAAAATCGCCCTGGAATGTTTTGGTGCCTAAGCGATGGCACAACATATCTTTTACGGTTGCCAGTTTGGTAGAAGTTGAATCGTACAACCGGAACCAGGGAATGTATTTGGTTACCTTGTCATCGAGCGATAATTTTTTTTCATGCTCGGCCAATGCCAAACTTGTTCCTGTAAACAATTTTGAATTGGATGCAATGATGAACAGGGTATTACCATCCACTTTCTCCGGCTTGCCCACTTCACGTACGCCATAGCCTTTAATGAAAACGATCTTCCCATCTTTGACAATTGTGATGGCCAGACCGGGAATGTTCCAGTCTTTCATGCCACGTTCAATGTAACGTTCCAGGCTATCGGTGATGAAAGCGGGTGGTTGTTGTGCGTATGCTGAAGTGCTGATAAAAAACAAGAGTGCAAAAACGTATTTCATCGAAAAAATATTTGAAGGAAGATACAGAAAAATGAAGCATCAGTTAACGATTAGGTACTATCGGTTTTCAGAGTTGCATTTACAGCCAAAGAACAACGGGATGAAATAAATAGACTGTCCCTACGGGACAGGACACTTTTTTAAATGGATGTTCTACAGATAGCTTGTCCCTATGGTACATCTGAAGTAAACCAGTTAGAGGGGATAATTGCCCGGTAAGAAAAGCAGATCACCATTTTTCCAACATTCAGCAAGGTCAATCAAATTCAGTCGCATATTGAGGGATAAAAATGAATTGAAATTTTACCAGGCGTTTTGTTACTACGACACATCTCAACAAAACCAACGGGAGATGCTGCTCCATAAAAAAGCAGATCGCCATTTTTCGGTTATCTGGTTGCAATAATTTACTAAAACACATTTAGGCAAAAATGAATGAAATTCTCAAGGGGTTTTGTCCCGTAGGGACAAGCGATCGGTAGAGGGGGTTGTGGAAATGGTAATCCGTCCCGTAGGGACGGCCTGTTTGTTGTATTGTGTCAGTGAAATTCCATTTGTATTTTGATGATAAATTGAACAGTTATGCCGAACACTTATACCCAAATTCATTTGCAATTGATTTTTGCGGTTCAGAACCGGGAGTCATTGATTGACTTGACATGGAAAAATGAACTATATAAATACTTTACCGGTATCATTCAACATGCAGGTCATAAGATGATCATTGTAAACGGAATGCCTGATCATGTACATGTGGTAATAGGAATGCGGCCAACACAATCCTTGTCAGAATTAATGAAACATTTGAAAGGCGATTCTTCCAAATGGATCAATGAAAAACGATTTGTAAAAGAGCACTTTCAGTGGCAGGAAGGATATGGTGCTTTTTCTTACTCCAAATCGCAACTACCCGCCTTGATTCGGTATGTAGAAAATCAGGAGTTACACCATCAAACCAAGACATTTCTTGAGGAATATAAAGCGTTTCTTGAAAAATTTGAAGTGCCCTATGAAGAACAATATCTTTTTAAAGAGGTGTTGTGAATAGCCCGTCCCTACGGGACGGAATTGCTCATTTGTATATTTCTACCGATAGAGTGTCCCTACGGGACGGGGCGCTTATAGTTTAAGTTTTACCAATAGGAGTGTTACTACGGGAAAAGATACCTATGACTAGTATATTGACATCCTGCTATTGATGTTCCAAAACGAAGATGAAAGCGATTCTGTAAAAGTAAAAAGCGGATGCATTAATTACATCCGCTTTACCAGGAAGATGATTTGTTTTATCGTTCCCACAATAACTTCTTCCCAAACACCAATGTGTTATCGGTAAATTTTATACGTGTTATTTCAATCACCCAGATATCGCCACGGAAAATGCTTGCTACCGGAAATTTTTTGAGATAAGTTTCTTTTGCTTTCTTTCCATAAGCACCTTCAGCCTTCATAAAGTTTCCATTGAACTGTACGCCCTTCACTTTAGCCTTGGTAATTTTATCGGGTAAAATAGTACCGGCCACCCGGTTATTTTTTAACGCATCTTCAATATGCCTGGTATCAGCATCGGATTTAAATACCAATAAATTTTCAGTGGGCTCAAATGCATAATAGCAAGAGGCGCAATACGGTTCATCGTTAACAGTTGTGGCAATCGAAACAACTGATTGCTCTTTGAGGAACGCAGCGATGTGTTCATTCATTACAGGAGAGGCTGCTGAGTTGTTGTTGGGCATAATCAAGTATTTGAATAAAGATGGATGAATATACAAACAGATGGGCTAACCTGCATTAGTTGACGCACTGATTGTGATAAGGTGGTTATTTATACTCGCCAAACACAGCACGCAATTCATCTGAAATTTCGCCCAATGTACATTTGTTTTCCACGGCGGTGATCACAGCTGGCATCAGGTTTTCACCGCTGCCGGCCCGGTCATTGATCTCCTGCAGACATTGATCCACTTTGCCGGGATCACGGTTGTTTTTCAACTGATTCAGTTTGGCTGTTTGAATGCTCCGGATGCTGTCATCAATTTTAAAAACGGGAGTGGTATTTGTTTCTTCCACCTGGAATTTATTTACGCCCACAATGATCTTCGAACCGTTTTCAATATTGCGTTGATACTCGTAAGCACTGCGTGCAATCTCATCCTGGATAAACCCTTGCTCAATGGCACTTACGCTGCCGCCCATTACATCGATCTTCGAAATCAGTTCCCATGCTTTTTGCTCAATTTCATGGGTGAGGGCTTCCACATAATAACTGCCGGCCAATGGATCAACCGTATCGGGTGCACCGCTTTCAAATGCTACGATCTGTTGTGTGCGCAATGCAATCCGTGCTGCTTCTTCGGTAGGTAAGCTCAACGCTTCATCATACCCATTGGTATGTAACGATTGTGTACCACCCAACACCGCAGCCAAGGTTTGAATGGTGACTCTTGAAATATTATTAAGTGGTTGCTGTGCGGTTAACGTACTGCCGCCGGTTTGCGTATGAAAGCGAAGCATCATGGCTTTGGGATCGGTAGCGCCCAGCTCTTTCATCATCTGTGCCCACATACGGCGTGCTGCACGAAACTTGGCTGCTTCTTCAAACAAATTATTATGTGCGTTGAAGAAGAAGGAGAGTCGCTTGCCAAATACATTGATGTCCAAACCTTTTTCCAAAGCTGCTTTCACGTATGCTTTACCGTTAGCAAGTGTAAAGGCAATTTCCTGCAGCGCTGTACTGCCGGCTTCACGGATATGGTACCCACTAATGGAAATGGTATTCCATTTTGGTAATTCATGGCTGCACCATTCAAAAATATCGGTGATGATGCGCATGCTGGGTTTGGGCGGATAGATGTACGTACCCCTGGCAGCGTATTCTTTTAAAATATCGTTTTGAATAGTGCCGCTGATTTTTTTTAAATCAGCTCCTTGCTGTTTGGCAAGCGCTGCATAAAAGGAGAGAAGAATAAAACCGGTGGCATTAATGGTCATGGATGTGGAAACATCTTCCAGCTTAATACCATGAAATAAGGTTTGAATATCTTCGATACTGTCAATGGCCACACCCACTTTCCCTACTTCACCTTCGGCCAATGCATGATCACTGTCGTAACCAATTTGTGTGGGCAGATCAAATGCAACACTTAATCCACTAACTCCCTGCGATAGTAAATAATGATAGCGTTTGTTACTTTCTTCAGCCGTGGAAAAGCCAGCGTACTGGCGCATGGTCCACAGTTTGCCACGATACATATCGGGCTGCACACCACGGGTGTAGGGAAACTGCCCCGGAAGTTCTTCTTGTTGTTTCTCGACTTCGCTCGAATCAACAGCATTTACACTTCGACTTCGCTCAGTGTCTGCGGCAGTATAAATCGGTTTTACTTCAATTCCCGAATCAGTATAGATCTTTTTTTCTTCCATAAAGCAGGCAATCGTTAAAAATGACTTACGCCATCAGTTGTTTTGCTTCGTTGTTGATGAGTGTAGCCACAATGTTTTGTAAGGATACATGTTCATCATGCGATAAAAGTTCAACAATTTTTTTACTGAGGTCTGTTCCGGTTGCATCAGCAGGCAAAGTGGACGCCAGTTCATTCACAATAAAAATATTCTGCTCTTTCAGGTTTTTTACACCATCCCAAGCCGGAGTCGATACATACAATTGTTGACTGATATTGTATTCAAATTCTGTTTTAATACTTTGTACCATCAGGTTTTGCAATTCCGATGCAGATACCTGTGTAACAGGTAAACGGCCTAATAAGTTTTGTAAACCGATGCGTTCACAAAGAATTGTAATACGTTCATAGGCCTGTAACTGCAAACGGAGCATTTCAGGATTGGCAGTAACAGTCGCTTTTCGCTGTGGTGGTGCGGCTGCCTCTTGTTGTTGCAGGGTTTGTTGCTGTTGTGCAAGTACCCGTTGTTCTTCCAGTAGTTCTTTTTTTCCTTTTGCACGCAGGTAAAGGGCCAGGGCTACAAATACAACAATTGCACCTCCGAATAAATAATAGTAAATGGTATCCATATATAATTGACTTGCAGCAAAAATAGGTTTTTGCAGTTGAAAACAAGGATTGCAGAAGATTGGCTGATCATGCGTAAATTTGCAGTAAATAAAACGTTATGGAAACATTGAATCAAACACCGGTAAGTTTTACAGCATCGGCCATTGCAGAATTGCAGCGCTTGCATGCAGAGCAGGGCGCAGGAAAGTTTCTGCGTGTGGGTGCAAAAGGTGGCGGCTGTTCCGGATTGAGTTATGTATTGGATTTTGATGAAAAAGAAGCGAATGATGAAGTGTTTGATGTGGAAGGCATTCCCTGTATTATGGATAAAGGCCAAGGTATGTACCTGTTTGGGATGCAGATTGATTGGGATAACGGCCTGAGCAATCGTGGATTTACATTCAGCAACCCCAATGCCAGTAAAACCTGCGGCTGCGGCACCAGTTTTGCAGTGTAAGCAACGTTTAAAAAATAGTGAAATTGCTTCCTGTAAGGAAGCTTTTTTTTACCCGACAGACGGTATTGAAAAATGAGAAAAATAGTTGTAACTCGCAGTATAAATCAGTTGCATGAAAAATAGTATCCTTCCTTTTTTAGTGTTAGTAACAATGGCATTTGTAAGCACAGAGGCAAATGCGCAAAAGAAGAAACCTGCTGCTGTGGCCGGAATTATTGGTGATGCAGAAAGTGATAAAACTGATAAGAAAACAAGTGCCGGTAATAAAGAACTAAGGATCATTTCGGCCGAAAAAGTAATGG
The DNA here is from genome assembly GCA_023428755.1 of Bacteroidota bacterium. Taxonomy (GTDB): domain Bacteria; phylum Bacteroidota; class Bacteroidia; order Chitinophagales; family Chitinophagaceae; genus Lacibacter. The sequence goes on from JAEYWX010000017.1 coordinate 19,619, forward strand.
AAATGATAATTCCGGAAGGTGGTGCCAATGGCGCTGCTGTTGTTTATCACCCGAAAGAAAAATTATATTACGCAGCACAGGCCGGGAATATGAATTTTCCGTTGGTGATCTTTAATGAAAAAGGCGATGTTGTGTCGGGTGATGAGCAGGCAACACTCATTGATGTGCGGGGGCTTTGGTACAATCCCAAAACAAAGCAACTGGAAGGAAATGCGTACAAAGATTTTGGTTGGTTTGCCTATGATCTGGATAAAAAAGGAATGCCGGAAAAGATCAATATCAACAAAGAAGGACGCAACCAGCCCGATGATAACAGTGCCGGTGTGTTAAATACAGATGGGAACGAAGTTCTTTTCTTAGATGGTCTCAATGTAGTTTGTTATTCTACTGATGGTTCGGATAAACGCAAGAGTATTCAACTGCATTTCGGTGCTATGAATGCAAATGATGCAACGAACTTCAGTCAAACCGACTTTGAAGAAACCTACAATGTCCGTTCAATTATTTATACAGGAATTAAGGGTGCAGAAATTGGCTTGTTGAATATTGTAAAAAAACAAGTGGAACTGTACGACAGTAAAAGTGGTTACATGAGCCAGGTTGTTAAACTTCCCATTGATTTTGAAATTGAAACCTATTTTAATTTCTCCTACTCAAATGAAATTTATTGGGTGTTTGATAAACAAAAACGAAAGTGGAACGGTTTTAAGTAAACTGATGTTTGATTATACAAACAGGAACGCCGCTGAAAAGCGGCGTTCCTGTTTTATCGTATTAATGTTCTTACTTTGCCAGCGATTGAATGATATCATACTTGGTAACAATATGGAAATTGCCGGCTTCATCTTTGCTTAATACAGCACCATTTTCTTTGGTGATCAGCGTGCTTAAACGTTCAATGGGAGTATCGAACGATACAATCGGTAATGGTGCTTCCATAACCGCTTCCACACTGGCATGTTTTATTTCGGGGTTGGTAAATACTTTATCAAACAATCCGTTTTCAGAGATGGAACCAATTTGTCCGCTGCTATTGATCACCGGTATTTGTTCGATATCGTATTTCTTCATCAGCTCTACAGCTTCCGCAACAGTATGGGTAGGTTCAATGCTGATCAAGCGGTTATGTGCACGGGATGAAACAATATCCTTGAATGTTTTTACATCCAGAAAACCACGCTCCATCATCCATTGATCGTTGTACACTTTCCCTACATAGCGGCTGCCATGATCATGAAATACACAAACAACCAGGTCATCTTTTTTCAAACGGTCTTTTAACTGCATCAAGCCCTGTAAGCAACTGCCTGCACTGTAACCGCAAAACAAACCTTCTTCTTTTGCAAGCCGGCGTGCCATTACTGCACCATCTTTATCTGTTACCTGTTCAAAGTGATCGATCACACTCATGTCATAATTCTTCGGCACAAAATCTTCACCAAATCCTTCGCTGATATATGGATGCACTTCGTTCATATCAATTTCGCCGGTACGGAAATACTTGGTGAGTAACGAACCATATACATCAATGGCCCATACCTGTATGTTGGGATTTTTTTCTTTTAAGTATTTTGCCGTACCGGTGATTGTGCCACCAGTGCCTGCTGTACAAACAAAGTGTGTAATTTTTCCATCGGTTTGTTCCCAGATTTCAGGACCTGTTGTTTCATAATGCGCCAGCCGGTTCGCCAGATTATCATACTGGTTCATGTGAATGGAGTTGGGAACTTCCTTTGCCAAACGTGCCGCCACACTATAATAACTTCGTGGATCTTCCGGTAGTACATTGGTGGGACAAACAATTACTTCGGCGCCAACTGCTTTTAAAATATCTGCTTTTTCTTTTGATTGTTTATCGGTTGTAACAAAAATGCATTTGTAACCTTTTACAACAGCTGCTAATGCCAAGCCCATTCCGGTATTTCCGCTTGTACCTTCAATGATAGTACCGCCCGGTTTTAGTTTACCTTCCTGTTCAGCCACTTCTACCATCTTCAACGCCATACGGTCTTTGATGGAATTGCCCGGGTTGAAATAATCCACTTTGGCAGTAACAGTGCAGGGTAAATTTTTGGTGATCTTGTTTAAACGAATGATCGGCGTGTTGCCGATTGTTTCAAGTATATTGTTTTTAATATTCATATCGCAACTTGGCTTTGAGCTGGCGAAGTTACGATGATTCCCTGAAGTGGACTTAAGCCGTCTTCCTCTTACGACGGAGATAACCATCCATTAACATTAACCCAAGTACAACAGTGATCATCAATACTACATTGATCCATGTACTGCTGAACATAGCGGTATAATCAACGGTTGGTATTTTGTAAGTTGTAGTTGTAGAAGCAGGTGACCAGTCGATCAAAGTAAATCCATAGATCAAAAAACTCACGATACTTATAATGAAAAAGAACGCAATGGAACGGATGATGGTTTTGTTTACATATTGATTGGTAGCAGGAGCAGGTGTTAAGCCCTGTATTTGTTCCATTACATTTTTACTGAAACGTAACGAAGGTTGTTCCAGCTCCAGTTCTGTTTGCAGCAATTGATGCACTTCTTTCAACTCCTGGTATTTGCTGCGCCATGTTGCATCGGCAGCGATCATTTTCTCTGTAACTACAACATCATCTGCCGCAGCAGTACCATCAATGTAATTCCAGATCATTTCATCCATTTGTTGCGTATTCATACAAACGATTTTTTTAAGATTGAATATAGTCTTCCAGTTCCACTGCAAAATGTTTTTGCATATTCTCTTTCAGTTTTTGCCGGGCCCGGTGCAGTTTTACTTTTGCATTATTTGGTTGAATGCCCAGTATCAAAGCAATTTCTTCAAGGCTTTGTTCAGCTTTGTAAAACAGCAATAACAGTTTTGCATCGTCGGGTGGCAGCGTTGCAATAGCATCGTTTACCAGTTTCACTTTTGATTTTTCTTCCACACGATCTGCCCGCATCGCTGATTCCTGGTGATCGGCCAGTTCAAATACCCCATCCTGATCAATGGAATGCACGGTGAGTTTTTTCTTACGTAAAAACGTCAGGCATAACGATGTAACAATGGTATACAGCCAGGTGCTGAATTTTGCATCGCCCCGGTAATCATTCAAACAACGGTATGCTTTTATAAATGCGTTCTGGGCCACTTCTTCGGCATCCTCCCGGTTTTTGGTGTAACGCAAAGCAATCGTAAATACAAACGCCTGGTACCGGTTCACCAATACCTCAAACGACCGTTGATTGCCTTGTAATACAAGTGCGATGATCTCTTTATCCGATGGGCCTGCCTGCATATCTAAGGGTTAAGACGCTGCCTGTTTGGAATGGGTTACAATGTTTTTTATAAAGTTGAACAGAATTTTTAGCTTAAACAATGTTTAGCAAAAATTATCAGGGCTAAAGCCTTTTATGACTTGGTTTGGTATAACCCCAGTCTTAAGACTGGGGTTAATTACGGTAGCGTGTAAGGGCTTTAGCCCTGAGTAGTTCCGCCATGGTCGGTGTCCTCACCGACCACAGTTAACCCCTGAAAAGACAAACAATTTTAAAAAAGATGAAAATACCTGTAACCCGCCCAAACAATGCGTAGTCATAGTTGCAGAACACATTTTAAAACAAAAAAACAAATACTATGGGTCCTGAAATTTTAATTCCGATACTGGTTCCTCTGGGAGCAATGGCGTTGGCATTTGGTCTTTACTACTTACGTAACAAGGAAAATATGTCGATGATTGAAAAAGGCATGAATCCGAAAGAATTCGCTAACCGCCCGGCTCCGTATCGAAATCTTAAATGGGGATTGTTACTGGTAGGTGCCGGTGTAGGTTTATTCCTTGCTTACATTATGCACACGTATGTATTGAAAATTGATGACGATAATCCGGTGATGTACTTCTCGTTGCTGGCGATTTGCGGCGGTATTGGTTTGATCCTTTCGTACCGCATTGAAAAGAAAGAAGTGCTGGATAAAGAATAATACATTTTACAGAACAACCTTATCTCAAAAAGAAAAGCGACCTGCCGAGGCGGATCGCTTTCTTTTATTTTTTCAACTCCTGTAATGCTTTCAAAACAAGCGGATCGTAGAAGTTTCGCATTTTAATAAACCCTTCGGTGTGCCAAATGTAACGGCTAAGGGTACTGATGAAATTCTTTTTGACTGTTGCCTGTTGACGTTCCGTAAGTGAGTTAAAACCAACACTGTCTTTTTGAGCTGCGAACCTGTTCAAATAATTGTTGAGTGAAGCAGCGTCAGCAGCAATATAAGCCTGCAGATCGGCAGGTGTTTTTAATTTGCTGAGATTTGCTTTTTGTGCCAGAAAATAAATGTACGCAGCATCGCTGATCTGTTCTCTCATCTGCATCCGGTTGGCCTTTGGTAATTGATCAGCCGTATCAACCGGCACATATACATCCGGCGAAATGCCGCCACCACCATACACAATGCGTCCGCCTTTTGTTTTGTATTTTTTTCCGTTGTGTGCCGCCGAATCGCCATGCAATAATTCACCATTGGTTAAACGGGATGTTACTTCTGCCCGGTAACCCGATTTATCGCCGGGGCTGTACGGCTTTTGAATACTGCGGCCAATGGGAGTGAAGTACCGGGAAACCGTTAAACGGATGGCACTGCCATCGCTCAAGCTGAACTGTTCCTGCACCAACCCTTTGCCAAACGAACGGCGGCCCAGAATGGTAGCACGGTCCCAATCCTGCAAGGCACCCGCCAGCACCTCACTGGCAGAGGCAGAGCCTTCATCGATCAACAGGATCAGTTTCCCTTCTTCAAACAAACCCGGGCGACGGGCAGTATAACTTTGTCGTGGGTATGATTTTCCTTCGGTATAAACAATTTCTTTATTGCCATCTAAAAATTCATCGGCCATTTGTACGGCATCATCCAGCATACCACCACCGTTACCACGTAGATCGAGGATAAGCTGTTTCATCCCTTCTTTCTGCAGGCGTTCCAGGTTTTGCATGAATTCTTCATAGGTAGTACTTGAAAATTTATTGACCCGGATGTACGCCACCGTTGGTTCGATCATATAAGCAGCATCCACACTTTTGATCGGGATAATGCCCCTTTGAATGATTATTTCAGAAGGCTTTCCGTTGCGGATCAGCTTCACCGTTACTTCCGTTCCTTTCGGTCCACGGAAAAATTTGCGTACCTCTTCATACTTGCGTTTTACGCCCGATACAATTGAATCGTTGGCGCTCAGCAATTGATCGCCTACCTGGATGCCTGCTTTTTCAGCCGGGCCTTTTGGCAGCACGTGCAATACATGCAACGTATCATTCAACATCATAAATTCAATTCCCACACCCTGAAAATTACCAGCCATTTCTTCATTCACCATTTGCAGTTCAACCGGTGGAATATAAGTGGAATGGGGGTCGAGTTGATTGAGCATATCCTGGATCGCATACTGGCCCAGAGAATCGGTATTCACCGTGTCAACATATTTCTGCTTTACCAGTTCAAGGATTTCCTGTACCGGGTTGCGTTGTGCTTTGCCAAAAAAAGAGGGGCCGTAGGCACCCATATTATCTTTGAGTTTATACCCAAAGAACATTCCTATAATAAGTGTAACGGATAGTAAAACAGGCAACCAGACTTGTACTTTCTTTTGATTCATGAAAACGCTTTCGTGTAAAAAGAACGGCGAATTTCACGAAAATAAAGCATATTGCCCTCACGCTTTTGTTTCATTTTTTATATTTTACAGCAAAGGCCCGAAAAACGTAATAGCGGTATGAGTGTGAATAAACTTATTGCAGACAGCGGCGCAACAAAAGCTGAATGGTGTTTGATGAAAGGAAAAAAGAAAACCATCTTCTTTACCCAAGGAATCAGTCCCTTCCTGATGACCAGCGATGAAATTGCTGCCATGCTCATGAAAGAGTTGAAGCCTTCTATGAAAAAAGACCGCATTGATGAGATCTATTTTTATGGTACCGGCTGCAGCAGCGAGCACAATATCAAGAGTGTAAAAAACGCATTGAAATTCGTTTTTCCCACCGCTGCTAAAATTAAAGTGGACCACGACATGATGGGGGCGGCAAAAGCATTGTGCGGTCATGAAAAAGGAGTGGCCTGTATTTTAGGAACGGGCTCCAACTCCTGTTACTTCAACGGAATACGCATTACAAAAAACAGTCCGGGACTGGGTTATGTTCTGGGCGATGAGGGGAGCGGAGCCTACCTGGGACGAAAAGTAATTCAGCATTTTTTATACAACACCTTTGATGCCGATCTGCTCGACCGGTTCAACGCCAAATACAAAACCAACCGGGTTGAAATTCTGGATCATGTGTACCGCAAGCCCTTGCCCAACCGGTATATGGCTTCGTTTACCTTGTTCCTGGCCGAGAACCGTGGACATTACATGGTGGAAAATATTATTGAAGATTCGTTCAATGAGTTTTTCTACAATCATCTGTATAAATTCAGGGAGAGCTGGCTGTATCCAATCCACTTTACGGGTGGCGTGGCTTATGCATTCAAAGATGTGCTGAAAACGATGTGTCATTCGTACGAATTGCAGATGGGACGGGTATTAAAAAATCCAATGCAGGGTTTAATTGAATATCATAGCTAATTTTGCGAATATGCCAGACCAATTTGTACGAATCACAGAACAGGAATCAAATTATCATCATCTCGAAGACATGAGCGTGGCCGACCTGCTGCTCAACATCAACAAAGAAGACAGTGTAGTGCCTGCGGCTGTTGCAAAAGCCATTCCCCAAATAGAACCATTGGTCTCGGCCATTAGCGATAAAATGCTCATGGGTGGTCGTTTATTTTATATTGGCGCCGGCACCAGCGGTCGGCTGGGAATTGTGGATGCCAGCGAATGTCCTCCAACATATGGTGTTCCGTATGGTTTGGTGATCGGCATTATTGCCGGAGGCGAAAAAGCCATTACCAATGCTGTGGAATTTGCGGAAGACAGTAAAGAGCAAGGCTGGGCCGATCTGGAAGCTCACCAGGTTTCAGAAAAAGATGTGGTGATCGGTATTGCTGCCAGCGGCACCACACCCTATGTAATCGGGGCATTGGAAGAATGTCGCAAACGCAATATTATTACAGGCAGCATCAGTTGTAATCCCGGTTCACCGGTTTCGGCTGCCGCCGACTTTCCCATTGAAGTGGTGGTAGGACCTGAATTTGTAACCGGAAGTACCCGCATGAAAAGCGGTACCGCACAAAAACTGGTGCTCAATATGATCTCCACTTCTGTAATGATCCAGTTGGGAAGGGTGGAAGATAACCGGATGGTGAACATGCAACTCAGCAATGAAAAATTAGTTGACCGTGGCGTAAAAATGCTCATGCTCCGCAGCGGGCTTGCTGATTATGAAGCTGCCAAAGATCTGCTCCTTACACATGGTACAGTAAAAAAAGCCCTCACCTCAATCGGTAAATAATCTATCGTAACCAACAGGATGTTTATAAAATTGTAATTAGAAGGTATGGAATTCCTGCTAATTGGTTGTATCTTATGCATTGTTCGCCACTAAGCACCAAAACTTAATGTTATGAAATCGAAAAGTCTACTTTCTGTTCTCCTTTTATTTGCTACTTCAGTTTTTGCACAGCGTTCTTCGCTCATTTATGTTATCAGTTCGCCTGAGAACCAGGTTAACTGGACAAACATTCAATCGATAAACAGTAAACAGAGCGAAGGTTTACAAACCATTTTCGATGCTTCGTTTCAGCAAACAGGTATTTATAACAGCATCACAGAGCGTATGAGCTTTGGTGCACCAACAGAATCCACTGTTGCTGCTGCTGCATTTCATGGGGGTAGCCAACGTCTTTTTTTTATTCCGCTTCGGTTGCCTGAACTTCGTTGGGCAGATGTTAGTCAGCCTTCCACCCCAAAATATTTTTCCATCAGCTCCCCTTTATTAAGTAGTTTGGATATGAACAATCCAGCTAATCATATTACACGTATGGTGATTGGTGCAGACGGATATGGTTATGCTGCAACCAACGACGGAGGCCATCTTTTTCGATTCAGCACCGGTAAGAAGCCTGAACTAAAAGATCTGGGTTCCCTGCAAAATGCCAATAACAATGCTGCAGCATCTGTGCATGATCAAGCAAGTAGTTGGGGAGGGGATATGGTAGCAGGTACAGATGGATTGCTCTACCTCATCACACATAAAAAGCTTGTGTACAGCATTGATCCGGTTACAAGAGTTGCTACTCATTTGGGAGTTATTAAAGGCCTGCCTGAAAATTTTACGATTAATGGGGCTGCAGCAGATGAGGAAGGCCGGGTATTGATTACCTGCAGCTATGGAAATCAAGGTTACTATTTTTTAGACATTAATCAACTTTCAGCAGAACCTGCTTTTGGAAATGAGAAACGGATCAATGCCTCCGATCTGGCAAGCAGTAATCTTGCATCACGTTCGGCTATCAACAACGGGCAGTATATAACCGGTCGTTCACCTTTTGAAACTGGGATTCAAAAAATAAGCATGTACCCAAATCCTGTAACCGAACATCGTTTCCAATTAAACTTTGAAGAAACCGGCACGGGCATTCATACCATTCAGGTACTCGATCTCTCCGGTAAAGTTATGTTCAATAAAACAGTGAACGTTAGCGGACCGGGTCAATACGAAGGAGTGGAGTTGAAGCAAACCATCACCAAAGGTTTGTACCTGGTAAAGGTTTTAAATAAGGACGACAAAACAGTTTATTCAGCGAAGTTTGTTGTACAATAATATTTTCCTGACGCTTGTTGCAAAGGGCTGCTAAGAGGCAGCTCTTTTTTGTTGTTCAAAATTTATTTGAAGACTAACGCTTGTTGCATGAGAATGGCTGTTTAACTTTACACCCATAATGAAACAGACAGTTGTACATACATTTACTACTTCCATAGCTACTTCAGCTACTGGTACAACTACGTTTACAACTACGATCCGCTAAGCGGATTGTACATTACTATATTAACCCACGGGCTTTATTGCTGCATAACAGGAAACATCTTCTGATCATTTAACATTCATCTTCTATGTTGGTTATAAAATTTGGCGGTACTTCTATGGGAAGTGCTGAAGCGATCAAACAGGTTGCTGCGATTGTAAAGAATAAATTGAACGAATCATCGGTAATGGTTGTGGTAAGTGCAATGAGCGGCACAACCGATCTTTTACTGAGTTGTGGCACGAAAGCTTCTTCAGGAGATGAAACGTACAAGGACGTTTTGAAACAAATTGAAACACGGCATCTTGATACAGTAAAGGCATTGATTCCTGTGCAGCAGCAAAGCAGTGTGTTGAGTATGGTAAAGAAATACTGCAATGAAATGGAAGATATCTGCAATGGTATTTTTCTACTCGGCGAATCATCATTGCGTACAAAAGATAAACTGGTGAGTTATGGCGAATTGTTATCATCAGCCATCATTCATGCTGCTTTCAACAATAACGGAACTGCAGCCGAATGGAAAGATGCACGTGAACTCATCCGCACCAATTCCAATTACAGCAATGCTGCGGTTGATTTTACAAGTACCAATCAACAGATCGTTGACTATGTAAAAAAATCGTCTGCCAAACTCATTGTTGTTCCCGGCTTTATTGCCAGCGATGCAGCAAATGTTACCACAACGCTGGGCCGTGGCGGGTCTGATTATACAGCCGCTATTCTTGCAGCAGCAGTAAACGCAAGTGCGTTGGAAATATGGACCGATGTAAGTGGAATGATGACTGCCGATCCACGCTGGGTGCCTAATGCACGTATCATTCCTTCCATCTCTTACCAGGAAGCAATGGAGCTTTCGCACTTTGGTGCAAAAGTGATCTATCCGCCTACCATTCAACCCGTATTGGCAAAGACTATTCCGGTATGGATCAAGAATACATTTGCTGCAGCCGATCACGGAACAGTGATTGAACACAAACCCGAATCAACCAATATTATTACTGGTATTTCAAGTATCAATTCATTGGCACTTCTCAGTTTGGAAGGAAGTGGTATGATCGGTATTCCCGGTTTCAGCAGTCGCTTGTTTGCATCGCTGGCCAATGCACAGATCAACGTAATTCTGATCACACAAGGTTCCAGTGAACATTCAATTTGTGTGGGTGTAGATGCAGCCTCAGCAGCAAAGGCAAAGGAAGCAGTTGATAAAACCTTTGAATATGAAATTGCAACACAGAAAGTAGAACCGTTGCATATTGAAAGCAATCTGTCAATTGTTGCGTTGGTAGGAGATCAGATGCGCCACCACACCGGAATAAGTGGGCGAATGTTTGCTGCCCTGGGCCGCAATGGTGTCAACATTCGTGCTATTGCGCAAGGTTCAACTGAACGGAATATTTCGGCAGTGGTTGCTACTGCTGATGTACGCAAAGCAGTAAACGTATTACATGAAGAGTTTTTTGAAACAACAAAAAAGCAGATCAATTTATTTATTGTTGGTACAGGTAACGTTGGTAAAAAATTGCTGGCACAGATTAAACAGCAGGAAGCATTCTTAGGTGAACATCTGCGCTTGCAGATCAATATCGCAGGTTTGAGCAACAGCCGCAAAATGCTGATCAACGATAATGCGGTAAATCTTGATAACTGGGAAAAATTATTGCAGCAAGGTGAAACAGCCGACTTGCAAACGTTTATACAAGCCATTGAACAAAAGAATTTACGCAATTCTGTTTTTGTAGATGTAACAGCGAACGCAGCTATTGCTGATGTATATGCATCACTGCTCGAAAAAAGTATTGCAGTAGTTGCTTGCAACAAAGTAGCAGCTTCATCCAAACTCAGCAATTACAAAAAGCTCAAACATTTATCGGCTGAATACAATGCACCATTCTTATTTGAAACCAATGTTGGAGCAGGCTTGCCCATCATTGGTACTTTGAACGATTTGATGCGCAGCGGCGATCGTGTACATCGCATGGAAGCAGTGTTAAGTGGTACACTCAACTTTGTGTTTAATAACTACGATGGCAGCAAACCATTTGCCGATGTAGTAAAACAGGCGCAGGATGAAGGTTACACCGAACCTGATCCACGTTTGGATTTAAGTGGTACAGATGTAATGCGCAAGATTCTTATTCTTGCACGTGAAGCAGGTGTGCAGATGGAAATGGAAGAGATCAGCTGCAATGGCTTCCTGCCCGACAGTTGTATGCAGGGCAGTGTTGCTGATTTCTACGAAGCCATGAAAAAAGAAGAAGCACACTTTAAAGCTATTTACGAGAAAGCACATGCAGAAAACTGCAAGCTGAAATTTGTGGCAAGCTTTGCAGATGGTAAAGCAGGCGTGGGCTTACAGCATATTCCGCCGCAACACGATCTGTATCATTTGTATGGAAAAGATAATGTGGTGTTATTCTATACTGATCGTTATAAAGAACAACCGATGGTGGTGAAAGGTGCCGGAGCCGGTGCTGAAGTTACAGCCAGTGGAGTATTTGCAGATATTTTAAGAGCAATGCAGCCCCAACCCTAAAGGGAGTAAAGCAGCAATATTTAACTGATAAAGATTAAATGAAATAACATGAGCGCCGATCATAATTTAAACCAGGATGTTAATAGCTCCCCTTTAGGGGCCGGGGGGCAAACAGTAGTAGTGAAATGTCCGGCCACTGTTGCCAACCTCGTTTGCGGTTTCGATATATTAGGTATGGCTTTGAAAGAGCCTTATGATATTATGAAACTGAAGTTGATCGATGAACCGAAAGTTGTCATCACCAATAAAGATGATTACAACTTACCAACCGAAGCTGAAAAAAATGTAGCGGGTGTGGTGTTACTGTCGATCATGGAAAAGCTCGGTGGTAACGTTGGCTTTGAAGTAGAAATTGAAAAACACATTAAGCCCGGTAGTGGATTAGGTTCCAGTGCAGCCAGTGCAGCAGGTGCAGCAGTTGCAGCCAACCTCTTATTGGAAAATCGTTTTACGAAAGAAGAGTTGGTACAGTTTGCTATGAACGGTGAAAAGCTGGCGAGCGGTGTAAAGCATGCTGATAACATTACACCCTGCATCACCGGTGGTGTAACGCTTATCCGCTCCATTCATCCGTTGGATATTGTTCCGCTCAACTCTCCATCTTTGTTTGTAACTGTTGTGCATCCGCAGATAGAAGTTAAGACCAGCGATGCCCGACAAATACTACGCAAAGAAGTATTGCTGAAAGATGCCATTAAACAATGGGGCAATATTGCCGGATTAGTTGCCGGTTTTGAAAAAGGCGATACAGCGTTGATCGGTCGAAGCCTGGAAGATGTGATCATTGAACCGGTACGCAGCATTTTAATTCCCGGCTTTGATGAGATCAAAACAAGAAGCAAAGATGCAGGTGCATTAGGTGGTGGTATTTCGGGCAGTGGTCCTTCTATTTTTATGTTGAGCACAAACGAAGCAACTGCAAAAGCTGTAGAAGCCATTATGCAGGAAGTATTTCAACGTCTCGGCATTGAATATAAAACCTATGTTACTGCCATTGCACAAAATGGAGTGGAGGAGATGAATGGCCAATAGTGAATGGTGAACAGCTCATCTGCACACGATAAACCAATTTTCAAATTTTCAAATTTTCAAATTGAACTACTACAGTCTTAATAAACAATCGTCCACCGCTTCGTTTAAAGAAGCTACCATACTCGGACAAGCGCCCGACAAAGGATTGTATTTCCCCGAAATTATTCCGCAGGTTGATAAGGATATTATCAGTAACATCGAAAATATCAGCAACGAAGAAATTGCTTTTCGTGTCATCAAACCGTATGTAGGTAACGAAATAAAAGAAGAAGAACTGTTCCGTATAGTATCAGAAACAGTCAACTTTCCAATACCATTAGTGCCGGTAACAGATAACATCTCTTCACTCGAATTATTTCACGGACCAACCTTGGCGTTTAAAGATGTGGGAGCCCGTTTTATGAGCCGATGTTTGGGTTACTTTACAAAAGCCGGCATTTCAACTTCGCTCAATGCACGGCAACAAAACCCTTCGACTCCGCTCAGGGTTACAGTACTCGTTGCTACCAGCGGCGACACAGGCGGTGCTGTTGCCAATGGTTTTTATGATGTGGATGGAGTGGATGTGGTGATTCTTTATCCCAGCGGTAAAGTAAGCAGCGTGCAGGAAAAACAACTCACCACACTTGGTAAAAACATTCGTGCATTGGAAGTAAACGGCACATTCGATGATTGTCAGCAGTTAGTAAAGCAGGCGTTTACCGATTCTGATCTCAACAAGCAATTATTTCTTACATCAGCGAACTCTATTAATGTAGCAAGATGGTTGCCGCAACAGTTTTATTATTTCTTTGCGTACAAACAATGGAAGCAAAAAGATCTGCCGCCGGTTGTTTCAGTCCCCAGTGGCAACTTCGGTAATATTTGTGCAGGCATTCTAGCAAACATGAGTGGACTACCGGTGCAGCATTTTATTGCAGCCTGCAATGCCAACGATGTGGTGCCGCAGTATATGCACAATCAGCAATACCAACCCAAAGCTGCTGTTGCAACCATCAGCAATGCGATGGATGTGGGCAACCCCAGCAATTTTGTTCGCATTCTCGAATTATTCCATCAACAGTTTCCGCAGCTGAAAGAGAAATTCAGCAGTGTAAGTATAACAGATGAAAAAACAAAACAAACCATGAAACGGGTATTCGATGCAACCGGATATACACTCGATCCACATGGAGCAGTTGGCTACCTGGCTTTGGAACAATACCTTCAGCTACATCCTGCATTAAAGGGAATGTTCCTCGAAACGGCGCATCCGGTAAAGTTTTATGATGTGGTGGAACCGGTGCTGCAACAATCAATACCATTGCCCGCATCAGTAAACGAAATCATTGATCTTTCGAAAAAGTCAACTGTTATGGATGTGTCGTTTGTACAGTTAAAAGAATTTTTATTGAAAGCAGTATAATTTTTTTTCATCCACATTTTCTTTTTCCCTAAATTGAGCAAAGAGTTGCCTGCCGTACAAGAATCAGTACGTATGCGACTCTTTTTGTTTTATTAACACTCAAAATCATGATGGACAGCGAACAACTGATAAAGCATTATCAGACCGGCCCTGCATTGTTTGACGAAATGCAGAAAAGCGGCCACATCCGGCTGCCTTATCAAAAGCTGGTTGAAACAATCCGGGAGCATAGCATTGATGAACTGCATTTCAAACATAAACTCGCAGGTGAACTGTTCATGAACCAGGGCATCACCTTTACGGTGTATAGCGATGATGCAGGCATAGAGCGCATCTTTCCATTTGATATTCTTCCCCGCATTATTACTGCCGCAGAATGGGATCATGTAGAAAAAGGAATTACACAACGGTTGAAAGCGTTGAACCTTTTTTTAAAAGACATATATCACGAACAGCAGATCATTAAAGATGGAATTATTCCCGGTGAGTTGATTGCATCCTGTCAGCATTACCTGCGGGAAGTAGCCGGTATTAAAGTGCCGCATAATATTTACGTGCACATTTCCGGTATTGATTTAATTCGTGGCGAAGATGGAACGTTTTATATTCTGGAAGATAATTTACGTACCCCATCAGGCGTATCGTATATGCTGGAGAACAGGGAAGTAACCAAACGCCTGTTCCCCGATCTTTTGGCAAAAGCAAAAGTGCGGATGGTGAATAATTATCCGTTACTGTTGCATAATAATTTAATGGCATTGTCGCCCAGACCGGTTTCCAATCCAACTGTTGTGTTACTTACGCCAGGTATTTATAATTCGGCCTATTACGAACATACATTTCTTGCACGGCAAATGGGTATTCAGCTGGTGGAAGGAAGAGATTTGGTAATTGACAATCACAAAGTGTATATGAAAACAACCGGCGGGTTGCAACAGGTAGATGTAATTTATCGCCGCATTGATGATGAATACATGGATCCGTTGTTGTTCAAACCCGATAGTATGTTGGGTGTGCCCGGTATCATGGGTGCCTACAGGAAAGGAACTGTTGCTCTTGCAAATGCAGTAGGAAATGGAGTGGCCGATGATAAAGCCGTATATGCTTATGTGCCGGCCATGATAAAATATTATTTGAACGAAGATCCCATTTTGCAAAATGTTCCAACCTATCAGTTGAGTAATGAAGATGAACGCAAATATGTATTTGAAAATATACAGAAGATGGTGGTGAAGCGAACCAATCAGAGTGGGGGATATGGTATGCTCATGGGTAACAAAGCTAGCGATGAAGAAATACGTTTGTTCATCAACGCCATTGAAAAAAGTCCGAGAGAGTTTATTGCACAACCCATTATTCAATTATCAACTGTTCCATGTTTTATTGATGGGCAGTTACGGGCAAGACATGTGGATCTTCGTCCATATGCATTGTGTGGGCCGGATGGGGTAAAAATTGTGCCCGGTGGTTTAACACGTGTTGCGTTGAAAGAAGGTTCATTAGTTGTAAACTCATCGCAGGGTGGTGGCAGTAAGGATACGTGGGTGGTAGATTGAGAGAAAATGGAAAGTTCAAAGTGGAAAGTAGGAAATAAGAAGAAAAACAGATGCAGGTTGCTGGTTACAAGTAAGGGTGACCGTACTGTTTGACCAGAAACAAATCATAAACCTAAAACCAAAGATCATACATGTTATCTCGTGTTGCTGATTCAATGTTCTGGATGAACCGTTATATGGAACGGGCCGAAGGATTGTTGCGTGTATTGCTCACCAATTATGTACTGTCGCTCGATAAAGGTTCGTATGATGTGTATTCATGGCGGCCGGTGTTGGAAACATTTGGCCATCTTACCAACGATGAAATAAAAGAACTGGAACATTCATCGGCCAATACATTGCAATACATCATTCTGCGGCAGTCGAATCCCAATTCATTGCGTTGTATCATCAACAAAGCAAGAGAAAATGCAAGAGGCATGCAGGATCATATTACAAAAGAAGTGTGGGAAGAAGTGAACCTCATGTATCACACCGTTAATCAATCGGGATTAGAAAAAAAACTGGCAGGTGCTGAAGCGTTGCCAACCATCGACCGGTTGTTGAAGCTTTGTCTTACCTATGTTGGTGTTACCGATACTACCATGCCTCGTGGAATGGGTTGGAATTTTATGAGCCTGGGTCGTTTTATTGAACGGGCTGTGCTCACTGCCGATATTACGTACAAACATTTTGAACAGGTGAATTTTGAACTGGATGAACACAAAGATATTTTCTACTGGCGCAACCTGTTGCTGTCGCTTTCCGGTTACGAATTGCATTTGAAGCATTACCAAAGCCATGCTATTAATGGCAATGTGCTGAACCAGGCAGTGTTTAATCAGCAGTTCCCACGGTCGGTTGTTTATTCGCTGTCACGGTTGGAAAAATACCTCAAAGAAGTGTTGGAAGAAAACGAACCTCCTCAAAAAGAAATGCTGTACCGGGAATTTGGACGTATCTACAGCCGTGTAAAATTTGCTGATGAAAGCTCCATCAAACAAATTACATTGCAACGCTTTTTACAGGATACCAAACAGGACCTGTTGAAATTTTCACATGTATTGGGACAACAATTTTTCTCGTACGCTTAAATTCAAGGATGCCGGTTTTTCAGATTCATCACGTTACGAAATATACGTACAACAGGCCTGTAAAGGAAAGTGTAAATCAGTTGCGTATCTATCCAGTTGCTTCCGGTCAGCAGGATATTTTGCAACACGAAGTAACCATTACTTCCGATCCGGAAATGTTTTTCTTTTTGGATTACTGGGGTAACCGTTGTGCCGATTTCAGTTTGCTGGAAGCACATACGTCACTTGTTATTGATAGCCGTGTAGTGGTTCGTACCATTGCAGGTGATGAAATGCCGCATGCGCCCGCAACACTCCGGGAACTGGCTTCATATCTTGAAAAAGATTTTCATCTGCTTGAGTTGGCACGACCGGAAGAAATTCAATCGACACACGCAATTGAAGAAATCATACAGTCGCTCGATTGCGGACACAAATCAATTGTACAGATTGTAGAAGCATGTTCTGCTCATATTTTTTCTGCGTTCAAATACATCAAAGGCATTACCAATATTGAAACAACAGTGGATGAAATATTGGAGCATCGCAGCGGTGTATGCCAGGATTTTGCACATGTGCTGTTACAATTGCTGCGTACCATGGGAATCCCATCACGGTATGTGAGTGGTTATATCTGTCCCAACAAAAACGGCATGCGGGGCGAAGGAGCAACGCATGCATGGGTAGAAGCATGGGTGCCGCAACTTGGCTGGACCGGCATTGACCCAACCAATAACGTGTGGGCTACCTCACACCATGTAAAACTGGCTGTGGGCCGTGATTTTAATGATTGCACACCCGTTAAGGGAACCTTCAAAGGACTGGCAAAGCAAATACTCTCCGTATATGTGTCAGTAGGTTATGAAGACGGGCACGTGTTTGAAGAGCTGAATGATGTACAGATGATTGTTACAGAAACAGCGTTGGAAGCAGAACGTCAGCAGGCCGAAGAATCCGCACAACAGTAAGTACTTTCACTTAAAATTGAACTTTAAACGGGTTGGCCTGTTGAATATAAAAACCATTCTGCTTATATTCACATTGATTTATCCAAGTATTCGTAAAACCAAAACCAGTGTCCAATGATCAAACTATTTTTCGACGACCAGTCGCACATTGCAGATGAATTTTCAATTATTGAAGATCATACCAGCCAGCTCGCCCGTTTAGCTTTTCACAAAATCAATGCGTACAAACTTTCCTTGCAAAATCAGGCGTTTTGTATGAGCCGTAATGAACTGCAGGATTTGATTAAAGCAACCCTGTTCAATTACACGCATCCTTGTACAATTTTGCAGCAGGTGAATTATTTTAACGACTGCACCGAAAACTGATTTTAATTTTTTATTTAACGCTTCATCGTTCAACTTTGCAGTAGTTACCTGTATAGTGCAGGGAAGAATAACTATGCATACGATCGAACCTTTTTATAACTGGCGTCATATTTACACAACGGAAGAAGATGAACGGTCTCCTTTTTTCGGGCGGCAGTACTCTGAATTTGAATTTTCGCACACAGTTTACAACTACTATATCCATCCGCAATGGGATGAATTTGGCAGCCGCACCCTGTACCTAAAAATACTCATCGCTGATTATGCAGAGAAATATGCCATCATTGAAATGATCGGCGAATGGAACGATGCAATTGAGAACGACATTATGGAATTGAAACGTGAAGTGATCGATAAACTGATGGCGGAAGGTATTTACAAGTTTATACTCATTGCCGAAAGCGTACTCAACTTTCACAGCAGCGAAAAAGATTATTACCAGGAATGGTACGAAGAATGTGTGGATGAAAATGGCTGGACCATTATCCTCAACATGCCCGAACAAACCCAATATGATTTCAAGAAACTAAAACTCAACCGTTATCTTGAATTAATGGAATTGGATAACTGGCGCATTTATAAGCCCTACCACCTGTTCAAAAAAATTGACGCCGAGCAAAACAAGCGACTTGAAGTATGATTTTTCCGTTCGGGAAAAATACCCCCTTGTAGGTATAGATTGTTGCCAAAAGAAGCTGCAACTTTACCCAATTACTCAATCCACATTTCAAAAAACAGAATCGTATGAAACGTAATCGCCTCCTGCTGCTTGCCGCTTTGTTATGCAGCAGCACCACTTTACTAACTGCTCAATCAAGTCTCGATCAGCAATCGGGTGGTTCTAAACAGCAGCCAGCCGGAGCTCCCAAACAAAAAACAGAGATCAAGAAAAATATTGTGAAGGTAAACCTGATGGCCCTTGGTTTAAGAAACTATTCATTCCAGTACGAGCGTGTGTTGAGCAAACATGTGTCGCTTGCATTGGGTGTGCGCACCATGCCAACAGGCGGTTTACCTTTTAAAAATAACATCATCGAAGCTGTAGGTTCCGGCGAACCACAGGTTACGCAGGCCATCAATGATTTTAAAGCCGGCAATTTTGCCGTAACACCTGAGGTACGGTTTTATCTGAGTAAAAAAGGGTATGGCCGTGGTTTTTATATTGCTCCTTATTACCGCTTTGCAAAATTTAATTCAGAAGAATTGCCCATTGAATTTGATGCCGATGGTGGTGGTACCAAAACCATCAAATTAAAAGGTGATGTTACAACCCACAGTGGCGGTTTAATGTTTGGTGCACAATGGCAGCTCGGAAAAGTGGTTACACTCGACTGGTGGATATTGGGCGGGCATTATGGTACCAGCAGCGGAACCCTCAGTGGAATTCCATCACCAGCTTTAACCGCTAATGAACAGGACGAAATCAGAAACATCATTAACGATTTCGATCTGCCGTTAACAAAAATTACGGCAGAGGTAAATGCAAACAATGTAAAAGCAATTGTTGATGGTCCGTGGGCGGGTGTAAGAGCCGGACTAACACTCGGTATCCGCTTTTAGTAATTCATTCAATACAATGATCTCTTTCAATGCCCTTGTAACAAGGGCATTTTTTATTGTATAAATCATACTTATTGCATTTTGGAACTGTTCATACCCTAAATTTGCAACGGCTTCCCAAAACTATTTTGTTATGACGTTCAAGCAGATGTTTACTTCTTCAATTGGTAAAAAATTAGTGATGGGCCTTACGGGCTTGTTTCTTATTTCCTTTTTAATTATTCACGTAAGTATTAATGCTACCATTTTTGCTGATTTGTTTAACCCTGATGATAATGGTCAGATGTTTAACAAAGCGGCGCATTTTATGGCTTCTACCGTTCTTATCCGGATTCTGGAAGTTGGGTTAATGGCGGGTATTGTGTTGCACATTGTGCAAGGATACATGCTTACGCTGCAAAACCAAAAAGCCCGTTCAACAGCCTATGCGGTTGATATGGGTAATAAAGGAAGCAAATGGTACAGCCGCAGCATGGGTTTGCTCGGAACACTTCTCCTGTTATTTTTCGTAATTCACTTCAGCCATTTTTGGGTACCTGCCCGTTTTACAGAGGCCGGGCTTGAATTCCCGGTTGAATACAATGGTGTATTGATGCACGATATGTTTGGATTAATGAAAGTAACCTTCAGCGAACTGTGGGTGGTGATCGTGTACATTGTTGGATGTATTTCGTTGTTCTGGCATTTGCTGCACGGTTTCCAAAGCGCCTTTCGTACGATTGGTGTAAGCAACAATCGTTACCTTTTGTTGTTAAACTCTGTGGGATTGGGTTTTTCAATCCTTGTAAGTGTGTTATTTGCATTGATGCCCGTTGCGATGTACCTCAAGTGGATCGAATAAGTACAAACGTTGAAGTGTGCGACGCAACAAAAGCCACACACATAGCACAAAAGCTGGCTACCAAAAAAATACCTCTTAAACTTGTACGATAACCGAATTTGATACGATATGCTCAATTCAAAAATTCCTGCCGGTCCGTTAGATACAAAGTGGAAAAATTACAAAGCAACCTGTAAACTGGTTAACCCTGCCAATAAACGCAGCCTGGAAGTAATTGTGATTGGAACCGGTTTAGCCGGTGCCTCTGCAGCTGCTGCCTTGGGGGAGCTTGGGTACAAAGTAAAAGTATTTTGTTTCCAGGATAGCCCCCGCCGTGCACACTCCATCGCAGCGCAAGGAGGTATCAATGCTGCGAAAAACTATCAGAACGACGGAGACTCTGTTTACCGTTTGTTTTATGATACGATCAAAGGTGGCGATTACCGTGCACGTGAAGGAAACGTACACCGCTTGGCTGAAGTGAGTGTAAACATCATTGATCAGTGTGTGGCACAAGGTGTGCCGTTTGCCCGTGAGTATGGTGGTTTGCTCAGCAACCGTTCATTTGGTGGTACACAGGTACAACGTACATTCTATGCGGCTGGTCAAACCGGTCAGCAGTTATTGATAGGTGCTTACCAGGCATTGGAACGCCAGGTGGCATTGGGTAATGTAGCACAGTATTCACGCCATGAAATGCTGGATATTGTAATGATCGATGGCAAAGCACGTGGTATCATTGCCCGTAATTTAGTAACCGGTGAGTTGGAACGTCATTTCGGTCATGCGGTACTGTTATGCAGCGGTGGTTATGGCAACGTATTTTATCTTTCTACAAACGCCATGGGCAGCAACGTAACTGCAGCCTGGAAGGCGCACAAGAAAGGAGCGATGTTTGCCAATCCTTGCTTCACACAAATTCACCCAACCTGTATTCCTGTAAGTGGTGATCATCAGAGTAAGTTAACGTTGATGAGTGAATCACTCCGGAATGACGGTCGTATCTGGGTGCCCAAAAAACAAGGCGATACACGGAAGGCTAATGAAATTCCGGAAGAAGAAAGAGATTATTATTTAGAAAGAAGATATCCTGCATTTGGTAACCTCGTTCCCCGTGACGTGGCCAGCCGTGCAGCAAAAGAGCGTTGCGATGCCGGTTACGGTGTAGGTTCAAGTAAGCAAGCTGTTTACCTGGATTATGCAGCAGCCATCCAGCGTTATGGAAAAATTGAAGCCGGTAAGCGTGGTATCAATGCAGATGCGGAAACCATTACGCAAATGGGTAAGGATGTGGTGAAAGAAAAGTATGGTAACCTCTTTGATATGTATGCAAAGATCACCGGCGAAAACCCATACGAAGTGCCCATGCGCATCTATCCGGCGGTGCACTATACAATGGGTGGATTGTGGGTTGATTATGAGTTGATGACGAACATCCCTGGCCTGTATGCATTGGGTGAAGCCAACTTCAGCGATCATGGAGCCAACCGTTTGGGTGCAAGTGCCTTGATGCAGGGCTTGGCTGATGGTTATTTTGTAATTCCTTATACAATTGGGAACTATCTGGCTGATGAGATTCGTACCAAAGCGATCCCAACCGATCATCCGGCGTTTGCAGAAGCAGAAAGCAAAGTACGTGACCGTATTCATATGCTCATGAACATCAAGGGTACAAAAACCGTTGAGAGTTTCCACAAACGTTTGGGTAAGATCATGTGGGATAAATGTGGTATGGCACGTAATGCAGAAGGGTTGAAACAAGCCATCAAAGAAATTCAGCAGTTAAAAAATGAATTCTGGAGCGATGTACGTATTCCCGGTGAGATCAATGAAATGAATCCCGAGTTAGATAAAGCTAACCGTGTGGCCGACTTTATTGAACTGGGTGAGTTGATGTGTATCGATGCGTTGAACCGTGAAGAAAGTTGTGGTGGTCACTTCCGTGAGGAACACCAGACTGAAGACGGAGAAGCGCTGCGTCACGATGATAAATATATGTATGTAGCTGCCTGGGAAATGAAAGGAGATCACGAATGGCAACTGCACAAGGAAGAATTGAATTACGAAGTGGTGAAACCGAGCCAGAGAAGCTACAAGTAATTTGAAAATTTGAAAATGTGGTAATTTGAAAATGAAAGTAGATTGCCATCACTCAATTTTCAAACTAGGGTAGTAAAAAACATAATTTGA
This sequence comes from Bacteroidota bacterium, assembly GCA_023428755.1. Lineage (GTDB taxonomy): Bacteria > Bacteroidota > Bacteroidia > Chitinophagales > Chitinophagaceae > Lacibacter. The sequence continues at coordinate 42,051 of JAEYWX010000017.1, forward strand.
AAATGTGGTAATTTGGGACAAGAATCAAATTGCTAACATCAAATTTCAAATTATGAGAAACGATAAAGACAATGTGATTGTGACCAAAACAATTGAATTTTCAGTTTCGGTCATTTCATATTGCGAAGCTCTTGAACAAGACAGAAAATATGTAATTGCAAGACAATTGCTACGTTCAGCAACCAGTATTGGTGCCAATGTGTTTGAGGCGCAAAATGCAGAAAGCAAAGCAGATTTCGTCCATAAAATGAAAATTGCTGCTAAGGAAGCCAGTGAAACATTGTATTGGTTAATTCTTTGCGAACGAAGTGAAAGTTACAGGTACAATCCAAAACTGAAAGAAGACCTGGATGAAATACTTAAAATCTTATCAAAGATCATCGCTTCATCTAAAGGAAGACTTTCAGGATTTATTTGGAGTGTTTTGTTTGCATTTTCAAATTTTCAAATTCTCAAATTGACACATTCATAGTTATGGAACATAAAAATATCAATGTAAAACTGAAGGTTTGGCGTCAGAAGAACAGCAAGGAAAAAGGTTCGTTTGAAACCTACGATGCAAAGAATATTTCACAGGAAATGAGTTTCCTGGAAATGTTTGATGTGTTGAACGAGGAGTTGATCGGTGAAGGAAAAGATCCGATTGCGTTCGACCACGACTGCCGTGAAGGTATTTGCGGTATGTGCAGCATGTACATCAATGGCCGTCCGCATGGTCCGTGGGAAGCCAATACCACCTGTCAGTTACACATGCGTGCATTCAACGATGGTGATACCATTGTGGTAGAACCCTGGCGTGCCAATGCATTTCCGGTGATCAAGGATCTGATGGTCGATCGTTCTGCATTTGACCGTGTGATCCAGGCTGGTGGTTACATCAGCGTGAATACCGGTAATGCGGTTGATGCAAATGCATTGCCGATTGATAAAGCAAAAGCCGATGCTGCATTTGCTGCAGCTGCCTGTATTGGTTGCGGTGCCTGCGTAGCAGCTTGTAAAAACTCTTCGGCCATGTTGTTTGTGAGTGCAAAAGTTGCACACCTCAATCAACTCCCGCAGGGTGAGCCTGAAAAGAAAACACGTGTACTCAATATGGTGGCGCAAATGGACAAAGAAGGGTTTGGTGCTTGTACCAACACGGGTGCTTGCGAAGCTGTTTGTCCGAAAGAGATTTCGCTTACCAATATTGCACGCCTCAATGCAGAATATGCAGTGGCCAGTTTAACTGCAACGAAATAAGTTGACTGCTCACCTGAAAGGTGACTGACCAACGTTATAAGAAAAGACTTCCTAACGGAGGTCTTTTCATTTTTGGTTAAAAAGGTATACAGTCACCCTTCGGGTGAACAGATACCGATATTACGGTGCATTGCACAATAAATTCTATTTTTACGCATTCTTATCCTGAAAACCACTGACTTATCAGAAAACTTGTCTTTTTCACCGGACTGTTGCTTTCCTCGCTGCTGTCGTTTGCACAGCAGCCCAACTCGCTGTCGAATCTCCGTACGAAAAAGATCAGCACAAAAACAACTCCCGTTACAATTGATTCATTGAGCCTCGTACCCAAATCGATCTTCATTGCAGGAATTGCTGCTGAAAGTTACCGGGTGGATGCCATCAATGCAAAACTGTTCTGGATCGATCCGCCGGCAATGGATTCAGTAACGGTAACGTACAGGGTATTTCCATACAAACTGAATGCGCAGGTGCAGCGGATGAATTTTGATGATGTGAAGAATAATTTTCTTACCACACCCATCACCATCGATCAGAATACAGGTTTTGGCAAAGGCATGTTCGATTTCGGCAATGTGAACTACAATGGAAGTTTTGGACGTGGTATTTCATTCGGCAATAATCAGGATGCCGTGGTGAATGGTGTGTTGAATTTACAGATCAATGGCATGATCGGCGACAGTATGATGTTATCAGCTGCATTAACCGACAACAATATTCCGGTACAGGCGGAAGGCAACACTCAGCAGTTGAACGAATTTGACCGGGTATGGATTCAATTGAAAAAGAAAGGTTGGCAGCTCAACCTTGGCGATATCGACATCAGGCGAAACGATGCCTACTTTCTCAGTTTCTTCAAACGCTTGCAGGGTATATCGTTTCAAAACGAAACCAATGTATTCAAAGCAGGTAAAAATTCAACCCTTGTATCTGGTGCCATTGCGAAAGGCAAATTCAATCGCTATGTGTTCCAGGGGCAGGAGGGGAACCAGGGGCCGTATCGTTTACAAGGTCCTAATGGAGAATTGTTTTTTATTGTATTAGCCGGTACAGAGCGTGTGTTTATTGATGGTGAACTGATGCAGCGTGGCGAAGACCAGGATTATGTGATCAATTACAATACAGCCGAGATCACATTTACTCCACGGCGCATGATCAACAAAGACCGCCGTATACAAGTAGAATTTGAATATGCCGACCGGAATTTTCTCAACTCACAGTTTATTGTGGGCAATGAATTAAAACTGAACGAAAAACTAACGGTAAGGGTCAATGCTTTTTCAAATGCTGATTCAAAAAACACATCGGTGAACCAGTTCTTAACAACCGAGCAAAAACAATTCTTGTTTGATGTAGGTGACCGGGTTGAAACAGCATTGTATCCATCCATTGTTCGGGATACGTTTGCGGCCAATCGGATCGTGTATCGCTTAACTGATTCAACAGTCAACAGTATTACGTATGATTCGGTGCTGGTGTACACAACCGTTGATCAGCCCGATGTATTCAGTGCATCGTTTACTGATGTGGGGCAAGGCAATGGTGATTATATTTTGGAACAATCAGGTGCCAACGGGCGAACCTTTAAATGGGTAGCTCCGGAAAATGGAGTTCGTTCGGGTCGTTATGCACCGGCTGTTCGTTTGGTGGCTCCACGTACACAACAAATGATGACGGTGGGAACCGATTACCAGCTCACGAAAAATTTTCTTGTAAAATCAGAACTTGCCATCAGCCGGTTTGATATCAATACACTTTCACGAAAAGATAAAATGAATGATGATGGTGTAGCTGGTCGTGTTGCATTACAGTACAACAATCAATTCAAAGGAAAGCCACAAAAACCGTTGACTTATAAACTCACCGGTAGCTACGAATTTGTGCAGGAAAGTTTCCGGGCATTGGAACGATTACGACCTGTTGAGTTTACAAGAGAATGGGGACTTCCTATTTTTCTGCAACAGGAAAAAGAATTGCTGGCCATAGCCGGGCTGGAATTGATGAGAAGCAATCAGCACAAATTCAGCTATACAATTCAAAACTACCAGCGGGGTACATTGTTCAAAGGTTACCGTCATATTCTGCAGCATAGCTTTCAACAAAAAGGATGGACATGGAGCGGCAGTATGAATTATTCATCAACCGACAGTGGTTTCAACAAAGGTTTTTTCCTGCGGCCAACTGTTGATCTCAAAAAGCGATTTGAAAAATTAGATAATATCGAGATTGGCGGGCAGTATTACCTGGAACAAAACGAAACACGTAACCGCTTAACGGATTCTTTATCGGCGCTTACGTTTATGTGGGATACGTGGACACTGTTCCTCCGTTCCAAAGAAGCTGCCAATAAATGGGGCGTGAATTTCTTTACACGTCGGGATAAATTACCACTGGGAAAAATGCTGGAACAAACCGACCGCAGCTTTAACTACAATGCATACGTAGAGCTGATGAACAGTGAAAAGCATCAGTTTCGGTTAAACGCCACCGTAAGAGAATTAAAAGTGTACAATGCACAGCTTACAGGTCAGCAGCCGGAACGTACCTTGTTGGGCCGGGCCGAATATTTTATTAACGAATGGAAAGGGATGCTCACGGGTAATGTGTTGTACGAAGTAGGTAGCGGCCAGGAACAACGAAGAGATTTTTCATTCCTGGAAGTACCTGCGGGGCAGGGTGAGTTTACCTGGAACGATTATAATGCGGATGGTATTCCGCAATTGAATGAATTTGAAGTGGCGTTGTACCAGGACCAGGCACGTTACATTCGGATCTTTACACCCACGCTCGATTTTATACGGGCCAATTACAATCAATTCAACTACAGTTTTAATCTAAGCCCACGGGCTTTGATTGATGTAAACAAAGCAAAAGGGTTCAGTAAATTTCTTACACGTATTTCACTCCAATCGGGCATGCAGATCTTCAAGAAGGAAATTTCTGATAAAAACTTCAACCTTGATCCGTTTTCAAAACCAACAGAAGATACCAGTTTGATTTCGCTGAGTTCTGTACTCACCAACACCTTATTTTTTAACCGTACCAGCACCGTGTGGGGATTTGACCTTACGCATATCCGTAACGAAGGCCGTTCGATATTAACCTATGGATTGGAAACAAGAACGCTGCAAGATCTTTCTGCACGCATCCGTTGGAATCTGAGTAAAAGCTTTTCAACAAATGTATTGGTGAAGTCGATCAAGAATCAGTTGGAAACACCATCGTTTGGCAACAGGAATTACAATCTTGCGCAATTTGTAACGGAACCTTCAATCAGTTTTCAAAAAGGAACAAAGTTTCGTCTGTCGCTCAATTATAAATTGGAAGACAAAAAAAATCAGGAAGGACAAAAGGAGCGGGCCACGATTAACTCCATCATTACCGAAATGCGGTACAATGTATTATCGAGCAGCACACTCAATGGTAAGTTTCAATTCAGCAATATCCGGTTCGATGGTGCTACCAATACAACCGTTGCCTTTATTATGCTGGATGCGTTGCTGCCCGGTAAAAACTTTATCTGGAATCTTGATCTTACCCGCCGCCTCGCCAACAATATGGAAATTAATTTTACGTACGAAGGACGTAAGCCCGGCGAAGCAAAAGCAATTCATACCGGACGGGCAAGTGTGAGAGCGTTGTTTTAATTGAATCTCCCCCTACAAAATTTTATATCATTTTTTGGTCTGACGGTTCACAACCGTGCCGACCCAAAAAAAAGCGGCAGAATCAATCTGCCGCCCTTACTAATAAACCATCAACGTGTATGTATGCTTATGTATGCTTTCTTAGCTGAATAAACCACCCTTACGTAAAGTTTTGCTGCCTTCGCCAATTTTAAATCCGTTGTTGTACACTTCCACTTTGTAAGCACCTTCTGCAAATTTTGCACCTGGCTTCCACTCAATTGAAACAGGAACTGTTTTACCTGCAGTGAATGTTACGTTGGTCATTTTTGTAAATACTCTTTCACCTTCATCTCTTGTTGTAAAACGTCCGCTGCCCAATGCTTCGTTGCTTACCACTTGTCCTGTAGGATCAGTGATCACTACATATACATCTTTTGTTCCTTCTTCACCTACACGGTTAAATACGTTGAATGTTAAACGGATCTTGTCAACACGCTTTGCAACATCTTTTTCTTTCTCTTTACCATTTCTGCGCTCATCGATTGTAACAATATTGATGTTGGAAGCATTGAGCGTAGAAGCTACATCCAGTTTTGATTCCACCACCATTTTCTCAGCGGTTGTTTGATCGTACTGAACCTGTAATGCTTCTTTTTGAGTAGTAAGTTCCTGCTTTTCAGTTCTTAATTGCAGGTTCTCGCCACGTAATGTTTCTACTTCCACCACATAACCACTGATCTTTTCATTCAATTCATTGATAAGGCGTTTTGCTTCTGCAAGATCTGCCGCTGTTTTGTTTTGCTTGTTCAGCAATGTTTGAATACGGCTTTTCATGTTTGCCACTTCACTGTTCTTTGATTTCACCAGGCTGTCCATGCTTGCGTTCATGCTGGTCAATTCATCCAAACGTTGCAATGCTGCATTGTATTCGTTTTGGATGGCACTCTTGCTGCTGTCGCTGGTGCTCAGCTGTGCCTGCAATTGTGTAGTTACTTCTTTAGTTTTTGATTTGTCCCAGATAATGTAACCCCATGTACCAAGAAGGGCTGCAATTAACAAACCGTAGATAAGGCCACGACTGTCTTTCTTTTGCGCTGGTGGAGGAGTATCCTGGGGAGCTGCTGAAGGATAATTTGAATACGACATAATGTTTGATTTTAAAGTTTTAAATTTTATTTTTAAGTTATGACTAACCAGCAACACCATCAAGCCGAACAAGTACTGGTACTCGATATTGAAACAGTACCACAGTATTCATCGTTTGAAGAACTGCCGGATTTATGGAAAGTTCTCTGGGCAGACAAAATTTCCAAAACCATGCCAGAAAATTTTTCGGCTGCAGAAATGTATGCACAAAAGGCCGGAATACAGGCTGAATTCGGAAAAATAATTTGTATCAGCACGGGCTTTTTTTATGTTGATAAAGGCAGCCGTTTGTGTTTTCGGGTAAAGTCGTATGCCGGTGATGATGAAAAGCAATTGTTAGCCGACTTTAGTAAAGCAGTTGAAAAGTTTTCCAATTCGGTTCCGCAGATGCAGCTTGCCGGGCATAATATTAAAGAATTTGATATACCATACATCAGCCGGCGGATGCTGATCAATGGATTGCCGCTGCCTTCCTGCCTTCAGTTAAGCGGTAAAAAACCATGGGAAACAAACCTTATCGATACCATGCAACTCTGGAAGTTTGGCGATTATAAAAACTATACTTCTCTTCACTTACTGGCGAATTGCCTTGGTATTCCTACACCGAAAGATGGCATTGATGGCAGCCAGGTAAAAGATGTCTATTACAACGAAAAAAATATGAACCGCCTGGTGGAGTATTGCCAGAAAGATGTGATCGCTACTGCACAGGTATTTCTTCGGCTTCAACAATTACCTTTGCTGCCGCAGGAAAATATTTTTCTTGCCGATTGAATATGAATACTGATAAAATTCTGACAGAGTGGAAAAAGGGAAAATTCAAACCGGTGTATTGGTTTGAAGGAGAAGAAGATTATTACATTGATCAATTGGTGAATGCAGCCGAACATCATATTTTAAGTGAAGCTGAAGCCGGTTTCAATTTATCTGTTTTTTACGGGAAAGATTCTACCTGGGCCGATGTGGTAAATGCCTGCATGCGTTACCCCATGTTTTCAGACAAACAAGTGGTGATATTGAAAGAGGCCCAGCAAATGAAAGACCTCGATAAACTGGAAGGCTATATCAGCAATCCACTTGCCTCCACCATTTTTGTGGTAGCGCATAAAGAAAAAAAAGTAGATGGGCGAAGCAAGCTGGCCAAACTGCTGAAAGAAAAAGGAGAGGTGGTGAGTACAAAAAAAATGTACGATAATGAACTGCCTGCCTGGACACAGAATTTGATAGAACACAAAGGATATCAGCCCACACAAAAAGCGGTTCATTTGTTGGTCGATCATATTGGTAACGATCTCAGCCGTATTGCCAACGAAGTGGATAAAGTGATCCTGAACCTGGGCGAACGGAAAACGATCACCGATGATGATATTGAAAAATTTGTAGGCATTAGCAAAGAGTACAATGTATTTGAATTGCAGAATGCAGTTGGTAAAAAAAATCTGTCGAAGGCATTGCAGATCGTTCAGTATTTTGAAGGCAATCCAAAAGCCGCACCCATTCAGCTTGTGTTACCATCGCTCTACAGTTATTTTTCCAAAGTGTTTATGATAGCATCAGGAGCGAGTGAGTCTGCAATAATGGCTGCTTTTGATATGAAATCAAACTGGCAACTTAAAGATCCTAAAGCAAGTGCAATGATTTACGGGTTTGAAGGAGCACAAGCAGCTTTACTGTTGATGCATCATTACAATCTGCGCAGTGTTGGTGTTGGCGATGTGGGTACGGAAGATGCTTCGCTGTTGAAAGAGATGATTTATAAGATGATGATGTGAGCCCTGAGCGAAGTCGAAGGGTGGCTTGCGTGTATCGAGCGATAGTCGAGATGCATTTTATTATCCTTCGACTTCGCTCAGGACCCAACGCATACGGTTGCGCCAACACATTCCAATCAAACTACATCCATTAACTTCGCAGCAAATCTGCAATCGCAAATCTAAAATCAAAAATCAGCCATGGCTTTAATGAAATCGATCTCCGGTATACGTGGCACCATTGGTGGTGTGCCCGGCGATAATCTTACTCCTGTTGATATTGTAAAATTCACAGCAGCATACGCCACTATTTTAGGCAAAGGAAAAAAAGTAGTCGTTGGTCGTGATGGCCGCATGAGTGGTGAAATGGTGCGGAGCTTAGTGGTAAATACATTGACCGGAATGGGATTGCATGTAATCGATCTCGGTCTCAGTACAACACCCACCGTTGAAATGGCAGTGAAGTTTGAAGGAGCAGCAGGTGGAATCATCCTAACGGCATCGCATAACCCCAAACAATGGAATGCATTAAAGCTGTTGAATGAAAAAGGAGAATTCATCAGTGCTGAACTGGGTTTGCAAATGCTGGACATTGCAGAAAAAGAAGCATTTGATTTTGCTGCTGTAGATGAACTGGGTTCTTATTCGTACGATGAAAGTTTATTGCAAACACATATCGATGCCATTCTTGTACATCCGCTGGTTGATAAAAAATTGATTGCAGAAAGGAACTTTAACGTGGTGATCGATGCCATCAACAGTTCAGGTGCTGTTGCTGTTCCGGCATTGCTGGAAGCACTTGGTGTAACAAAGTACACGGTTCTGAATGCGGATATGCATGGCAACTTTGCACACAATCCCGAACCGCTGGCCGAAAATTTAGTTGATCTGTGTTCAGAAGTGGTAAAGCAACAAGCTGATCTCGGTATTGCGGTTGATCCCGATGTGGATCGTTTATGTTTTGTAAGCAACGACGGCACTTTGTTTGGTGAAGAATATACTTTGGTTGCGGTGGCCGATTATGTATTGTCAAAGCAAAAAGGAAATACGGTTTCCAATCTTTCATCTACACGTGCATTAAAAGATGTAACCGAGAAACATGGTGGCGAATATTTTGCCAGTGCAGTAGGAGAGGTGAACGTGGTGAAGATGATGAAAGATGTAAATGCGGTAATTGGTGGCGAAGGCAACGGTGGCATCATTGATCCGAAATTGCATTACGGCAGAGATGCGCTCATCGGCATTGCGTTGTTCCTCACACATCTTGCACAATCGGGTAAAACAACGGCCGAACTTCGTAAAACCTATCCCGACTATTTCATGAGCAAGCAAAAGATCGATTTGCCAAAAGGGGCCGATGTAAAAGCAATTCTTGAACAAGTAAAAACACAATATGCAGCTCAACCGGTGAATACAGTGGATGGTGTTAAGATCGAGTTTGAGAAAAGCTGGGTGCATTTACGGAGCAGCAATACAGAGCCCATCATCCGTGTATATTCCGAAGCATCAACTGTTGAGCAAGCGGATGCGTTGGCGAATGAGGTGATGAGTGTGATCAAAGCGTTGATGTAAGTCGATTGTTTACAGAAATAGATTTTCCGGGCGCAGAGAAATAAGAAGCAGAGGATTACGCAGAGTACTCTGCGTAATCCTCTCTAACTCCTTTCTTTGCGCCAAACTTTTTAATTTATAATCTTATTGAGTTTAACCTTCAGTCTTTACAGCTATTCATCGGGAGCTGTAACACCTTATCTTTGCAGCCTCATTTCCCTTATTATGACCCGTATTTATTTCGACAACGCCGCCACTACAGCCATCGATCCACAGGTGGTAGATGCGATGCTTCCGTATTTGCAAAATGGTTTTGGTAATCCTTCTTCCATTTATTCCTATGGCAGGGAAACAAGACTGGCCATTGAAAATGCACGGAAGTCGGTTGCAAAAACACTCAATGCACATCCGGCGGAGATATTCTTCACCAGCGGCGGTACTGAAAGTTCCAATACAGCTATTACAGCTTCAGTTCGTGACCTTGGTTGCAAACACATCATCACATCCAAAATTGAACACCACGCAACCTTGCACACTGTTGAGTATTTGGATAACCGTGACGAAGCCAAAGTGAGTTATGTAGATGTGTTGCCTAACGGTCATATTGATCTTGAACATTTGGAACAATTGCTGGCAGCAACGGAAGAGAAAACATTGGTCACACTCATGCATGCCAACAATGAAATCGGAAACATCACCGATCTGCATGCAGTTGGTAATCTTTGCAAACTGTACAACGCCATCTTTCATTCAGATACGGTACAAACCATTGGTCATTTTCCACTCGATCTGCGCAATACACCGGTACATTTCATCAGTGGTTCGGCACATAAATTTCACGGACCCAAAGGAGCCGGGCTTTTGTACATCAACGAAAACGTTCACATCAAACCTTACATACACGGTGGTGGACAGGAACGCAACATGCGGGCCGGTACCGAAAATGTGTATGGCATTGTTGGTTTTGCAAAAGCATTGCAGATCGCTACCGAAAAACTTGAAGAAGAAAGTGCACATATCCAGGGCATCAAATATTACATGATTGAGCAATTGAAGAAGCATGTAAAAGGCATCAGCTTTAATGGCGATCCAATGGGCCGCAGCAACTACACGGTGCTGAATGTGAGTTTTCCGAAATCTGAAAAATCCGAAATGCTGTTGATGAATCTGGATATGGAAGGTATTTGTGCATCTGGGGGAAGTGCCTGCACCAGCGGTGCTCAACAAGGTTCGCATGTAATACGTGCCATCAATACAAACCCGAATCAAATTCCGGTTCGGTTCTCTTTCTGCAAATACAATACGAAAGAAGAAGTGGATATTGTGGTGGAAAAGCTGAAAACGCTGATCTGATCAATCTATACAAAGGCATTTCTTGTATCAATCAGAAATGGAGGAACGGAAAAAAGTACTTATTTTCCCTCTTTAAAATGATTGATCATGACCATACGTAACGTTCTGCTTGCTGTTCCAGCAGTAATGCTTTTGCTTTATTCCTGCACTTCTACCGTTCAAACAAAAACAACTGTAGCTGTTTCACCAGCTGTGCCGGATTATGTGATGCAATCAAATATCTACGAAGTAAATGTGAGGCAATACACACCCGAAGGAACTTTCAAAGCGTTTGAAGCCAATCTGCCACGGTTGAAAGAAATGGGAGTGGACATTCTTTGGTTCATGCCGATCACACCCATCAGCAAAGTAGATCGCAAAGGCGTGTTGGGAAGTTATTATGCAGTAGCGGATTACACAGCAGTAAATCCGGAGTTTGGCACCATGGACGATTGGAAAAACCTGGTGAACAAAGCACACGAACTCGGCTTTAAAGTAATTACCGATTGGGTTGCTAACCATACCGGTGCTGATAACAGATGGATGCAAAGCAATCCTGATTTTTTTCTGAAAAATAAAGATGGACAATTTGCTTATGCATTCGACTGGAGCGATACACGTGATCTCAACTACTGGAATCCCTTACTGCACGACAGTATGATCAATGCCATGAAGTTTTGGTTAACCGAAACAAAGATCGATGGCTTTCGTTGCGATGTTGCTGCTGAAGCACCACGCAGTTTTTGGCAACATTGCATTACTGAATTAAAAAAAGTAAAACCTGATATTTTTCTATTGGCTGAAGGTGATATTGCCTGGTTACACGATGCAGGATTTCATGCAAGTTATGGCTGGGATGGTTTTGCAAAGATGAAAAAAGTGGCGAAAGGGGAAGCAAGTGCAAAAGTGCTGGATACAGTGATCCGTCATTTAGATGAAAGCTATCCGCCGAACTATATTAAAATGTATTTCACCAGCAACCACGATGAAAACAGTTGGAACAAAGCAGACTATGAAACAATGCCCGGAGCAGTACATGCGCCGTTTGCAGTGCTTACCCAAACATGGAAAAATACATTGCCATTAATTTACAGCGGACAGGAAGAACCTTTTCTTGATTCCATTTCATTTTTCTACAAAGACACCATTTCATTCAGCAAATTTGAACGTGCACCGTTTTATAAAACATTACTGGCTTTGCGTAAGAGCACACCTGCATTAGCCGTTGATGCGGCTTATACAAAATTGCAATCAAATAATGATGATGCGGTGTTTGCTTACACCCGTGAAAAAGCCGGTAAAAAAGTATTGGTGATCCTGAATCTTTCGAACAAGCCGCAAACAACAACACTGCAGGGCGCCATTGCAGGTGAGGCTACCAATGTATTTGCTGATAAACAGGAACATCTTACCGATGGGCAACAGTTTGTGTTAGCGCCCTGGGGGTATTTGCTCTACAGTTATTAATTGATACAATGGGGGATAAACCAATCGCATTTTTAATTCCAATGTACGTTGGTGGTTTTGTGTTTTGGATGCTTTCCGGTTTTCGTGGTAAGTACAGCGAGTATTTGATTGATGAAAAAAAGAGTAGAAATTTTTGGATGGGTTATATATTGTTAATACTTCTTGGTTCAATGTTGATTGTACAACTCATTCTTTAAAAAATCATTTATCTCCGCTTTGTATGCTTTGCCAACACCCGCTTATTTTCATTACTAACAGCGTTTGATTTTTTTGTATCCCATAAATGTTTCCGTGCAAAGGCAGCAGCTGTCTGTACATCAATAATTGGTAGCGGATAATCTTTCCCCAGTTTTACATTGTGAATTTGTTGTTCCATTTCACTCATCAACCAGGGTTCATGAATAAACTCCACTGGCACGTTTGCAAGTGCAGGAATCCATTTTTTGATAAAGGCTCCATTCGGGTCGTGGTCTTCTCCCTGTTTCACCGGATTGTAAATACGAATGGTATTTACGCCCATCGTGCCGGCCTGCATTTGAAACTGCGGATAATGAATGCCCGGTTCGTAATCTAAAAACTGTTTGGCTAAATGGGTAGCACCCGCTTGCCACGGTTGCCACAAATGATGGGTAAGAAAAGATGCCAGCATACTACGCATTCGAAAATTGAGATAACCTGTTTGAGTAACACAAAGCATACAGGCATCAATCAACGGCACACCTGTTGTTCCGTTCTTCCACGCCGTTACATAGTCCTCATTTATTTCTGTACGAATCACATCAAAACCTTTGTTCAGATTTTCAAATTCCATGCGGCATTCACTTTCAAATTTTTGAATGAAATGACAGTGCCAATGCAAACGTGCCATAAAAAAATGCAGCGACCGTTTGTTGGCTGTTTCCTTTGCTGCTTGTACCGTTGCCTGATAAACCTGTTTCATACTAAGGTTACCGTATGTTAAATAGGGCGAAATACGGCTGCAGCTTTTTCTGCTTTCTTCCGGTTTTGATATATGTTTGCTGTAGGTAACACAACGTTCATGTAAAAAAGATTTCAGGTAACGTCGTGCAGCTGTTTCGCCACCGGGTTGAAACATTGGATTCTTTGTGCGTATACTTTGAGGTAAGGAATCAGTTGCATTAAAATGTTGCAATGAACCGGACAGTTTTGCTGTACGTATTGCAGCAAGTGAAATACTATGTTCGGGAGAACTCATTCTTTCATGCCAGCGTTCACTCCAGTTGCGTCTGTTCTTTAAACCCCGAATGATGCCATTGGTCGGATATTCGTTCCATTCGATGTTTTGTTGTTTGCAAAAAGCAGCTACCGCTTTATCCCGTTCATAACTGATAGCATTGCCGGTTTCTTCATGTGAGTAGATTGCCTGAATGTTGTAATGATGCATCAGCTCCTCAAATACTGGTAACACTTCTGCATGAAGCGAAAAGAATGAAACATGATGTGGCAGCAGCCTTGCTTTGATATCTTCAACAGATTCGTAAATGAACCGCCAGTGCCGTTCATCGATGTCTGCAGCAGTCATTAAACTCGGCTCAAAGAAATGCAGTAACAGCAACGGTGTGCCGCTTTTCAAAGCTTCAGCCAAAGGAGCGTGATCAGAGAGACGAAGATCTTTCTTAAACCATACGATATTGATCGCTTGCCGCATGCATCAAAAAACAATGCAGCTTGCTTTTTGTTGACATGATATGTGAATACAATCAACTCAAAAATCCCAAGGCCTTAATCAACTCATCCGGCAGCTTCGGCAATTTTCTCCGTTCAATTAAGTAGGTAGATAAAGCAGCGAGGTCTTTAAAAATATAATGTTGTTGCACGGCACCTTCCAGGTAACCGGCACCGCTGGTATTACCGGTTCCCACACGCATACCAATCATGCGGCGTACCATTACATAATGTTTGTGTCGCCAGCCCGCCAGCCAGTGATCAATTTCAAGTAAGGTGTCCAGTATTTGAAACGAAGTTTGAAACACCGGAAAATCTCTGTACAGCATAATGAACAATGCACTTCGCATGGCTGCATCGCTGAACGAACCATCGGCTTGTTTTTCATCTATGAACTGTGCATCAAAATCAGCTGATTTATGTTGTTCCCGTTCTGTTAAGCTGCCTGCATAAATACTCCGGTAATCGTTCCAGAAAGGATGCAGTTGTGTGGAGGGATATAAAGCGACATAACCTTTCCAGAATTTTTCATCGAAGAATGGCATGCGCTCCAGCCATTGATTCACCAGTTGAAGAATGGTGGCCGATGCTTCAATGGAATTAATCTCATTGAAATCCTTTTGATCAAAGCCGCCCTCGTTGGTGCGTTTATAATAAGCATGCTGATGGCGCCTTTCCATCTTCAAGCCCAGCGTTGCTTCAATTAGTCGAAACTGTTTGCTCTGGAAACCTGATGCAGGAGTAAGCAAATTGCGGAACTCCAGGAAATCAAGCGGCGTCATAGTGTCCAGCACCGTTACCTGTTGGTTCAGCAATGCCAGAATTTTTGACACCCGTTGCAGACGATGGCGGCAAAGGTTCAGGTCTTCACTGTTATCATCCACTTTTTCTTTACTGAACACTTTTTTTACAAAGTCCAGTTCAAACAGGATCTGCTTAAACCAAAGTTCATAGGCTTGGTGAATAATAATGAACAGCATTTCATCATGTGCCGGTGTTTGTCCTTCCGCAAAATTTAACGGATGTTGACTGTCGAGAATGCTTTCAAGTCGTAAATACGAAGGATAATATTGGCCGTTGTCGGGTTTCATATGCAATCAATTAATCTGCGGCAAGGTTAAAGATTTTTCAGTGAACTTTTGGCAAATACAATAAACAACAGCAATCTGTTACCTTCCATACGATTTTACCGCATAGATTCGTTGTACTTATCTCCGTTCCTCTGTAAGACTGGCTCTATTTTTGCAAAACAAAATAATCATGCAAAAGAAACTGATCTTATCCATTACCGCCGTTACAATTACTGTTTTTTCATTTGCACAAGATCTTCGCCTGAATCTTTTTGGAGGGTTGGCAAATTATAGTGGCGACTTGCAGGGCAAAGCATTGACCTTTCAACAAGCCCGTTATTCGTTCGGCTTATGGGCCAGTTACGATGTCAATCCTTTTATTATGTTGCGTGGTGGTTTACATATTGCCAAAGTGGGAGCTGATGATCGTTTTCAAACAAGACCCGACAACGTATTACGCAACCTCAGTTTTCAAACATCGATCCTTGAACTTCATGTCGGTGCAGAGTATCATTTTCTAGGCATGGATAACCGTGTGTTTTCACCTTACGTATTTGGTGGCCTTGCGGGGTTTTATTACAACCCGTATGCATTTGATCAGGGTGGTAACAAAGTATTTCTGAAACCACTTTCTACCGAAGGTCAAGGTGTGGCGGGTTATCCCGATCGTCAGCCTTACAGCCTTACCCAATTTGCCGTTCCATTTGGTGTGGGTGTACGCATGGTTTTAACAGACAAAGTAGATGTGGGTGTTGAATTCGGTTATCGCAAAACCTTTACCGATTATATGGACGATGTCAGCCGTTCGTATATCGATCAAACTGCATTGTTGCTGGCTCGTGGTCCCAAAGCAGTAGAGATGGCTTTCCGCACACCGGAATTACCCATCCATTCCAACGATCCTTATCCCGTGGATCTTGAAAAAAGAGGTAGTCCGGAATACAAAGACAACTATTATTTCTTTGGTCTTACACTTACCTATCGCTTAACAGGAGGCGACCGGTCGGGTGCAGGAAGTGGCAGCCGCATGGGTGGAAAACGCCGCTCCGGATTGGGTTGTCCAACCAATGTTTTCTAACCCGTTTTTTCGCTTCTTGCCAACCGGTTTTTTCTTATCCACAAACGGCAGTAAATTGTTGAAAAACAGTCAAAATAAAGGCTGGGTTTCTGCTATGTTCCCCTCGGTTTTTGGTATCTTTGGCCGCCTCATTTTAAGGCATAAATTAAGCTATGGATCAAATTGAAAATGCAATGGAAAACGGCCCTGATAGAAATGGCCGTATCATTCCCGTTAATATTGAAGAGCAAATGAAAACAGCCTACATTGATTATTCAATGTCGGTAATTGTTGGCCGTGCTTTGCCCGATGTAAGAGATGGATTAAAACCGGTTCACCGTCGTATTCTGTATGCGATGAAAGAGCTGGGTTTAAACTACAACAAAGCTTACAAGAAAAGTGCGAGAGTAGTGGGTGAAGTGTTGGGTAAGTATCACCCGCACGGTGATGGTTCGGTGTACGATGCAATGGTGCGTATGGCACAGGACTGGAGCATGCGTTATACGTTGGTTGATGGGCAGGGTAACTTTGGTAACCAGGATGGAGATGGCCCGGCGGCCATGCGTTATACAGAGGTGCGTATGCAACGCATGACCGAGAGCATGCTCGATGATATCGATAAAGAAACCGTTGACTTCCAGAATAACTTTGATGATTCAGAATCTGAACCATCTGTACTTCCTTCCCGTATTCCGCAATTGCTGGTAAACGGTTCCAGCGGTATTGCCGTTGGTATGGCTACCAATATGATGCCGCACAACCTCAGCGAAGTGATCGATGGCTGTATTGCGTATATCGATAACCGTGAGATCACAATCGATGAGTTGATGCAGTATGTAAAAGCACCCGATTTTCCAACGGCCGGTACCATCTTTGGAATGGAAGGTATCAAAGCCGGTTTCCATTTTGGACGGGGAAGGGTAGTGTTGCGTGGAAAACTTACGGTTGAAACAAAAACAAGTGGCCGTGAGCAGATCATTATTACCGAAGTTCCTTACCAGGTAAACCGTGATGCGTTAACAGACAAGATCGGTCAGCTGGTAAATACAAAAGTGATCGAAGGTATTGTTCACGTTAACAATGAAAGTAACCAGAAAGAAGGTACACGTATTGTAATTGATCTGAAACGTGACGCAGTGGCAAACGTTATCATCAATCAGTTATTCAAATACACCGAACTGCAAACTTCGTATGGTATCAACAACGTGGCATTGGTAAAAGGTCGTCCACGTACACTCAACTTAAAAGACCTGATCTCTGAGTTTGTTGATTTCCGTCACGAAGTAGTAGTGCGTCGTACTAAATACGAATTACGAAAAGCGCAGGAGCGTGCACATATTTTATTAGGCTATCTCATTGCATTGGATCATCTCGATGAAGTGATTGCACTGATCCGCAGCTCTGCAACACCTGATGTGGCAAAAGAAAACCTGATCAATGCAGGTTGGGGATTGGATGAAATTCAGGCAAAAGCAATTCTTGAATTGCGTTTGCAGCGGTTAACCGGCATGGAGCGTGATAAGATCAAAAATGAATACGATGAACTGATGAAGTTGATCAATCATTTGAACGAACTCCTGTCGAACGAAACCATGCGTTTTGATTTGATTAAAACAGAATTGCTGGAGATCAAAGAAAAGTTTGGTGACGAACGCAAAACCGAGATTACCTATCTGGATAACGAAGTACGCATTGAAGATCTCATTAAAGAAGAAGATGTGGTGATCACCATATCACATCATGGTTATATCAAACGTACATCAGCAACCGAATATCGTCAGCAGCGCAGAGGTGGACGTGGTGCTATCGGCAGCAAAACAAGGGAAGAGGATTATGTAGAACATCTCTTTGTAGCATCTACACACCATACGTTACTGTTCTTTACTGAAAAGGGAAGATGTTACTGGATGAAGAGCTACGAAATTCCGGAAGGCGATAAAACAAGTAAAGGTCGTGCCATTCAGAACATGATGCAATTGCCACCCGATGATAAAGTGCGAGCCATTATTGATGTGGCCAACCTGGATGATGAAGAATTTGTGAAGAATCATTACATTGTACTTTGTACAAAGCAGGGTATCATCAAGAAAACACTTTTGGAAGACTTTAGCAGACGCCGTGCAACCGGTGTAAATGCTATCACCATCGTTGAAGGCGATCAGTTACTTGAAGCGAAAATGACCGATGGAAACAGTGAGATCATGATGGCGGTGAAGAGTGGCCGTGCGATCCGCTTCCCTGAAGCAAAAGTTCGCCCAACCGGACGTGGCGCCATTGGCGTTGCCGGTATTGAAGTGGATGATGCCAATGATGAAGTGGTTGGTATGATTTGTGTAAATAAGGATGATACTTCCAGAACAGTGTTGGTGGTAAGTGAAAAAGGATACGGAAAGCGTACACCGGTAGATGAATACCGGATGACCAACAGGGGAGGAAAAGGAGTGAAGACGATCAATGTTACTGATAAAACAGGTCCGTTGGTTGGTATGCTGGAAGTAACTGAGAAAGAAGATCTGATGATCAGTTGTAAGAGTGGTATTACCATTCGGATGAAGGTGAACCAGATCAGCGAACAGGGAAGGGCAACACAAGGTGTAAAACTGATTCGGGTTGATGACGGTGATGAAATTGCAGCCATTACCCGTATGGATGAGCCCGATGAAGAAGATGCAACGGAAGTACCGGTTGAGCCATCTGATGTGCAGGAATAATTTTAAATTATAACGCAAAACCTGGAAAGCGTCATACAACAAAACAAAACCGGTATGACGAAAACATCTGACAATAAAAACAACAAAAAATAAGGAGATGAAAAAATTTCTTTTCGCAGCGATTGCTGTCATGTTTTGCCTCGGTTTATCCGCACAGGATATTAAGAAGGTGCGTAATTTTTTCGACAAAAAAGATTATGTAAAAGCTAAAGATGCCGTTGATCAGGCTTTAGCAAATGAAAAAGAACAAAAAAACTGGGAAGCCTGGTATTATAAAGGATTAATTTATGGACAGATTGCCAAAGATGCCAATTTAAAAGCAACTGTACCCGATGCATGGATGCAATCGTTCCAGGCATATGAAAAAGCAATGGAGCTTGATGCCAAGCAGTCGGAAGTATTTATGATGACCCGCCAGTACCCTGTGTTTGAAAACTATCTTGAAATTCAGAAGGAAGCCAACCAGGCTTACAACAGCGGTAACTACCAGGCTGCTTTGGACGGATATAAGAATGCAGATAAAGTAGGACGCTTCATTTACAAAAACAAGTGGGCATTGAGTGAAGTGGATACCATTCTGTATTACTATGCAGGTGCTGCCGCTATGCAGTTAGAGAAAAAAGATGATGTAGTGGCGTTCTTCACCAAGATCTGCGATGCTAACATTGGCGGCGAAGGATTTGATGTTTGCTACCGTTACTTAACTTTTCACTATGCTTCTGCAAAGAATGAAGAGTTAGCAAAGAAGTATGCTGATATGGGACGTGCATTGTATCCAAAAGATACATACTACGACAGAGTAGACCTCGATAAAATGCGCAAAGAAGATGCAGATCCGGTTACCATTTTTAATAAGTATGAACAAATCGTAGCCATCGATCCAAAAGATTATGATATCCGCTATGATTATGCAGCTGAAATTTTCAACTGGCTCTACATGGATTCAAAAGCAACTCCCGAGCAGAAAACAACTTATTTCGACAAGTTGATCTCAAATCTCAACACAGCGATTGAGATCGATCCCAAAAAACCGGAAGCACATCTGTTGATGGGTAAAACGCATTTCAATGAAGCAGCCTTCATCCAGGAAGAGATCAAAAAGATCAAAGGTTCTGCACCGGCTGATGTACAAAAGCGGAACGATATGAAAAAGCAAATGGAAGAGCGCATGAAGCTGGCCATTGCACCGCTTGACCGTACCAACGAAATTTATGCGGCTATGACAGCAGAGCAAATGAAAGACAAGCGTACAAAAAATGAATTCAAATCTACATTGTACCTGTTAACAGAAGTACATCGTTTCCTCGGAAACAAAGACAAGGAAAAAGAATTCGATGCAAAATACCAGGCTTTGAACCAATAAGCCGTTGTTCGAAAATGAATCGAAAGGCTGTCCGTTTTGGACAGCCTTTTTCATTACATTTAAAGAAAGAAAAATTGTCTATGTCGTTATTACTCAACCGAACAGCATTTGGAAATCCGCAGCATACAGGCAACGTATTGAGCCGTGAAGAAGCGAATCAATTATTAACCGATTGGGTAAAGAATGAGCGCCTGCAGTTACATATGAAACAGGTGGCCCATTTAATGAAATGCTGGGCTACTGAAACAGAGCAGCTGCCGGAAGCCGATCAATGGCGCTGGGAAATGGCAGGTTTGCTACATGATGCCGATTGGGATCAATGGCCGGAGCAGCATTGCAAAAAGATCATTGAAGAACTGGAGGCCCGGCAAATTGATCCGGAAATTATCAGGGCCATAGCCAGTCATGGACCCAATCATTTTGGTGTGGAACCGGTTACACGTATGGATCAGATGCTGTATGCGTTTGATGAGCTCAGTGGACTGATCCATGCATACAGTTTCATGCGGCCGGAAGGTTATGCAGGCATGGAATTGAAGGTCGTGAAAAAACGTTTCAAGGAAAAAAGCTTCGCCGCCAATGTAAACCGTGATGAAATTATGGATGCGATGAACAGGGCCGGGGTAGAGTTAGATAAGATTTTACCATTCATCATAGCGAAGCAGCAAATGTGTTCATAAAAGTTGTCTAACTTCTGTTTAACATAATGGTTTCTTATAAGCATTTTGCGTTCCTTTTGCATGAAAGGGGAAGGCGAACAGATTGATAGCTTTTGAGTGATTGCTCTGTTCGCCTTCCCCTTTCATGCACTAAAAAATTATGAAACGCAAAACGGCTGATAAGACAATATTATGTCTAAGTACGGTGGCTCTGTGGAGCAGGATTTGTAAGTTTTTCGGATTCAAATCCGATTCGGATGGCTATACAAAAGGAAATACAGAAGGGAAGGAAATACGCCGCAAGGCGTTGTGTATTTTCAGTTCCATCGAAAATATTTCGCTATAACGATAATGATTAATCCAGTAACAATAGGCCATATCAAGTATATGAATATCCAAGATGTGTATATTGTATGTTTTTTGTCCTTGTTGTTGGGTGTTGTTTTAACGCTATGGGGAATAGGAATAATTCGCTCTTTAAGAAAAACCGAATAGCTACCGTGTTTCTTCAACTCATTGTATGCGTAACTTTTTAGCGTGTAAAAATCACGGTGGTAATCTTTGCTTGTAACGTCAACCAATCCCGACTCTTTTAACATCGCTTCAATGTGAGCCACTTCATCATCATTCAACTTGTACTTTCGTTTGCTGATATAAATTGATGAAGGGTAGCTGTCTTTTAATTCCTGAAAGATTGCATCTAAGGTTGCTATTCTATTATTGATGTTCATTATAGTTAAGGGTTTAATAATTACTATTAATCGGGCAGGTATTCGTTCCCACGCTGTGCGCTGGCCTGTATTTCCTTTTGTATCGTGCGGTACTTAACATAATATTAATTATACGATAAAAGCTGTTCCTGAAAATAGCTAAGTTCTTGAGAAAGATTCAGATATGAATGTGTGGCCTGCAGTTGCTCGGTTAGCCCCAGGTGCTGTTGCAGGAATTGCTGGTGCTGTTTTGAACCCGGATGAAATGGTTTGTGATTGCGTGCCGTTACGATTTGGCGGATTTCTTTGAGCAGTTGCAGCGTAGGTTCACGAAACGCATAGTCCGAAAATTTTTCCATCACAAATTGTGTGGCTGCATAATTCGGATGCGCCAGGTCAATATCGTAAAACCGGTAATCACGTAACACATCGATCACCAGTTCATACGCCGGGAAATAAAACAGCCGGTCGAATTTGTTCACCAGGTGATGCACGGTTTCCAGCAGCCGGGCCTTGCTCCGGTTGTTGTCCACTACACCATCCCGCAAATGCCGTACAGGACTAATGGTAAAGATGATCTTCAGCTTTTGATTGGCATGAAACAATTGATGAATACAATTGTCGAGCAAAGCGATCTGCTCATCAATCGGCATCAGGTACTTTTCGAACCGTTGTCCCGGAACTTTGTGGCAATTAGCCACAAACCGGTTTTCGTCGATCAGCTTGTATACAAACGATGAACCCAGTGTAATAATGAGCCAATCTGCTTTTTTCAAAAGATCATGCGCCTGCTGCTGCGATGCGTTGATGCCGGCTAATGCCGCATCCTGGTCCGGGTTGGAGAACCGGCTGTGGTGGTCCCAGCTTTGCCAAAGTTCATTATGAAAGAATAAATCGGCGGGTTGGTACTGTTTGTTCTGGATATAATATACCAGGCTCCGGCACACACTCATTGGCTCAAACAAAATGCCATTTGGATTTCGCAGTACATTGAATTTCAAATCGTTTAAATTATTTCCAATATGCTCCGTAAAGCAACTCCCGATCAATAAAACAGAATGTTGATGAGTGATGGGTACCGGTAAAGGCTTAATATCAATATGCGTTAAGAAGTTCATGAATGAAAGATTTCTCCTGCCAGCAACAGGCTTTTTTGCAATGCGTCGGCGTTTAGCTGAAGCACGTTTTTTTCTTCAAAATAATGGATCATCAGCTCACTGTCCATATTCCCCACCAACTCATCATTGGCCATGGGGCAACCGCCAATACCTTTCAGGGCCCCATCGAAACGACGGCAACCGGCCCGGTAAGCAGCTTCCAGTTTTTCGTACCAGTTAAAACTGGTTGAATGCAGATGAACGCCGATTTCCGTGGTTGGTAACTGATCGATCAAATAACCTGTTATCCGTTGCACTTGTTCAGCTGTTGCCAGCCCAACCGTATCGGCCAGCGACACAGTTTCAATACCCAATTCCACCAGCTCCTTTGCATAGCGAAAAACGATCTCTTCGTTCCATTCATCGCCATATGGGTTTCCAAACCCCATCGACAGATAGACCACCAGTTGCTTGTTATTTTTGATACAGAGTTCCTGGATGGCCTCTACCCTTTTGTACGATTCGCTGATGGAACTGTTGGTGTTTCGCTGTTGAAATGTTTCAGAAACGGAAAACGGGAAGCCGAGGTAAGTGATTTCATCAAATGAAACAGCGTCGGCCGCACCTCGCTCATTGGCAATAATAGCCAGCAGTTTGGATGTACTGTTTGCCAGATCCAGCCCCTTGATCACTTCTGCAGTATCAGCCATTTGCGGAATGGCTTTTGGCGACACAAAGCTGCCAAAGTCAATGGTATCAAAACCCACCTGAAGTAATGCGTTGATGTATTCGATCTTTTTTGAAGTGGGAATAAATGTGCTCCAGCCCTGCATGGCATCCCGTGGGCATTCAATAAGTTTGATGGATTGCTGCAACATAATAGTAGCAGCAAAATTAAGCGAACCGTTTGGTATTAGGTTCGGAGGGCATTTACCTTCTCCCGCATGGCATTGAAAAAACGGTTCCTGTCCTTCTCACCTGTTCCGCTGATCTGCGATGAGCGGCTCACCAATGTATAGAAGTTGGCGAATGCTTTTTCATTAAACCGGGGATCTTGTGTAATGATATAGCTCAGTACATTGTAGGTAACAAAGGAAAGTTTCTTTTCCTCGAGTTCAATAAGGATCGTATTGCTGCCAATGATGATCTCGTTAATGTAAAACTGGATGGGTGCACGGTACACAATGTCCGGATCGCCTGGCATAAACTTAATTCCCTTTTCTACTTCCAGTTCAATATGATCGAGGCATTTCTGAAACGATTCGAGTACAATGTTCAGTTCTTCGGGATGTTTAAAATAACCACCTTCTTTGTAATACTTCAATTGGCTTAATGTGCTGTTGATACTTTCTGCATTCCATAATTCCAGCGACGGGATTTTATTGTATTCCCGAATGATTTCCTGCCCCAGTTGAAAGCAATCGTTCAGCGGAAACTCTTCCAGCGAAAAAAGTTTGCCTTTGTATTCCGGTAAATCTTTGATGGTTTTGCTCCAGAAAAACGTTTTGAACGCAGCAATTTCGGGATACAGGTAAAAATGATAAAAGGTAATGTCTTTGCAGAAGTACAGCATTTTTTTATTTGAGAACGTATTAAAGTATTTCATGTATTTCAACATCGATTCCAGATACTCCTGGAACGAAACCCGCTCGGCATTGATCTCGGGTGCACGAAATACCACCAGTTCATTTTGCAGTTGCAGAACCTGATCAATTGAAATTTTAAAATGTTCGCTGAGTGTTTTCAGTTCCGAAAGTGAAACTTCTTTTTCGCCCCGTATGCGGCGGTAGGCACTGTCGTTACTGATATGGAGCAAATCGGCGATTTCATCTACCATTGAAACATGGGCGGGCATAGTTTGCTTGATGTGCTGGAATAACAGCACCTGGATGTTCGACGTGTCCATTGGTTTTGGGTTTTGTGATTCTCTGCAAATGGGCGATCTATGTTTTGCAGAAAATCATTCTCTCTAGTAAGGTAGGTAGATTTTTTGCAAATGTCAATACCCTCCTGTACGCAGCAATACCCGTTTTGTAGTACAATCTGCTACTATCGCTAATGTGTAAGCGAAATACAATTATGTTTCGGCTGTTCATCACTGTAGGTTTGAGTTGTCATCATTATTACCAACAATTCAAACCAAGTAAAATGAAAAAGATGTTATCCATTATTTGTTTCCTGATTCTTGTTCAGGAAAACAGCAACGCACAGGCTCCACAATTATATGCAGAGCTTGGCGGACCAAGTGTTGCAGGCATCAACTTCGATACACGATTTTCAAAAAAGCAAGACGGCTTTGGAGGCAGAGTGGGAATTGGCGGATTTTCAATTGATGGAGATGGACTTTTATTTGTGCCGGTAGGCATTAACTATTTAGCTGGCAAACCGGGAGCAACTAATTTTTTTGAATTAGGGCTCAACTTAACATATGTAAGTGCCACAAGTAATGGGAATGAGGCTGATGTCAATAATAACCTTGCAGACACATGGGGTTCTTTTACGTTTGGGTATCGCTATCAACCAAAGGATGCAGGTGTTACGTTTCGTGTAAGTGCCAATCCTTTTTTTGCATTTAAGAATGGCGTTTTCTGGCCGTTTTATGCGGGAGCATCTGTTGGCTATAAGTTTAAGTAACAAAGAATATCACTCAATCAATCATCATGGAACACAACTTCAACCCCAACAAAGGCGATTACAAATACATACTGGAAGAGGAACGAAGAAAAGAAAACGGTGTTGCAGTAAGCGAACCGGCAAAACTGAAAAAAGATAAGAACATTTTTCACCGGCTCTTGAATTTCATACAGGTACTTTTCTTTCAACAATCAAATAAGCGTGGAAAAGTAAATGTGTCTCTTTCGTTTATACTTCAGTCGTATAACTGATCTCAGTTTACATTCAGATTTGTAAACGATGCAGCATGAATAAAACTCTTGTATAGACTAATACTAGCCCCGTTGTTTCATCGCTTCATACAAAATCATGGCTGTTGCTACACCCACATTCAAACTTTCAAAATCTCCTTTCATGGGTATTTTGAACGTTTCATCGCAGATTTTCATCAAGCCTGGAAAAACACCTTTCTCTTCTCCGCCCATTACAATGGCGCAGGGTTCATTAAAGTCGCAATCGTAAATGCTTTTCTTGGCCGTCATTTCACTGGCCAATACTTTGATGCCATTGAGATGAAGATCATCCACTGCTTTCATTAAACTGTTTACACGGCAAACAGCAATTTGTTCCAATGCACCGGCACTGGTGAGTATCGCATCTTCATTCAATGCTCCTACTCCCTTATCAGGAATAATGATGGCCTGTGCACCACAACACAAAGCCGTACGTGCAATACCGCCAATGTTACGGATGTCTGTTACTCCGTCAAGTATTACAAACAACGGCACATCGCCTTTTCCCACCACCCAATCGATCACCTGTTGCAAATCCTGGTAACGGATTTTTGAAAGTTGTGCAATACAGCCCTGGTGGTCGGTAACATTAAAGCTGTTGAGTTTTTCAACAGGTACTTTATTGATGGGCACCTGTTGTTTAAAGGCCAGTTTTTTAATCTCTTCTGCTACATCGCCATGGAAATTACTTTGCATGTAAATGCGGTCGAGTTGCTTCCCTTCCTGCAAAGCTTCAAGCACAGGAATACGACCGATCACTAATGATGATTTCTTTGGACGTTGCTTTTGTTGACGGAACTGTTTCACGTTGCAAAGAAACAGAAAAAAGAAACCCACAAACCTTTCGGTTTATGGGTTGAACCACATTGATGGTTTTGTTTGGGTTATTTCAGGCCGAAAGCTTTTTTCACTTTCGACACGTAATCTAATTTTTCCCAGGTAAACAACTCCACTTTTACTTTCTTCACTTTACCATCGGGACTTTTGAATGTTTTTTCCACTACTTCCGGAACACGACCCATGTGACCATAAGCAGCTGTTTCGCTGTAGATCGGGTTACGCAATTTCAAACGTGTTTCAATAAAGTAAGGACGCATATCAAAGATGCCTTCAATAATCTTTGCAATTTGTCCATCACTCATATCAACTTTTGCAGTACCGTATGTATTTACGTTGATCGAAGTTGGTTTTGCAACACCAATGGCATACGAAACCTGAACCAAAACTTCATCGCACAAACCTGCGGCAACCATATTCTTTGCAATATGACGGGTTGCATACGCAGCCGAACGATCTACCTTAGAAGGATCTTTACCGCTGAACGCACCACCACCATGTGCACCTTTACCACCGTAGGTATCAACAATGATCTTACGGCCAGTTAAACCGGTATCACCATGTGGGCCGCCGATTACAAACTTACCGGTTGGGTTGATGTGGTATTTAATATCGCTGTTGAACAACTTTGCGTACTTCTTGTATTTTGATTTGATGCGTGGAATAAGAATATTGATCACATCAGCTTTGATCTTTGCCAGCATTTTTGCTTCCGCATCAAAATCGTCATGTTGTGTAGAAATAACGATCGCATCAATACGGATGGGTTGATTGTTATCATCGTATTCCAATGTTACCTGGCTTTTTGCATCGGGACGCAGGTAAGGCATCTTTGAATTCTTTTCACGACGGATCGCTGCCAATTCGATTAAGAGATTGTGTGCAAGATCCAGTGCCAATGGCATGTAATGCTCTGTTTCGTTGGTAGCATAACCAAACATCATCCCCTGATCACCGGCACCTTGTTCTTCTTTTTTCTTACGGTCAACACCCTGGTTAATGTCAGAGCTTTGTTCATGAATAGCACTTAATACACCACATGAATTTGCTTCAAACATGTACTCGCTCTTGGTATAGCCGATCTTTTTAATTACACCACGTGCAATTTCCTGTACATCGAGGTATGCTTT
This sequence comes from Bacteroidota bacterium, assembly GCA_023428755.1. Classification (GTDB taxonomy): domain Bacteria; phylum Bacteroidota; class Bacteroidia; order Chitinophagales; family Chitinophagaceae; genus Lacibacter. The sequence goes on from JAEYWX010000017.1 coordinate 69,392, forward strand.
TGATTTTACTTCACCAGCTAAAACAACTTGACCGGTAGTTACCAATGTTTCGCAGGCTACTTTACTTTGTGGATCGAACGCCAGGAAATTGTCGATCAATGCATCACTGATTTGGTCAGCTACTTTATCAGGATGTCCTTCAGAAACAGATTCTGATGTAAATAAATAAGGCATAATAATGGGAGTTTAGATGTTCAGTTGTTTTAGTTATGAAAGCCGCAAAGATAAGCGTTGAAACAATTCAAAACTTACTGCCTTGAGTAATAGATACGCACATACATTTTTTGTGTGGGATGCGAACCTCCTCCCAACTGAACCCGTCCATATGCCAACGGATTAATGTACACTTCGCTGGATTTTTTTGGTGTGAATTCAGCGAAATACGGAGCCGATAATTTGAAGTCTCTGCGGGTGGCCCGGCCATTTACAATATTTTGCAAATAGCTGGTCATGTTCATGCGGTATTCAGTAATGAGATTATTAGAAGCATCACGAATAAAGTTGGTGCCGCCACCGGTATAACTATTGTCAATTTTATAGAGTGTATCACCCCGCAAATTCAGTGTAAATGAACTGGCATAATAATATTGCTGGTCGAACGGAATGGGTTCCACTCCATTGGATGCATTGTAACTGAACAGGTGCAGGAACGGAGGCAGGTAAATATTTTCAATACTTAATGGCCCCTGGTACACTTGCTGTGCTACCAGTTCTGCACGGTGAATAATGTATGGTTTATTACCCAATGTATCCAAGCCTGGAATGGAAACACGTACAGCTGTACCGGGACCTGCTTGTACGTACACTAAACTGGAGGGTTGGTTGGCAGTAAGAATAGGTTCGGCTGTGCTGCCTGCATAATTGCGGTGAACTTTGTTGGCATTGGCACTACGGATGGTATCGGCTACAAACGTAAAACGGGCCACCGTTGTATCATCCTTGCCTTCCCTGTTTTTTACACGATAGTAAAGATTAATGCGTGATGTTTCGCTGTTCAATGAAAAGTAGTTGATCACATTGCCACTGGTGGTTGAATCGGGCACTACTGCAAAACCATTCAGGAAATTCTTAAATGTAGTGTCGTTCTTAAACGCTCCATTTACATTATCCTGATCCAGCAACAAACGTCCAAACGCATCATCCAAACGAATCCGCAATTGGTTGAAAATTGTATCGGCTTTGAAAGCAGCTTTGTATCCTCTTCTGATATCGGGAATTGTAACCGCTGCTGAACCAAGGAAATCAGCTGTTGAAAAATTTGGAGCTTGTGTTAACCGGTATAAAGTAGACGCTCTGAATGTAGGATCAGTGATCTTGTACACATTTACTTTTGAAACTGCATTTGTATCGCCATAGCCACCTGCAAACGCAAGCGACAATACACAGGAATCAAGAAATAAACTGTCCTTCGCTACTGGAAAACTGAATGGATACAATGTTGGCAGCATCTGAAAAAACATGGATGCAGTAGTGGTACCAAACATGGGATCGTTAATGTAGCCCAAAATATGCTGGTCGCCTTTTGCGATATAAGATGAATCGATCTCTAAAAAATTGGTAGTTACCACCGGTAATATCATTGTATCAGTGATCAATTGATCACCGCCGGGTAATAAATCGCCACCCAGTGATGTACGCTCTAATTTGGTACAACTGCTGATCAACATCACAATAAATACAGGGATAAACAAAAACGAACTTCTTCTGCGCATTTCCGGTGTGAGAAAATTCATAGAATGATGACAATATTATTTCGACGAAAGGTCGGTATATAGTTGTAAATAGTCTGTTAAATCACCATCTGGCTTAAATGGTAAAACCTTTTTGCCACGCACTTTGCCAAATTCTTCCAGCAGTTTTTTATCTACTTTTTCAGCGCCAAATGTAATGGCATCTGCATATGTAGCACCACCACGGAACATGGCTGTGTTGTTGGCATCTTTGTAAGGTTCCAGGTCTTTGTCTTTAATGCTTGCATGAATATTGGCAAGCTTTAAAAATTTAGCACCCAGCTTTTCTTTAAATGTATTTTGACCAACGGTAAAAACGAGTTTGCTGTTTCCAAAAACAGGTTCCTTTTTATAGGCAGTTTGCAAATACATGGGGATGAGTCCTGTCATCCAGCCACTGCAATGAATAATATCCGGAGGCCATCCGAATTTCTTCACGGTTTCCAATGCTCCTTTGCAAAAGAAGATTGAACGCAGATCATTATCATCAAACCACTTTTCATTTTCATCATGATAAATGAATTTGCGTTTGAAGAAATCTTCGTTTTCTAAAAAATAAACCTGCAGGCGTGCATTGGGGAGTGAAGCAACTTTGATCTGGAGCGGATAATCATCATTGTCGATCGACACATTGATCCCACTTAAACGTACTACTTCGTGTAAACGGTGGCGGCGCTCATTGATCACACCAAAACGGGGCATAATGCACCTGATTTCGAAACCACCATCGTTTGCTTTAATTGCCAGTTGATTAACGATCGAAGAAAAATCGGTTTCCTCGAGATACGGAGACATTTCACTGGCAATAAATAAAATTCTTTTCTTTGCTGCTACCATTACTGATTGTTAAAGAAACATTACCTATTTAATAAGGTGTGCAAAGGTAATGGATTTTAGGCAAAAGGCTTGTTTTTCCCAGCCTTTGCCTCTAAAAACCAACTATTCATGCTCATTTTTCATACGATCCGGCAGTTACAAACGCATCTGAAGGCAGCAAAACAAAAGGGACTTACGGTTGGCTTTGTGCCTACTATGGGCGCCCTGCACGCCGGTCATTTATCTTTGATTACGCAAAGTAAAGAGGCGGCGGGGCTAACCGTGTGCAGCATTTTTGTGAACCCCACCCAGTTTAACGATCCGAAGGATTTTGAGAAATATCCCGTGACCATCAAGTCTGACATTGAATGGTTGCTCAAAGCAGGAACGGATGTATTGTTTTTGCCGGCTGTTAATGAGATTTATCCCAATAGTTCGGTTAAAGCTGAACAGTTTGATCTGGGTTTTTTGGAAACCGTGCTGGAGGGCAAATACAGACCCGGCCACTTTCAAGGTGTATGCCAGGTGATGTACCGGCTGCTTTCGATTGTACAAGCCGATCATTTGTTTATGGGGCAGAAAGATTACCAGCAGTGCATGGTGGTGTCGCATCTCATCAGCACAAAAAACATTGCCACCCAACTGCATATTGCTCCTACCCTTCGTGAAGCCGATGGGTTGGCCATGAGCAGCCGAAATATGCGGTTGAATGAAGAACAACGGAGAACATCCGCTGCTATTTATCAGGCCCTCACTGCGATGAAAGCTGAACTGCAGCCGGGTGTACTGACAAGTATAAAAGAAAGGGCCACTGCATATCTTCAATCAAAAGGATTTAAAGTTGATTATACCGAACTGGCGCATGCCGATACACTTGCCCTGCTGGATCACTGGAATGGAACCGATCCTGTTGTTGCTGTTGTTGCAGCTTATTTGGGTGAAGTTCGTTTGATTGATAACATGGTGCTAACGGAAGCTGATTAAATCAATCTTAAAGCCAAACAATTACGATGTACGAAGTCGGAAGCACGCAATCGTACCTCGTACTTCTTACTTCATATTTATAAACAACTTTCCTCATAAATTTGCCAAATGGAAATTGAAGTTTTAAAATCGAAAATACACCGCCTTACAATTACAGAAGCAAATCTGCACTATGTTGGAAGTCTTACATTAGATGAAGATCTGATGGATGCAGCCAACATGATTGAGTATGAAAAAATACAGGTGGTGAATGTAAATAACGGTAACCGTTTAGAAACATATCTCATTAAAGGAAAGCGTGGAAGCGGCGTTTGTTGTTTGAACGGGCCGGCAGCCCGGCAAGGTTCTGTTGGAGATGTTGTAATTATCATATCTTACGCTACCATGGATTTTGAAAAAGCAAAAAGCTTTACTCCCTGGGTTGTGTTTCCAAAAGAATCAAATAAACTTTAGACCGGCCACCATCGTATGTTCAAAAAACGGATCATCCTCACTGTACAATTTTTATTTTTCCTGGGGCTTGGATTGTTCCTTGTATGGTGGATGGCCCGTGGCATTGATGATAAAGGCTGGGCGCAGATCAAACTATCCTTACAGCAAGCGAACTATTGGCTTTTTGTGCCGGTTTTCGCCATGCTGTTTCTGAGCCATTATGTACGTGCCTTGCGTTGGAAAATATTAATGGAACCGCTGGGTTATAAGCCCGGCACTTTTAATGTTTTCAATGCTGTTATGATCGGCTACCTGGCCAACCTTGCTTTTCCCCGTTTAGGTGAAGTATTAAAATGTACGTTACTTGCCCGTTATGAAAAAGTAGCACCAGATAAACTGGTGGGTACAATTGTGGCAGAACGGGCAATTGATCTTGTTTGTCTCATCACTGCATTTGTAGTTACCATTCTTCTCCAAATTGATACGGTGGGCGCTTACGCATTGGATCTGTTGCAAAGTATTTTCAAAGGAAAAGGAACGGAGTTCTCATGGCTCCGCCTTGGGATGATACTTGGTATTACTGCATCGTTTCTTCTTGTTTGTTATTGGCTGCTCTCCCGTTTTGCACATATCCGCATTATTCAACGCATCAAAAATGTAATCAAAGGAATCTGGCATGGGCTCAACAGTGTTCGTTACATTAAACAACGTCGTTTATTTCTCATTCATACAGTACTCATCTGGACCTTGTATTTCCTGAGCAGCCGTGTTGGTTTTTATGCAATGGAAGAAGTATCACACCTCGGTACACGGGAAGCATTTTCGATTCTGTCGTTTGGAAGTGTGGGGATGATTGCAACGCAAGGCGGTATTGGTGCTTACCAGTTTATTGTGCAGGAAATTTTGATGCTCTACGGTCTTTCACAAATCACCGGCTTTACATTTGGCTGGATATTGTGGATCGCACAAACCCTGGTTGTCCTGTTGGGAGGCTTGGTCTGTTTTATACTCTTGCCCATTCTAAATCGTAAACGTAATGAAAGCAACCAAACACATTCAGCAGAAAATACTTGACGCTCATCATCTGCAGCAGGAACTGATGCGCTGGCGCAAATTCAGCAAAAAGATCGCATTTACAAATGGATGCTTTGATATACTGCATGCCGGTCATATCCATTCGTTGATGCAGGCGGCTTCGTTTGCTGATGTGCTTGTTGTTGGATTGAACAGTGATGCTTCCACCAAACGATTAAAAGGTGAAAACCGTCCTGTGAATACTGAACAGAACCGTGCGTTGCTCTTAGCATCGCTGGTAATGGTGGATGCGGTTGTGTTGTTTGATGAAGATACACCACATCAACTCATTACTTCTGTTATGCCCGATGTATTGGTAAAAGGCGGCGATTATACGGTTGATACCATTGTAGGTGCCAAAGAAGTGATGGCCAATGGTGGCACCGTTGAAATTATTCCGTTAATAGAAGGGTTATCTACTACGTCCCTTTTACAAAAAATTGAACGCCTGTAATTTTTCGCAAAAACTTAATGTTGTGTCAGTTGATGGCTTCGTAATTTTAGGGTAAGTATTCCCGGTAGTTATGGCAGCAGAAAAACGTAAGACGATTGTACGAGACATCAGTTGGTTATCTTTTAACGCAAGGGTTTTGCAGGAAGCCAACGACCCTTCCGTGCCGCTTCGTGAGCGGGTTCGTTTCCTTGGTATTTTTTCCAATAATTTAGATGAGTTTTTTCGTGTGCGTGTAGCCACGCTCAAACGGATGGCTGAGTTTGGCGATAAAGCCAAAAGCAAAATGCACATGGAAAAAAATCCACAGGCAATCCTGGAACAGATACAGGATATTGTATTGCAGCAGCAAAACGAGTTCAACCGCATCTGGTCGCAGGTACAGCAGGAATTGAAAAAAGAAAAAATCTTCCTCGTAACCGAAAAACAATTGAACCGTGATCAGAAAAAGTTTGTAGAAACATTTTTTGATGAAGATGTGCGGCAGGAAGTAATTCCGCTCATGATCGAAAGTAATCCGCAAACACCCTACCTGCGTGAACGATCGCTGTACCTTGCAGTGGCTATGACAACCAAATCCAATGCATATAAAAAGAAGTATGCATTGATTGAGATACCGGCCAAGTTCAAACGCCGTTTTGTAAAGCTGCCTTCACCTGCAGGTCAGCATCACATCATTTTAATGGAAGATGTCATCCGTCATTGTCTGCCCAAGATATTTTCGTTCATGGGTTTCGATAATTACAGTGCACATATCATTAAAGTAACCAAGGATGCCGAGCTGGATATGGATGCCGATGTAAGTACCTCCCTTATTCAAAAGATCGAAAAGGGATTGAAAAACCGGCGCAAAGCAAAACCGGTACGTTTTATTTATGATAAAGAGATCGATGCCGGGCTGCTGGAGTATCTCATTCGCCGTTTGAATCTTACCCGCAGAGATAACATTATTCCCGGTGGACGGATTCATAATTTCCGTCACTTCATGGATTTTCCCAGCGATGTGTTTACGGTGAAGCATGAACGAAAAAAGCCATTCCCCCACCCTGTGCTGCGGAAAACCATTCGGGTTACCGATGAGATCATCCGGCAGGATCTGTTAATGCATTTCCCCTATCATTCATTTGATGTGGTAATCGAGTTGTTGCGTGAAGCAGCCATGGACCCCGACGTAAAAGAAATAAAAATTACGGCGTATCGCCTTGCAGAAAATTCGAAAGTGATAAATGCATTGGTGAATGCATCACGCAATGGAAAGAAAGTAACGGTGATGCTTGAACTAAGAGCCCGTTTCGATGAAGAAGCAAATCTTGAGTGGAAAGAAAAACTGGAAGAAGAAGGTGTACGTGTATTGCTGGGTGTTCCCAATATGAAAGTGCATGCCAAATTGTGTGTGATAAAAAAACGGTTCAACAATAAAACGGTACAGTACGGTTTTGTAAGCACCGGTAATTTGAATGAAAGTACATCGAAAGTGTATGGCGATCATTGCCTGCTTACATCCAACCGGAAGATCATGGCCGACATCAACCGCATCTTCACGTACCTGGAATATCCTGTTTTGAGCAGGGTCAAGTATCTGCGTCAATGTAAAACATTGGTGGTTTGTCCAACAGGTATGCGTCGTCAGTTACTGTTGCTCATCGAAAATGAAATTAAAAATCTACGGAAGGGATTACCTGCTTCGATCATTTTAAAAATGAACAGCCTCAGCGATGAACAACTGATCGATAAATTATCGGAAGCAGCAAAGGCCGGTGTTGAAATCAAGATGATTGTGCGGGGCATTTTTTGTATGCTGTCTGAAAGCAGCAAATTTAAAGTGCAGCCGGTTGCTATCAGCATCGTGGATCAGTACCTTGAACACAGCCGTGTGTTGATATTTCACAACAATGGTAAAGAGAAAGTTTATCTATCTTCGGCAGACTGGATGATACGTAATCTGGATCACCGGATTGAAGCGGCTGTTGAAATTACCAACAAAGCTATTCAGGAGGAGTTGAAAGAGTGTATCAATATTCAGCTAAAAGATAATGTAAAAGCGAGGATACTGGATAATCATCTGCAGAACGCATATCTACGACGGAAAGGAAAAACCGTACGTTCGCAGGTGGAGATCTATAATTTCCTGCATCAAAAAATTCTGAAACAACTTGAAACTGGCCGCTATTGATATCGGAAGTAACGCAGCAAGATTACTCATTACCGAAGTAGAGGAAAATGAGAAAGGTGTACCCCAATTTAATAAACTGAACCTGGTACGTGTGCCATTGCGTTTAGGATTTGATGTGTTTGAAACCGGCGACATTCCTAAAACAAAGATCAACAAGGTAATTGAAACCATTAAGGCTTATAAACACCTGCTTAGTATTTACGATGTAAAATACCTGAAGGCCTGTGCTACATCGGCGATGCGTGATGCAAAAAATGCAGAAGATATTATCCGGAAAGTGAAAATGGAAACCGGTATTGAAATACGGGTAATCAGTGGTGATGAAGAAGCCTCTTTCATCTATGAAAATCATATCGCTGAGAATTTAGCAAAAGATTACTCGTACCTCTACATTGATGTGGGTGGTGGCAGCACTGAGCTTACATTTTTCAACGCCGGTAAACTTGTGTTCAAAGAATCGTTCAATATTGGTACGATCCGTTTATTGAAAAACCAGGTAAACGAAAAGCAGTGGGACGAAATGAAAGAGTTTCTAAAGCTGGGAACAAAAGGGATCAACGGGATCATTGCTATTGGTTCGGGCGGTAATATCAACAAGGTGTTTTCTCTTTCAAAAAAGAAAGAAGGGAAACCACTTTCTCTTGAGCTCCTGCGGGATTATTACAAAGAGTTCAGCAGCTTTTCATTGGAGGAGCGTATGAAACAATACAAACTGCGGGAAGACAGAGCCGATGTAATTCTGCCCGCCATTCAAATCTACATCAATGTCATGCGCTGGGCCAATATTGAAGAAATTTATGTGCCAAAGATAGGCTTAGCTGATGGATTGGTACATATGTTATATGATGAAGTGAAGAGTAAACGAATTAGTGCCTCGACGTTGGTGTTGTAATTTTGAAAAGTTCAATTGGGAAATTTTGAAATTGCAGCTTATTTTGTTACAGTATAACATTTGTATTGTTTCAAAATAAAACCGCTGCCATGGATGAAAAAGATCTTAAAATGCGAACACGCAAGTTTGCAATAGATATCCTTAATCTGGTTGATAAAATTCCCAGTAAAAGAAGCGGAAATATTATCGCTAATCAACTTGGCAGATGTGCTTCTTCCGTTGCGGCCAATTACAGGGCAGCTTGCAGAGCCAGATATCAGGCAGAGTTTATTGCTAAAATCGGTATCGTTGAAGAGGAAGCAGACGAATCTGTTTTCTGGATCGACCTGTTGCCGGAAACAAACAATTGCTCGAGGGAGCTGATTGATCCGTATCTAAAGGAAGCAAGAGAACTTACTGCTATATTTACATCGTCAAGTAAAACAGCAAAACAAAACAGAGCCAATAAGCGTTGAGCAATTCCAAAATTTCCCAATTTCAAAATTCCAAAATTGAATAATGTCTGTCAATAAAGAAGTCAAACGCATCACCACCAACACACTTCAGAAAATGAAGTTGAACGGTGAAAAAATTTCCATGATCACCGCTTACGATTTTTCGTTTGCCAAGCTGTTTGATGCAGCGGGTATTGATGTAATACTGGTGGGCGACAGTGCCAGCAATGTAATGGCCGGGCACGAAACCACCTTGCCGATCACATTAGATCAAATGATCTATCATGCTCAATCGGTATTACGGGGCATTCATCGTTGTTTGGTGGTAGTTGATCTGCCGTTTGGTACTTATCAATCCAACTCCGATATAGCGCTGGCTTCTGCTATCCGCATTATGAAGGAGACAGGTGCACACGCCATTAAACTCGAAGGTGGTGAAGAAGCCGTTGAATCAATCAAACGTATTGTACATGCAGGCATTCCGGTGATGGGACATTTAGGATTAACGCCGCAATCGATTTATAAATTCGGCACCTACACGGTTCGTGCAAAAGAGGAAGAAGAAGCAAATAAGTTACGAAGTGATGCATTGCTTTTACAGGAAGCAGGTTGCTTTGCAACAGTATTGGAAAAAATTCCGGCTACACTTGCAAAAGAAGTATCGGCCAGTATACATATTCCCACCATTGGTATTGGCGCCGGTAATGATTGTGATGGGCAAGTGTTGGTGATGCATGATATGCTGGGCATCAATACTGAATTTAAGCCACGTTTTTTGCGACAGTATCTAAACCTGCATGAGCAAATCACTTCTGCTGTTCAGCAATACATCGGCGATGTAAAGAGCGGTGATTTTCCCAACGAAAAAGAATCGTACTGATCAATAAAAAAAGGGAGCAATTGCTCCCTTTTTCGTTTAACTTCTTTCATTTATTTCAAATTAGCTAAAGCAGTTTTAATCCGCTTGTAGGCTTCTTCAATTTTTTCCAAACTGTTAGCAAATGATAAACGGATACAATCAGGTGTGCCAAATGCACGACCTGTAACCGTTGATACATGTGCTACGTTCAACAAGTACATGCAAAGATCATCTGCGTCATTGATTGTATTAGTTCCATCTGACTTACCAAAATAATAACTCACTTGTGGAAACACGTAAAATGCACCATCCGGCTCTGCCACTTTCCAGCCCGGCACTTCGCTGATGAGTTCCATTACACGTTTTTTTCTGCGTTCAAACTCTTTGGTCATGGCTACGGTTGGAGCCTGATCTCCCACCAATGCATCGATAGCAGCACGTTGCGTAACAGCATTGGTTCCGCTGGTGAACTGTCCTTGTAATTTTTCACAAGCCTTTGCTACTTCCGCATTGGCCGCAATATAGCCAAGACGGTAGCCCGTCATAGCATAACCTTTACTCAATCCGTTTACAATGATCACCTGCTCTTTGATGGCATCAAATTGTGCAATGCTTTCGTGCTTGCCAACAAAGTTGATATATTCATAAATTTCATCGGAAATAATAAAGATCTCCGGATGATTCACAAATACATCAGCCAGGCTTTTCAATTCTTCTTTGGTATAAACCGATCCTGAAGGATTGCAAGGCGAAGAAAATAAAAACACTTTGCTTTTTGAAGTGATGGATGCTTCCAGTTCAGCTGCTGTAATCTTGTATTTGTTTTCCATTTTAGTTGGAAGAATAACCGGAACACCGCCGGCAATTTTCACCAACTCCGAATAGGTAACCCAGAATGGCGCAGGGATGATCACTTCATCACCTACATCCACAGTTGCCAGAATAATGTTTGCCAAACTTTGCTTGGCACCGGTTGATACAACAATATTTTCCGGTTTATAATCAAGATCATTATCACGTTTTAATTTTACACAAACAGCTTCACGCAAATCAAGATAACCGGGCACCGGCGTGTAGTGACTGTAATTATCATCCACCGCTTTTTTTGCTGAATCTTTGATATGTGTTGGAGTGTCGAAGTCGGGTTCGCCCAAACTGAGGTCAATTACATCCACACCCTTTGCTCTTAATTCACGGCCGAGCTTTGCCATTTTCAACGTTTCCGGTTCACTGAACCTGCTTAACAGAGAAGAAAGTTTCATTTGTTTATTGAGATTATAAATTGTTTGTGTGGCGCAAGTTACCTGATCTGTTCCTATTGATTGTTAGTTATGCCGAATAATTGAAAGCGATAATGAATCGGAGCCACTGCGTGCAAGGTAACCTTTTAGCAACAACGAATACACAGCAGCTTTTTGAAAATTGAATTGATATTGTTTCACCACATTGTTGTTGCTGCGTTTCCTGATCTTGATGTACACAACCGAATCAGCATAAAAGTTTTGAAAGGCAGCCGTTGACTGTACCTGCGATTGGGTGTAGTTGCCGGCATAAATTATTGAATTGAACACAGCTGAATCCTGTGCAGGGTCGCTGGGCCGTGTGGTTACTACATCAACCGTATCAATATCCGGACTAAGGTGCACAAATCTGATTTTTGATCGTTTGCCCAATCCCGTGGTATCAAGATTATCGGTAAGAAAAAAGTATTTCACCGTTGATTGCACGGCCGAATCGGTTACAAAAAAAGAGAGCTTGTTACCTGTGTTTGAATAAAGCCACGTGGCAAGATCATTACTGCTGCTGCGCAGTTTGTAATTGTTGAAACCGCTGTCGATTTTTGCGTAACTAACCGAAGGTTGTAACCCGGTGATGTATGGAAACGTACCAACAGAACGCAGATTTTGCAGCAACTCAATTGTTCCCGCATTGGGCGATGCGTTAATAAATAAAACTTCCGCTGTTGTGCCGGGTACTCGATCTTTTTTGCAGGAAATCATTAAAAGCAACGTGAGCAAATAAATCAAATTCTTCTTTCTCATTTTTCGTAGGTCATTTTAAATTTCGACAGATCGGGTTGATGCTTTCGTTCACGTTGCAACTCGTATTCGAAAATCGTTTGTCCCAACTTTTCAAGAAACGGTAACCCAATACTGTCGTAATCGTATTTGTTATCATTCAAAATACCATCACTGTTGCAGTAAATGGTGGCACTCAACATAAATTCAATGTTCTTTTCAAAATCAACAATGTAAGCTACATCAGTTAAAAATCCGTACGACCACCCTACTTTGTTAAAAATGCGGATATGTTTGGGAATGGATGCTTTTTTTTGTGTGCCAAACAGCAGGAACTTACAATAAGCATCAAAAAAATGTGCCGTATCATATTCCGGGAATGTTGTTTCACTGGGCAGTTGACTCATGTATTGATACAAAAACCGGTAATCATCGTCAGTTATGTTGAAACGTTGTTTTGCAGGAACAGTTTCCGGAAACAACACACTGCGTAACATATTGTGCAGATCGGAAAGATGCACTCTGTTCTTCTCACTAAAATCCATGGGCTGGTTCACCAGTTCATCGTTGTCATTCAAATATCCTTTACCCAAATAATCATTTCGTTTGATGTATTGATAATTGCTTTTGATCAACGGTTGTTGATGAATCACACTTCCGGCACTGTCCCGTAAACTGATGGGATTGGTTGTCCGGTGAAGTTGTTCCGGCATGGTAATGGCGAGGCGGCGGATGATCTGTGCATCCGTATATCCTTTTTGTGCCAGCTGATCGTGCAGGTATTGTTGCCCCAGAAATTCATACAACCGGTTATTGGCATCATTATCACTCACCACAAAAATCTTTTTGATGTAATGCTCAATCGTTGGTCGTCCGTCGGGCGAAGTGGGATCGTTATACACAGCCGTTAAACCATCCATTCCTTTTTCGGTGATGAGGGTTGCAGACCGATGGATACCTAATCGATTAAGCTTTTCCAGCGCCAGGAAAGCCACGGGCATTTTTACCGTGGAAGCAGGATAGAAATACACATCAGGCTTCAGGTTCAGAGGAAAATCGGTGAAGCGGGGCCGGTTTTTTTTGTCCCGGTCGATACGGGTGTAGATCACCTGTACCCGGAACGAATCCCGGTTTTGCAGCACATTTGAAAACACAGCCGGCTGCTGCGCCAGCAGGTTTTCGAGAAAATTATCGTTGGCAACCACAGTTTTACCGGTTTTGCAGGCCTGGAAAATGATAAGAAAAACGAACCCGAAAAAAGGAAGAATGACCCGTTTGAACATGGTCAAAAATAAGACATTACAACCAACCAAAACAGGCTTAGGACGGTGGAAAACAGTGAATTGAGGCCTGTTCGCTTATGATATGAAACCCCTATCTTTGCCCTCCTTAAAAAAAGAACCCAAATTACAATTTTATTATGGCACTGAAAGGTTTGGTTAGGTTTTTTGCGATTGCGTTGATCCTGATCTCTGTTTACCAACTGAGTTTTACATGGATCGTTAACAGCTTCGAAAGCAAACAAAAAGCCAGCGCTGAGAAATTTGTCAAGAACAATTTTGCTACTGCTTCCAAAGAAACAAAAGACTCTGCAGTGAACGCTGTGTACCGCAGGTATGTTGACAGTTTGAAAGAAAAGGAAATTATGAATATTCCTGTTCTTTATCCGAAGTTAACCTATCAAAAAGCAACTGAACAAGAGTTGAATCTTGGTTTGGATCTGCAAGGTGGTATGAACGTTACACTTGAAGTTGGATTGGATGGTTTGATCCGTTCCATGAGTAACAATCCCAAAGATGCGCAATTGAATGCAGCGATTGAGCGTGCAAATCAATTGAAGAAAAACAGTGATGCCGATTTCGTTACATTGTTTGGACAAGCATACACCGAAGCAAATGCAGGAGGTAAATTAGCTCCTTTATTTGCAGGTGGTAAAAATAAAACCATCAAGATCGATGCAGGCAATGGTACCGTACTGGATGCCATTCGTGTTGAAGCAAGAGATGCAATCAAGCGTACATACGATCGCTTAACTGCACGTATCGATCAGTTTGGTGTGGCACAGCCAAATATCAGCTATGATGAAAACAAAGGCATCATCACTGTTGAGCTTGCCGGTGTGGACGATCCGGAGCGTGTACGTAAATTTTTACAAGCCACAGCCAACCTTGAATTCTGGGAAACTTATACCAGTAACGATCCTGCAGTAACACAAAGCCTGCAACAGATCGATCAAAAAGTAAAAGCTTATTTATCCGGCAGTACCGATACAACTGCAACTGCAGCAAAGGATACGTCAAGTCCTGTAACTGCTGCTGATCAACCTGTAACATCATTGATGTTTCAACAACTGGATGGTCCTGCACAAGGCTTCAGCAGTGCCACCATTGGTTTGATCCGTATTGCAGATACAGCAACATTCTCCCGTTACATCAACCTGGATGTGGTAAAAGCATCTATCCCTTCCACCATGCGTTTCCTGTATGGTGCAAAGCCGGTTGGAAAAAATAAGAAAGGCGAAAGCTTATTGGAAATTTTTGTGATCAAAACCGTTGCAGGTAGCGATCAGCCAAAACTTACTGGTGAATATATTACTGATGCACGCCAGGATTTTGACCCACGTACAAATGAAGTACAGGTGCAAATGGAAATGAATGCAAGAGGTGCCGGTATCTGGGAAAAAATGACAGGTGATGCATTCAATGGAAAATATGCGATTGCTATTGCGTTAGATAATTATGTATACTCTGCTCCGGGTGTTAACAATGGCGCAATCAGCGGCGGTGTTTCACAGATCAGTGGAAACTTTACCATCCAGGAAGCAAGCGACCTTGCCAGTGTATTACGTACAGGTAAGCTCCCCGCTCCTGCTAAAATTGTACAGGAGCAGGTTGTAGGTCCAACATTGGGCGAAGAAGCCATTAAAGGTGGTACACTTTCGTTTGTCATTTCATTTGTAGTTATTTTCATCCTCATGTTGTTATACTACAACACAGGCGGGTGGATCGCTAATATTGCTCTTATTCTCAACCTGCTGTTTACTGTTGGCGTGTTGAGTGCATTCGGTGCAACATTAACTGCAGCCGGTATTGCAGGTTTGGTATTAACCATCGGTATGGCGGTAGATACGAACGTAATTATTTTCGAACGTATTAAAGAAGAATTAACCAAGGGTAAAAGTTACCAGATGGCGGTGCAGGATGGTTACAGCCGTTCATTAGCGCCGGTATTGGATGGTCACATTACAACCTTGCTTACTTCATTCATTCTCCTTTACTTCGGTTTAGGTCCGGTAAAAGGTTTTGCAACTACGCAGATCATTGGTTTGCTGTTGAGTTTGTTCTGCGGTATTCTTGTTTCAAGATTGATCACCGATGCATGGACCAACAAAAAACGTCACTTCGAATATTTTACAACTATATCCCGTAACATTTTTAAGCATGCTGCTTACAAGTTCGTTGAGTATCGCAAAGTAGCATACGGTATTTCATTGGTAGTAGTATTGCTTGGGGTTGGTTCTATCTTCAACGGATTTGATTATGGTGTTGAATTCCGTGGTGGACGCAGTTATACGGTAAAGTTTGACCGTGAAATGAAGAATGAAGAAGTTGCCAACGAACTGAACAAAGTATTTGGTAAATACCCGATCATTAAAACTGTTGGAAACAACAAGCAGTTGAACATTACAACTGATTACCTGATCGAGGAACCAGGACAGGAAGTTGACGCCGTGGTTGAAACGAAATTGTACGAAGGTTTAAAATCGTTTATCCCTGCCGGTACAACATTTGAACAGTTTACTACGAACTTCAAACAAAGTTCACAAACTGTTCAGCCTACTATTTCTGACGACTTGAAAAAAGGTGCATTGTGGGCTACCATACTTGGTTTGCTGGTAATTACACTTTATATTTTCATCCGTTTCCGTGACTGGCGTTATTCAGTTGGTACAATCGTAGCCTTGTTGCACGACGTATTGGTAACATTGATCGTGTTCTCATTCTTTAAGAATATTGTACCGTTCCCGTTAGAGATCGATCAGCACTTTATTGCGGCTATCTTAACGGTAATTGGTTTCTCTATGAATGATACGGTGGTTGTATTTGACCGTGTGCGTGAATACAGTGCCAAAATGTTTGGTCAGGACAAAGGTGTAATTCTGAATAAAGCAATCAATGATACCTTGGCCCGTACAATCATGACCTCATTAACAGTGTTCTTAACCCTGTTGGCGCTCTTCATCTTTGGCGGGGAAGTAACCAGAGGTTTTGCGTTTGCCATGTTGGTGGGTGTTATTACAGGTGTTTATTCATCTGTGTTTGTTGCGGCTCCTATTTTGATGGATTTTGCAAAAGACAAACCATTGGGTGAGCCGGAGAAAGATAAAACATTGGCGAAGGCAAGACATTCGATCGGTTAATAAAATCAGTTGAAATAGACGAAAGCCCGGCAGAAATAGCCGGGCTTTTTTTGGCTTTACCCCGGCATCTTTCATTGTAAACGGTATTGTTTTTTTCAATATTTTTGAAATCACCCGAAATGCAGGAATCCAAGGAACAACATCGGTTGTTATACAATGACAGTATCCGGAAAACATGTCATTTGCTCCTGCGAATTATTTCGTTTCACCGGCTCGGCTTTATCGACAGGAATTTACATTAACAGAAAAGGAATTACAGCATGAATCATTTACCACATTTAATCACAGATCTGGCGTTAATACTTGGCGTAGCGGCTGTTGCAACACTTCTGTTCAAGAAGCTGAAACAACCGGTTGTGTTGGGCTATATCCTGGCGGGAATATTGGTTAGTAAGAACTTTGAATTTTTCCCATCGGTCATTGAAATTCATAACGTACAGGTGTGGGCCGAAATTGGTGTGATCTTTTTGTTGTTCAGCCTTGGGCTTGAGTTCAGTTTTAAAAAACTGGTTGAAGTGGGCGGCTCCGCATCTGTTGCAGCATCTGTTGAAGCTGTCGGAATGTCGGCACTTGGGTATGGTACGGGCTGGTTGTTGGGATGGTCAACCATGGATAGTATTTTTTTGGGTGCCGCATTAGCTATTTCATCAACTACAATTATCATTAAAGCAGTTGACGAACTTGGGTTGAAAAAGAAAAAATTTGCAACACTTGTTTTTGGAGTACTCATTGTAGAAGATATTATTGCCATTGCATTGCTTGTATTACTCTCAACATTTGCAGTAAGTAAGCAATTCATGAGTCTTGATACGGCGTTTTCCATCGGCAAGCTGGCTATCTATCTTGTTCTTTGGTTTGTAGCAGGTATCTTTTTCATTCCAACCTTGTTGAAAAAAGCAAAGAACCTGATGAGCGACGAAACACTCCTTGTTGTTTCTATCGCTATGTGTTTACTCATGGTTTACCTTGCTTCTGCTGCCGGTTTTTCGCCAGCCCTGGGTGCGTTCGTTATGGGGTCACTGTTAGCTGAAACCACAAAAGCAGAGAGGATCGAACATTTGATCATGCCTGTTAAAGATTTGTTTGGTGCGATCTTCTTTGTATCGGTGGGCATGTTGGTGAACCTGTCGCAGTTGGTGGAGTATGCAGGACCAATAGCACTTATTACGGTGGTGTGTATTTTTGGAAAAATTCTTACTACCGGCTTTGGTGCATTGATTTCCGGTAACGCTTTGAAGGTATCATTGCAAACAGGAATGAGTCTTGCACAAATAGGTGAATTCTCTTTTATTATTGCATCATTGGGTATGAGTCTGAAGCTCACCAGCGATTTTCTGTATCCCACCATCATCGCTGTTTCGGCAGTTACCACTTTTACAACGCCATACCTCATTAAAGCCAGCACGCCATTTTATAACTGGATCGATCGTAAACTTCCTGATCGCTGGAGAAGATCATTATTGCGATACAGTTCGGAAGCACAGATTATAACTTCAGTAAGTGATTGGGAAGCATTGCTCCGTTCGTTTGTTTTGAACGTGATTCTTTTTTCGGCGATCAATGGAGCTATTATTTATTTTGCGGGGTCATATCTCCCACCCTGGATCGCTGCCAATACCAATTATGCATTTGGTGGTATTACTGCTGCAAGTATAACATTGATGATCATGGCGCCGTTCTTATGGGGCTTGATTGTACGGAATGAGCAGAATGAATCATTTGCCAGAATTTTTGCACAGCAGAAATACCGTGGCCCTATTTGGGTAATGCGGTTTATTAAATTAGTACTGGCACTTTTCTTTATTGTGTTTCTTTTGAATCGTTTCTTCTCAATTGTTATTGCCTTGTATGCAGCCGCATTGATCATTACTGTATTCCTGATTTTCAGAAAAAAAATCAAGTTGTTGTATGATAAGATCGAAAATCGTTTTATCCGCAATTTGAACGATCGGGAACTGCAGGAAGAGCTCAATCAATCCATTCTGCTGGCCAGTAAACGAAACGTATCGATGGCTCCTTGGGATGCACATATGGTTACGTTTGATATTGAACCGGAGATCAATGCAGCTATTCTTGGAAAAACGCTGGAAGAATTGCAGTGGCGGGAAAAAATTGGAATCAATATTGCGATGATCAAACGGGGACAGTTATCAATCCCATCGCCGCAACGTACCGAACGGATCTTCCCGGGCGATAAACTGTTTATTATTTGTACCGACTCGCAGGAAATAAAAATGAATGCAATACTCAGGCCTGATAAAAAGCAATTGGAAAACCAAAAGGATGTTGAAATGGAACTGGACAAGTTTACATTAGATGGTGATTCTCCGTTTATTCACCGAACCATTCGTGAGTCGGGAATACGTACAGCCACCAATGGATTGGTAGTAGGTGTTGAACGAAATGGTGAGCGCTTACTCAACCCTGATTCAAATTTTATTTTTGAAGAGGGTGATGTGGTGTGGATCGTGGGTGAAAAGAAATTGATCAGTACAATTGCTTAGCGTTAATTGATCCTGACTTTGTATTGCTGTTTGCCTGTCCAATTGAAAGCATGAACGTATTGTGTTTCAATATTTCATCTGTCATTCAAAACAGTTTGGTTCGCATTTTACGTAACTGCACGTTCCTGAAACACGTATATCTACGATAACAGAGGTAAATACCGAGTTTGTAAAATAGAGAAATACTGCTCTTGTTCAGTCTTAACAGTCCTTTTACTTTTGTATCGTAAGTTGATTGAATAACAAATAGCTGCTGACTTAAGAAAAACACTTAGACCGAATATCCAAATCCATTAAAAAACCAAATTAAAAATCCAAATCCGATCAACTTGCGTAACTAAAAAGTAATTTTAATCCAATAGCCTAAAAGAGAACCAAAGACCGTTGAAGAATCCAATTTATCCTGACTAACCGAAAAACCTTAAACCAAGATCCTAAAGAAGAACTAAAGTTAAAGTCCAAACGTCCGAAGAAAAACCAACGAAAAATCCAAACATCCTAACCGAAAAAACCTAGTCCAATAGTCCTAAAGAACCAAAAAGCCAACCGTATCGGAGTCATCTGTTGCGGAAACCAAGAGACCAAAAAGGCTTTATTAAAAAGATCTGGATCCTAAGAAAACCAATTGAAATCCAAACCAATTATCCTCTGAAATCCAGATCTTTTTTCTTTTTATTCGCCCGCAAGGGGGATATTCTGAAAGAAAGAAGAAAATTCGGTTCCAAAATCCTTTGAATTCAAAGATTCGTACCAAGGAAAACCATCAAACACCAAGGAACCGCTTAATTTAATTAAATTGCCTGTCTGAAATGAAACAAGTTCACCACCAGACAGGCAATCTTTTTTTTCTCCCTTCCCCACCCCGGCGTATCATTTCGATCGTACCATCGCAAACTGAATTCTTGTATGATCTGAGCCTTACCGATGAAGTTGTTGGCATCACCAAATTTTGTATGCATCCGCAACAATGGTTTCGCTCGAAAACCAGGGTTGGAGGTACCAAGCAGCTGAATATAGAATTGATTCAATCACTGCAACCCGATCTTGTGCTGGCCAGTAAAGAAGAGAATGTAAAGGAGCAGGTGGAAGCCATTGCTGCATTTTGTCCCGTTTGGTGCAGCGATGTTGTTACGTTTGCAGATGCGTATGATATGATGGCCACTATCGGTTCAGTTACCGGAAGAGAAAACCGTGCAGCAGAGATCATCCATACAATAAAAAGTGATTTCGAAGCTCTTCCAACAACAGAAGACAAGGTAAAGGCGGCTTATCTCATTTGGCAAAAGCCGTATATGAGTGTTGGAGGCGATACGTTCATCAATACTATGATGGATGCAGCCGGGTTTGAAAATGTATTTGCTGATCGTACACGCTATCCTGAAACGAGTATTGAAGAATTGATCAGCAGCGGAGCAGAAGTAATTCTGTTTTCATCTGAACCATTTCCCTTTAAGCAAGATCATCTGCAATTGTTTGCGGCTGAATGGATGAAACTACAATCATCCCTCCCGCATTTAAAAATTGTGGATGGAGAAGTATTCAGTTGGTACGGCAGCCGGATGCTGTACGCCGCAAACTATTTCAAAAAACTAAAGGAAAGCTTATTTTTAAGCGATGAATTTACTCTATAACCAGCGCCTGCTTTTTTCATCCCTGTTTTTTATTCTTCTCTTTGTGGTAACCTGGCCGCTTTATCAATACGTATCCGATCTTGATGCAATTGGTTATATGGAAGTGGCACATCATTACATTGATGGTGATTTAAAACTGGCGGTAAATGGTTTCTGGAACCCCTTGCATTCCTGGCTGGTGATTCCATTGATCAAAGCGGGGTTAAACGATTGGGCTGCTTTTAAAGTAAGCAATCTTGTTTTTTCAATTGGCTCATTGATCGCATTACATTCCTTGTTGAATAAATTTCCATTGGAGTTGTGGTTAAAGGCTGCTATCCAATATGCATCTGTAATACTTCTCTTATCCTATTGTCATTTTGAACTGGCTGCCGATGCCTTGCTTGTTTTTCAGTTGCTTGTTTATTTTAACCTTATAAAGGAGGAAGATTTTTTTACGAGCATTCCCAAAAATTTACTGGCCGGTATAATCGGTGCCACACTTTATCTGGCAAAATCGTACGGGTTTCCGTTTTTTATTTTTCATTTTCTCGTGATTCATCTGTTCCTCAATCCCAACAAACGGAATGCAGTAAAACAATTAGCTGCGGGCTATCTGATGTTCTTTGTATTTACATTTCCCTGGCTTATGGCGCTACACTGGAAGTATGGCGAATGGATGATCGCCTTTGGTAAATTCAATGCGCATTGGAATTTTGCTGATGGTCCTCCCCCCGGCCCTGTTATTCATCCACCACCACATGAAGGTTCATCTTCTGTATGGGAAGATCCCTGGCATGTACGGGTTGACAATATTGGTGGTGCTCCGTTTTTAACGGTTGCTTTACATCAGGTACGTGTAATTCTTTTCAACTTTCAGCAATGGCTGAAATGCATTCATGATCTTTCGTTTTTATCGCCTGCCATTTTATTGTTGAGTGGGTTTATGTATTTCAAAGAAAAAAGCCGTGTATGGTTGTACCTGATTATTGGGATGATTGTATTACCATCGGGTTATAT
This sequence comes from Bacteroidota bacterium, assembly GCA_023428755.1. GTDB lineage: Bacteria > Bacteroidota > Bacteroidia > Chitinophagales > Chitinophagaceae > Lacibacter. Next base: position 90,809 of record JAEYWX010000017.1, read on the forward strand.
TTTATTACATCTTGAAACAAGATTTATCTGGGCTACCAGTTTTGTATTTTTTATTGCAGGTGCATGGATGTTGCAATTGTTGTTTCAACAGTTTGCATTACGCAACTGGCAACGGGTTGTGATCTGGTTGCTGTTTTTTGGAAGTTTTGTACTGGAGCCCGTCAATATATTAAAGGATAAGATATACGATCACAAAGAAATTTTTGATACGGCCGATAATATGAAAGCCAACGGTATTGAAGGACGGTTCACCTCCAATATCAAAGCCGATTTTTGCCAGGTAATTGCATACCGCACCGGTAGCCCCTACTACACTATTGTAAAACCCATTTACCCCATGCAGGATTTGCTGCGTGAGCTGAAGCAATACCGGGTGAAGTATTATTTCTTCTACTATCAGGCAATGCAGGAAAAAGAAGAATTTTTAAAAGGTAGTATTGCTGCCCTTGGTACAAAATTTATTGAATTGCAGCCGGGCTTGCTGGTTGTACAACTGAACGAACAGCAGTTTGTTGAACCTGAAAAAACGGCCCGTTGAAAGCTCCTAATGAGTATTTAACTATCTTAGCGGCTCAAAAAAAACGGGTACATCCCCGCAACCATTTATAATAACTACGAATATGAGCAAATACAAAGCCGGAGTACTTTATGGCGAAGAGCTGGAAGCTTTATTGAACGATGCGAAAGAAAATCAATTTGCACTTCCTGCAGTAAATACCATTGGTACCAATACCATCAACGCAACATTAGAAACTGCTGCAAAAGTAAACTCTCCTGTCATCATTCAGTTTTCCAACGGTGGTGCACAATTCATTGCAGGTAAAGGAATGCCCAACGATCAGTTACAGGGAAATATACGTGGTGCTATTTCCGGTGCATTGCATATTCATAACGTAGCAAAATATTACGGTGTACCTGTTGTGTTACATACCGATCATGCTGCAAAAAAATGGTTACCCTGGATCAGTGGATTGATTGATGCGGGTGTTGATTTCAAAAAAGAAAAAGGTCAGCCATTGTTCAGTTCGCACATGCTCGATCTCAGTGAAGAACCATTGGAAGAAAATATCCATACTTCTGTTGAGTATTTCAAGCGCATGGCTCCATTGGGCATGGGTATTGAAATTGAACTGGGTGTTACCGGTGGTGAAGAAGATGGTGTAGATAACAGCGATGTTGACAATGATAAACTCTACACACAGCCAGAGCATGTTGCCTATGCTTATACTGAGTTGAGCAAAGTGGGTAAATTATTTACGGTTGCTGCTGCTTTTGGAAACGTACATGGCGTTTATAAATCCGGCAATGTGCAGTTAACCCCCATCATTTTACATAACAGCCAGGTGTACATCGAAAAGAATCTCGGTACCAGTCCCAAGCCTGTGTACTTTGTATTCCACGGCGGCAGTGGTTCTCCGCAACACCAGATCCGTGAAGCGATCGGTTATGGTGCTATTAAAATGAATATCGATACCGATCTGCAATGGGCGTTCTGGGAAGGTATTCTCAACAATTACAAAAAGAACGAAGGTTACTTACAGGGACAATTAGGAAATCCCGAAGGTCCGGATAGCCCCAATAAAAAATACTACGACCCACGTGTATGGTTGCGCAAAGGCGAAGAAAGCTTCAGCAAGCGTCTTGAAGTAGCATTCGAGGATTTGAACTGTGTCAACAGAAATGCATAATTGTTACTACTTTTAATTGGCGTCATATAAATACAAGAACGATGGCAAAAAAAGAAGAGGATATTGAGAAAAACCTCACCGGCGACGATCTTCCACAGCAAGATGCGTTGCGTTCGTCGTGGTTCAAGCGGGTGCAGAAGGGCATTCTGACTTCTACATCTGAGAAAAAAGAAATTCAGGAAGGTTTATGGACCAAATGCCCGGAATGTAAATACACAACCACATCGGGCGAATTGGCGGAAAATAAATATGTATGTCCCAAGTGTAATTATCATCACCGCATTGGCAGTGCTGAATATTACGATCTGTTGTTTGATGGTGATGAATACACAGAGTTGTTCGATAATATCCGTTCCAAAGATCATCTTGGCTTTACCGATCTGAAACCGTATCAAAAACGATTGGAAGATATCTGGAAAAAATCTGATCTGCATGATTCCATTCGTGTGGCGGTAGGAAAAATTGAAGGACATCCGGCACTTGTATGTTGTATGGACTTTGATTTTATTGGTGGATCATTGGGTAGTGTGATGGGTGAAAAAATTGCACGAGGTGCCGATTATTGCCTTGAACATAAACTGCCCATGCTCATGATCTGCAAAAGCGGTGGTGCACGTATGATGGAAAGTGCATTTTCACTGATGCAGCTGGCAAAAATTTCCGGTAAGCTTTCGCAACTCAGCGATGCCAAGCTCCCCTACATTACCCTGCTCACCGATCCTACCTTTGGTGGTGTAACAGCATCGTTTGGTATGTTGGGCGATCTGAACATTGGCGAACCCGGTGCATTGATCGGCTTTGCCGGTCCACGTGTGATCAAAGAAACCATTAAGAAAGACCTGCCCGAAGGTTTCCAGCGCAGTGAGTTTTTACTGGAGCATGGTTTTCTGGATCTTATCATCGACCGCAAAGAAATGAAACAGAAGTTCGGGGTGTTGTTTACATTATTTAAGAACTGATTGAACAAGTTTATATTTGCAATCAATATAAGTTGATTCAACTTTTATTGATTGCTTTTTTATTTGCAGAAATGATTGAATTAAAAAACCGCTCGGCCTTTCATGAATACTACTTTGAAGATAAGTTGGTAGCAGGTATGGTATTGGTGGGAACAGAAGTAAAGTCGATCCGGGAAGGAAAAGTGAGTTTCAGCGATTCGTATTGTTTTTTTCACAAGCATGAGCTTTGGATCAAAGGACTGCACATTGCCGAATATAAATTCGGCACTACCAATAATCACATTGCGGTACACGACCGGAAATTGCTGCTCAATAAAAAAGAAATTAAAAAGTGGGAAAACAAGTTGAAGGAAAAAGGCTATACCGTTGTTCCACTGCGGATTTTCTTTACTGAAAACAACCTTGCCAAAATGGAGATCGGACTTGGAAAAGGAAAGAAACTGCACGATAAACGGGAAACGATCAAAAGCCGTGATGCAGAGCGTGAAATGAAACGATATGTAAAATAAAATCAACCCCGGAAAAAAACACCGGGGTTTTGTTATAGTTTTCTATTAATGTAAACATGTTTATTAAACCTCCGGAGGTTTACCTTTTATGACCAAAGAAGAACTGCTCCACGAACTGCGATACGATACATGGGTAATGATGAAACCCTCTCCCATTCACGGCAACGGTGTGTTTGCATTACGGGATATTCCAAAAGGCCAACGTGGTTTGTTTTCAAAGAACATCGGCGAATGGATCAAGATTGAACGAAGCGAAATTGATGCACTACCTGCACACAGCAAAGAATTAGTGGAAACCTATTGTTTGTTTGATGAGGATTACTACTATGTTCCCGATTATGGTTTTAAGGTGATGGATATTGTGAACTTTCTGAATCACGATGAAACGCCAAACATTATTTCGATCAATGATGGAGAAGATTTTGAAACACTCCGGGAAATAAAAGCAGGCGAAGAGTTATTGATCAATTATGGTGAAATAGTTGACAGCGAAGAATAATTAAAAATGAGTGATGAGTTCAGGACCCCGTCAGTAGTTGTAAACCTTGACGGCGGTTCAGCGAAAAAATAAAAACTGATGTTGCCGGGTACTGCAACATCAGCCGAAGTTTTCACAGTTTAAAAGTTGATGCCTGTTTATCTATAAGATGACAGGTATCCATATTTAGAATCGATAGGTCAACCCTGCTTTGTATCCTTCATTAAATGCTTTGAAGTTTTGATTTTTATCCAGGCGTTGAAATCCTCTTTCGTAAGCGGCGCTGATACCAAAACCATTTGCAAATTCATAACCAATACCACCGGTTACACCTACATCCCACCGGTTGAACTGATCGGTGATATCAATATCACGGTTGAGCAAAGAGAACCCAAGTACTGCAACATCGGCCCGTAAATTATTTTCAACTAAATACGAAACCTGTGGGCCTGCAAAGATTTGCAAACCGGCAGCAGGCTTTACTTTCAGCAACACGGGCATATCGATATAATGCATTTGCGAAGTAGCTCTTGCATTCAACGCATCGATCTTCAGATCATTGATCGTTAAATTGCCTCGCAGGCCGTAACCACGCTGGGTGTACACAAGCGAAGGCTCAACAGAAACAAGATCGCCTAACGGAATATCAACACCGGCACCAACATAAAATGCGGTGCGGTTATGGCTGCTGATGTAGCCATCTGTTGCATCAATCAGTTGTGTAAATGATTCTCTGGCTTCGCCTTTCCAGGTTGATTGAACAACACCTGCTTTAAGAATGGGTTTTATTTGTGCGTTGGTTGTTAGGGTTACTGTAGTAAATGCTACCAGTAAGCTCAGGTATGTAGTCCGCATATAAATGGTTGCAGGGTTTTAGTAACTGCTTGCTCATTCAGATGCAGGAATATTTTCAGCGGATGTATCGGGGTTTCTAATCTTTTGTTAACGGACAATGCTCTTAACAAACTGTTGTAAAATAGAACGGCGGTTGCAAAACAACCGCCGTTCAACTCATTATTCATTTCTCATCATTCATCACGTCATCCAAACAACTCGGGTTGTGCATTCGGGTCTTCTTTTATCCACTCCATTTCAATACTCTTGTTGTAGTCGGTAAGCTTGGCACCAACAGCTTTCCATCCCATTACTTCTGCTACTTTCGCCAGCTTGATCTTTGCACTGCGTACCTGTGCGCCTTTCCCACTTTGTACAGACAGAACCGGTTCTTCATCTGTTGTTACAGCTTCCACATAATTCTTCGCTCCTTCTTTGATAAAGAAGAATTTATTACGGAGTGTGGTTGTTTCAATTTTAAAACGCTTCACATTATACTGCAGCTTGTCGTTATCCAGATAAACGGCCGTGATGATACGATCGGGTTTAAACAACTCGATCAACAGGATATTTTCCGGATCGAACTTCTGCGTCATCTCCTGGTCGGTAATTTCATAGTTACCGTCTTTGTACACAACCAGGATTCGATCATCCGGTTCAAACTTGCCGAGGTATTGTCCTTTCTCTTCGGTATTTAAACGGCCAAATTTATCATCGAACCACATTTTCTTTCCGCTTAATGTGGCACGGCCCTTTTCTTTAAACTTCACACTCTTCACCGCATACTTTGTAACCTGGTTACCCATGCTGCTGCGGCCTTTGATATCGAGTTCTTCAAAATAAAAATCAAACTCTTTAATACGGGCTGTTGCACTCGGACTGAGTAATACTTTCACCACTTCTGCTTCACCATTCGGGTTTACAGTAAAGTAATGCACCTTGCTCTTCGGATCGCCTTTGGTAAGATCGTATTCTTTATCTCTCGTAATACCGGTAACATTAAAACGCTTCGCATAGCTGATACCTGTTTTGCCATCAGCATAGATCATGTTGTACGTTGTACGTTCATCATTCTTCTGGAATACCGCAGCATGAATGATGTCTTTACCGATGTAGGCTTTGTCGCTCACCTTTACTACTTTCATCAATCCACGCTTGGTAAATACAATGATGTCATCGAAGTCAGAACAATCGCAAATGAATTCGTCCTTTTTCAACGATGTACCAACAAAACCATCTTCACGGTTCATGTACAGTTTGGTGTTGGCAATGGCAACCTGTTTCACCTGTATCACTTCAAACGGCTTGATTTCCGTTTTACGTTCACGGCCTTTTCCATATTTCTTCAGCAGGTTCTCGTAGTAAGCAACAGCATAATCAACAATATTATCGAGATCGTATTTTACCTGTTTGATATCTGCTTCCAGTCCTTTGATCTGTTCGTTCAGCTCTGCGATATCCAAACGATAAATGCGACGTACAGGTTTCTCCGTCAGCTTCAGAATATCTTCTCTTGTAATATCACGCTTCAGCTGTTTCTTAAACGGAACAAAGGCTTTGTCGATCGCTTCAATTACTTTGTCCCATGTTTCGTGTTTCTTCTCCAGCTCTTTATAAATCTGTTCTTCGAAGAATATTTTTTCGAGTGAAGTATAATGCCATTTTTCCTGTAACTCGCCCAGCTTTATTTCCAGTTCACGTTTAAGCAGATTTTTTGTTTGTTCTGCAGAGAATTTCAACAGATCGGTTACAGTGAGAAACTGTGGTTTGTTATCAACAATCACACAGGCATTGGGCGAAATGGAAACTTCACAATCTGTAAAGGCGTACAATGCATCAATGGTAATGTCGGGCGAAATGCCGGGCGCCAGATCAACCTGTATCTCAACTTCGGCAGCCGTATTATCGGTTACCTTTTTGATTTTGATTTTACCTTGGTCATTTGCTTTTACGATGCTCTCCATTAATGCAGTGGTGGTAACTCCGTACGGCACATCTTTAATGAGCAACGTCTTTTTATCCAACTCCTCAATGTGAGCACGTACTCTTACTTTACCGCCACGTTTACCATCGTTGTAATTGCTGGCATCGATCATGCCGCCCGTTTGAAAATCGGGTAACAATTCAAAACGTTTACTACGCAAGGCTTTGATGGATGCTTCAATTAATTCGCAAAAGTTGTGCGGTAGAATTTTTGTTGAAAGACCAACCGCAATACCATCGGCGCCTTGCGCCAGCAACAACGGAAATTTCATCGGCAATACCACCGGTTCGTTCTTACGACCATCGTAGCTCAGTTGCCATTCTGTTGTTTTGTTGTTGAAGGCAACATCCAGTGCAAACTTGGATAAGCGTGCTTCAATGTAACGAGCAGCAGCTGCATCATCACCTGTACGCACATCGCCCCAGTTACCTTGTGTATCGATCAACAGATCTTTTTGCCCAAGATTAACCAGCGCATCGCCAATACTTGCATCGCCATGAGGATGGTACTGCATCGCCTGACCAATAATGTTTGCCACTTTGTTAAAGCGGCCATCGTCCATTTCTTTCATGGCATGCAGAATACGACGTTGCACCGGCTTTAAACCATCTTCCATAGCTGGTACCGCACGCTCCAGAATTACATACGATGCATAATCGAGGAACCAGTTTTTATACTGTCCCTGCACACCAGCATCGCTGTCAAAAATATTTTCTTTCTTTTTAGATGCACTCATAATTTATTTCTTTCCTATTTCACCTAAATGCGTAAACTTAAATCCGTTTTCATATTTCAAACCATAACCAAAAAATCTGTCCATGCCGGAATGTCCAAGCAAAACTATTCCCAGCAATAGCAGCCATTTATATTCAAAAAGAAAACAAACACTATAAACGTAAAAACCTACTCCCAACACAACAATAGCTAAACCTCTATGGTGGAACAAATTATAACTCCATGCCCCAATTTTTTTGTTTACTAAATAACCTAACATACTTACATCCGGCCCCAAAAACATTAACAAGTACCACCACCAATCCACTTTAGCTCCATAAAACAACAATAAGCATGCAATCCAGATCGCCAGCTCTTCCAATTTCAGTATTGTTTTCATCATGATAATTTTGACTGTTACAACATATCAAGCTGCTTCAAGTTCCCCCTTTAGGGGGCGGAGGGGGTTTTCACTTCAAAATCTTTCATATTCTTCAGCTCGCCCTGTACATCAAATTGTCCGTCGGCAATCATCGATTTTAAGCGCCACAGCAAATACATATCACCGGTTGTATTTTTGCTTTTACTCAAAAACTGGTGAATGATTTTACTGGCCTTTTGCCAATCGGCACTGATGAAATTTTTCAATTCAGCATCGTAAAAATTATAATCCTTTTGCCCAAGTTTTTTACCACCTTCCAGTATCCGAACGCCCTTTTCCTCAGCACATAATTTCGACCATTCGTCGGGATCAACTTCAAACTCACTTGCTGTAATCAAACGTGCAAGTTTTTTTGCCTTCGTCATTTCTTTCGGCTGAATGGTGCTGATCCACTCCGGGTAAAACAACTGTCCCTTTTCGTTAATGAACGGCAGGTTGTTGAGATACAGAATATAAATGCGTCCCTGGAAATCTTTCAATTGACTCATCAGCCAATAGTAACCGCTCACATCGTGTTTGTTTTGTGCCGCCCAAATCCAGATGGTTTCTTCATCATTCACCTGCATACGTTCACGTAAAAACGCAACGGTGCGGTTATCATCAATGTCACCATCATCCACTTTCCCATCTGCATTACCTCCGGCTAACACTTCACGCCACCAGTTTTTTCTGGCTTCAATCCCTTCTTCTGTGTAAATATCTTTCAGCGGACCAACTGCAAAATCATCTTTGATCTGGAGCACTTCGCCCTGCAGGCTTTCGTCTAATTCAATTGCCTGTTCCAGAATGGCAACATCCGCTTCATTAAAAACAATATGTATCATACTCAACGTTTATTCACTTGTATTAAATAGTAAACACAGGTTGTAAAAAAATTTCGTACAAACGGAATGGCTTTCACTAAGCCAAACTGTTCTTTCGGTTTCCAACCAAACTTGTATTCGTAAATCGGGTTAATTAAAAAATGTGTTTTGTTGATGAGGTTGTAACCTTTCGCTTTACAAATGCGTTCGAACCGCTCAATGGAAATACCTGTTTCTTTTATTTCCAGCATCTCTTCCCAATTCTCGCCATTCGATTTTAAGATCCATTTGTAAACGGGAGTTGGCAGCAAATGGTAATAAGGCAACTTACTTAACCATTTACCTTTATTGATTTGTTGATGTCCACCAAACGGCATATACCATGGCGGAAAGCCAAAAAAGATCACACCATTCGTTGTTAAAAAACTTTTCATCCATTCAATGAGCTTGGGCTGATCGTGGATGTGTTCAATAACATCTTTCAAAACAATTACATCAAATGCACCGCCGAAATCTGCATCGGTTGCTTTGTAAATATCTTTTGAATGAAAGGTGACTTTGTCTTGTGCTATTTCTTCGCTCATCCATTCCCGTGCATTCACCAAACGTGTTTCATCCAGCTCAATACCTACACCGGTACAACCCTTATCAATAAATGCTTTCAACACACCGCCTTCGCCGCAACCGATTTCCAGTACACGCATACCCGGTTTTAATGAGAACACTTTCTCAATAAAGGGCAACACATACTTTTCAGTATTCTGTACCTGTATATCGAAATAACGTTTCCTGTCGGCGTGAAATTCAAACATTAGTTAAAGGGCGTTATACAGTTTCTTCTACTTTATCTAATTCTACTTTCAGGTTATCAATAATAAACTCCTGTCTATCCGGTGTATTCTTACCCATATAATATTCCAGCACCTGTTGTATATGTGTTTCGGGTAACAACATCACCGGTTCTTTCCGCATTTCAGCGCCAATAAAGCGACCGAACTCTTCGGGCGAAATTTCACCCAAACCTTTAAAGCGTGTGATCTCCGGTTTGTTACCGAGTTTTTTTACTGCGGCCTGCTTTTCACTCTCATCGTAGCAATAAATCGTTTCCTGTTTATTACGTACACGGAACAAGGGTGTTTCCAAAATAAACACGTGACCGTTCTTCACCAGATCGGGAAAGAACTGCAGGAAGAACGTCATCAGCAACAAACGGATGTGCATGCCATCTACGTCGGCATCGGTAGCGATCACAATATTGTTGTAACGCAAGTCTTCATAGCTGTCTTCGATATTCAATGCATGTTGCAGCAGGTTGAACTCTTCGTTTTCATACACCACTTTCTTTGTTAAACCATAACAGTTGAGTGGCTTACCACGCAAACTGAACACCGCCTGTGTTTCCACATTGCGGCTTTTGGTAATACTACCACTGGCACTGTCACCTTCGGTAATAAAGATGGTGGTCTCTTTCTGCTTCTCAATAATTTTATCCTTGTCCTTACCTGTTGCTTCGTCGTTGTAATGAAAGCGGCAATCTCTTAATTTTTTGTTGTGCAGGTTTGCTTTCTTGGCTCGTTCATTCGCCAGCTTTTTAATACCAGCTAATTCTTTGCGTTCTTTTTCGTTTTGCTCAATACGTTTTTTCAACGCTTCAGCAACCGATGGATTTTTGTGCAGATACAGATCAAGGTCACGTGCAAGAAATTCACCCACAAAATTTTTCATCGTAGGTCCGCCTTCGAACACCACATTCGAGCCAAGCTTTGTTTTCGTTTGACTTTCAAAAACCGGTTCCTGCACACGCACACTCACCGCTGCACAAATGCTTCCACGTATATCAGCTGCATCATAATCTTTCTTATAAAAATCACGAATGGTTTTTACATATCCTTCACGAAATGCTGCGAGGTGTGTACCGCCTTGTGTGGTAAACTGTCCGTTTACAAACGAATAGTATTCTTCACCGTATTGATTTTCATGTGTAATGGCAACTTCAATATCCTCACCTTTTAAATGAATGATGGGGTAACGCAATTCATCTTCGTTGGTTTTGCGCTGCAACAGATCGAGTAACCCGTTTTTCGAAACATATTTCTTTCCGTTGAAGTTGATCACCAGTCCGGCATTGAGGTAACAATAATTCCAGAACTGGTTATCCATGTACTCATGGATGTAGTGATAGTTCTTAAATATGGTATCGTCCGGAGTGAACGTTACAAGGGTTCCGTTTTCTTCGGTGGTCTTTTGTTCTTTGTGTTCTTTGGTCAACACACCTTTTTCAAACTCGGCTGTTTTTTCTTTCCCGTCACGAAAAGCAGTTACTTTAAAATGACTGCTCAATGCATTCACCGCTTTTGTACCCACCCCGTTCAAACCTACCGATTTCTGAAATACTTTGCTGTCGTATTTGGCACCTGTGTTGATCTTGCTCACAACATCCACCACTTTACCAAGCGGAATACCACGGCCATAATCACGCACGGTAACAGTACCTTTTTCAATGGTAATGTCAACATGCTTTCCATAACCCATCGTATGTTCATCAATACAGTTGTCGATCACCTCTTTCATCAACACATAAATGCCATCATCGGGGCTGCTGCCATCACCCAGCTTACCGATGTACATACCTGGTCGTAAACGGATATGCTCTTGCCAGTCGAGGGTTTTGATCGAGTCCTCATCGTAATCAAACAAATTCTTTTTTTCTTCAGCCATTGCTCAGTTTATAGTTGGCCTCACCTCCCTTCCTCCTCTCCAAAAGAGAGGAGGCGGTGCTGCATAATTTCTGTTAACGATATAACTTCCATTTCTACATGAAAGCTTTCTTCACCAAACATCAACCTTTCTGCTTTTAATTTAGATGTATCACATTTGGGCTGCGCTTAGCAAGTCCCCCTTTGGGGGATTTAGGGGGCTGGCAAATATAACAAAACACACCTCCCCTCCCATTCTCTTATTTGTTCACAACCCTGTGAATAATTTTTGGGCTGTAACTGATTATTTCTCAATTTCGCAGCTACAAACTGAAACACATGGACAAAAAGATTTACACCCTCCTCACTATCTTTATCGTGTTCCTGGTAGTTGCATTATCAATGGTATTATCTGTTGGTGCGCAGAAAGTATTAACGGCGCTCCTTTTTGGTGGTACCGGTATCGCCGTGTTCCTCGGCGCTTTCTTCATCTGGGTGCTTAACCGCAAACACGAAGGCTGAATATTTTCGTATGGCAAGAGCCATCGACAGCCTTGACGCATTTTATCCAAAAGACAGGAATGCCTGGCGTAATTGGCTGCAAAAAAATCATCTGAACTCTACCGGTATCTGGCTTATTTATTACAAAGTTGGAAAAAGTAAACCGCGGCTTCCGTACAATGATATTGTAGAGGAATGTTTGTGCTTTGGCTGGATCGACAGTCTGCCACGTAAACTCGATGATGAACGTTCGATGATCCTTATTACACCACGTAAACCCAAAAGTGTGTGGAGCGATGCCAACAAGGAACGGGTGAGGATCTTACTTCAAAATGGTTTGATGACAGCGGCCGGCCTTGAAAAGATCGAAATCGCTAAAAAGAACGGTAGCTGGGATGCGTTAACCGCATCGGACCAGGCGGCTAAAAACAATGAACTTCCGCAAGATTTACAAAAGGCATTCAAAGGCAAGAAAGGAGCACTTGCTAATTTTAAAGCCTTTGCTCCATCTATCCGCAAACAATTTCTTTCCTGGATCGATAGTGCCAAAACAACTGAAACCAGAAACAAGCGCCTGATGCAAACTGTGCTAATGAGTGAAGCCAATAAAAAGCCGGGAGCGCAAGGTTTTAAATTGTAAACAGCTGCGAGCTTTTAGCTGTGAGCTTCGAGCGAATACAGACGTGACGTTTCTGGCAAGATACCAACGGCTCACGGCTCAGAGCTCGCAGCTTATAGCTTCTTCCTTCTTCCCTATCTTTACTGCATGAAAACATTCTTCTCCTTTATCCTTCTACTTTCTGCCTACGCTACCACTGCCCAGCAGCAACAGGAAATTATTCGTCTCGATTCATGTCTTCAATTTGGTGCTAAACCGTTTGATGATCTGTATATCCGTGTGCAGCAAACAGCCCAATGGAAAAGTAAACCAAGCCTTGAATCGCATATTGAAACGTTTTTCAAAAGTTATGTGCAGAAAAAAGCGGGTGGAAAAATCACCATCAGCATACTTATCAATCACGATGGTAAACCTTGTACTTACGAGGCAAGACCCAATAGCAACGTTCGCCCCGATTTTGCCCAACTGAAAGCCTGGATGGACCGGTACGACTGGACGCCGGCCCGCCAAAACGACCAGCCCGTTCGCTCAGTAAAAATCCTCCAGATCAGCTTCGACGGCAAGAAAATCTCCGTTACTGAACTTGAATAAGCCCCCAATCAACTGGTTCTCAATTGACCGGATTAATTTTTTGTAAAAGAACCGCTCCGGCCTGTTTTCTGTCCGTCCGGTACGGGAAATGATGCTACATTTGTGCTACTACTAACCCCGTACAAACGACCCGTTTCCATCTCCAACTGCCCATTTAAATTCGCTTACTGGCCTTATTGTTTGAAGTTTAAAATTTGAAAAACATGTACACGTATGATTTGTTGGAAGCAGGCTGTTGTTATCTGATCCAGGAAAAAGAAGACAAAGGTTTACTCTTGATCAAGGTTCACTTTAAAAGTGATCATGCCCTTTGTTTGTCCACTTTTGCCGAAGGCGAAGAGATTGTGTGGAAGCGCAAAGCCGATTTAATATTTGATATTGTTGAATGCCTCGATGATAAAGCAGTTGCCAATTGGGAAAAAGTGTTTTATGGCGAAGATGCGTATTATGAAGAAGACGATGAGGAATAAATAGGCAATCGGCAATATGCAATGGGTAAAGGGAATCAGGTTTGAATTGCCAATTGCTGATTCACTAGTGTATATTGTTTTAAAGTCTGTCTTTTACATACGTAATCTCAGTTTTTCCGTGTGGCACAGGCTTGCCGGTTGCATCTACATTTACAAATACGATCCTGTCGATGGTTAAAATCGGTTCATGTGTCAGTTTGTTCCGCACTTCGCAACGCATGGTCAATGATGTGTTGCCGAAATGGGTGGCCATGATGCCGATCTCAATAATATCGCCCTGCCGTGGTGCCGAAATAAAATTGATCTCTGAAATAAACTTGGTAACCACATGCGGGTTCTCCAGTTGAATAACCGCATACAGAGCAGCCTCTTCATCGATCCATTGCAATAAGCGGCCGCCAAACAATGAACTGTTAGGGTTTAAATCTTCCGGTTTTACCCATTTACGGGTATGAAAATTCATTGTTCTCTTTTGATCACTCATCTCACTTATTTATACACGAAAGTACTGCGCAGGTTTCAGAAACAAGACGCTGCCGGTCATCAAAAAATAATTTCAACCGGCTGCTGAATGTTGTAACTTAAAGGTTCAATCGTTTTGTTATGAAAAAAGCAGTTATCATTACGTTGCTGCTGGCATTCTTTGCCCTTGTGGCCATTGCCAACATCAATCGCAAAACGGAAAACAAATCAGAAAACAAGATGGAGCAAATGAAAGAAAAGAAAAAGGAATGTAAGCGATCCTGTTTGTTTTCGTAGTTCAGCAAAAGTCTCACTCTCAACAGAGCGGGACTTTTTGTTTGGCGTTACTTTCGTTGAATATTCGGCAAAACGGGTTTGCAGATAGTTGAACAAATAATAAAAAAGTTTGTAATATTATCTAAGTTAACCAAAACACAATGTATGAGATGCCGGCCAACCAAACGGATTCACCACTTCCTGCTTGTTTCCATTCTTTTAGTACAGATCGGCTGCGGCAACCAGTCCGAAAGCAATAACACAACTTCGTCTGCGGACACGTTAACAACAGCAGCAATAACACCTGTGCCTGTTTGTTATGCATTTGTATCTGCCACGGATACCGTTGAATTGAAGTTGCTGATCGAGACTGATCGTTCGGTAAGCGGAGAACTGCATTATAAATTAAGCGGTAAAGATTCCAACCACGGTTCTATTCGTGGAATGATGAAAGGAGATACAATTTTTGCCGATTATAATTTCATGTCGGAAGGAAACGAAAGCGTTCGGCAAATGATATTTCTGAAAAGCGACAGCATGGTAACAGAAGGTTATGGCCCTGTTGAAGATGTAAACGGAAGCATGCAATTTGTAAAAGGCATAGCACCCGATTTCAGTAAAGGGTTGAAGCTTTTCTTAACGAATTGCAAAAGCTGAACTGCTTTGCTTGTTTTTCTATGTAACTGAAACTTTTTTTCATCTGCTTCAAAACTTTTGTATGAAACAAACATTCTTTTTTCTGGCTGTCGCAGCAACTGTTCTGCAGTCATCATCATGCCATACCAGCAAGCCATCTACTGCTTCAACTGATCCGGTAATAAAAGAAACAACAACAGTTGTAACTGATACAAAAACTACAAGCGGTGGCAGCGAACTGTTGTTCATGTACCGCTGGTACCTGGCTGAAATAAATCAACAGCAGGTTCGAAGTGAAAGTGGCCGGTTGGCACATCTCTTATTTTCATCCGGACAGGTGAGTACTGTTGCTGGCTTTACGGGCTGTAACCGTTTAAGCGGCACATTTGAATTAGCAGGAGCAAGTGAGATAAAATTTTCACCATTAGCAGTTACAAAAATGGCTTGCCTCAATGATGATAAAACAGAAAGCTTGTTTCTTCCGGCTATAGCTGCCACCAATAAATGGAAAATCGAAAACAAGTCACTGTTTTTCTACAATGGCGAAACCGTGGTTGCAAAATTTACTGCAGTTGAAGCGGCCGTTGCTAACCTCGAAGGGAATTGGGAGCTCGATTATATTTCGAGTGCCCGTATTGCATTTGAGGGTTTGTACCCGGAGAAAAAACCAACCATCCGTTTTGAACTTGGTCTTTCGATCATAAGTGGAAATACAAGTTGTAATGGTTTTAGCAGCAAATACACAATGAACGGGAATACAATTAACTTTTCTGCTCCCCTTTCAACCATGATGGCATGTCCCGGTAATGGAGAAAAAGCATTTACGGATATGTTACAAAAGGTGAATAAGTATGCAGTATCTGAAAGCAACACACTTACGTTTATGATCGATGATGTTGCTGTTATGCGGTTTGCAAAAAAATAAGTTTCATTATACATCATCACTAACCACAACCAATTTACGTATGCAGTACAAACTGTTTTTCTTTTTTGCATTGATTGTTATCACGCATAAAACTTCTGCTCAACTATCGCCCGGCTTTGATAAAGAAGAATACATTGAGTTAATGAAATTGTCGGCACGCACTTCGGTAGCCGAAGATTATTACAAAAAGATTGCGGAGCCACAACGTTTCAAAATGCTGTATCAATCGTCTGTGATCGGGTTAGATAATTTGTGGGATTTATGGAGTGATGGAAACGGAATTGCAACCATCAGCATTCGGGGTACAACAACAAACAGTACCAGTTGGCTGGCTAATTTTTATGCAGCCATGGTTCCTGCCAAAGGCAAACTGCAGTTAGCTGAAAATGATGTATTTGAATATGAGCTGGCCAATCATCCAAACGCTGCGGTGCATGTAGGATGGTTGGTGAGTACTGCTTTTTTAACCAGGGATATGATGCCGAAGATCGACTCTGCTTACAAGGCCGGAACAAAAAACATCATTATCACAGGACACAGCCAGGGTGGCGCTATTGCATACCTCATTACTTCTTATTTCTACAATTTGCAAAAAACGGGAAAGCTGCCTGCCGATATCCGTTTCAAAACATACTGCAGCGCAGCACCCAAACCCGGCAATCTTTATTTTGCACATGAGTATGAATCCTTGACCCAAAACGGTTGGGCGTATAATGTAGTGAATGCAGCTGATTGGGTGCCTGAAGTTCCCATCTCCATTCAAACGCTGAACGATTTTAATGCCAGCAATCCGTTTATGCATGCAACATCGATCATCAAGCAACAAAAATTTCCGGCAAATCTTGCATTGAAATACATGTACAATCAATTGAGCAAACCACCAAGTAAAGCACAGAAACGGTATCAGAAATATCTTGGTTCCATGACATCGAAAACGGTGCAGAAAACATTGCCCGGCTTTGTTCCGCCTGCTTATTACAGCAGCAATCACTATGTGCGTACCGGGAATATTATTGTACTGCTGCCCGATGAAGCCTATTATCAATTATACCCCGACAGTCAATCGGCACAGAATATGTTTCCACATCATCTGCATCCGCAATACATCTATCTTGCTGAGAAATTAAAATAATTCAAAAGCCCAACCGTAAGGTTGGACTTTTGAATTGTATGTTCTGTATTTTCTTTAGTTTATTTAGAAAGAAGCAGGTGTGATTACTTTTTAATACTCTTCAATACATCTGTTGTTTTGCGTTTAACAGTAGATGATTTATTAAAGTTGTAACTGAGCGCAACACGATAGTTTCTTGTTTGTGTGCGGCTATAACTTTCGAGATTAAAATTGGGGCCGTACGTAAACACTCTGTTTTGCTGTTGAACAAACGGATCGGTTGCATTCACGGTAAGGATCACTTTCTTCTTAAAAAACTTGCGTTGTACACCCATATTCATGGAAACATTGCTGCGCACTGTTCCCTGCGGGTTTGCAAAACGGTTGAATGAGAAGGCCCCTGTAAATGTCCACAGATCGGTTGGATTATAATTGGTGCTGAAGTTGGATGTAAATGAACCACCGTCACGAAACTTCCGGACTTCTTTATCAAAGCTGTCGTATTTATTGTATGTGTAACTAGCGCTTACATTGGCACGCAATTTCCGGCTGATGGTTAATCCCGCCCAAGTGCTTGTTTCGTATTCCTGACGGTTACTTACATTATCCCAGCTTACAATTGTTTTTCCATCGCTTTGTAAAGTGCGGATCTGGCTGAATACATCTTCCACCAAATTATAACCAACACTGAAGTTGGCGAAGTATTTACTTTTTGTTTTACCAGCCACAAAATCGAATGTATGTGATTGCGAAGGTAACAGATCAGGATTGCCGTACCGGAGATTGTATGGATCCCCGTAATCAATCGCCGGATTTAATTCACCAATGCCCGGTCTTCGAATGGTACGACGATAAGCGAACGTTAAATTTGTTCCGTTTTTCCAACTGCGGTTGATGTTAGCGAATGGCAGAAAATTAAAATAACGGTTGTATTCTGTTTTATCATCTCTGAATAATTCAAACAGGAAATTGGTTTGCTCAACAGCCGAACCGGCAGTAACAGAAAAGCCCGGGATAAAAATATGTTTCATCGAAAGTCTTGCACTGAAGATATCCTGGTGAAATTTAAAATGATTACTCAGCAGATCGGCTTTTTGAAAAATGTTCTCCGGCTTTTTCATAAACTCCGTATTTAACAGCACATGACTGTTGGTGCGGAAATAAGCTGTGCCGGTTGAAATACTTGTTTTTTTATTTGCGAATGTGCGGCTGTAGGTAATATTGATGCTGTAGCCATTCGATTTTGTTTTGTTTGATTGACGCTGCGTACTGTCAATTCCATTGGGCGTATCGTCTGCATTTAAAAACTCCTGGAAGAAATTGCGAACGTTTTGACTCCAGCCAATATTTGCAGCGGTGATGATCCGTAGCTGTTCGCCCGGGCGTTTGCCTTTGCGTATATAGCTGAGGTTGATGGATGGGTTGCGTGTACTTCCGGTAGTTGCAACGGTACGTTCACTCAACCTTGAAATTTCGTCGAGGCGGTTGATGTTGGTATAACGGTTAAAGCCACTGTTGTTACTGTTACTCTGGTTGTATTGTGCAACAAAGTTGAAACTGTTTCGCTTGTCAAGTTCGTAATCAACATTCAATCGAAAATTGGGGCGAATACTTTTGTTAAACGACCGGCTGATGATATTGAGCTGATTGCTGGAATCTTTATAAATATTGGTGCGGTTACTGTATCCTTCCGATTGAAACTCGTTGTAACCAACCCCGGCATTCAGGTTTACTGCAAAGCCTTGCTTGCGATAGTTGAAGTTGGTGCTTATTCCGGTTTGCCCTCTTGTGCCTGCATAAATATTTACACGTGCACCAAAACCTACCCTTCCTTTTTTGGTAACAATATTGATCACACCACCCTGTTCATTTGCATATTGCGGCGGTGGATTCGTGAGCACTTCAATTTTTTCGATCATACTGCCGGGCATACTCTCGAGCAGGTCTTGTAATTGCTGGGCATTTAGTTCTACCGGCTTATCATCAATCAAAATCCGGGGTTCTTTTCCACGCACTGCAATTTTGCCATCGGCATCAGTAGTTACGAGCGGTGTTTGTTTCAAAAGTTCGGTAGCATTGCTGCCATTGCTCAGAGCACTTTCGCCTACATTGAATGTAATGTTTCCATCTTTCGATTCGATCAACGGCTTTTCTACAAAAATCACCACCTCAGCCAGCTCAACCGATTGGTTACTGAGCGGAATATCGTTGAGGTTGAAATCAGCCCGGTCGGCACGTAAATGAATACTGTCGATGGTAAGTGTTCGAAAACCAACAGCACTGATTTGCAGCCGGTAGTAGCCCAACGCCAGGTTGCTGAATGAAAAGCCCCCGTTCTTATCCGTTAAAAAAACCGATTGCCGGGTTGAATCGCTGTAAGGGATCACAGCCACCGTTGCCCCCATAATGGCTTTTTGGCTACTGGTATCAATGACGGCACCTACTATAACTCCATCTTTTTTGAGCTGCTGAGCTGATACCGTTGAAATGAAAAACAACAAACACGATATGAAAATTAGAAACGGGTTGAAACGCAAAGGGTTAAAGTTTTGAGTAAAGATAAATTTTGATGTTAGACGCTGGTTGCTTATTCCACCAGCGGTTTCAATCGCTGTCAATCTGTCACGAAATAGAATTGTTTCATTAACTTTGCCTGCTCAATTTGCGAAAGCTATGATGGATTTGATGATTGAAAATAAAGTACACGATGAAAGTCGCCAGGGTGAAGCCTATGCTCCGTTCGAAAACGACCCGAATCAGTATAAAAAGAAGTTTTATATCGAAAGCTATGGCTGCCAGATGAACTTCAGCGATAGTGAAATAGTGGCCAGTATTCTCAACGGTGCCGGTTATGGTGCCACCCTTAATACCGAGGAAGCTGATCTGGTATTGCTGAATACCTGCTCCATCCGGGAGAAAGCGGAACAAACCATTCGCAAACGGTTAACGGAATTCAGAAAAGCAAAGCAACGCCGTCCGGGGTTGTTGATTGGTGTACTGGGCTGCATGGCCGAGCGGTTAAAGTCGAACTTACTCGAAGAGGAAAAACTGGTAGATATGGTGGTAGGCCCAGATGCATACCGCACATTGCCCGGTTTAATTGAAGAAGCGGAAGGCGGTCAAAAAGCAGTGAATGTGCTGCTGAGCCGTGATGAAACCTATGCAGATATTTCACCCGTTCGTTTGGAAAGCAATGGAGTGAGTGCATTTATATCCATCATGCGGGGTTGTAATAATATGTGCAGTTTTTGCGTGGTGCCGTTTACACGTGGCCGTGAGCGCAGCCGTGATGCCCAATCAATTGTTGCTGAAGCGCAGGATCTATTCGATCGTGGTTTTCGTGAAGTAACCTTGCTCGGTCAAAATGTGGACAGCTATTATTTTGTGGATGAAAAAAGTAATGAAACGGTTTCATTCGCCATGCTGATGGAACGGGTGGCATTGATATCGCCATTGTTGCGTGTTCGTTTTTCAACTTCTCATCCAAAAGATATAACCGATGAGGTGTTGTACACCATGGCGAAGTACGAGAACATTTGCAACTATATTCATTTGCCGGTGCAAAGTGGCAACACACGCATTTTGCAGTTGATGAACCGTACTTACACCCGTGAGTGGTACATGAAAAAAGTTGACCGCATCCGTGAAATATTACCTGATTGTGGCCTGAGTTCCGACATCATTACAGGCTTTTGTACTGAAACAGAAGAAGAACACCAGGATACATTGAGTATTATGGAATACAGTCAGTACGATTATGGATATATGTTCTTTTACAGTGAACGCCCGGGAACATTGGCTGCAAGGCGTTACAAAGATGATGTTCCGGAAGAAGTGAAGAAAAGACGGTTGCAGGAAATTGTAGATAAACAATATTATCTGTCGCTTTACAGTAATCAGCGTGATATAGGTCAAACATACAAAGTGTTGATTGAAGGTGAGAGCAAGAAGGATGCAAACAGCTGGATGGGACGCAATTCGCAAAACAAAGTGATCGTATTCCCGAAAGAAGAATACAAGTTGCAAAAAGGAGATTACGTAATGGTAAAAGTGAATGATTGTACCAAGGGCACGTTGCTGGGTACAATTACAAATCAATAACAATGGATCTACAAAGTATAAAAAACAGGTTTGGCATTATTGGCAACTCCCCCGCCCTCAATCATGCATTGAATGTGGCTGTGCAGGTGTCGGGTACTGATTTAACCGTGCTGATCAATGGTGAAAGTGGTGTAGGTAAAGAAGTGTTTTCGCAGATCATTCATTCTCTTTCAACACGTAAACATAATCCATTCATTGCCGTAAACTGTGGAGCCATTCCGGAAGGAACGATCGATTCCGAATTATTCGGTCATGAGAAAGGATCGTTTACCGGTGCGGTTGATGCACGGAAAGGTTATTTCGAAACTGTGAATGGCGGAACGATTTTCTTAGATGAAATTGGTGAAATGCCGTTGGGTACACAGGCTCGTTTGCTGCGTGTATTAGAAGCGGGTGAATTTATTCGTGTGGGTTCATCGAAAGTACAAAAGACGGATGTGCGGGTAATTGCGGCTACGAATAAAGAATTGTTTGAGTACACACAAAAAAATAAGTTCCGGGAAGATCTGTATTATCGTTTGAATACAGTTCCCATTCGTGTGCCTTCGCTTCGAGACAGGAAAGAAGATATTCCCCTCCTCTTCCGGAAATTTTCTGTTGATTTTGCAGAGCGGTACAAAACAACGCCTGTTCAATTGGAAGAGGATGCGAAAAATCTGTTAATCAGTTATCCGTTCCCCGGTAATGTGCGGGAATTGAAGAATATTGCAGAACAGATCTCCGTTCTTTCTACCAATAAAATTGTGACAGCAAAAGAGTTGTCGCCTTTTTTACCGGAGCGGAGTTTCAATCGCTTGCCGGTGCTGGCACACCAACCTTCGGCAGCAGGAAACGGTGCAGAGTTTGCGAATGAACGGGAAATACTATACAAGCTCTTTTTTGATATGAAACGTGATGTAACGGAACTGAAAAAGATGTTTCTGGAAGTATTGCAGCATGGTGGTTCGCAGGTGCAGATGCCCGGTAATTTTTTTAACGATACCATCCTTGCTGAACCCAAAGCAATGGAGATGAATCAGCCGGTACTCAGTTCATCAGCTTCAACACAACCGGTGATCTTGGGCGGCAATGGAGATATTCAGGAACATGTGGAAGTAGAGGAAAGTCTCAACATCATGGACAAAGAAAAAGAGCTCATCATCAAAGCACTGAAGAAACATAAAAGCAAACGTCGTGATGCAGCACTCGATCTCGGCATCAGCGAACGAACATTGTATCGAAAACTGAAGGAGTATGATATTGAAGAACTCTAAATACAAGCCGGTAGTAGTTAGTAGTAAGTCGCTAGTGAAGCGTTTTTGGCTATTGGCTATTGGCTATTGGCTATTGGCTTTCTCCTCCTGCTATTCCTTCAAAGACGTATCCATCCCTCCCGAAGTAAAAACGGTGAAGGTGAATTATATCGACAACCGTGCACGCATCATCAATCCGCAATTGAGTCAGCGGTTAACAGATAAGCTGCGGCAAAAAATTGTGAATCAAACACGCTTGTCACAAACCAATAGTGATGAAGCGCATTACGATATCAGCGGACAAATCACCGATTACTATGTAACAACATCCGGCATCTCCAATCAACAGGCCGCCACCAACCGTTTGAACGTAACAGTGCATTTGGTATTTAAGAATCGACTGGATGATACAAAAAGTTTTGAAGCTGATCTTACACGCAACTTCGATTTTTCGGCGGGTCTTTCATTGAGCCAGGCTGAAAATTCATTGACCGATCTCATTGTGCAAAACATGACCGACGAAATATTCAATCGTATTTTCTCAAACTGGTAGTTTTTCAATTACTTTGCTTCAATGATCAATGCAGAAGTATTTCACCGATTGCTGCAGCAACCTTCTTTGCTGAATGAATGTACAGAGGCCGACCTTGAGATGCTTGCATACCAATATCCTTGGTTTGGTGCAGCTCAACTGTTACTGGCCGCCAAGCAAAAACAAACTGGTGCTGTAACTGCCGATCAGCAATTACAAAAGGCAGCCATCTATTTCAATGAACCTTTGTGGCTGCAACAGCAATGGAAAAGTTTTACAAAAACAAATTCTGTTGTTCAGCTAAATACTTCTGCGGCTCCGCAAATCAACACAGAAACAATTACTGCACCCGTTTCCATTGATGAACACGATGCGGCATTGGATGCTGAAGCATTGTTGGTTGCAGAAGATTTAAAAGAAAAGCAAGAGGCCGTTGTACTAACAGATGATGTGTTAAATGCTGAGACAATATTAGAGGTAGAAGCCATCAAGGAAGAACAGGATGCCGTCATTGATGCAGAAGTAATGGTGCAGGCTGAAGCAGAAAAAGAAGCAGAAGCGATGCTGGAAGCTGCAGATATTGAATCGGCTGCCGAAGTATTGATTGAAGCAGACACTGCAAGAGAAGAGCTAACAGAAACTGCGGAAGAGCCACAACAAACAGAACAAGAGCCTGTGTTTACATTTGAACCCTTCCATACCGTGGATTATTTTGCTTCGCAAGGCATCAAGCTGCGGGAAGAAAAACTGGGCGATGATCAACTGGGCAAGCAGGTAAAAAGCTTTACGCAATGGCTCCGTTCCATGAAAAAGATCTACGTGGAAGAACAGAAAGAGCTTAATTCTACACAGGAAAAAGAAGTGGTTTCCATTGCCACCGAAAGCAATCAGCAAACCGAAGTGGTAACCGAAACCATGGCCGAAGTGCTGCTGAAACAGGGCAAACGATCACAAGCCATTGATTTGTACCGGAAATTAAGTTTGCTGCATCCCGAAAAAAGCGTTTATTTTGCCTCCCGAATTGACGAATTAAAACAATAAAGCAATGATTTGGTTATTCATCATACTGGTAATTTTGGCCAGTGCGTTATTAGGATTTGTAGTGTTGGTGCAAAACCCAAAAGGTGGCGGCCTCAGCGGCTCTATTGCCGGTTTCAATACCCAGTTCATGGGCGTAAAGCAAACCACAGATGTACTTGAAAAAGGTACCTGGTTATTTGCAGCAATTATTGGTGTGTTATGCTTGGTTTCTTCCCTGTTTATTTCTGATTCTGCCGGTACAGGTGGTTCAGGTAACCTGGAAAAAGTACCAACCAATCAACCGGTACAGCAACGCCCTGCAACCAATACAACCCCTGCAGTACCTGCTCCCACTCCAAACAAATAAGCAGTAAAATATTTTTTGCAACCCCGGCCATGCGTCGGGGTTTTTTGTTTTATTTTGATATGGGCAGTAGTTCATACATCAACTGCATTGGCAAGTTTATCCTGAACAAGTTGAAGGACACACTGCATCTTTTATGCCTTGTTGATCTTTGTTCATCACTGGCATAATAATTTCTGTTGAATCAATTCTATTGAATAAACCATACCGAACAGATGAAAAAAATTATTGGCTACGCATTTCTTCTTCTTTTTGTGGTTGCTTGTTTTTTTGCATGGAAATTTTTAGGAAGCGCCACTACCTTCAATGAATCAAAAAAGTATCTCTACATCTACACCGGCAACGCCAGTCAAAAAGCAGTAATGACATCATTGCGTGATTCCGGTTTTTTAAAAAGCCCCGGTTTGTTTGAATGGATGGCCGGACGGTTGAATGTGTGGCAACGCCTGCAACCCGGGAAATATGAAATTGCAAAAGGCAGCAACCTGCTTACACTGGCACGTACATTACGCAACCGCAACCAATCGCCGGTAAACCTGGTTATCACCAAGCTGCGTACAAAGAAAGATTTGGCTGCATTGATCAGCCGAAAATTTGAAACCGATTCTGCTGCCATTATGAATTATCTTACCAATAACGATTCATTGAAAAAATTTCAACTCGATACGCATACGGTAATGACGGCTGTTTTGCCCAACACTTATTCTCTGCTCTGGAATTCAAGTCCGCAACGTATTCTGAGCAAGCTCAACGAGCAACGAACAAAATTCTGGACCGATGAACGAAAACAAAAAGCAGCAGCATTAGGATTAACACCAGCGCAGGTACATGCCCTTGCATCGATTGTGGAAGAAGAAACCATACGGCACGATGAAAAGCCAACCATTGCAAGCGTGTACCTCAATCGCCTCAAAAAAGGGATGAACCTTGGTGCCGATCCAACTGTAAAATTTGCAGTAGGCGATTTTACGTTGAAGCGGATCCTGTTTGTGCATATTAATGCAACAGCCTCATCGCCATACAACACCTATAAAAACAAAGGACTGCCCCCCGGCCCTATTTGTACACCTTCAGAAACTACATTGGATGCGGTATTAAATCCTGCTACTACAGATTACCTGTTTTTTTGTGCCAAACCCAATGGAAACGGTTATCATGCATTTGCAGCAACCGATACAGAGCATTTGAAAAATGCAAGAGCTTATCAGCAATGGCTTGACAGTTTGCAGATCAAGTAAAATTTAAAACCGTTATTTTCGGTGTGCATGTCAATTGAAGAATATATATACAGGCTGCCGGTTATCAGATTGCTTATTCGAATCAGTAAGCGGTTTCGCCCCCCGGGATTTGAGGGAATTTCGTTGTATGATGTAACTCGCTTTTTTATTCAGCAAATACAAAAGGGAAGTTTAAACCAACGGGCAGCTGCTATTTCGTTCAATTTCATCATGGCCTTACCACCGGCTTGTATTTTTTTATTTTCGCTGGTACCATTGTTCCCGATTGCTGATCAGTTTTACAATGAAGTAAATGCATTTGTACGGGAAATAACGCCGAATGAGGCTACCCGGGATGCAGTTGAAAGTTTTTTAGCTGATTTTTTCAAGCGTCCCAAGAACAGTTTGCTATCGATCGGTTTTATTACATCGCTGTACTTTTCTTCCAATGCGGTGCTGGGGATCATTCACAGTTTCAATCAATCGATCCGGGAAACAGAAATCAAAAACTTTTTTGCTTACCGGTGGAAAGCAATCCGGTTAACCTTTGTGATCATTCTCATTTTTATTGCCAGTATCATTTTGCTCATTACTCAGGGAGCTTTGTTCAACTGGTTGTTGTTGCTGTTGAAGATTGATAGTGTATTTATCAAATGGCTGATTATTATTGTACGCTGGGTGGTAATTGTGGGTTTATTCTTCTATTCAATTGCGTTTATTTATAAACATGCGCCCTCGGTTGAAAAGAAATGGAAATTGATTTCACCCGGTTCCATCGTGGCCAGTGCGCTCATTATCCTGTTTACATTCCTTTTCTCTTTCTGGATCAATAATTTTGCGGTATACACCATTTACGGCTCCATTGGTACGATTCTAATCCTCATGATCTTTATCAACTTTATTTCGCTGGTGTTGTTAATTGGTTTTGAGTTGAACGTTAGCATCAAATTGCTGAAAAAACAGAGCGATAAAAGGCTCAAAGAAGAGATGAGCGGTGCGGAAAAAAATGAAGAAACAGTGTAACTTTAAGCAACAGCAGTATTATAATTGCTGGCGTTTTTTTACAATCATTCATCAACTTAAACTATACGCAAATGAAAAAGATCCTGTTATCGTGTTCCGCACTGGTTACACTCTTTGCATTTACCGTTTTGCCTGAAGAATTAAGTATTGGCAGCAGTATTCCCAATTCTTCTAAAAAAATGAAAGATGTTTCCGGTAAGGAATATTCCTTCAGCGATGTGAAAAAGAAAAATGGTTTGCTCGTTGTGTTCAGCTGTAACACCTGCCCCTGGGTTGTAAAAAACCAACAGGTGGCTGCTGAAGGTTATGGGTATGCACTCAGTAAAGAAGTGGGCGTGATTGTGTTGAACTCCAACGAAACTTCACGTGGTGGCGATGATTCACAAGAACGTATGAAAGAATATGCAAAGGCACAAGGATATAAATATCCTTATGTAATGGACGACAACAGCGAAATGGCCAATGCCTTTGGTGCCAAAGTAACGCCTGAGTGTTATTTGTTTGATAAGGATATGAAACTCGTTTATCACGGTGCCATTACCGATAATCCGAAAACACCATCCGAAAGTACACGTGATCATTTAAAAGTAGCGATCGATGAAATGGTGGCTGGAAAAGATGTGAGTATGAAAACATCAAAAGCAATGGGCTGCGGTATTAAACGGAAGTCGTAAACTGTGAACATATTTCAAAACTAAAACCCCGCTCATTGCGGGGTTTTAGTTTTTATGGATCAACTTTTCCAAGTAGCAGTTGAATTTCTTTTTCTAAATCTTCAGGCTTCATCTCTGCTTCTACAAATTTGCGGTAGCCGGTTTTTTTATTGATGAATAATGTGGCGGGCATTGAGCCTGTCCAACTAGGATCGATACGTGGGCAAAACTCATCAGGCTTTTCTTCATCCAGCCAAACAATTTCTGCTGTGTATTTTCGTTTGTTGGCAAAATCACGGATACGCTTGGGATAGTATTCTTCAAAATCCAAGCTCACCAGCAAGAGCTTTACGTTTTGCTTTTTGTATTTATTGGTGATGCTGTGGAAATAAGGCAGTTCCGCAATGCAGGGTGCACAAAACGTTGCCCAGAAATTAATGACGAGCACTGAGTCGTTTGTGTCAGCATATTGCAGCAGGTCATCCATCTTCCAGCGCTTGATGGGTTGTGCATCGGCTGACAGAAAACCGACGGACAGTGCTGCTATGATCAAAAACTGTTTCATACCTTAAAGTTACTGCTCTTCCTGTTGCATTGCATCCAGATCATCGGCCCGAAATCCCCACTCATCCAATAACGAATTGAATGTTGCATCGTCCAGCCGCTGTTTATCGTAATGACCAGCATTTTTTTTCTGCCGCATGGCTTCGTAAATACTCACCGCACAAGCAACAGAAATATTGAGCGATTGAATGATTCCCATCTGCGGGATAATAAAATTCCCATCGGCCATGGCAATGATCTCTTCACTTACACCTGCATGTTCATTGCCAAATACCAAAGCCACACTTTCTGTAAAATCAATTGCATGCAAACTCACCGCATCGCTGCTGAGATGGGTTGTATAGATCTTCTTGTATTTCTTTCGCAAAGCTGCAAAGCATTCTTCAGCGCTTTCAAACTGGTGAACGGTTAACCATTTGGCGGCACTCGACGAACTTCTTGCCCCCCACTTTTTATGACGGGGAATTTTATTGGTTAACACATAAATTTCCTGGATGCCAACAGCATCGCAGGTGCGCATTACTGCGGAAATATTGTGTGGGTCGAAAACATTCTCCAGTACAACCGTAAGATCGGGTTGACGTTTACGCAATACTGATAACAAGCGTTCTCTTCGTTCGGGAGTCATGCCACGAAAATAAGGGAAATGATTTTTTCATCTTACCGCATCGGCAGATGAATCATGCGAACAATGATTTTTGTTAACCGGGGCGTTTGTATTTTCTGAAAGGCCGCAGGTACTTCGCTCCTTTTTGTGTAAGAAAGCGTGTGCCGATCTGTCGCCAGTTCCCCGCTTCCGATTTCCATACAATAAAATGCAGATGGGGAAATGCGGTGTAGCCGGTGTTGCCGCTGTATGCAATGAGTTGCCCTTGCTGAACAGTATCGCCTGTATTTACCAGCACGCCGTTGTGTTGTAAATGCCAGTACCCTGATCTTGTACCATCCGAATGATTGATGATGATGTTATTACCATACTGTCGGTACGCACGGTCCAGTCCGCCTTTGTCTCCATCTTCTTTTACACGGGCCACTACCCCGCCTCTTGCTGCGTAGATGGGTGTGCCGATTTTCATTTTGAAATCGAGCGCTGCACGGTTGCGATGTGTAAATCTGCTGAAATACCCCTGCACCAGGCGATGTTTGCTGCCTTCCGCATACGGTAATGCATACACGTAACTGCTGTCGTCATTGATCTTCCCTTTTTGTAGTGCACGGAAACGCACGGCTTCGGGGCTTTTGTTAACAGCACAACTGCTGAGCAGAAGCAGCATGAAAAATGTTGCAATAAGGTACAAGGTTGGTTTGTACATAGAGTACAAAATTAAGGGATGCAGTTAATAGGGGTGCCAACCTTCATCCTTCGACTGGCTCAGGAGTTGGCAACTCTTAAACAAAAATTACGATTCGTAGATCCACAGCAGCACAGGTTTCCTTGATGTGTTAATGATCGTTTTTAACTGCTGCAGAAATCCCGGCGATACAGTAGGGCAACCATCGCTCTGGCAGATCTCCGACCATACCTCTTCTTCGGGCACACATTCATGTGCATGCAACACAACAAACCGTTCAAAGGCGTTGTTGTTTGTTGCATCAAGGCCATGCAGTTTATAGGCCAACCCAAACCTGCCCATATATGGATTCCCGATTTTATATTTCCCCAACGATGTACAGCCACAGCCGGGCTCGTTGCTATATTTTCTGCCAGTTAACCAACGCTCATTGCAACGGCCATGTGTAACAACTCCGGATGTAATCACAGAATCAGCATTTAGATCGTACACAAAAAAGCGCTCCGAACCTGAACGTAGTTTCATATCGATCAAAAAACATAGCTGCTCATTGTACCTGTTTCTTTTTACAAATTGTTTTGCTGAAGCTGCCTTCCTGTATAATGTTTTTACGGCTATACTCTCAGTATTTTTTTTCGCTGAATCCTGATGAATGAAAACAGGTGATGTGTTTGCAACATCTTTGTCGTATAAATACAAAACAGTTACTGCAAGTATCAGCAAAAGCAACAACAGGAGGATGATTTTCTTCATGTATTTGTTTGGGTAGAAAGATGCGATGATGCTGCAATTCCACAAAAGCAAACGATTTAAACTGCAGCGTCATCTCTCCATCGAACGATTTCACAAAAGCTTTACAATTGTGAAAGTCCTGCAACAGCTATTGCCACTGTGTTCATCCCTGTCCTGCGATTATTCGGTCCAGTCATTCTATATCGACATCTCATTGTTTTATTTTCCGCCGAAAGATTTTATATTAGAGCATGAAGAATGTTTTATTTCTACTGCTGGGCTTCTTCTTCACAGCGGCGGTACAATCGCAACCATTCAACATCGATTCGTTACGCAATGAATTGAAAATGGCTAAGGAAGATACCAATAAAGTGATCCTGTATCGTATGTTGGCAGGCATAGTTGGTAACAGTAATCCCGTTGAAGCAATTGCGTATGGAAAGAATGGTGTAAAGCTTGGTAAACAATTGAAGTGGGAAAAAGGAGTAGCCGGATGTTATCTGAATGTTGCCGCAGCATTTGGTTACAAAGGCCAACTCGACTCAGCCATGCTGTACATTGACTCGGCCATTACATCGTCCAAAATTGTTGGCGATGCAACAAGGCTGGCTCTGGTTTATCTCAACAAGGCTGATTACTACATGCAGTTGCGCAACTTCAGGCAATCGTTGATCAATTGTGATTCGGCCTGGCGTTACGCTGAATTAGCCAATAATAACGATCGCAGGGCCCGTATTTTACAAACGATGGGGGCTATTTACTTTTACCAGGCGAAGTATAAGGAAGGACGGGAATATAATGAACGTGCCGGTGAGCTGTACAAGGAACTGGGCAACAAAAAAATGTACGGCATTACTTTAGGCAACATCGGAAATATCTTAACACGTGCAAATGATTTTGCAGCCGGAATCGAAAATTATCAAAAAGCCATTGCACTGGCTAATGAGGCGGGCGACAGGGTTAATCTTGCAATGTATTTCGGAAACATCGGCTCCAATTATATCAGGCAGGAGCAATATGACAAAGCTTTGGAAAATGTACAGCAGGCAATGAAATATGCCAGGGAGCAGGAAAATGAAAAACAAATAGCTATTGCACATTCCCTTTTTGCGGAAATATACCTGAAACAAAAAAAGTATACTCAATCCATTGATGCAGGGTTGCAGGCTTACGCTGGATTTGAAGAGAATGAATTACTGGAAGAACAGCAAACAGTTGCCGAAATTCTGGCTGAAGCCTATTCGCTTTCCGGTAATCACAGGGAAGCATACAACTATCTTTCAAAAAGTAAAGTGCTGAGTGATACACTTGCTACGCAAAAGTATAACGAGGATATTGCCGCCATGCAAACGTCGTTCAATGTAGAAGAAAAGAACAGTCAGATTGCCTTGCTGAGTAAAGACAACGAGTTGCAGGAATTTCGTCAGCGGATTTTATTGTACAGTTTTCTATTATTGGCAGCCTTGGCCGTTGTTGGAATTATTCTGCTCATCAACAGAAACCGTCTTCGTCAACGGATGAAGGAAATGGAACTTCGGCAATCCATTGCGGCCGATCTGCACGATGAAGTAGGCAGCTCACTCAGCAGTATTTATATGTTGAGTGAAATGGCCGATGCTGCCGCAACCACTCCATCATCGCAAAAAGAAATGTTGCATAAAGTAACCAGCTATTCCAAAGAAACAATGGATAAGATGGGTGATATTGTTTGGATGATCAAACAAAGCACCGACGATGGAAAAGATTTGCAGGAACGGATGCAACGCTTCTTATATGAAATGTGCAGCAGTAAAAATATCAGCCATCAATTTGATGGTGAACTGTTGCAAACACTGAAATTGAATACCGAACAGAAAAAAGCGTTGTATCTTATTTTTAAAGAAGCTGTAAACAATGCATTGAAATATGCATCGCCTCAACATATTCATGTAAGTATTGCCAAACAGCAAACGATGGTTGAACTGAAGATTGTTGACGATGGGAAGGGATTTGATGTTGCTTCCGATAAAAAAGGAAATGGACTGGCCAATATGCAAAACCGGGCAAAAGAACTGGGCGGTAAAACAACGATCATATCAGGCGGGAAGGGAACTACTGTTGTATGTTCCTTACCCTTGTAACTGATGGAGATTGTGTAGTACGCTCTTCTCCCCCGTTTTCGCTATTTCAGTTTGCAGCAGATTTTACCAAATTTGTAAAAAGACCGAATGACAAGAATTGCAGTATTTGAAGATAATAATCACCTGCGTACAACATTGCAGGTGCTGCTTGAGTCGGCAGATGGGTTTGCCTGCACCGGGGTGTATGCTAATTGTGATAACATGCTGCTGTTGTTAGAGGAAAACCCCTGCGATATTGTGTTGATGGATATCGAAATGCCCGGGTTGAACGGAATAGAAGCTACCAAACTGATCCGACAACATTTTCCAAACATGCACGTGTTGATCCAGACTGCTTTTTTTGACGACAGTTATATTTTCAACGCAATTTGTGCCGGTGCATCGGGCTACATTTTAAAAACCACGTCACCTTCGGGTTATCTTGAAGCGTTGAGAGAAGTGGAAAGCGGCGGCTCTCCAATGACGCCCGGTATTGCCAGGCGTATGCTTGAATTATTCAGAGTTAATTTGCAACCTGCCGTTACAACCGATTATCAACTTACTCCACGGGAAAAAGAAATTCTGCAAATGCTCGTTAATGGCAAGAGCTATAAAATGATTGCCGCCGAATCAAACATTGCTACCGACACCGTTAAATCACATATCCGGAATATTTATGCCAAGCTGCATGTAAACTCCGGTACCGAAGCTGTATCAAAAGCCATTCGGGATAAAATCGTTTAACACTTCCCGTTATTCATCTCCATTTTTGCGATTGGGTTTTAACTTCTTTTTGAAACAGTTGCTGCTACGGTATGCAGTTTCGTGTGTTCACCTCTCACCTATTTTCGCTATTGACCTGCTGTTGTTGAATAGATAGTTTTGACATCGTAATCACACAACAAAACGAAGCAAAACACTTCACCATGAAACAACAACTCCTGTTATCATTGCTGGCAATCCTGTTCGTATTGGCATGCAAAAAAGAAACTACAAATGAACAACCCACCAACCTGCGTACAAGCGGTTTTCTTTGTACAATTGGTATTAAGTCCAATGAGCAAGCTTATCCAAACCCTGATACAGTTTGCGTGGGTTCAAGCTCAAGCGGCACCTCCTACAGTATCCGGGATTATTCTCATACGGCGATCGGCAGTTTTATTGTTCGGCCACGTGATATCTGGACACTGGAAACAACCGGCGACAATAACTGGTACCTGAAAAATCATGTGGGAAAGTATTTAAGTTTTGAAGACACACCTTACCCGGTTAATGATGAATACAGTATTGATCTGGAAGATGCTCCTACTGAAAAAAGTGTTTTCATTCGCAGCTACAGCAGCGGACAAAATGTTTATCTCGAATCAAAATTCAAAAGAGGTTACTTTCTGATCTCCCGTGCAGGAAATGTTTCACCGCCCGATCCCAGCCACAGCAGTATACGTTTTCAAAAAAAGAAACAACCCTGGTTTTTTATGCCTTGATATTGGTTTACTGTAAGAAGGTTCATTTACAGATACCGAAGGGAATATCAACCCAAAAAAACAAAAGCTTCACTTTTCAGTGAAGCTTTTGTTTTAGTCGGGACGACTAGATTCGAACTAGCGACCCCTTGCACCCCATGCAAGTGCGCTACCGGGCTGCGCTACGTCCCGAACAAAAAATAGAAATCCACCCCTGGATTTCAACGGGCAGCAAATGTAAGATTTAAATCTATTTGCTGCAAAATCAATCAAAAAAAACGATCTTAGCGGCGCAATAACTCGAACCCGTTACATGACCATACTCATCAGGCAGGCACACATTATTGATCCCGCTTCTCCGTTTCATTCAACACAGCAGGATGTTTTGATTGAAAACGGATCGATCACCAAAATCGGGCAATTACAAAATAGTTCAGCCGATACAATTATTGAACATCCCCATCTTCACCTTTCTCCGGGATGGGTGGATCTGTTTGTAAACTTTTGCGATCCCGGCTACGAATACAAAGAAACACTGGAAACAGGGATGGCAGCAGCGGCAGCAGGCGGTTTTACAGAAGTAATGGTGTTGCCCAATACCAACCCGGTTGTGTCGGGAAAATCGCAGGTGGAATATCTCGTACAACGTTCGAAATACGCAGCGGTATCGATTCATCCGCTGGGTGCAGTTACCAAACAGGCCGAAGGAAAAGAACTGGCAGAGATGTATGATATGAAAGCAGCCGGTGCAGTAGCTTTTACGGATGGTGTTCATCCCGTACAATCAGCCGGCTTATTACTCAAAGCGCTGCAATATGTAAAAGCATTTGATGGAACTGTGATACAGATACCTGATGATAAAACCATCGGTACACATGGATTGATCAATGAAGGAATTGTAAGTACACGCCTGGGTTTGCCGGGTAAACCGATGCTGGCAGAAGAGATCCAGGTGGCCAGGGATATTAAACTCACCCGCTATGCAGAATCCAAACTGCATTTCACCGGTGTTACATCGCCGAAAAGCCTGGAATACATCAATCGCTCAAAAGAAACAGGAACTGCTGTGAGTTGCTCTGTAACTCCGGCTCACTTATATTTTACAGATGAAGATTTACAGACCTACGATACAAATCTGAAACTCTATCCACCCGTACGCACCGTTACCGAACGTGATGCACTGCGTACTGCAGTATTAAACGGATCGGTTGATTGTATTACATCGCATCATCAGCCACATGAATACGACAGTAAAGTGTGTGAGTTTGAATATGCCAAGCCGGGCATGATCGGTTTGGAAACCAGTTATGGTGTAATGGGCGCTGTATTGGGCGATGCATTAACTGCCGAAAAATGGGTGGAGCTGGCAAGCATTAACCCACGCAAAATTTTAGGATTGCAGATGCCCGAAATCAAAGAAGGTGCAGCAGCGAATGTAACATTGTTTATACCGCAGGCGACATATGTGTTTACCGAAGATGCCATCTGCTCCAAATCAAAGAACTCTGCCTTTGTTGGTAAAGAATTGAAAGGGAAAGTGGTTGGAATCATCAATAACAATCAACTGAAACTTAACTAAACAAATTTTATGGAAGCAAAACAAACAAACCCGCTTTTACAATTTGGATTATTGTCAGCTGCGGTTGGAGTGATCGCCTATATTGGCTTATACCTTGGTGGAGTAAAACTAATGACAAGCCCCCTGGCCTTTGTTCTCAACTTGTTGCCAATTGTATTTGCAGTGATGGCCTGTATTACCATTAAAAAACGAAATGGCGGTTACCTGGAATTTGGACAGGCCTTAAAAACGAGCTTTGGCGTATTTGTGATTACAGGATTAGCAGTGAGCATTTTTTCATATGTATTGCTGAATTTTATTGATCTTGAATTCAAACAGGCGATGCAGCAAACATCGCTGGAAATGTCAGAGAAAATGATGAAGCGTTTTGGTGCATCACAAGATCAGATAGATAAGGCACTCGACGAGGCAACCAAGAAAGATAACTTCAGCTTCGGTAATGTGATGTTGGGCTTTGCCATCAGTTGCTTTGTTTATTTTCTTCTCTCACTCATCATCGCATTGATCGTTCGGAGAAAGAATCCGGAAAATGAAATGCCACAAACCATGTAAATTCATTCATGAACCTGAGCCTTGTTATACCGCTGAAAGATGAAGCAGAATCGTTACCTGAACTGTGCGCCTGGATTGAGCGTATAGTATCGGCGCAACAGTTATCGTACGAAATTATTTTGGTTGATGATGGCAGTACCGATGGGTCATGGGATGTGATCAGTCAGCTTCGTGCCGGTAATTCATCAATCAAAGGAATCAAGTTTCAACGTAATTACGGTAAGTCGGCCGCTTTGAATGAAGGCTTTAAAGCTGCACAAGGCAATGTGGTGATCACCATGGATGCTGATTTGCAGGATAGCCCCGATGAAATTCCGGGGTTGTATAAAATGATCGTTGCTGAAGGATTTGATCTTGTAAGCGGATGGAAAAAGAAACGTTACGATAATACACTTACAAAAAATATTCCTTCGAAACTCTTCAATGCTGCTACCCGTAAAATGAGTGGCATCAAATTGCACGACTTTAACTGCGGATTGAAAGCTTATAACAGCAAAGTGGTGAAGAGTATTGAAGTGTATGGTGAAATGCATCGTTATATTCCCGTATTGGCGAAATGGGCCGGCTTTCGGAAAATTGGTGAGAAAGTAGTAGAGCATCGCAAACGCAAATATGGTGTTACCAAATTTGGATGGGACCGATTTGTAAATGGGTTTTTAGATTTGGCTACTATTTCATTTGTTGGAAAATTCGGTAAACGCCCTATGCACTTTTTTGGATTGTGGGGAACGTTATTCTTTTTGGTTGGTTTTGTTATCAGTGGGTATCTCATTGTATCAAAAATTGTGGACAGCAATTTTTCCATCACCAATCGCCCCACTTTTTTTATAGCACTGGCTTCCATGATCATCGGTTCACAGTTGTTCCTCGCCGGATTTATTGGTGAATTGATCGGTCGTAATTCTCCGGAGCGGAATAATTATTTAATTGAAGATAAAGCGGGGTTGTAACAATAGAGGCACTGATTAAACGGATTGCATAGATTTACACTAATTTTAAAACGAAATCTATGTATCTACACCAGGAATTAACTGAAAAAATTATTCGCTGCTTTTACAGCGTCTACAATAAATTAGGCTACGGCTTTCTTGAGAAAGTGTATGAGAATGCGTTAATAATTGAATTAAAGAAATGTGGTCTGAACGCAGAGCAGCAGCTTCCGGTACAGGTTTATTATGAAGGAGAAGAAGTGGGCAATTACTACGCAGATATTTAGGTTGAGAATAAAGTGATACTTGAATTAAAAGCAGGCAGCTTGGAAGAAACAATACTTAAGCACGAACTGTAACTCACAAATTATCTGAAGGCTACAAACTATGAAGTTGGCTTACTGATATTATTTGGAATGAAACCGCAGGTAAAACGAAAAATTTTCACAAACGATTTAAAATAAATCAGTCAATTCAGTCGAATCAATTCAATCAGTGGCTCCATTGCATTCATCTAAAAAAATCATCATCCTCGGCCCGGCACACCCGCTACGTGGTGGTATCGCTATTTTTAATGAGCGGTTAGCAAGGCAGTTTCAGAACGAGGGTCACGAGGTAACCATTTACTCATTCAGTTTACAATACCCCGGTTTCTTATTTCCCGGCACCACGCAATATTCAAGTGAACCGGCACCGGCTGATCTCAACATCAAAATAAAAGTCAACTCTGTTTATCCGCTCAACTGGATAGCTGTTGGCAACGAAATAAAAAAACTGCAACCTGATCTGGTAGTTGTTCGTTACTGGCTTCCGTTTATGGGACCAGCATTGGGTACTATTTTACGTCGGATAAAAACCAATCAACATACAAAAATCATTTGCATTGCAGACAATGTGGTACCGCATGAAAAACGAATGGGCGATCATGCGTTTACAAACTACTTCATCAAACCGGTTGATGCATTTGTAACCATGAGTGAAAAGGTCCTTACCGATCTTCGTACGTTTACCCAAACAAAACCAGCCATTCTTCAACCGCATCCCTTGTATGATGTGTTTGGAAACGCTGTTTCAAAACAGGAAGCACGAACTCATCTTGGTATCGATCAGGATGCATTTGTTTTTCTGTTCTTTGGCTTCATCCGCAAATACAAAGGACTTGATCTGCTCCTTGAAGCATTTGCTAAACTGAAACAATTGCCAATTGCCAATTGTAAATTGTTAATTGCCGGTGAGTTTTACGAAGACCGTACACACTACGATGAACTCATTGAACAACTCGGCATCAAAGATGATCTGATCTTAAAAACAGAATTCATTGCTGATAGTGAAGTAAAATATTATCTGTGTGCTGCTGATGCAGCAGTGCAACCCTATCGCAACGCAACACAAAGTGGTGTTACTCCCCTCGCCTACCATTTTGAAATTCCCATGATTGTTACGAATGTAGGCGGCTTACCTGCTTTTGTACCTAACGGAAAAGTGGGATTGGTTTGTGAACCCACGGTTGATGCAATAACAGCTGCTATGCAGCAATACATGCAAATGGGCAGCGAACAGTTCTTACCTCATCTCCGGGAAGAAAAAAAGAAATATGGTTGGGATAAAATGACAGATGCAATTCTGCAACTGGCAGCATCCGTATAAACGAATCACATGCTTTCACTGCTTTTTGCATTTGCGTGTAGCGAAAGGCGAACAGCTACCAGCTTTTTTCTTTTACATTTGCACTATGAGTGAACAGATCAAACAGATCATCAGGGATTCAATTGATGTAAAGCAGCAATTGCTGGACAATGAAGCCGTGATTGCAAAGCTCGATATGATCAGCGATTTGCTGGTGACTGCTTTTCAAAAAGGAAAGAAAGTATTGTTTTGCGGGAATGGCGGCAGTGCTGCTGATGCGCAACACCTGGCAGCTGAATTCAGCGGACGTTTTTACTTAGACCGGGAAGCATTGCCTGCAGAAGCATTGCATGTAAACACATCGTATATGACGGCGATCGCAAACGATTATAGTTTTGAAGTTGCCTATGCCCGGTTGATCAAGGGCATTGGGCAGGCCGGTGATGTGTTGATCGGCTTATCTACATCAGGTAACTCGCCTAATATCATTGAAGCATTTAAAGCGGCCAAAGAAAAAGGAATGATCACCATTGGTTTTACGGGTGAAACAGGTGGTAACCTGAAAGCATTCAGCGATTACCTGTTCAATGTGCCATCGGTTGTTACACCACGCATCCAGGAAAGTCATATCATGCTGGGGCATATCATTTGTCAATTGGTGGAACAACGCTATTTCGCTGCAAAAAGCTGATCCATGATCCATACAACACTTCCTACAAATCATCCCGCCAATACAGCTTATTTTATGCCCATGCCGCATAAAGAATTACCACTTGTTGATAAAGACTGGACTTTGTTTCTTGATCGTGATGGTGTGATCAATAAAGATGTGGTGGGCGATTACATCAAAAACTGGAATGAATTTCATTTTGTGCCCGGTGTATTAGAAGCAATCAAACAATTGGCCGAGATATTTCCACGTATTTTTATTGTTACCAACCAGGCAGGTGTTGGAAAAAAATTAATGTTGCTCGAAGATCTGCAACAGATCCATCACAACATGTTGCAGGAGATCAACAATACCGGAGGCCGCATCGACAAGATTTATTTTTGTACTGAAACAGATAACAAACACATCAACCGAAAACCCAATCCCGGCATGGCGTACCAGGCCAAACAGGATTTTCCCGCTGTTGATTTCAGCAAATCGATCATGGTGGGCAATATGCCGAATGATATGTGGTTTGGACGAAAGATCGGAGCTTTTACAGTGTATCTTCCAACACGCCCCGAAGAAAATCCCGATCCATCAACAGTTGATGCACAGTATAAAGATTTGTTAGCATTTGCCACAGCGCTGGTTGGCAATGGATAAAACACAATAATTTTGCCTTGAATCAGTTAATAGTCTGCATGCAAAAACTCTTTACCCTTTTCTGTCTTTTGATTACGCTTGTTGCTTCTTCGCAACAACTGACTCCAGCTGAATTGAAACAATTCAAACTGCGGGAAGATTCATTGAAGAAATTCGGTTATGAGATCATTCGTGGAAAAGATGCTGCTATTCGTTTTCGCAGCGACAGCAATTTTACCCGCATCCTTGTACGTGCATTGATCCAGGATAAATCGTTCCACTTCCCCTTCGATTCGTTGAAAACAATTTCAAAAGTTTACAGCCCCGATAGTTCGTTCCGCATTTTTACATGGCAGGTGGTGAAAGATGATGATTACTGCCGGCAAAAAGGTTTTATCCAGCTGCGTACACCAAAGGGAAAAGAAAAATTTATTCCACTGCGTGATGCCAATGAATTTATTGAGAACGATACCGACACCATTGCGAATAATATGTGGTGGATCGGTGCAGTGTATTACCGCATTGTAGAGAAAGAACACAACGGAAAAAAATATTATACGCTGTTTGGTTATGATGAAAACGATTCACGCACCACAAAAAAATGGCTGGATGTATTATCGTTTGATGACAATGGCGCACCGATGTTTGGAATGCCTGCTGCTTTTTCGTTTGCAAAAGATTCAGTTCCAAAGCCTGCCCTGAACCGCTTTTTACTGGAGTATAAAAAAGATGGACGTGCCAGAGTGCAGTATGATGAAGAAATGGAGATGATCATTTTTGATCATCTAGTTTCTGAAACTAATGAACCCGGCAAACGTTATACCTTGATCCCCGATGGTGATTATGAAGGTTTTCAATGGACAAATGGCCAATGGTTGCACATCGATAAAGTATTCGACTTTAAACTGAAAGATGGAGAAGCACCGGTTCCGGAAGCAATCGATTTTAATAACCGTTTGAAGTTTGGTGAAGGGATGGAACAACCAGCTACGACTCCTCCACCAGCTGTAAAAAAACCGGCAGCCAAACCTCCGGTAAAAAAGAAAACCGGTGGTTGATGATACCATTACTACTCTGATCTTTTCTTCTTTTTCTTCTTTGAACTTACCGGCCGGTTATTGAGTTGCTGAAGTAAAGTATCGTTGACGGGTGCATTCAGTTGCTCATCTTTCTTCTTGATCCAGATGGTGATGCTTCGTTTTACAGATGCATCTTTTTTTAGCACTACTTCTACCACAACAGAGTCATCAGGGAAAGTCCAGTCGATCCAAACGCTGTTGCCCTGCAGCTTTCCATTACTTACTTTAAACTCCAGCTGATCGGTGGTAAGCGGCATGTATTTGCCATTGCTCATTTTTGCATCCACATTAATGTAATTCCACGAACCTTTTTTTAAACTGTCGGTGTAAAGATTAAAAAAAAGACTGTCGATTTTTTGCGCCTGCAAAAAACCAACGCTAACCATAAACGATACAACAAGCGTGAAATGTTTCAAAAAATGAGATTTACAGCAAAGATTGCAAAACTATGCCACAGGTTGAATCGATTACAAAATTTAACATTATTCCCTTCTACAGTTGTAAATTGTACATACGAAACACAGCAATATGAAACTAATTGTATTCGGAGCTACAGGTCAAGTTGGTGTGCAACTGGTAAAACAGGCATTGTGGCGTGGATATGCCGTAAAAGCATTTGGCAGAAATGTGTTTGAGATGAACATCGAAGATGAAAAGCTGGAATTGGTAAAAGGTGCTTTGTTTGATGCAGGTGAAGTATTGCATGCATTGAATGGTTGCGATGCCGTGCTGAGCGTAATTGGTGGTGCATTTGATGGAGCAGATAAAGCACGTTCGTTTGGTATGAAAACAATTGTAGAGCAAATGCCTAAAGCCAATGTAAAGCGTATTGTTGCGCTTGGCGGAATGGGCATCTTGAATAGTGCAGATGGAACGATGCTGATGGATGAAAAAGATTATCCGGAAGAATACTTGCCGGTTGGCAATGAACATCGCAAAGCATATCAGCATTTACTTGCTTCTGATCTTGACTGGACATTTGTTTGCAGTCCGGACATTATCAATGAAGGACCAACCGGCAACTACATCAGCAGTAAAGATGTACCACCCGAGCCCAATCGGTATCGTATTAATGCCGGTGATCTTGCGCAGTTTATGCTCAATGAACTGGAGCGAAATGAATTTGTAAAAAGCAGGGTTGGTATTTCAGCAGTGTAATAATGAGTTGCAGTGTGTATAGAATGATGAACATCAACGACTGTTTTTTATCCACGTTTTAACTCCCACAGAAATATACTTGTAGCAATCGCTGCATTCAACGATTCGGCTTCACCAAAACGTGGAATGCTGAGTTTGCTGTTGAGTAAAGGAATCAGTTCTTCACGAATACCGGTCGATTCATTTCCAATCACCAAAATACCTGCTTCTGGAAATGAAAAGGATGAAAGTGGCGATCCGCCCAATACCGCACCTACAACAGGCAACGATTGGGTGCTGAGAAAATCATTCAACTCTTTTTCAAAAATAGTTACCCGCATAATACTGCCCATGGTGGCCTGTACCACTTTTGGATTGTAGATGTCGGCACAATCGGGCGAGCAAATGATGTTGTTGATGCCAAACCAATCGGCCAGGCGGATGATGGTGCCCATATTGCCCGGATCACGAATGCCATCCAATGCAAGTGTCCAGTTGTTTGTGGGTTGCTCCCACTCCTTCTCCGGAAAATAATGTACAAGTGCCAATGCCTGGTTGGGCGTTTGCAGTTGGGAAATGCGTGTCAATTCATCATCGGTAATGATATGATGTTCCTGTATTTGTTTTGCCTGAGGCGTTTTTGTGTAAAAGTTTTCGGTGGCGTATAAACGAACAATTTGTTGCGGATAATGCTGTACCAGTTCAGCCACCATTTTGCTGCCCTCCACTAAAAACAGCCTTTCTTCCTCTCTTCTTTTTTTGTGGCCTAAACTTTGGATATATTTGGCTTCGTTTTTACTGAGCATCGATTTCATCATTTTATGAGCTTCACCCGGGTTACCATTACCATATTAGCAAGTTTGGCTGCAATGCAGGTGTTACTTTCCTGTGGAGCTTTCAAAACACCAACCCGACGGCAATATACCAAAGTAAATAAATATACTCCCGGAAAGCCATTTGTTTATTTCAACAACATTATTCTCGAAAACAGCGATCTAAATAAAGATAACCGAAGCATCCTTACTGATGGGTTGTACAACCAGTTAGATGACAGTATGCGTACTGTTGTGAAAAACTCGTACGTGGTATTGAAACGATTGGAAAATCCGCCTGCATTTGATACGGCCTATGCACTGCAAAGTGCAAAAAATATGGAGGTGTTTTTAAAAACAGTGGGGTATTACAATGGAAAAGTTTCTTACACCTCTAAACCAGACTCTATTTTCAAAAATAATCCCGATAAACTGCAGGTACGTGTTGCTACTACATTTACCGTTACAACAGGTCCTGTTTTCAGGATTGATTCCTTTGCGTTGATCCCCAACGATTCGAACCGTGTAGAAATCGAACCGCTTGTTGAACTAACCAGGCAGTACCAATCTGAAAGTTATTTGAAAAAAGGCGACCCGTTTTCGGAGGAACTGATTTCAAGAGAAATGAATCGTTTAGTGAATCTCTATCGCAATAATGGATATTATAACATGACAAGAGATGCGTTGTATGCCGATGTAGACACGGTGTTCCTTGCATTACTCGATCCAAATCTTGCACTTGACCCTATTCGCCAGTTTGAAGTTTTTGCTGAAGCGTTGGAACGGCGAAAGAATCCATTGATCAATGTTTATATCAAAAGTAAGCCAGCTACTGATGCATATGTATTTCGGCAGTTTACCAATCAGAACATTGTGGTATATCCCGAATACAAAGGCGGTACGAATGTTGATTCAACCAAATTTATTGACAGTACACGTAATAATACCAGTGTGCGCTTTGAAGAAGGAAAATTCAAGCCGGCCTTTATTCGCCGCAACCTGCGTTTACGTACCGATAGTTTATATAGTGCGTTAAAAGTGAACCAAACCGCCGATGAACTCAATAAGCTGAACGTGTGGCAGGTAGTGCGTGTTCAACCAAAGATCGCTGCGAATGATTCTTCAAAAATTGATTATGATGTATTCCTGATTCCCTACAAACGCTTTACGTTCAGTACCAATATTGAAAGCGTATTTAACCAGGTGCAATCGGCTTTGAGCACAGCTGGTAACCTCGTAGGCTTTGGCGTAAACTTTGGTTTGCAAGACAGGAATATTGCCAAGCAGGGAATTCAAATGAGCAATAATATTCGTGCAGGCATTGAATTGGGCTTACCCCCTATCAATTCAGGATTACAGGCAACCGAACTGGCCTTCAGTAATTCGTTAAGCACGCCCCGTATTCCCCGTTGGTTGTTTACACGCAAAAGCAGAACATGGCTTAACCGCAAAACCTTTCTTACCAGCAATGTTACATTTATTGACCGCAACATCAATCAAAATGGATTATTTGCCATTACATCCGTAAGCTCCACATTTGGCTGGCAGTTTCAGGCAAAAGATGCCATTTGGCGATTGAGCCCGTTAAATGTGGAATATGTGAAACTTTATGATCTTTCACAAACATTCAAAGAACAGCTCGATGCAAATCCGTTTTTACGTAACTCCTTTAACCAGGGGTTTGTGTTAGGAAATTTCAATGCAAATTTTTCCCGCCCGCAAATACGCATCAAAGATCATGACAATCATGTAGCCGGACTGCGTGTAAATTTTGAAGAGTCAGGTGCATTGTTTGGTCGGTTGAAGAAAGTTGTACCGTTATTTGATCGGGAACTGTTTGAATATGTAAAGTTGGATGCTGAAGTAAAGTATCAGATTTTGAAACCATCAAGTACATGGGCTCGCTGGGTATTTCGTGCTGCTGCCGGTGCCGGTTATTTGTATGACAATGATACATCCAGTATGCCTTTCTTCAAACAGTTTGCAGGCGGTGGTCCCAACAGTATGCGTGCATGGCCGTTGCGAAGTATTGGTCCGG
Source organism: Bacteroidota bacterium (assembly GCA_023428755.1). Taxonomy (GTDB): domain Bacteria; phylum Bacteroidota; class Bacteroidia; order Chitinophagales; family Chitinophagaceae; genus Lacibacter. Next base: position 134,845 of record JAEYWX010000017.1, read on the forward strand.
GTGCAAGCCCTGCCGATATACGCCAGGGACGTAATCAGTTCTTCAGCAGATCGGGTGATATTATTTTTGAAACAAACGCAGAGTACAGGTATAAGATTTTGAGTATTTGGCCCAACTCATTAATACTGGAAGGTGCATTGTTTAGTGATATTGGGAATGTCTGGAATTTCCGTAACCGGGGTAATGCAGGAAACGATACGGTTGTTTTGAATCTTAAAAACTTTTATCGTGATTTGAGTGTAAGTGTGGGAACAGGATTGCGTTTGGATTTTGTTGGACTTTTTATGATACGTGTGGATGTAGGTTACCGGTTAAAAAATCCTGCCTTCCCGTACAATAAAACAAACGACGGATGGCGTGTGCCAAAAGTAAGTGTAGCAAACCTGTTTGGTCGTTCTGAAGCCAATCGGAACTGGCGTTATGAAAACATCAATATCTCCCTGGGCATCGGTTATCCATTCAACTGGTAAACGATATTATTGATTTTCGTATTTCTGTTTTTCTTCTTTGATCCATTCCAGGGTATCCGGTAAGCTCCTCGCCTGCTCTGTTGTAAATTCTCCAATTCTTGTGCGTCGTAAACTGCTGAGATAAGCTCCGCAGCCCAATGCTTTCCCATAATCATGTGCCAGGCTACGTATATACGTTCCCGTTGAACATACCACACGAAAATGAACAACAGGTAATGCAATATTGGTAATTTCAAATTCGCTGATGTGCAATGGCCTTGGCTCCAACACAACATCCACACCTTTGCGTGCTAACAGATACACCGGTTTCCCATCACGTTTAATGGCAGAATGTGTAGGTGGCACCTGCATTATATCACCCGTAAATTGTTTGGTTGTTTGCTGAAGCAGTTCTTCGGTTACAAACGAATAATCCTGAAATTGTTCCGGCTCACTTTCCAAATCGTAAGTAGGTGTAACAGCTCCAATAGTAAATGTGCCGGTGTATTCTTTTTCTCTTGCCTGGTATTCGTTGATCTTTTTAGTGAACTTACCGGTGCAGAGAATCAGCAAACCGCTTGCTAAAGGATCAAGCGTACCTGCATGCCCCACTTTTTTTATTTTGATGGTATTCCGCACTTTGGCCACCACATCATGCGATGTCCATTCCAATGGCTTATCAACCAGTATCACCTGCCCTTCCGTAAAAATTGTTTGTACTTCCTGTTTCATGTAGTGAGCAAAGGTAACGGAACTGTTGGAAGCAGAAAATGTGCTGATTGAGTGATTGATTCATTCATTTCTGGCTTGTGGATACAACCAACTTCCTTCCATTCATTTAATTGTATCTTTATGTTGCTATGAGTACTTACCACATCCCCATTTTTTTTGAGCCGTTTGAAAAGCAAAAAAAGGCTGCACGGCTGTTGCATTTGCTGGCTGGTTTTTTAATGATTGCAAACGCCTGGGGCGACTACCATAATTTAACCCCGCATTTGTTTTTTATTGTTGTGCAGGCTGCCGCTGCCATCATCATTATCGCCTACGCATTTGCTGGTAAACGAATGGTATTGAACCAAGGCTGGAGTAACGGAATGTTCCGGTTGGTTGGTGCTGCTGTGCTCTTGTATGCGTCCTGGCATTTTCTTGCAGAGAACGATCGACTCCGTGCCTTACTTCAATTTTTTGGCGGAGCCGGGCTGTTGTTTTTGTTTTTTACCGAACGGAAAATATACCAGCCCTGCCATTTACAGATCGATGAAAAAGGAGTACACACGCCCAACAACCTTAAAGAGCGTTTGATCGAATGGAAACATATTGAGAACATGGTGATCAAAAATGATTTCGTATCCATTAACACCATCCAAAATCAATTTATTCAATACGAAACAGCGGCGGTATTAAGTGAATTACAAATGGATGAAATGAATGCATTTTGCCGGGAGCACTTTGCCAAAACATCCTGATTGCTTGCTGGTCATTTCCACCACTCGTCAAATGAATAAAACGGAACCGATTTTTCAAATATCTTTGCCACAGTGAAAAAAGCGATCTGCATATTATTCCTCGGTGTCTACCTCATCTCTTCTACCGAGTTGCGGCAATTGCTGAAATTCCCGTTGCTGCTACAACATTATGCGGAACACAAAGCCGAGAACAAATCGCTCGGGCTGCTGCAGTTCCTTGCCATGCATTATAACGATGAAGATATTATTGACCTGGATTACAGCAAGGATCAGCAATTACCTTTTAAATCACAAAACGGATACACTGGTGCTGTATTAAGTGTGTTTGAACCAACAGCTATTTATACATTGGTTCCCCGCACATTTTTCTATACGGCCAATCATCACTTTATTCCGAATGATGATTTTACAAATACCGTTTTCCTTTCTTCTATCTGGCAACCGCCCAAGTATTCCTGCTGATATCATTCGTAAATGTTAACAGGCTTTTCTCCATTGGAGAGAAGGTTGCTATTTTCTTATTGAAGTTTTTAAACATAGCAGGATATGTTGAATGCAATCATACAGTTTTCTGTAAAGAATAAACTGATCATTGGCTTATTGGTTATTGGTCTTATTGGGTATGGCAGTTACGAAATAAACCGGCTTCCCATCGACGCTGTGCCGGATATTACCAGCAACCAGGTGCAGGTAATTACAGTAGCGCCGTCATATGGCGCTACCGATATTGAGCGGCTCGTCACCTTTCCCATTGAACAGGTGAATAATAATATTCCGGGGTTGATCGAGATCAGAAGTTTTTCACGCTTTGGATTATCACTTGTAACCATTGTGTTTGATGATGAAACCGATGTGTACTGGGCCAGGCAACAGGTAGCCGAACGACTGCAAAAAGTACAAACTGTTATTCCGCCTGAGATCGGTTCGCCGGAGTTGGCGCCCGTTACAACCGGGCTCGGTGAAATCTATCAGTATGTAGTTCGTCCCAAAAAAGGATACGAAAACAAATATGATGCAACGGAGCTACGCACCATTCAGGATTGGATCGTTCGCAGGCAATTGCTGGGTGTGCAGGGCGTTGCTGAAGTAAGCAGCTTCGGTGGCAAACTGAAACAATACAGCATTGAAGTTGATCCGGCGAAACTTTTTTCCTACGGTATCAACATCAACGATGTATTTACAGCGCTTGAAAAAAATAATCAAAATACCGGTGGCGCTTATATTGAAAAAGCAGCAACGGTATTGTACATCCGCAGTGAAGGATTGGCAGGCAGTAAAGAAGACATCGAAAACATTGCCATCAAACGCACTGCAGCTGCAACACCATTGTTTATTCGGGATGTGGCTGAAGTAAAGATTGGTCATGCCACCCGTTATGGTGCTATGACATTTAATGATGAAGGTGAAGTAGCAGGTGCCGTAGTGATGATGTTGAAAGGTGCTAACAGCAGTGCCGTTATCAAAAATGTAAAAGACCGGATCGGGCAAATTCAAAAAACCTTACCCGAGGGCGTAGTGATTGAAGCCTTTCTAGATCGCACAAAAATGGTAAGTCATGCCATTGGAACGGTGAAAACAAATTTACTTGAAGGTGCATTGATTGTTGTGTTTGTGCTGGTGCTGTTTCTTGGAAATTTCAGAGCAGGTATTTTAGTGGCATCTGTTATTCCATTGGCCATGCTGTTCGCCATTATTATGATGAATTTGTTTGGAGTAAGTGGTAACCTCATGAGTTTAGGTGCATTGGATTTTGGATTGATTGTAGATGGTGCGGTGATTATTGTAGAAGCGGTAATGCATCAATTAAGCCACAGTAAAAAATTCAACAGCACCTATCGGCTTACAAGTGAACAGATGGATGCCGAAGTAAAAAGCAGCGCCAGCAAAATGATGAACAGCGCTGTGTTTGGACAAATCATTATCCTGGTAGTCTACCTTCCCATTTTTACATTACAGGGTATTGAAGGGAAGATGTTTAAACCCATGGCACAAACAGTTGCGTTTGCGTTACTGGGTGCATTTATTCTGTCGCTCACGTATATTCCAATGATGAGTGCGTTGTTTCTCAGTAAGAAAATTCAGCATAAACAAAACCTGTCAGATAAGTTCATGGTTTGGCTCGAACGTATCTATCAGTCGGCGCTCAATAAAGTTCTCAACTTTCCGAAAACAGTGCTTGCTACAGTATTACTGTTGTTTGCAACGTCCATTCTTATTCTTCGTTCATTGGGAGGCGAATTTATTCCGGCATTGGAAGAAGGTGATTTTGCAGTTGATACTCGGGTGCTTACCGGAAGTAACCTTCAAACAACGATCGACTATACGCAGAAGGCTGCACATATTCTCAAAACAAAATTCCCTGAAGTAGAAAAGATCGTTACAAAAATTGGCAGTGGTGAAGTGCCTACCGATCCAATGCCAATGGAAGCAAGCGATCTGATGGTGATCTTAAAAGACAAAGAAGAATGGACATCCGCCAAAAGCTTTGATGAACTGGCCGAAAAGATGGGTGATGCATTGAAAGATGTGCCCGGTATTACTACTGGTTTTCAGTACCCGGTACAAATGCGTTTCAATGAACTAATGACGGGTGCACGGCAGGATGTAGTGTGTAAAATTTTTGGTGAAGATCTCGATACGCTGGCCATGTATGCACAGCAACTGGGAAAGATCATCAACACGGTTGAAGGTGCAAAGAGTTTGTATGTAGAAACGGTGAATGGATTGCCGCAGATCATTATTCAATACAATCGGGCAGCCATTGCACAATACAATTTGAGTATTGCCGATGTAAACAAAATTGTAAACACAGCACTTGCCGGACAAAGTGCCGGAATGTTGTTTGAAGGCGAAAAGCGATTTGATATTGTCGTTCGTTTAAAAGGTGATCAGAAAAAAGATGTAAAAGATATTCAGCAACTGCTCATCCCTACTCCGTCCGGTTCACAAATTCCATTGTATCAACTGGCGAGTGTGGAGATCAAAGAAGGACCGAATCAAATTCAACGGGAAGATGCGAAACGTCGCATTGTTGTTGGTTTCAACGTTCGTGGCCGTGATGTGCAGAGCATCGTGAACGAACTGCAGAAGAAAACCGAACAGCAATTGAAATTGCCTGCCGGTTATTATGTAACCTATGGTGGTGCGTTCGAGAATTTAAACGAAGCCAAACAACGGTTGATGATTGCTGTGCCTGTTTCACTACTTCTCATTTTTGCATTACTGTATTTCGCATTTGGTTCAATAAAACATGGTTTATTGATTTATTCTGCGATTCCTCTGTCGGCCATTGGAGGTATTTTATTTCTTGCCCTTCGTGGTATGCCGTTCAGCATCAGTGCCGGTATTGGTTTTATTGCCTTGTTTGGTGTAGCTGTATTAAATGGCATTGTGTTGATCGCTGAATTTAATCGTCTGCGAAAAGACGGATTGACTGATGTACGCCGCATTGTATTAATGGGCACCAAAATCCGTTTACGGCCAGTGTTAATGACGGCCTCTGTTGCATCACTTGGTTTTTTACCAATGGCATTGAGCAATGGTGCAGGGGCTGAAGTACAACGTCCATTGGCAACGGTGGTGATCGGTGGTTTGCTTATAGCTACATTCCTTACCTTATTTGTGTTGCCTGTTCTTTATATCATTTTTGAAAAGATCAATATGAAAAAGAAACCAAAAAACATCGCCGTGCTGTTGCCGCTCCTGTTGTTGCTGCAAGTTACAAGTACCGCACAAACTCCCATCAGCGTACAGGCTGCAGTGGATACAGCAATAAAGAATAATTTACTGTTGAAGAACGAACAATTAATGACGCAGTACAAACAACTGCTTATTGCGTCGGCAGCCGTTGTGCCGCAAACAAATGTACATGCCGAGGCCGGTCAGTTCAACAGCATTTATACTGATAACCGTTTTGGACTTTCGCAGAGTTTCAGTTTTCCGAAAGTGTACAGCACACAAAAACAACTCCTGCGTGAAGAATGGAAAAACAGTTCACTCTCAACCGCAGTAAAAGAAAAAGAATTAAAGCAGCAGGTGCAATCGGTATTTTATCAACTTCGATGGCTTCAGGAAAAAGAAAAACTGTTGTTGTATGCTGATAGCTTGTTCACCGACTTTTATAAACGTACTGAATTGCGTTTGCAAAAAGGTGAAAGCAATGTCCTGGAAAAGGCAACTGCAGAAACACAACTCGGGCAAATTACGCTTCAGCGCACACAACTTCAACACGATAAAGCTGTGCTGCAACTACAATTTCAGTTATTGTTGAATACAACTACTGTTTTTATTCCATCTGCACAGGAATTAAAAATGACTGTACAATTAAATGCTGCAGAATTCAGTGCACATCCTTTGGTTGTATTTGCACAGCAGCAGGAACGGATGGCAGCGGCTACCATCAAAGCAGAGCAATCGAAATTGCTGCCCGAGCTTTCGATGGGGGTATTCAGCACAAGTATCATTGGGATTGGTGCCGATGATAAATATTACAGCAGTGCAAAGCGGTTTCAGTCGTTTCAGTTGGGAGTTGGTATTCCGGTTTTTGCAAAAGCACAGAAGGCGAAGATCAACAGTGCAAAGTTCAGCAAGCAGATCGCTGCCAATCAATCGGCCATCAGCTTACAAACGCTTTCAACCAATTACCAGAAATCGCTGGCCTTCTACAAACAGCATCAGCAAACAGTTAATTATTTTGAACAGACCGGTTTGCAAAATGCATCATTGATCATTGAAACGGCCACGAAGCAATACAGCAGCGGTTTAATAAATTATCTCGAATGGGTTATGCTGGTAAACCAGGCAACGGCTGTAAAAAATGATTACCTCGATGCTGTTCGAAATCTGAATGAAAGCATTGTTCAACTCAACTATTACAACAACCAATAAACGAACCATCATGAAATATTCAATCCTTTTTCTATCACTCATTCTGTTACTTGCCTGTGGCAATAAGAATGAACCGGAAGGAACAGAAACAGCCGCTACAACAGCGGCAACCATTACACTTACGGATGCGCAACTCAAAAACGCAGCGCTGGAGCTGGTGCAGCTGCAACAACGTACAGTAACATCCATTCTTAAATTAAACGGACGTATTGATGTGCCGCCGCAGAATATTGTTTCCATCAGTGTGCCATTGGGCGGCTATCTCAAATCAACCAAACTGCTGCCGGGCATGCATGTAAGCAAAGGCGAAGTGATTGGTATGGTGGAAGATCAGCAGTATATTCAATTGCAGCAGGATTATCTTACCGCCACTGCACGCATTGGTTTTTTAGAAGCCGAATACCTGCGCCAGAAAGAACTGAATGAAAGTAAGGCCAGCAGCGACAAAGTATACCAGCAGGCAGAAGCTGAATACAGAAGCCAGAAAGTGCTGATCAGTGCATTGGCAGAAAAATTAAAATTGGCGGGTATTCAACTTACCAGGCTCAATGAAACAACCATTACCCGTAGTGTGCCTATCTACTCTCCCATTGATGGTTATGTTGCGAAGGTGAATGTGAATATTGGAAAATATGTAGCTCCAACCGAAGTGTTATTTGAGCTCATCAATCCTACCGATATTCATCTGGCGTTAACGGTTTTTGAAAAAGATGTCAACAAACTTTACATCGGGCAAAAGCTGGTAGCTTACACCAACAATGATCCTGCAAATAAACATACAGGTGATATTTTGTTGATCGGCAAAGACCTGAGCGATGACCGCAGTACAGAAGTGCATTGCCATTTTGATGATTATGATAAAACACTCATCCCCGGTACGTTTATGAATGCTGAGGTGGAAGTAAAAAATAAAATGGCCTGGGCATTGCCGGAAGATGCCGTGGTGCGGTTTGAAAACAAAAACTATGTGTTTGTAAAAACATCCGCCAATCAATTTGAAATGCTGGAAGTACAAACCGGCATCACTGAAACCGGGTTTATTGAAATTATGAACGGCGAAGCCCTGCAACAAAAGCAACTGGTGGGAAAAGGGGCTTACACCTTACTCATGGGGCTGAAAAATAAAGCAGAGGATTAACAGCAGTTATTTTATTATTTCGAAAAAAATCCGCACCTTTTGTGTGGATTTTTTTATGAACGGCATCTCCATCTTAAACCTACTGCTATGGCGTCACCACTTTCAGTATCAATTGTACACCCATCGTACAATAATTTGAAAAAGATCAGTCCAGTTTTACACTTCCTGGCGGGAGCTGTTTTTCTTGCCGCAGCGGCTTATGAATTTCGGATGGATAACCGTATTACTGCTTTTTGTGAGATCGTGATCGCTATTGATGTGATCGCCGTTGCTTTTTTGCGTGGTTTTGCCGAAGAATCAAGCAGGCTCAACGCTACCTTTCGTTTTATTGAAGTGCTGGTATTTGGCGGGCTTGCGATCCTGGCGGTTCTCGATCAATCCTGGGCTACAGCTACTTTTTTGCTTGTGGCAACCGGCATGTATTACTATGTATTTCATTGCGAGAAGAAGGTGATCAAAACTGAGCGTGTTTCAGTACATCACCTGGGCGTAACCATCTCCGATTTTCCAAGAGATAAAGAGCTTGAATGGGAGCAAATTCAATCCATGGAAGCCATGCCCCACAGCATCACGATCACAACAGCCAAAAACAAAATTCATCGTTTTGAATTCCAAAAAGCAATTGCTTTCGACGAACTGGAACAAATTCACGAATTTTGCAGTCATTATCTGAAAAGTGAATAGTGAATGGTCAATGGTGAAGAAGCCAAACCGCACATTCACCATTCATAATTGACAATTCACAATTCATTATGGCTCTCGATCATTCTCCTTATTTACTCTATTCCGACGGAAACGGAAATATTTTTGAAGACAATACACTCTACGCAGTAGGTCGTGAAGGCTGGGATGCATTTCCGGTACCCGAAGAAGACTGGATCGTTTTGCCTGATGGCGGCAATTTGTATGAATTACCCGGCCGTAAAGCCATTGGCATCGATGTAAAAACAGGTGAAATGCGCCTGTGCGAAAAAGGTTGGGCCGTAGCTGCGTTTGTTCCGCCGGCACATACCAGTTTATACTTTGCTGCTTTTGAAAGCGAACCCGATGCTGAAACGCTTCCCCTCTTTTGTTATACCGCTGCCGGTTGGCACGATGATAAGTTTTATGTTACTGCTTTACGCATCGAAGATGATATTCGCCAGGACTGTGCGGGATACGATGACGAAAAAATTGAAACCGGTGCAGAGCGTTTGGTAAAAGCGTATCCCAACAACCGCTTGGTAAAGCACCTCATGGAAAACTGCTGCAACACGTACAATTGTCCTGCTGCACGCAATTTTGCACTGAGCCGCTGGGAGTGCCCGATTCCCATTTCGCCCGCCTGCAATGCCAATTGCATTGGATGTATTTCGTTTCAACCGCAGGAAGAAACCATTCAAAGTCCGCAAGACCGATTAACCTTTAAACCAACCGCCGAGGAAGTGGTTGAGTTTACTGTGCCGCATCTGGAAACAGCGCCCTATCCGATCGTTTCATTTGGACAGGGTTGTGAAGGTGAGCCGTTGCTGATGTGGGAAACCATGCGTGAATCGATCATTGAAATGCGGAAGCATACGCAGAAAGGAAGCATCAATGTAAATACAAATGGCTCTGATCCCAAAGCCGTGAAAGCATTGTGCGAAGTTGGATTGAACAGTATTCGTGTAAGTACCAACAGTGCACGCAAACATATTTATGAAGCCTACTATCGACCTAACAATTACACGTTTGAAGATATTGTGGAGAGTTTGAAAGTAATGACGAGTTATGGTGGCTGGACCAGCATCAATTATTTTGTATTTCCGGGTATGACGGATAGTGTGGAAGAATACGAAGCGTTGCGAAAGCTGATCAAAGAAACCGGTTTGAAAATGATCCAATGGCGCAATTTCAATATTGATCCTGATTGGTATCTGGGCAAGATCGGAGTTACTGAAACCGGAGAAATTATGGGTGTGCGTCAGTTGATGGATTTGCTGCGGGAAGAGTTTCCTGATTTGAAGTTTGGTTATTTCAATCCACCGATTGAACGCATTAAAGGAAATTATGAAGTTGATTTTGCGCATTGGTAATTGAGATCAGTTACACAAAGAGCACAAAGGATGCATAAAGTTCACTATGTATTCTTTGCTCCCTTTGTGCTAAGCTTGGAGTTCTTTGTGATATAAATAAAAGCAGAATGCAGGAGACGTTTTATTTAAATTTTGACATTGGCTATCGGGAATATGCAGGTGCGCTATTTCGCTACCTAATAAAAAGCAAATACCTGAAACTATTTTTGGCATTTGTATTTATACTTTCTTTTGTTTCATTACTGTTGGGATTTGTAACAAGTGCAGAAACGAATCTTATTGCAAGCTTAATTTCAAGTCTGGCTCCCATCGTGATGCTTTTGTTTTTTACTTTTATCCTGTTTTTAATTTTCACAACCGTTATTTACACTTCAAATACACACGTTTTTAAACGTATTAATATAGAGTTTACTCATTGGGGAGTAAACCGTAAAACCGACAAAGTTGACTTATCGAAACCCTGGCGTGAAATTATAAAAGCAGAAGAAACAAAAACTGCTTACAATATTTTCATCGGTAAAAGCGACTTTATCATAATTCCCAAAAGAGCATTTAAAGACCAAAATGAAATGGACAGTTTCGGTTATTTTTTATCAACTAAAACAGAATTTAAGTTATAGTTGATAAAAAGATTTCAGAGGTAGAGTAAGGGTTGCCAACTTTTTAAAAGTTGGCAACCCTTTTTCATTCTCGTTACTTTCCGTAAGTTGAGGACTGTTTATGCAACGGCCCAACCATATTCTGCCACTCATAGTCCTGTCACAATTTGCCGGTACCTCTTTATGGTTCAGCGGCAATGCTATTCTGCCGGAGATCAGCAAAGCATTTCAACTGGAAAAAGACGGGCTGGCCATTGTAACATCATCGGTACTGATCGGTTTTATCACCGGTACTTTATTGTATGCCGTTACTGCTATTGCCGACCGGTTTAAACCATCCATTGTATTTTTCATTTCATCATTGCTGGCAGCTGCCGCCAACCTGCTCATCCTGTTACCGCAACAGGATTTTTTTCTGTTAGTCTTGTCCCGCTTGTTGGTTGGCTTTTTCCTCGCAGGTATTTATCCGGTTGGTATGAAGATCGCAGCCGAATGGTACGAAAAAGGATTGGGGAAAGCATTGGGGTATCTTGTTGGTGCATTGGTGCTGGGCACAGCCTTTCCGCATTTATTAAAACAAAACGATTGGGATTACAACTGGAAACATGTGTTACAGCTAACCTCACTTGTGGCAGCAGTTGGCGGTTTGATCATTTTTCTTTTTGTACCACGGGGACCTTATTTCAAAAAGAGCAGCAGCTATTCGTTTGCTGCATTTAAAAACAGTTTTCGCCTTCCCGGTTTTCGTGCAGCCTCATTCGGATATTTTGGACATATGTGGGAACTGTATGCCTTCTGGGCATTTGTACCAGTCATTTTAAATCTTTACATCAACCAAAACGGAGCATTGTTCAATGTACCGTTATGGTCGTTTATTGTGATTGCGACTGGTGCTGTTGGTTGTGTGGTTGGCGGTTATATTACCTTACGATTAGGAAGCGCAAAAGTAGCCTATGCCGGTATGCTCATTTCGTTTTGTTGTTGTCTCCTGGCTGCATTCAGTTTTTCATTCCCTCCCGTATTGTTTCTTTTCTTTTTACTGGTATGGGGTTTCGCAGTAGTGGCCGATTCGCCCCAGTTCTCTTCCATTGTTGCACAAACAGCCGTTGCTGAAAATAAAGGATCGGCATTGACCATTGTTACCTGCATTGGATTTTCAATAACTGTTGCCAGTATTTATGTGTTGAATCAATTGTTTGAGCAGTGGATGCAATCGCCATACGTGCTGCTCATATTGGCACCGGGGCCTTTGTTTGGGTTGTGGAAGTTGCGGCCGCTGCTAAAAATAAAAGCGTTTCAGTAATAGCCGATCGGCCTACCTTCGCTGCGCAAAAAAATATCGTTTTGTGATTTGGTGAGTGTAGTAACATCAGCAATAGCAGAATCTGTAATCGACCAATCACTGAAATAAGTTTTCCTGCACCATTGCTTACACTACAGTGCATTTATATTTGAACGATGAAGTCCAACCAAAACCACATGTTGCTCGGTATTGTACTGGCTGTACTTGCTACCATTATCTGGAGCGGTAATTTTATTGTGGCAAGGGCGGTGATCAACGATATTCCTCCGGTTACATTGGCTTTTTTTCGTTGGCTTGCGGCCTGTATACTGCTGCTGCCTGTTGCCTGGAAACATATCAAACCATCGTGGCAGATCGTACAACAAAACAAAGCTTATTTTTTCTGGACAGGATTAACAGGCATCAGCTTGTTTAATACGTTTGTGTACATCGCCGGGCATAGTTCTACCGCTATTAATCTTGCATTGATCGGTACAACATCCTCGCCGATCATGTCAATTATACTGGCCCATTATTTTTTAAAAGAGCATATTCAATGGCAGCGGGTTGTTGGGATTGGCTTATGTATTGCCGGTATCTTTTTTCTGCTGAGTAAAGGAAGTTTTCAAAACCTGTTGCACCTGCAATTTACCAAAGGCGATGGATGGGTGTTGTTGGGTGCATTCAGTTTTGCCATTTACAATATCCTGGCACGTAAAAAGCCAAAAGATATTTCAGCGATCGGTTTCCTGTTTTTTGTTTTTTGTATTGGTACTGCGTTACTGATCCCCGCTTTTTTTATAGAAGCCGCCTATGTAAAACCGGTGCAATGGACCTGGCAAACAGGATCGGTTATTTTATATCTTGGTTTGGGAACATCAGTGATCGCCTTTCTGTTCTGGAACCGTTCCATTAAAGAATTAGGAGCCGGACGCACAGCGTTGTTTGGAAACCTGATCCCTATTTTCAGCAGCATTGAAGCCATTGTTATTCTGGGCGAAAAAATCAATTATATTCACATCATCAGTTTTCTGCTGATCGTTGCAGGACTGGCGTTTGATAACAGTGTACTGTTAAAACGAAAATAATTGTTTGCATGAAAAAAGTCGTCATCATTGGTGCCAGCTCCGGCATCGGGAAACAGTTGGCACTTGCTTATCTCAAAGCCGGTCACAAAGTGGGTATTACGGGGCGTCGCAAACAGTTACTGGATGAACTGCAGCAACAATATCCGCAACAGGTAATTGTATCAGCCTTTGATATAACCAGTACAGAAAGTATTTCACGGCTTTCGATGTTAATTGATCAGCTGGGTGGGATGGATCTCTTCATTTACAACAGCGGCTATGCAACAGCCAGTAAAGAACTGAACATGGAAATTGATCAGCAGATCACCCATGTGAACGTTAATGGATTTGTTGCAACAACAAATTATGCGTTCAACTTTTTTGTGAAGCAAGGGCATGGACAAATTGTTGGGATTTCTTCCATTGCTTCCTACCGGGGCAACAGCTGGGCTCCTGCCTACAGCGCTAGTAAAGCCTTTATGAGTAATTTCCTTGAAGCAATCCGCATCAAAGCAGATCGTATGAAAAAAACGATCACCGTTACAGATATTCAACCCGGCTATATCCAAACCGATATGCTGCTCGGTACGAAATTGTTTTGGGTATCTACATTGGAAAAAGCAAGCAGACAAATATTTGCATCCATAGAACAAAAAAGAAAACGTGTACAAATCACCAAACGCTGGGCATTGGTTGCATGGTTGTTGAAATGGGTGCCTTACCGGCTTTACAAAAAAATTGGATAAGCCGTTTTTTCTTTTTTAACAGCTTTATAAGGTTTAAAATTCTGGAAAGTATGGTAATGGTAAGAACCTGATGCGGAAGAACCAGAGTTTGTGTTTGCAATAAAGCACCGCTCCCTCTCTTTTTGGAGTAACCGAGCAACGAAGGTTACGAGCGTAGCTAAGATGGAGGGTGAGGCGGTTAAGGTTTTCATAAAAGCTTCACATCAAATATGCAATGTGGCATGGTTTTCCATCGTTAGGGATAAAAGAGCTAAATTCGATGTATCAAACTTCAACCATGCAGCAAACCGACACACAAAAAAATTACAAAGCAGCAGCCGTAACCATCGTGGTACATGCGGTATTGCTTTTTTTCTTTTTCGTGCTTACCATTGCAATGGCGGTGCCCACTCCTCCTCCGTTGGAAGAAGGTATTGAAGTAAATCTCGGCAACAGTGATATTGGTTTTGGAGATGTGCAACCGTTGATCCCCGATGAACCTGCGCCCGAATCTATTCCTGAAACTACGACCACACCTCCTCAACAACAAATTGCCGCAGCTGTTGATGAAACAGAAAAAGAAATGAGTGAGCGGGACGATGCAGATGCTCCGGAAGTAAACAAACCGGCGAAAGTTACCAAGCCTGCCAAGGTGGAGCCAAAAGACAATCCACCTGTAACATCAACAAAACCTGCCACAACAACCGTTGTAAATCCCAAGCCTGCACCTCCTAAACCCAAAGCAGTATATGGTGGTGGTACGGGAACGGGTGGAAATAATTCTGATACCTATAACAACAGCCGCAACCAGGGTGTGGCCGGTGGCACAGGCGATCAAGGCAAAGCCGGCGGTAATCCCAACAGTGATAATTACAATGGATCAGGTGGCACCGGAACGGGTGGGCCACGAGTTACAAGTGGTAACCGGAAGATCATTAAATATTATTCATTCGGTGGCGATCTGGAAAAGGCCACTATATATGCCATTATCAAAGTATCACCCGAAGGAAAAGGAACTTTTGTTCGTATTGGGCCTCGTTCTACATCTGTTAGTCAAGCCTATGCAAATGCGATCGCAGATTATCTTAAGAATATTCAGTTTGATAAAGCAACAACTGAGTCAACCGTTACGGTACAATTTAATTTCAAAGTCAATGATTGACCTGGCATTGTAAAAAACTGACAACTTTCAGGTTGCCAGTTAATTGACCTGCCAGTGCATACCATTTCCCCGTTTTTTTACGTTTTCTCCGTCGCAGAAATCTAAGCGTGTTAGTACTACGTATATCCATTTGTAACCTTGGAAAAATACGTAAAGATCCAACCTGCTGAAGACTTATTTCGTTACCCAATTAAACTAAGTAAGATGAATGACGTGTTACCCATTTCATTTTTAAACCCACTTTCAGCTTTTGTACGATTTATCAGGCATATTGGCCATTCAGACGAAATGGACGGTTATACAGCAAGTCGTCTGTCGATTTTTAATCTTTTGAATTTTATTGGTTTTGTAACCGGTATAGTTGTTACGGTACTTGCTTTTTTAAGTGATGGATATCTTCCCGTAATTGCATGGATTGTTGCTCTTTCACCCGCATTTATCAGTTTGGTTGTATTAATTGCGAATTACTTTGAGAAGCAGCAATTTGCTATGATCTGGTATTTTATTATGTATCCATCCGTTACTTCACTCGTTTATGTGGGTAATATCGATGTTGGCATTGAGCTGTTCTTTATTCTTTATGGTGTTTTTGCTGTCTTTTTTCTTCAGAAAATCAGTCATCTTATTGCTGTAACAGGTTTTACGGTGGTTTGTTATTTCATGGTTTATGTGGTGCAGCGTGATTATTCTTTCGTTATGAAAGATATTAACTATTCATTTTTTGTTTTTAATCATGTATTATCAGTTGTTCTCATCTTTACAGGCTTACTACTGATAAAAAAGGAAAATAAAGATTACCAGGCTGAGATACTAAACAGTAATGAAGAATTGTACAGCTACACACTTGAAATTGAAAAACAAAAAGAAGAACTGGCTGAACTGAATAACCTGAAGTCGAAATTGTTTTCGGTTATTTCACACGATCTGCGTACACCGCTGTATGGTTTACGCAACCTCTTCAAAAGCGTGGAGCAATACGATTTGCCGGCTGATGAAATAAAAGTACTGATCCCTGATGTGGTAAAGGATCTGCATTACACCACCGATCTCATGGAGAATCTTTTGCAATGGGCCAAGAGCCAGATGAAAGGAGAATCACTGTCGCCCCAACTCATCGATCTGCAAAAGCTGATACAGGATGTGCAACAGGTGGTTCGTTTACAGGCCGAGAACAAACAGGTGTATCTGAAAACAAAAGCCGACAAGCCTGTTTATATTTATGCCGATAAAGAAATGATTGAAGTAGTGCTGCGAAACCTCATCAGCAATGCAATTAAATTTACGCCAAAGGAAGGCGAAGTATTGGTAGATATAAAAGAAGTTGATGAGCAGGTAGAGGTATATGTAAGTGATACCGGCACCGGTATGAGTGAAGAAGCAAAAAGTAAATTATTTGGCGACGAACATTTTACAACCAAGGGCACTTCCAATGAAGCCGGTACTGGTTTGGGGCTGATGATTTGTAAAGAGTTTTTAAAGAAGAACGGCGGCAATATTCATGTAGAAAGTGAATTAGGGAAAGGTAGCACATTTGCGTTTACGTTACCAAGGGCCTGATGCATCAACCAGTGCATTCAACTTCTATCTTTGCGGCATGACATACCAGGCAACGATCGATTATCTTTTTACCCGGCTTCCGATGTTCAGCCGTATTGGAGCTGCTGCCATTAAAAAAGATCTGCATAATACCGTTGCACTGTGTGAAGCGTTGAACAATCCTTATCAGCATTTTAAAAGTGTTCATGTTGCAGGAACAAACGGAAAAGGATCGGTGAGTCATATGCTGGCTGCGGTTTTGCAAACAGCCGGTTACAAAACCGGATTGTACACCTCCCCTCACCTGCACGATTTTCGGGAACGCATCAAAGTGAATGGAGAAATGATCAGTGAAGAATTCGTGATCAAGTTTACGCAGGATATTCAACCATTGATTGAAACAATTGAACCTTCCTTTTTTGAAATTACTGTTGCTATGGCGTTTGAATATTTCAAACAGCAGCAAGTAGATGTTGCTGTGATTGAAGTGGGGCTTGGCGGAAGGTTAGACAGCACCAATATTATTACACCCGAACTTTCCATCATCACCAATATTGGCTGGGATCACATGAACCTGCTGGGAGATTCGCTGGAGAAAATTGCATTTGAAAAAGCCGGCATCATCAAACCCTCTATTCCGGTTGTGGTGGGTGAAACGTTACCGGAAACAAAACCGGTGTTTGAAGAAAAGGCAACTGCATTGAATGCCCCCTTACATTTTGCATACAATGAGTTTAGAATGACCAATGCACAAACAATCGATCATCAGTTGGTTGTTGATGTAGAGGAAGTGAAATCGAAAACAACTTTTCAGTACTCACTTGATCTGCCCGGTATTTATCAAACAAAAAATATACTTACGGTTCTTTCATCGGTTCGTGAATTGCAACGGCAAGGCTGGAACATTTCAGAGCAGCATCTGCAAACAGCATTGGCAAATAGTAAACGGATCAACGGGTTGCATGGACGTTGGGAAGTGGTTCATCAGCATCCAACGGTTGTATTGGATGTGGGACATAATGAAGATGGTGTAAAACAGATCGTTGCTCAACTCAATGCAAGCAGGTACAACAAACTGCATATCATTGTCGGCATGGTAAAAGATAAGGAGATCGATAAAGTGCTGGCTTTATTACCTACGGAAGCAACGTATTATTTTACCAAAGCACATATTCCACGGGCTTTGCCGGAAATTGATCTGCAGGCAAAAGCAACTGGATTTAATTTGCGAGGCGAAGTTGTTGCAGATGTAAACACTGCCATTGCAACTGCTTTGCAACAGGCTGCAACCGATGATCTGATTCTTGTTTGCGGAAGCGTGTTTCTTGTGGGAGAAGTGGATGTGAAGGGAATAGGCAATTAACAATGTGCAATAAACAATTGGCAAGTCCTGCATCATAGATCAGCCATCCGCCATTACCTCAGTACTTCAACTCGCCAAGTTTTTCCAATCCGTACAGTAACGCTGTTGTGTGCATACTCTGGAGCAATTTGTTTTCACGGATGAGTTGTTTCACTTCGTCCATACTCAACAGGTGAACTTCAATATCTTCTCCGTCATCTAATTGTTGCTCCTTCACTTTTTCTCCACCGGTAGCAAGATAGGCTCTGAGTAAATTATTATTGGTTGAAGGATTGGCTGATGTTTTACAGAGGTATTCAATGTTATCAAACCGGTAACCCGTTTCTTCCAGCAGCTCTCTGGCGATGGCCTCTTCATACGAAGCATCGGTCGCATCCACACAGCCGCCCGGCAACTCCAGCAATGTTTCACCCAATGCATGACGGTATTGTCGCACCAGGATCACCTTGCCATCTTTCGTAAGTGCCAGTGCAGCTACCCATTCCGGAAACTCATACACATAGTAGGGATCAATGATCTTTCCATCGGGACGTTCGCATACATCTTCACGCAGCGTAAGCCAATCACGTTTGAATAAATATTTTGAAGAAAGCGTTTTCCAGTTCATGAGTAGTTTTCAATTTTGATATGAAGGAAAATTCAATATTTAAAATGAATTTAGCAGATTGATTATTTCCTCTTGAGATTTTCTTCTGATTCGGATATCAAAAACAGAGTTATTTCCCTGTATACTAATTAAGTTTTTTTCTTTAAACATCTCATATTCTTCGGGTTTAAGAATTAGTGCAATCTCGTAACATAAAGAACCATTAAATTGATAGTACATGCTATCTTTAAAAATACTTTTAAGTACAATCTTTTTTTTGTTAGGAAAAATCATTGTGAAACTATCAAAAAAAGGCTTCATACTCACTAAGTCAAATTTTTCTGAAAGCACAAAACTTAGTTTTATGCCATAGTCGTTGGAGAGGTTTTGAAAAGCAATCGAAAAATTCGAGAAAACTTCCTTCGGCGCATAATTAATTTGAATTTTATTTGATTCAGAAATGATGTTTGCTTCTGGTTTCTGCGAGTATGAAATAAAGTATAAATTCAGAAGCAGAAACAAAAAAGCAAGGTGCTTTTTCTCTTTAAGTACCTTGCTATGCTTTATTGATTTTAATTTCATTGTCGATTTGATTCGATAAGTTTAGTTTTCAAAGAACCAAATTACCATCCTTTTTTCTGCCTTAACGAAGTAATATGCGCTACATGATGTTTGCCATGCCACGCATACATGCCCAGCAGATACCAGAGATCAAATTGCTTTTTTGTTTGCGAATGAATATAGGTTCTTGTCCATTGCTCAGCGGTAAGACTGGAAAACAACGCATGCAGTTTTGCATGAATGGCATGGATCATTGTTAATGAAACATTGATCGGCACCAATGAATACTCAGCTGTTTCCGCCCACTTTGCTTCATCATAACCCATTACAGTGGGATTGTCTTCCGTTAATGCAAACTTCAAACGACTCAATGCATTTAGGTGACTGTCGCTCATATGATGCACCACTTGCTGCACCGTCCAGCCGCCATCACGATAAGGCGTTTGCAATTGTGCTTCATCTAAATTTTCAATGGCCTGTTCCAGCAAGCCCGGTAAAAATTTGATATCAGCCAGACGTTCTTCTTTTAATGCATCACTGTAAGGAGCAGTTTCGTAATTACCGATGGGATAACGTAAGTCCATAGTTTAAAATTGAAGAAAGCTGCCCGCTTCTTGCTTCTCGCCTCTCGCCTCTCGGTAAGAGTATGCGTGTAGCGTGAAGCGAACAGCTTGCAGCTTTATTTTTTCACTGCCTTCACATCCAGCAGTTCCAATTCAAAAATCAATGTAGCGCCGCCGGGAATAGCCCCGCCTGCACCACGATCGCCATAGGCATAATCGCTGGGGATGAATAATTGCCATTTGCTGCCGGCCGGCATCAACACCAATGTTTGTTTCCATCCTTCGATCAGGCCACCTAATGGGAATTCAATGGGTTCACCACGGCTGTACGAATCATCAAATACATTGCCATCTAAGGTTGTGCCTTTGTAATGCACTTTAATGGTATCTTCTAATGTTGGCTTGATACCTGTTCCCTGTGTAATGATCTTGTACTGGATGCCGCTTGGCAACTCCACAACACCGGGTTGTTTTTTGTTTTCAGCCAGGAATTTTTTTCCTTCTTCTTTCACGGCTGAATTCTTCTTTGCCATGAACTCCTGTAGTTTTTGTTGTATGGTCATGTTTGCAGTATTTTCATCCATTAATGGTGTGGGATTTTTTTTCAACGCATCGGCAATGCCTTTGTTCAATGCCACATAATTTAAATTCTCAATTCCCTGTGCCGCCATATTGCCGCCGATGTTGATGCCAATGGCATAGCTTAAACTGTCAATACCATTCCTGAGCAGAGGTTTCGGTGCAGCGGGTTTAGCTGCCGGCTTTGTTGTTGGCTTTGCTGCGGTTTTTGTGGTAGTGGTTGTTTTTTTAACAGGTGGTCTTGTGCTTTGTGCAACAGTTGCAACTGCAAAGGATAATGATAAAACCGTAAGAGAAAGAATACGCATGTGATTAATTGATTAAAAATTTATTCGTCACGCAGGGCATGACCGGTTAATGAAATAAATACATCTTCTAAGTTGGCAGCTTTCATTTGTTTGGGCCGTTCAAAGCCGGTTGCAAGCAATGTATCGATCAGCTTCGATGGTGCATCCAAGGCCACAATCGTTCCACTGTCAATGATCGCTACACGGTCGCAAAGATATTCAGCTTCGTCCATGTAATGTGTAGTAATGATCACCGTTGTTCCTCTTGCCTGAATGTTACGCACCAGCTCCCATAAGTTTCTGCGGGCCTGCGGGTCAAGTCCGGTGGTAGGTTCATCGAGGAAAACAATTTTCGGATCATTGATGAGTGTAGTAGCAACAGAGAAGCGTTGCTTTTGTCCCCCACTCATCTCCTTGTATTTGGCAGTGGCTTTTTCTTCGAGGTTTACTGTTTTCAGCAAGGCCATTGCATCTACGTTGCGGTTGTACAGTCCGCTGAACAGTTGTATCAGTTCTACGAGATTTAACCCGGGATAATAGCCCGACGATTGCAATTGTACACCAATGATCTTTTTAATTTCATTGGCCTGTGTATCGAGGTTGAGCCCATCTACCAGTATCTCACCACTCGTTTTTTCACGAAGCGTTTCAATAATTTCAAGCGTAGTTGATTTCCCTGCCCCATTAGGTCCCAGCAAACCAAAAATTTCACCACGGTACACATCAAAGCTGATGCCTTTCACTGCCTGAAAGCTTCCATAATTCTTCACCAGGTTCTTTACCTCAATAATTTTTTCCGGCATAGGATTGTTTCGTTCGTATAAGACATCAAAGGCCACGCTTCTTTTGCATTATCCTTTGTAATAGGTTTCCAGTTCACTCATCATATTCTTGCTGCCAATAAACATAGGCACCCGTTGGTGCAATTCCGTTGGCTGTACATCCAGAATTGGAATTTTTCCATCCGTTGCCCGGCCTCCGGCCATTTCCATAATGAAGGCAAACGGATTGCACTCATACGCTAAACGCAATTTACCATTGGGGCGGTCAACTGTACCCGGGTACATAAAAATACCTCCCTTGATCAGGCTGCGATGCACATCGGCCACCATGCTTCCAATATAACGCTGCGTGTAAGGACCACCGTTCGTTTTATCTTTTTTCTGGCAGGCTGTAATATAATTCTGTACTCCTTTTTCATAACGGAAAAAGTTGCCATGGTTCACAGAATAAATATTCCCTTCAGGCGGACATTGAATATCCGGATGACTCAAACAAAATTCACCAATGGAAGGATCTAATGTAAAACCATTCACACCTCTTTTTGTAGCATACACCATCATGGTACTGCTTCCATACACCATATAACCTGCTGCCACCTGGTTGCGGCCTTTCTGTAAAAAATCTGCATGTGTGCACGGCTTGCCTCTTTCACTCACACGACGGTACACACTAAAAATAGTACCAATTGAAATGTTCACATCAATGTTGCCGCTGCCATCCAGCGGATCGAACATCACTACATATTTTGCATTGTTGCTGATCTCATCATCAAACACTACAATATTATCCATTTCTTCACTGCCAATACCGGCACAACTGATGCCATGCTGCAACACTTTCATAAATTGGGTGTTGGCATAAATGTCGAGCTTCTTTACATCTTCGCCCTGTACATTGATACTTCCCGCATCGCCCAGAATATCGACAAGCCCCGCTTTATTCACTTCTACATTTACACGTTTGGCAGCCAAACCAAGATCTCGCAAGAGACTGCTCAATTCGCCGGTTGCCTGTGGAAAATTGCGTAACTGTTGGATGGTAAACTCATCCAGTGTTAATATTCTTCTGTCTATACTCATACGGTTGTTTTAAGCAGTTTCGTTCAAGGCAAATGTAAGGGATTCAAACAGATGAAGGAGCGGATGGAGGTGCAAACGGCATCCTGCTGTGTCGCACACTGCAACATGCAGGTTTTGCTATCTTTATCAAATGGAATGGACCTGGATCATCGTTGGAGTTATTCTTACGCTTGTAGCTATTGGTGGGAGTATTTTGCCATTGATACCCGGCCCTCCCATTGCCTATATCGGTTTGTTGTTGCAGCAACTTCGGGAAGAGAAACCGTTCACTACACAGTTCCTTGTTATCTGGGCCGCTATTGTTGTTGTATCACTCATTCTTGATTATGTGATCCCCATTTGGGGCACTAAAAAATTCGGTGGAACGAAATATGGTGTTTGGGGATGTACACTCGGTTTCCTCGCTGCATTCTGGCTGGGGCCTTGGGGAATTATCGTTGGCCCGTTTGCGGGAGCATTTATTGGCGAAATGATAGCGCAGCAAAACTCAAACGTCGCCTTCAAAGCAGCATTGGGTTCGTTTGTTGGCTTTCTTGCAGGAAGCTTTTTGAAACTGGTAATTTGCTTTTTTATGCTGTATTATATTTTGACGAGTATATAAAACGGCAGCCCCTTTCTCCTTCTCTTTCCCCCAAGGGAAAAGAGCGGTGCTGCACATTCCTAACCAAGCTTCATTTCTTACACATCAACTATAAAATGTATTCCTCATGATGCAAGATGATTTAATTCATTTGATTCTGTAAATAAGTGAGGGCTGTGTGGGGAGTTCTTCCCTTTCGGGGGTAACTGAAGAATGAAGGTTACAAGCGAAGCTCAGAGCGGGCCGGGTGCTTTAAACGTAAAATACTTCTGTGAAAAATAACTGAAGGCTACAACAAACACGGTGGTGCAGATCTTTGCCAGCGTAGCATACATGTGAAAGGTTTCTACAAATATTTTCAGAA
Source organism: Bacteroidota bacterium (assembly GCA_023428755.1). GTDB lineage: Bacteria > Bacteroidota > Bacteroidia > Chitinophagales > Chitinophagaceae > Lacibacter. The sequence goes on from JAEYWX010000017.1 coordinate 157,955, forward strand.
AGAAATAGTTGAGAACAATGGCACCGGCCACCACGATCATGTATTTCGGCAGCTGCTCCCGTTTGCGAACTGCACTTCCTTCAAACACCACATAACGACTCAGAAAAAAACCAACCGGGAATGTTATAACAAACGACATTAAAAACGCAGCAATATGCGGACTCACCGTCATAAACGGTGTGTGAACCATTTCTTTGTTGAGAATAAAGTTATAGCTGATATAGAACAGCAGGATGTCAAGCACCGTATTGCCGCCGCCACAAGCCGCATAACGGAAGGTTTGCATTGGCATCAACCGCTTGAATGGCGGATAAAACCAATCGATCACCGCATGAATAAAAGCTACCGTTCTGTTGATCATAAAGGTTGCAAAGGTAAACATTTGAAATAAAGTTTTCGGTTGCCGGATTGTTATTGAAGTAAAGGTTAACAGATCGCCGTTTTGCATGTAGCTTTGCAAAAAAAAGATATGCGTTTAACAATAATATCTGTACTCTTTTTGCTAAGCAGTTGTAGCGGTGGGGCCCAAGCGAACCAGGAAGTTTCTGCCGACCAGTTTGAAAAAGAAATTCAGCAAACCAATGTGCAATTGCTGGATGTGCGTACTGCAGGTGAATTCAGAAACGGTCATATTAAATCGGCATTACAGGCGAATTGGAACGATGAAAAAGAATTTGCAGAACGTACCTCGGCACTTGATAAACAAAAACCGGTGTATGTGTATTGTTTGAGTGGCCCACGCAGCAGTGCCGCTGCCGAATGGTTGCGTGCAAATGGGTTTCAACAGATAGTGGAATTAAATGGTGGCTTTAGCAGTTGGAAGCGTAAGGGCAAACCGGTTGAAGGCATGGCCTATGTAAAACAAATGACCATGGCCGACTACCAGCAACAGATCGCCGGAAAAGAATATGTGCTGGTTGATTTTGGTGCTGAATGGTGCCCACCCTGTCGCAAAATGGAACCTATCGTAAACGAATTCCTGGCGCTGCACAAAGAAATATCGTTCTTTAAAATTGACGGCGGCATTCATACTGATCTCATGAAACAACTCAATGCAGATGGGTTGCCAACTTTTATACTGTTGAAAAACGGACAGGAAGTGTGGCGGTACAAAGGTGTTCTTACAGCTGAGGAATTAAACGGCATCTGGGCAAGTAAGAAATAGTATCTTTAAAGAGAAGCGTTCAACAATGGAAACACTTTCGGCCGATCAACAAACATGGTATCGTAACTGGTTCAATTCGCCCTACTATCATCAATTGTATTTTCAGCGGGATGAACAGGAAGCGGCTGCTTTTATCGATCGCTTATTGGAAAAATTGAATCCGCCTGCCAATGCTTCAATGCTTGATGTTGCCTGCGGTCGTGGCAGGCACAGCATTCACCTTGCATCGAAGGGATACATGGTTACAGGTATCGATATCAGTGATGATAGTATTGCAGAAGCAAAAAAACACGAATCGGATAAGCTTGAGTTTTTTGTACATGATATGCGCTTGCCGTTTCGTATGAACTATTATGATGTTGCATTCAACTTCTTTACCAGTTTTGGATTTTTTCGCACCCGAAGGGAACATGACAATGCCATCCGCACCATTGCCCAATCACTGAAACCGGGCGGCACGTTTGTGATTGATTACCTGAATGCGCATTATATTGAAAACCATTTGCAGTATAAAAGTGAGTTTCAGAAAGATGATGTGATCTATTACATTACCCGTTGGCTGGATGAAACACATTTTTATAAAAAGATCGTGATTGAAGACGAAGCGAATTTGCAGGAGCCGCTGGAGTTTACAGAGAAAGTAGCGAAGTTTTCATTGGGCGATTTCAATGATATGTTTTCGTTTTACAATCTGCAGGTACAGGAAGTGTATGGTGATTACCATTTTGAACCCTACCATGTAACCAATTCGCCCCGGCTGATCATTATTGCAAAGAAGATGAAATAGTTTTGGTCGGCACGGCCCTTAGGCCGTCAGACCAAAAATGAGTAGATTTATTAATGAATCTAAAAGCTAACACGATCTATCACATCTATAACCAGGGAGACAGAAAGCAACCTGTTTTCTATAATCGTGATCATTATTTGCGTTTTCTACAACTTGTGCGGAAGTACGTAAGCCCCAACTGCAGCATCCTCGCCTATTGCCTTATGCCCAATCACTTTCATTTCTTAATTCAAACAACTGAAAGAAGTATTGCCAATAAAAGAATAGGCAATATCATAAGCAGTGAGCTCTCAAATGGTTTTAGAATGCTGCAAAGTACGTTTGCCCAGGTAATCAATACAGAGCGCTCGGAAACGGGTTCGCTTTTCAAGCAAAAGGCACAAGCAAAAGAGATTGACGAATATGGCTTAAACCTAATTCATGTATTTAACTATATCCATCAAAATCCAGTATCGGCAATACTAGTGCGTGAAATGTTCGATTGGGAATTCTCATCTTACAGAGATTTTGCGGGCTTAAGAAATGGCAGCCTTTGTAACATTAAGCTTGCCTTTGAACATACCGGGTTTGAAAAAAGGGACTTTCCTGTCAAAAGTTCGTACCCAGTAATTAATGAAATAGTTGAAAAGTATTTTAAAGATTAGAAAGGTCTGACGGCCTAGGGGCCGTACCGACCAGCCTTCTAAGTCTACCTACGGCTTCACATTCGCCTTCTTGTTATTCAGCAGCATCCAGCGTGATGACTCGTACAGGGCAATTGTTTCAACAGCCATTTGTTTTTTGGTTGCTTCGTATGTTTCCTTCGACAATAGTGGCGCATTGAAATGCAACGGCACCAATGTGTCTTTTTGCAGATTCATATTGAGGATATAATAAAACTCATTATTAAGCATGCCGATCTTTGCTTCATCGTGGTGAATAATGAAGGCAAAATCTTTGCCCGCAGGTTTTCGCAACAAATCACGGCCAATACTGCTGTTGGTGTAAGGCTGGTTCAGCAAGCCGGCAATTGTTGGCAACACATCTACCTGGCTCACCACTTCTTTTCGCTTTTCTGGTTTAATAAAACCCGGTGCGTAAAACAGCAACGGTATATGCTCGTCTGTTAATCGTTCGTTGGTCCATGCATCAGGATACAATGCGCTGGCATTTCCTTTTACACCATGATCGCCTATGAAGACAAACAATGTATTGCTGAACCAGGGTTGTTGCTTCGCAGCTTCCATGAATTGCTGAATACTGTAATCGGTGTACAGCAGCGCCTCCATTTCTTTCTGCGAATCAAAGCCGTACTTTTTCAACAATGCCGGATCTACCTGTTTGGCAGCCACGGCAGCCGTATCTTCTTCCGGTATTACAAACGGACGGTGATTATCGGCCGTTTGAATGATGCTGAAAAACGGACTTGTCTGTTGGGATAATACTTCATTCGCTTCTTTAAACAGGTTCTTATCGCTGATGCCCCACACGTTGAACTTGGGGCTTTTGTACATCCCTTCTTCAAACAAATGAAGACCGTTTACATTGTTTACAAGCAACCCTTTGAAGTTGTTGAACTCACTGTTTCCGCCAATAAAATAGAACTTTTCATGATTCGTAAAAGAGTTCAGAATCGTATGTTGATCAATGGCTTCTGCATTTCTTGTTGAAAATTTACTCAATTGTACATCCGGCACACCGCTCAGCATGGCAAATACTCCTCTTGCTGTTCCAAAGTGGGGCGAAAAGCACCGCTCAAACAGCAAACCTTCATCGGCCAGCTTTTGCAAATATGGTGTTGTGTTAAGCGGGTTTCCGCTTAAAGCGGTTTTGTACATGCTTAACGATTCGCAGATTACCAATACCACATTCATTGGTTTGGCAGGCTGCATAAATGTTTCCCGGCGCTGAAAGTTAAGCATGGTTGATTCGGGTGGAAGTTGCAGCAGTTCTTTCATGGTTTCAAACTGCATTTTTGCACTGCCATCATCGGCAAACGGTTTCCGGAAACGAAGCGTGGTAAAGAAATTCTCGAGTGGATTCAAGGCGAGGTAGGCTTTGAAATTATCGCCCAGCCGAAATGCATCTTTCCACATCAACGGTTTGGCCGGGTTACTGCCTGCCACACCAATGAGCAACAACATCATCATCCAAAACGTACGCATAGGCTTAAACGGATGCTGAATGGTATGAACTTTTGAATGGCTGCGAAGGAAAAAGCGATACAACAGATATACGATCAGCGATAACAACAGGAAGATCCAAAACAATGGATACGACTGCCATAACATGCTCATGGAGATGGTGAAATCTTCAATGAAGTTGAGGGCGCTGGCGTTGAGCCTTGTTTCCACATAATCGAAATGCCCAAAATCGGCTCCAAAAAAGAATAACAGGAAGCTGCTCATCACCACCAGGTAAATGATCCAGAAGCGTTTTGTACGGGCCGATTGAAAGGGAGAAAAACGATGAAAGCTTCCGGCCAACAGTAACGGAGCCAGCAAAATACAAACCCACCGAAGATCAAAGCGAAGACCCATCAGAAAAGAAGGCACTGCATCGGCAATGGATACATCTTCGGGACGGAACGAAAAGAATGTCAATAAACGCATCATGCTGAAAAGCAGCATGAAAAACACGAACAGACGTAATACCCAACGTGAAGTTGGCGGTAACTGAAAGCGATGACCCATAGTTTCCTTAAGCAATGGGCAAAAGTAGAAAGAATTCTTTTGTTGCAGCTTTTATTCCATAAACGGTTCACTATATTTGACAATAACATGTTGAAGTCAGTCATACAGTTCGACCGTTCCCTCTTCTACTACATCAATAATAAATGGAGCAACGATTTTTTTGATGCGGTGATGCCCTTTTTTCGTAACCAGTATTTCTGGGTGCCGGTGTACCTGTTTCTCCTTGTTTTTGTAATTACAAATTTCAAATCGAAAGCCTGGTGGTGGATCCTTTTTTTTCTGGCTACGTTTGCGTTAACTGATATGATCAGCACACAGGTGTTTAAGGCATTTTTTGAACGTCCCCGCCCATGTGCCGATGCAGTTACATCGCAAACAGTACGGATGTTGATTCCCTGCAGTTACAGTTATGGGTTTGTTTCATCGCATGCGGCCAATCATTTTGGTATTGCCATGTTCCTGTTTGGCACCATGAAACAGTTTTCCCGTACATGGATCTGGCTGGTGTTCTTTTGGGCATTCCTTGTTTGTTATGCCCAGCTGTACGTTGGTGCTCATTTCCCTTTTGATGTGGTAGGTGGTTGCGTGCTGGGGCTGTTGATCGGCCGGCAAACATCCCGGATTTTTAACCGTCAGTTTGGTGGGTTGCAGGTTAACTGATTGTTGTGAAAACCGCTCAAAAAAGCTGATTGCTAAAAGCTTTGTACATTTGCCGCATATATTACAATGGAGATTTTTATATTACTCGTTCTTATTTTTCTCAATAGTTTGTTTGTGATCGCTGAGATCACATTGGTTTCTGCCCGCAGGTCCCGTCTGGAAATGTTTGCTGCTAAAGGCAGCAGCAGTGCCCGTACTGCTTTAGAGCTTTCTGAAAATCCGGAAGTGTTTCTGTCTGCAGCGCAGATCGGCATTACCTTGATCGCCATTTTAACGGGTGTATATTCCGGTGAAAAGTTTGGAAAAGATTTGATGCCGGTAATTGAAAAAGTCCCTTTTTTAAAGCTGTATGCTGAAAGTATTGCCACAGGCATCATTGTAGTGATTGTTACCATTCTGTCTATCATTTTAGGCGAGCTTATTCCGAAGCGGATCGGGTTGATGAATGCGGAGAAAATAGCGATGGCCGTAGCCAAACCAATGAAGGTGTTTGCAAAAGCTGTTCACCCGCTTGTTTGGTTTTTAAACCAGAGTACGAATCTAGTATTTCGTTTATTCAATGTAAAAACGGTTACCGATAACCAGGTAACGGAAGAAGAGATCAAAGCTATCATCAGCGAGGGAACTGAACAAGGTGCAATTGAAGAGGCCGAGCAGGAGATCATTGAACGTGTATTTCACTTGGGCGACCGGAACATTACCTCGCTCATGACACATCGCAACGACATTGTTTGGTTTGATATCAACGATACAGAATCGTCCATCAAAGAAAAGATCATAAAAGAAACGCATTCCATTTATCCTGTTTGCGATGGCGACCTGGATGATATCAAAGGGTTTGTTTCGATCAAAGACATGTACGTGTCGGATGATTTTACACTGTTCAAGGATTTAATGAAGCCTGCATTGTTCGTTCCTGAAAATAATTCGGCGTACCAGATTTTGGAGCGTTTCAAGCAAGGGAAAATTCACAGTGCGTTTATTGTGGATGAATACGGAAGTGTACAGGGGATGATCACGTTGAATGATATCCTGGAAGCGATTGTGGGCGATCTGCCTGAACCGCATACAGATGACTACGAAATTGTGAAACGGGATGATGGCAGTTATTTGGTGGATGCACAAATTCCCTTTTATGACTTCCTTTCACGCTTTGAAAAAACCGAATGGATGAACGAAGGTGAACAGGAGTTTGATACATTGGCCGGCTTTATCCTGCACGAGTTGGAACGTATTCCGCACGCCGGCGAAAAATTTGAATGGAAAGGTTTTACGTTCGAGATCATTGATATGGATGGCCACCGGATCGACAAAGTATTACTGCATGTGCCGGATGGTGTAGGTGATGATGAATAATATCACACAGAATGGAGCGGAATCTTCAAACCATATTTGAAATTACTGATCAGTCTTTAAGTTTAGAATGGTTATTTCTACTCATACTAATTATTGTTGGTTTTATATTATACCGCAACTCAAAAGCCAGAACATTCGATAGGTACTTTTCAATTTTTTATCTCATTATAATTATTGGCTTTTTTCTATATCTGGGAACTGGAGCCATCTATTCATTTTTTCATCTGAGAGCTGTTTATAAAAATCAAGCGTATAATATTGTTGAAGGTTATGTAACTGAATTTGTGCCAGCTAAACCTAAAAGTGGAGAATATTATAAAGTCAATAATATTAGTTTCCGGGGTGGTACTAGCAATCATGGGTACAACGGGACATGGGAAACAGACGGACGTATTCGTGAAGGTGTATATGTTCGTTTGTTTTACATCGAGTCAGGACGAGACAAAGTTATTTTACGGGTAGATATCGATAAGTAAAATAAAATTCATATCGCAATTTATATTCAGCTGTTAATCAGCTTTATCAATCACATAAATAAGTGAACTGCATTGCTCCCTCTGAATCAATGCATTGATGTTGGAAACAAGTCCATTCCAGATGCCACGCAGGAAAAAGCCGTTTCTGTTTTTTTCGCTCAGCAGGGAAATATAGAAACTGTCGAGCCACATGCGTCTCGTTTTAATTACACGCAAACCATGCCGCTTCATCAGCACCCGCATCGATTTAGGTGAAAAATGATACAAATGCCGTGGTACATCATACGAAGCCCAATTGGCTTTGTAAACGGCAGCATCCTTACTGGTATAATTAGGAACGGCAATGATCAGTTTTCCATTCGGCGCCAGTAACTCTTTGATCCGTTTCACATAGTCGTCTAACTGATGCACATGTTCCAGCACATGCCACATGGTGATAACGCTATAGGTTTCGGGAGGTAGCCGAAACAGATCTTCAGATGGATAAATATCGCAGTTGTATTGTTTGATTGCCATTGCCCTTGCTTCCGGATCTGGCTCCAGCCCAACAACGCTCCAGCCTGCCTTCACCATGGTGTTGACAAACACGCCGGTACCACTTCCTATATCTAACAACATACCCACTTTACGTTTTGACTCCCTTTTTACAAGACGTTCCTTTGACATCATTGTGAAATGCCGGGCAATGTGGTACAGAGAATTGATGACCCCCTTTTTGGTATTACTGTGAGAAATATAGGCAGAAGACTGATAGTATTTCTGGATTTCGCTTTCTGCAGGCGCATTGAGCGTAAACCGTAAGCCGCACATACCGCATTCCGCAATTTCAAACGACTCACCAGTTACTGTATTGTCAGTGGCAGTTAAAACCGGTGAAAACGTTTTATTCTTACAGATGGGGCAATGTGTGTTGTTCATTTGTTGGCTCATGTTGACGCAGTTCGTATTTGAATCCGGGTTATTGCATTTTGTATTGACTTTTTGTTTCAGTTGGGTCTATTTTTTGCTCATTCCCCTGACGGCTCCACTGTTGTGTGTAATTTGTTGCGAAGTACAAAATAGCCACGATCGACAATATAACCAACGCAATTACGGTGAGCCACCAAAAATTGAGTGGTTTCCTGTGCTTGCGCAACAGTAATTCCTCCATCTCAACGTTTGATTTTTCCTCTTCCCCTACACGTATTGAATGCTGCGTGTTTTTACGAATAATTTTTTCTGCAACAACAGGCGTTCCTACGATTGTTTCAAATGCAGAAGTAAAATGGATCAATTGATTTTCTTCTTTTACAAAACGGCCGATTCCTGCCAGCTCAACTTCCTGTTTGCTATTCAATATACGTTTAAACTCATCAGTAAAGTTTTGCAGTTGTGTTTTTATATTGTCGGCCGGTTGTTGCTGTTCCTTTATCAGCCATTCAGCAAATACCTGATCGTCTTCCGCTTCTGACGAGTAATGAAGGATTGTTTCAGGAGCATGCAATAGCCTGTTTGGGAAATCCAGTCTTGCAGGTAATAATTCAACAGAAAAACTGCCAATACCTTTCAGTGAAACTTTTTTGTGTGTAGAAAGAAACCGTACGATCAAATCAACCATCCTATTGCTGCTTTTGGTCAAAAGTAAGCCTTATTCCCGCAAGTAAGTTAAAACCAACCACCTGGTAATTATTCCAGCGTTGGTAGGTATTGTTGAAAATGTTATTGAACTGTCCCCACACACTCACAAGGGGATGCACTTTGAATTCCATACCAGCATTCAAATCAAAAACAGCCGGTAACCGGGCACTGTTGCCTGCAATATCTTTCCTGTACACCGCACCCTGCCATCCAAACAGATCTGTTTTTACCATAATCTTTTTAGATGGTTGCCAACGAAGCGCTGCCGTTAATTCAATAGGTGTAATATGCCAAGGCCGGGCCTCGTCCTGCTGCCGAACAAAATTGTAGATATCGATTTTTGCACTGGCGTTGAACTGATCCTGCAGCACATACCCGATTTCGGATTGGAAATGCAAACCTTGTAATTTTCCTTCACGCAACACTTCAAACAAGCCGGGTTGTATATGATTGCTGAACAAAGGCAGGTTCAGGTATTCAATAAATCCGCCCAGTACACGATAGTTAAATGAATTAGCAACAGTTCCTTTAAAACCTCCGTAAAACTCGGTGATTCGGGTATTGTATTGTGATAATGGCTGATTGATCCACGGGTTTTGTGAAGCCAGAAATTGATACGTATTCTTACGAACATGTCCTGTCCATCCGCCGGTGAGGATGATTTTCTTTTCCTGTAAATGCACATCCACCAGCACATCGGGCAAAACATTCAGTTTTCCCTGATCCCAGGTGGGCCGGATTCCTCCTTTGATAAAAAGACGTGATGTTTTTAATACAGCAGCTGCATTTAGGAAATAAACATTGTTGCTGTAGGTGGTGCCACCGGTGGGTGTGTAAGTGGTAAGATCAACATTCCCACGAATCAACATGCCAAAGCTGGTACCAAAACGAACATCGATCGGAACATCGAGAATGCCGTTTGTTTCGGTTGAACGTGTATCGCTGAACACATTGATATTGATGTCGGGATTGTAGCTGATGCCGAAACGGTTTACAAAAGCGTTGCGTACACCTGCCCGGATGTTGATGGTTTGAAAAGGTTTTTTCAATGAGTCATCTTTGCTGTTTGTAAAGATGGGATCAGGTCCGTATAAAAAAAAGTTCTGGTTTCGATAACCAGCCTTTCCATATACCTCCACCTGGTTGAGTAATGTATTAATGTTGGCGGAAAATGCAGTGTTGCTGAAACGCTGTACACGAAGTTTGCCTTTTTGCGACAGATGATTGGCAAATAAAGTGAAATTGGTTTTCTTTCCATCGCCCAGGGTAAAACCGGCGTCAACTAACGGTGTATTGTAGTTGCCGTAACCAACTTTGATGTAATTGCTGTTATGCGCCTCTCCTGCTGAATCAATCTGCAGGGGCAAAGGCTTTAACCCAACAGGTTGAAGGTTGAAAAATAAATTTTGTACCGGAATATTGTAAGCCAGGTTGGGAGTGCCAGTTTCAGGAGCAGGTGGTGTTGCATTGAAGTTGAGTTTCACCGCATTTTTCAACACCGGTTTAAACGCTGAAATAATTTCAACCGATTGTTTCCGGGAAGTATCCTGTGCAATGGCAGTTCCAATTGTCAGGCACAAAGCCAATGAAAATATGATTCGTTTGTTCATGTTCATGTAGTTCGTTGTTGATTCATCTGCCCTTTCTTACTTCGTCGTTACAGCAATTGCAGTAACCAGCTATGTTAGCCTTCAATTTTTGAATTACGTTTTTCTTCTTCGATCACCTGTTGCAGTTTTGTTTCTGCTTCCTGCTTCAATTGCAGGTTAGTTGCATTTTCAACAATACTCTGAAATGTTGCTTTTGCATTGAAGTAATCTTTTTGTTTGAAATAAATATCGCCCAGCATAATGTACGATTTCGTTACCCAGAAATCATACGAGCCACTTTTATTGATTACTTCAAATGCCGCTTTTTCTGCATTGGTTAAACTGTTGAGATCGAAATAACATTTTGCAATTTCATAGCGTGCTTCTGCTGCCCACTCCCCTTTGTTCACTGCAACAACTGCACGATACGATTGAATGGCTTGGTCAAACTGCCCATTGATCTGGTGGTTACGTCCTGTTACAAGGTTGGATAGTGCTTTGTCATCATTGCCGGCGCCTTTGGCAATCAACAGATCTTTTGCAACATCTGCCGCCTGCTTGTATTCTTTTAACTGGTAATGACAACGTAATAATCCACGTAACGATTCCAGCCTGCTTTCATCGGTGGTGGCAACATTTCGAAGTATTTCGTAATACGGTTGTGCTTTTGCATAATCCTGCATTTCGAAATAATAAGAACGGGCGGCTATCAAAGCACTTTTTTCGGCGAATGGACTATTCCCTTGCTTTGCTACGTATTCGTAACCGGGCAATGCATTTTTCCAGTCTTTGCGCAGCATGTAACACTCACTTCTATTATAGTGAGCGTTGATTGCATTTGCTCCATTTGGAAAACGGCTGAGATAATTATTGATCTGTTCAACAGCACCTGTACAGTCGTTGTTGTTTAATTTAATTTCAACAGCAGCATAGGCCAGCGAATCGGCTTCACTTGCTGATACGTTTTTGCCGGTTGAACGGATGAATGCTTCATACTCCTGTGGTCTTCCTGTTTCAACATAAATGGCACGAATATTTTCTAATGCAAAACCTGCTTCTTCGCTGTTGGGATATTGCTGTAATAATTTTTTGTACTGGTCGAGTGCTTCCTGGTTTTTATTGAGGTTGTAATAACAAACTGCCAATTGCAATAAGGCGGTTTGTTTAAAACCTGTGTTCTGTGGCGCACTGATCACATTGTTCAGGTAAGGAATGGCAGCCTGGAACTTTTCATCGGCCATGTAGGTTTTTGCAATTTCCATATTGGCATCTGGTATAAGGTTGCTGCGTGGATACAGGCGTTGCAATGTTGAAAGCTGATCGATCTTTGTTTTGCTGTTATTGATGCCTGCCAGCATTGCTTTCTGGTACAATGCATAATCTGCATTTGGCCATGAATAATCCAATGCTTTTTGATACATGTTTAATGCAGTTGTATAATTCTTCTGCATAAAATAACAATCGGCCAAACGGATATGAGCATCCTGATCAATAGGTGCCGAGTTTAACGCAACACGACCAACTGCTTTCTGAAAAAATCCCTGCGCCACTAAAAAGTTTTCTTTGCGCAGGTAACAATAGCCCATGTTGTAATTTGCTTCTTTTACTGAAGCCTCTCCCATTCCTGCACTACCGCTTTGCAAAAACTTATCGTAGAAACGAATGGCATCATCTAACCGGTCGTTACGATAAGCAATTTCACCTTTCCAATAATTGGTCAACGGAAGTACCGGCGCACTGTAGGGATCTTTTAAAATTTTATCCAGCAATTCATCGGCCTTGTTCAACTGACCATCATTGATCAATTCTGCTGCCCTGCCATACAACATGCGGGGATATAGTTTTTTGGTTGATTCAGATGGATCGGTCAACGATTCCATTAAACTGATGGCATCTTTGTAATTACTGGTGCCGGTAAGTAATCCTACCAATAATTCTTTTGCTTCCTTATTATATGTGCTGCGTGGATATTCATTGAGGAAACGTTTGAACTCGCTGATGGCTACACCCTGATAGCCCAATTCGTACGAAAGCTTTGCATAATTAAACAGCGACACTTCCCGTTGTTGCTGATTGCTGCTGTTGGCTGCGCAAAATGCAAAGGCATTTCGGGCATTTTCCTTCTGGTTGGTTTTTAGATAAGCATCACCGAGCAAATACATGGCACTTTGACTCAACGAATCTTCACCACCACTTAATTGTTTAAAGCCATCAATGGCTTTGTTGAGTTGTTTTGCCTGATAATAAGAATAACTCAGCTCATACAAATCCTGTCTCGTAACCTTTTCGGCTTTGTTTACATAGGCTTCCAGCAAGGGTAAAGCTTTTGCATACTCTTTCTTTTCGAAATATGCATGCCCGAGCAATTGCTTCATTTCAAGATCATACAAAATGTTCGGCCGCTTTACAGCGTCTTCTGCAATTTTAATTGCTTTGTCTTTTTCGCCCCGGAAATAATAAATGGACGCAATATAAAATGGAACAATTTTGCCATACTCCGGATGGTTCTGTACTTTTTCAAATGAACTCAATGCTTCATTGTATTGCTTGTCGTTGTAAGCAAGAAAACCGTAATAATAATTTGCGTCGAGATAATGTTTATCCTCCGGTAATTGACGAATGGTATTAAACAATGGCTTTGCCTGCTGGTAACGTTTCAAATGAAAATAACAATAGCCCATCCGGAACTTCGATTCCGAAATTTGCTCATTGTTCAAACTGGCAATATCGGCACGGTCATAAAATTCCAGCGCTTCAACAAACTCCTGTTTACGGAAATAATAATTGGCCAAATGAAAACTCAACTGCTGCGTACGTGGCATGTTGTGTACAACCGTAATAAATTCCCGGGCGGGTAAAACAGCACGTTCATCGTTTTGTTGCAGACCGCAGGCCAGCAGGTAAAAATCAATTTCCTGCACCTTGATACCATCATTCAAAACGGTTGAGCTTTGTACATCAAGCTTAAGTTCCCGCAGCAACGGCATTGCAAGGCTGAACTGATCGTTGAGAAAATATTCCTGCGCCTGCTTGAATTTCGCATGCGGATCATTGTTTACTGCTGTTACCTGTGCGGTTGACAGTAATGTAAAACAGGAAAAAAAGGTCAGTAGAATGTAAGTTATGCGGCTGTTCATTGGCGGGTAAACGTTCATCGTTGGTAAATATTTTAACCATTGTCTTAAAGTCCGTTCAACGGGCTAAAGGTAACTTGTCCAATACTCTTTCAAACACCATTCCAGATTTTTGTGGATAAAAGTTGATGTTCCGTTAATTTCGCAACCTGGAATCAATATTCTTGAAACATACTGCAATGGTTGATCATTTTTCATTGCAGATAAAACTACAACGGTCACATGAAGAAACTCTTATCTATTAAGTATTCAGCAACAGCTTTTAACATTTCCTTCTTAGTATTACGCCTTGTGCTGGGCTTAAGTATGTGTATCAACCATGGGTATGGCAAGCTTGTAAATTTTGCCGACCGGAAAGATCAGTTTGTCGATTTTCTCGGTATGGGCAGCACCACTACATTGGCATTGGTTGTATTTGCTGAATTTTTCTGTTCAATTTTCATCGCTATCGGGTTGTTTACCCGCTTTACTGTAATACCATTGATCATTGCAATGGGCTATGCTTTTTTTGTAGCAGGCAGTGGCGATTTGTTTGATAAAGGTGAACTCTCAGCCCTCTTCCTTTCCGGTTATGTTGCTTTGTTATTGTGTGGACCCGGGCGTGTAAGTGTTGATGGCATGATCAATAAATAACAGCAATGATCTATTGCAAATAAAAGAAATAACATGTTCAACAGCGAAACCAATATACGGGTGCGGTATTCAGAAACCGACCAGATGAATGTAGTATACCACGGCAATTATGCACAATATTTTGAAGTGGCAAGGGCTGAAGCAATCCGTGAAATGGGGTTAACCTACAAAGAAATGGAAGAGATGGGTATTGTGATGCCCATTGTGGAACTGCATACCAAATTTCTTCGTCCGGCGAAGTATGATGATCTGCTTACGATCAAAACACAGTTGCGTGAATTACCAACCGATCATCGGATTGAATTTCATCACGAAGTGTACAATGAGGAAGGAAAACTGTTAACGATCGGCCGGATCGTATTGTATTTTTTAGATGCTAAAACAATGGCCCGAACGGTAATGCCTTCAGCGTTAGCCAATCATTTGGCACCCTATTTCCAGCAGGCATGAGGCAGCTTGTAGGTACGGCTACTTTCAGTTAACTTTAAAGAATGGAACATACAGTAAAAGAACCTGCACCAAAATACAATTTCATTTCACCAAAAGAATATCTTGAAATGGAACGTGCTTCTGTTGAGAAGCATGAGTATTTTGACGGGCAGGTTTATAATATGAGTGGAGCCAGTCTGAAGCACATTAAAATTTCAGTAAACCTCACAATCCAAATAGGCAAGTTTCTTGAAGACAGCGATTGTAATGTGTTAACAGAAAATATGCGAACCACAAATTCAGACAGAAGTGCTTATATGTATCCTGATGTGACCATTGTTTGTGGAAAAGAAGAGTTAGAAGATGACAAGTTTGATACGCTGTTAAATCCATCTGTTATTTTTGAAATACTATCTCCATCCACTCAAAACGTTGATAAGGGAAGAAAACTTCTATACTATCAGTTGATCCCCTCATTGAAAGAGTATTTTATGGTCGATACGATAAAGCAGCGAATTTACATCGCAAAAAAACAAGCGAATGGAAAGTGGGCGTTTGAGAATACTGTTGAGGAAGACAGTATTTTCATCGAAACTATTCAACTCTCCCTCCCACTCGCAGCTATTTACAAAGGCACAGGCATTTAATTATCATGATGAATCAACAAATCTATGCCTCCATTATTACGATTGGAGATGAACTATTGATCGGACAGACCATTGATACCAACAGTGCATGGATGGCACAGGAACTGAATAAAATCGGTGTGTGGGTAAAGCGTCGTGTGGCTTTAGGTGATACACGGGAAGATATCTGGCGTGCGCTGGATGAAGAAGCTGCTTCTTCACATATTATTCTACTTACAGGCGGACTTGGCCCAACAGCAGATGATATAACCAAGCCCCTGCTTTGTGATTATTTTGGCGGAAAAATGGTGATGAATGAAATGGTGCTGGATCATGTGAAAAATATTTTTCTGAAACTGAATCGCCCCATCATTGAACGCAATCTAAAACAAGCCGAAGTACCCGACGTATGCGAAGTGCTCATGAACAAACGTGGTACAGCACCGGGCATGTTGTTTCGCAGAGGCGATCGCATCTATGTTTCAATGCCGGGAGTGCCACATGAAATGAAAGGCATTATGACCGGTAGCGTGTTGCCGTTGATTCAACAAGAATATACGCTGCCCTTTATTTTGCACCGTACATTGTTAACCGCCGGTGTGGGTGAATCCTTTCTTGCCGAAAAAATAAATGCCTGGGAAGAAGCATTGCCTTCGCATATTAAACTGGCGTACTTACCTAATTACGGCATGGTACGTTTGCGGTTATCCGCCACCGGTACACAAAAAGAGCCGTTGGAACATGAACTGGAGCAGCAGTTTGAACAATTGCAAAACCAGGTGCGTGAGCATATGGTGGTGAATGAAGATATGCCCCTGGAAAAAGCATTGGGACAATTGTTGCTGAAACGAAAAAAATCAATGGCTACTGCCGAAAGTTGCAGTGGCGGCTATATTGCACACTTGATCACTGCTATCCCAGGCTCCTCTGAATATTTTAAAGGAACGGTGGTTGCGTATGCGTACGATGTAAAAGAAGATATACTGGGCGTTGAGCACAGCACACTTGAAACAAAAGGTGCAGTAAGTGAAGAAACCGTTACAGAAATGCTGCGGGGATTGTTGCAAAAAACAACTGCCGATTATGGCATCGCCACCAGTGGTATCATGGGGCCCGGCGGCGGAACCGACGATAAACCGGTGGGTACGGTGTGGGTAGCGGTTGGCTCCCGGGAAAAAATGATCGCCAAACGGCTCCATTTCCGATTCGACAGGTTGCGGAATATTGAATTAACAGCGGCCAATGCCATGTTGATGCTGTTCCAGTTTATTGAGGGAGAGGAAGATAAATAACTATCCAATCCTTACCTTTGGCGCCTATTAACGATTGTTTGTCCAGCTAATTGGTGCAGTTATCGGCTTGCTGATGCCTGCAATGTTGTACAAGAGTGCGACGCAACCAAAGAGGAACAGAATTACTGTTGCTGGTCAACAAAAAATAAAAACTTCAAATTATTATGGCTGTAGTTGATTTAGTAATGCCCAAGCTTGGTGAAAGTATTATGGAAGCCACGATTTTGCGTTGGCACAAAAAACCGGGCGACAGTATTAAAATGGATGAAACGGTGCTCGACATTGCAACCGATAAAGTGGACAGTGAAGTGCCCAGCACAGCAGAAGGTGTGTTGAGTGAAGTGTTGTTCAACGAAAATGATGTGGTTCCCATTGGTGCTGTAATTGCACGTATTAAAACCGGTGCAGCCGAAACCGCAGCTGCTCCTGCTCCCACTCCTGCACCTGCCCAGGTTGTTGAATCGGTGAATGCCGAGGTATTGGATGAAGAAATTCCCTACCAGCCTGCCGGAGCTAAAGTAAGTGCTGCCACAAATGGCATTCGTTTTTATTCGCCGCTTGTATTGAATATTGCTGCACAGGAAGGCATTGGTATGGCTGAATTGGAAAAAATCCCCGGCACCGGTAACGAAGGCCGTGTTACGAAAAAAGATATTCTGCAATATGTGAGTACGAGGAAATCGGAAGGAACTGTTCCACCACAAGCTACAAGTAAAGAAGATGTGTTGGTTGTGCCGATGAACAGAGTTGAACAGGCACCACAGCAACAACCGGCTTCTGCTCCATCGATGGCACCAACCGTGTACAGTGGTAATGTAGAGATCATTGAAATGGATCGTATGCGCAAGTTGATTGCTGATCATATGGTGCGCAGCAAGCAAACCAGTCCGCATGTAACCAGCTTTACGGAAACAGATGTAACCAACCTGGTACAGTGGAGAGATAAGATGAAGAAAGAGTTTGAAAAGCGGGAAGGAACAAAGATCACATTTACTCCGTTGTTTATTGAAGCAATTGTAAAGTGCATCAAGAAATATCCGTTGATCAACAGTTCAGTTGATGGCGACCGCATTATTGTAAAGAAAGATATCAACATTGGTATGGCAACCGCTTTACCAAGCGGGAATTTGATTGTGCCGGTGATTAAAAATGCAGATCAGTTGAATTTGGTTGGTTTAACCAAACAGGTGAACAATCTTGCAGACAGTGCACGCAACGGTAAACTAAAAGCCGATGATACAACCGGCGGCACATTTACATTGACCAATGTGGGAACCTTTGGCAGTTTAATGGGTACGCCAATTATCAATCAGCCACAGGTGGCTGTGTTGGCAGTTGGTGCCATTAAGAAACGTCCGGTGGTGATTGAAACACCACATGGTGATAGTATTGCCATCCGCCACATGATGTATTTAAGTATGAGTTACGATCATCGCATTATTGATGGCAGTCTTGGTGCTACGTTTTTAACGGCTGTTGCAAATGAGTTACAGAATTTTAACCCTGACAGAGATTTGTAAACGCATCAGCATACAAACTAAAATCCCGGTTCAATTGAACCGGGATTTTTTATTTGATCATTTAAAACGTTCTGCGTTCAAATGTATATTTCTTTCCTTTTCGATTTACAAGAAAAAGATTACTGTATTCGGTTTCGGGAAGATCAGTTAACAATGATTGCCCCATTATTTTATTCACCAGATCATCAACGGTGTTTGAATGACCAACGATCAGTACATCGCCTTTCTTGATAGCTTTTACACGGTTGATGAATTGATCAGCACTATCTCTTGGCGAATACAATTGTATTGCAACTCCTTTTGATTCGCTTAATGGCTTTGCAGTTGATTTTGTACGGATGTACGGTGTTGAAAAGATGGCAGCAAATGATTTATCCTGCAATAATGTTTTGAGGTTTTGTGCCCGTTGTTCACCCTCTGCTGATAATGGCACATCGCTGCTCATGTTGGCATTGGCGGTGGCTTTTTCAGCATGGCGTACAATATAATAGGTATTACGGCTGCAGGAAGTAAACAGAACAAGGCATAAAGCAATCGTTAAAATTGATGATACGTTTGGTTTTGTGGCAATTGGCATGAAACAAGGTTTTTAATTTTTAAATGTGTTTTGTAAATTTAAGGAACAAAAACCCAGTAAACATCTCACGTATGAAGACTTTATCCGAAACCTGGTTTGCCGATGGCTTTATTGATTTTGAATTGAAAAAATACACCCTGCTCGCCTATTTACAGGAAGTAAATAAATATTTCAACGAAGCCAAATTATATCCGCAACTGGCTGATGTGATCTTCCACTACAATAACCTGGTTGCCTTTCGGGAAAATAAGAAATACCTTCAGGAGCAGTTTCCGAAAAAACTGACAGGCATCCAAATTGAAAAATTACAGTTGTTATACGAGCAGATGATTGAAGATGATGAGCTGATGCAGGAACTGGAAACCATCATGCATTATTCCATCGACACCATGAAATCAACCATCAGCAATGGTACAGAAATTTATGAAATGGTGGAACAAAGTATTTCAATTAATCCCATTGGTCTGCTTCCGCTGGATACTCGAGAAGGGTATTTATTTTTACGAAGCACCAATGAAAAGCAAACAAAAGTATATCAATACCGGCTCAGCTTTTTTGAACGGCACGATGAGCAATACCGAACATTGAAAACAAGTTTCATTGATTCGTGGATGAGTAATATTGTGAATACGTATGAAAGTATCAAAGGCGAACTCATTCGTAATAAAACAGAATTGCCCAACCCGGCCGTATACAGTATAGAAACAAATCTCTCCTACCCTATAGAAGAAACATTTTTACCCATTGCTAAACGGAGATTTGTGAAATTCTTGACTGCTGCCTGACGTAATACAACACAAAGATTGAACTGATCAACGGAACAATATACAAATACACATACGGAATCAATACAAAGCCGTAAAACACGGCCAGGTATATTTTTAAAGCAGCAGCAGCAACCAGCGGAATGTACAAACGTTGTTTTTTGCCAATCAGCCAATACCATACAGCCAGCAGTAACACAGCGCTCATTGTGAGTACCAAATGAATGGTTTTATACATTTTCAGTTTTTCTTCTACGGTACCTCTTGACCGGTTGTAAAACCATGCAGCCATTCCTGTACCACGAAATAATTGAAATGGTTTATCACCGGGCGCCTGCCAGGTTTGTCCTTTCCATTCACTTAATGATGCATTCGAATAGGTTTGCAATCCCTTCAAAAAAATACTAACATCTTTTAAAAGAAATGGAACAATATATAACAGACAAACTCCGGCTACAACAGCTCCTATCCATTTAAAAACGGAGGGAACACCGTCTTTTATTGCCAGCAATAACACAAGAAAAGGCAACCATAATACAATGGAATAACGTGACAAAACAATTAGTAACAATGTGCCTGCAATGATCCACCATTTTCTTTTTTCAAGTGCAAACAGAAAATAGGCATAGTACGAACCGATCATTAATTCCACAGTACGCATAAACGACAGATCAGAAGCGAAAAGATAACCCCAGAACAGGAATTGTAATAAAAGAAAGAGAAACAGATCCGAACGGTCGGCATTGTTGTCCTCTTCAAACTGTTTTGAAAAAATAAACAGCACCAGTAACCAGCTTCCAAAAACAAGGTACCTGTAATCGATCATCATAAATTCTGTAAGATGAAAAGGCCACCAGGTAAACGGCAGATAGGTAGGAAATGCTTCATACCCCCATTCAGTAATCATTTGGTAAGGAAAAATATGCTGGCTATGTCTTTCTACAAGCATTTGAATATGAGGTATCACATCCGAATCTTTCACATTTACCGGATGTAGATGTAAATACCGAGCCCAGAAAACAAAATTCAATGCAGCAAAAAACCACCAGCCGTAACTCCTGAACTGTTGCGATTGCCGGCTTAATCCATGCGCAGAGTCGGGTGCTTCTGTAGTTGTAATCAACGGATATAATCCAATGAGCAACGAAATTACAAACAGGAATATGCCATTCATCACCGGCGATAAAAACATCGTTCGTAAAAAAGTGGTAAAGAGAATCTCAACTGCAACAAGAAAAAAAAGAATTGTTACCGAGGTTGTATAGGAAAGTTTCAGCTTTGGAAACATGGTGGATCAATTGATGCAGAACAAGATAAAAGAAAAGCCGGTTAAACAACCGGCTTTTTACTGACATTTTTTTGATTTTGTTATTTGATGTCAAATCCCCAATCAATTCCTTTGTTTACAGCAGGAACACCTTCTTTCATCCACACGGGCATCGGTGCGCCCTTCAGGTAATGATCGAAGAACTGACTGAGACGAATAGAAAGATCTTTTCGGTTTCTGCGTTCTACAAGATTGTGATCTTCATCGTTGTATTGAAGGAACCACGCTTTCTTATCTAAACGACGTAACGCTGTGAAGAATTCAATACTCTGGTACCAGGGAACTGCCCCGTCTTTATCGTTATGCATTAACAACAATGGTGTTGTTACTTTATCTGCTTTAAACAACGGTGAGTTTTTGGTATACAAATCAGGGCGTTGCCAAGGCGTTGCGCCCAAGCGTGTTTGTGAACGCTCATACTGAAACTGTCGGCTGATGCCTGCACCCCAACGGATACCTCCGTATGCACTAAACATATTTGCAACCGGTGCACCTGCTCCGGCAGCTGCAAACATTTTGGTGCGTGTAACAAGATATGCAACCTGGTAACCGCCCCAGCTTTGTCCCTGGATCGCCATCTTGGTACTGTCAACAAATTTCATTTTGCTGAGGTACTTGCCTGCACTTACAACTGAGTTGTAAGCACTTTCACCCGGCTCGCCATCTTTGTAATAAATGTTTGGATCAAACACCAGGTAGCCATTGCTTGTGAAATAAGCGATATTGATTGTAGATGCACTTGGCGCCGGTGTACGGTAACTGTAACGTGTATCTGCATTGCGCTCGTAGAAATAAAAGATCACCGGATATTTTTTGTTGGGATCGAAATTTTCCGGCTTGAATAATAACCCCTCCGATTCTTTGCCATCAAACATTTTCCATTTATGCAATTCAACAGTGTACCAATTATACTCTTTCTGTTGTTCATTGATGAAGCTTAGTTGTTTTGCTGCTTTGTGATCTTGTGCATTACCCAACGTTGTCGAAAAAAGACTTGAACTCATTTGCGGTGTCATGGCTGTATAAACCAGTACATCGCTGTTCTTTCCTTTCAATACATTTCCACTGTTGATTACAGCAGGATTTGTAACAGCTATTGACTCGTTGAGTACAAAACTGTTGCCCAGCTTGTATGTCATTAAGCCGTAACCTTTTTCTTTATTATCAAACACTCCAAACAGTAATGTCTGTCCGTCCTTAACAGCACGTTCTTCACGATCAAGCACACTGTTTCGGAAGGTCAATTGTTTTTTACGTCCGGTACCATTAGTTATGCAAACGGGCTTCACTGTTCCTGTTGGATCAATTTTCCAAATGTCAAACTTATCATACACATACAAAGCCGCATCATTTTCGTGCCAACCCATTATGCCATGTGGTGGAGGATCATCGGGATGATCATCATCCTCATCATACAATGGCACTTTAATATCCTTTGTTACAACAATGGTTTTAGCGGTTGCTACATCATACGACATGTACTGATGTGCCTTCCAGTCAAACCACATCACAAATTTTCCTTTGGGCGAAATGTTACCACTGCGTATTTTCTTAGCGATGAGTTTACGCTCACCGGTTTTTACATTAACCAGGTACACATCACTGTAATTGTGCTGCTCCCATTGATTTTGTTTTCGGTAAGGCTTACTATTAAACCCAACGGCAACATCGGCATCATCGTCATCTGTAGTTGAAACACGATCCAACGTTGCATCACTTAACATGGTAACTGCGGTGGCATCACCATGTAAAACAGCAAGGTGACTGCGGCGTAATTCCATGTTCAGTTGCACCAGTTGCTGTGGCTGTAGTTGATCGTCGTTGTAATGCCAGATGTCTAACCGTGCAGTTTCAAAATCAACCAACGAGGTGTCTTTTGGCTGACGGATCGGTACCAACCCAAAATATAAGCGGTCACCTTTTTTACTGAATTTATTTTGATAATCGGGACTTACAGTAAGACCAGACTGTACACCCGCACTGTTACGGTCAACACGTAAACGGGCGCTGTCCATTCCAGCTTTGTAATACCAGAGTTTATAAAACTTGCGTAAAGCTTTGCTTACACTGTCACGTTCTGCCACAAATGCAACCTGTGTACCGGCCGCATCAATGGCATAATTCTTCACATCATTAAACCCTTTGAAAACCGTATCTACTTTTCCCGTTGCGGTGTTCATCCAAAGTACAGCGGGTTTGCTTAATGTATCACCATTCTTTTTGCTGGTTTCCATGATCAGGGTATTCCCGTTTTCACTGAAATAATACTCATTCACCAGTTTAAATTTCTTTTCTTCGCCGGTTTGTGTATTGCGTACCACCAGTTCGGTTCCTTCTTCCACCATTTCACCGGCTGGTCTTGCTGCAGGTCTTGTTCCATTGCGTGAAGGTTGTAAAACCGTTAAGCCTTTTGTTTTTGCTTCATTGGCTTTGTTCTTTAAACTATCCGCTACACGCATCAACGAATCAGCCATTAAAACCATTTTATTGATCTGCGTCAATGAATCGGGTTTCGGTGCAGGCTTTGGAGGCTCAGGCAGTGCTTTGTCTAAATGATAGGCCACCCATCCATTTCCCTTTTCGGGTGTTTTGTAACTTTTTACCCGTGCCACTTTCCACACGTCTTCTTTTCCAAATTCAAGAATGGCCAAACTATCTTTCGGCATATCATCCGGACGTTTCTTTTTGATCCTCGCATCACGGGTATCTTTAAACAACGGACGAATTTTGAAGATCACAAATCGACTGTCGTTGGTGATGATGGAATTATAGCCACGAGCCACTGTTTTTTTATACGAACCATCGGTTGATTGAATGATGAGGTCTCCATCACCTTCCTGCGGATTCACCATGTAAACCACCCATTTCCCATCATCACTGATCTGGGCACCCTGCACACTTTGCCAGCGGTCGTACACCGAATGGTCGAGTGGTTTTTTGGATTGGGCAATACTTAACAGCGGAGCTGAAAGCAAAAGACAAAAGAAGAATTTTCTCATGTGCAATAGTTTTTTAAAAGTTCGTCAAGTTAAATTAAACAATTTAGCTGTATCCTTGTTTTACACCAACGGAATATATTACTTATGAACAGATCCTTTTTTAGTTTCCTCCTTATCATCCTTTCGGCAAGTTCAGTTTTTGCACAAAACAAAGGTGTTATTGCCGGTACAGTAGTTGACAAATCAACACAACTTCCTCTTGATGCCGTTTCAGTAAAAGTAGAAAACACAGAATGGGGTTCGGTTACCGATTCGCTGGGACGTTTCCGTATCAGCAATGTGGACCCCAAAACATACAATATCGTTTTCACCAAAGTAGGCTTTAAAGCCTTTACACTTTATAACATTGTGCTTACATCAGGTAACGAAGTAAGCGTAACCATTGAACTGGAGGAAGAAATCAAGTCGATTGGTGAAATAACGATCACGGGCAGACGAACAGCAAAGGTGGCTACGCTTGAAACGCCGCTGAGTGTACAACGTTTAACCACCGAAGAGATCAAAGCAAACCCCGGCGGAAACTTCGACATTAGTCGTGTGATTAATACATTGCCCGGTGTTGGTGGAACAGCCGGCAGTGTGGGTGGTTTCCGGAACGATATTATCATCCGTGGTGGCGGCCCCGGTGAAAATGTGTTTTATTTAGATGGAATTGAAATTCCGGTGATCAATCACTTTGCAACACAGGGTGCCGGCGGAGGGCCAACCGGTATTTTGAATGTGAGTTTTATTGAAGATGTGAAACTCAGTTCTTCGGCTTTTGATGCCCGTTATGATAATGCACTCAGCAGTGTTTTTGAGTTTAAGCAAAAGCGAGGCAACAGTAACCGGGTACAGGGCAATGTTCGTTTAAGCGCAACAGAACTTGCCGCAACATTGGAAGGTCCGTTGAGCAATAATAAGAAAACAACCTTTCTTGCCAGTGCACGCAGAAGTTATTTGCAGTTTTTATTCCAGGCTTTGGATCTTCCTATCCGTCCTAACTATTGGGATTTTCAATACAAGGTCACGCATCAGTTCGATAAGAAAACAACATTGACTTTGTTAGGTGTTGGCGCTATTGATGAATTTAGTTTTGCAGCACCTTCAGAAACTACACCGGAGAAATTATATATCCTCAACAGCAATCCGAATATCAATCAGTGGAATTACACGGTTGGTGCTGCGTTAAAGCGAAATATCAAAAACGGTTTCTGGAACCTTGCTGTCAGTCGAAATGCGTTCAACAATAATATAACACGATTTGAAGATAACCTCAACCCTACTCCTGCGCAGCAATCGTTGGATGTAACGTCGAACGAAACAGAAAACAAATTGCGGTTTGATGTAAATCAAACGCTCAATGGATGGAAGCTGAGCTATGGTGCTGTTGTACAAAATCCGCAATTCAGTAATGAAGGGTTTGCACGCATCCGTGCTGAAGTAAGAGATACGCTGGGTAATCTTGTTCAACCCGAAGTAAAAGCCAATTTCACTACATCCACCAGTTTTGTAAAGCTCGGTGGATTTGTGCAGGCAGGTAAACGTTTTTTTGATGATCGACTTGGTGTGAATGTTGGCGTTCGTGTTGATGGTAATACATTTACCGATGAAGGAATGAATCTGTTCCAAACTTTCAGTCCACGAGTGGGATTGAGTTATGTGTTAAGCGATCAATGGACGGTGAATGCAAGCGTTGGTCGTTACTATCGATTAGCACCTTATACAATTCTCGGCTTTCAGGATAACAACCGCAATTATGTAAATCGTGATGCCAAATATCTGCGCAGCGATCACTACGTTGTAGGTTTTGAATATTTGCCAAAGAACACCACACGATTTACCATTGAGGGTTTTTACAAGCAATACGGCAATATGCCGGTGAGTGTGCGTGATGGCATTAATCTGGCAAACAAAGGCGGTGATTTTAATATACTTGGTAACGAAGATGTAGTGAGTACAGGTAAAGGCAGGACTTATGGCGTAGAGTTTTTTGCACAACAGAAATTAACGAAGAGGTTTTATGGCGTGTTCAGTTATACGTTTTTTGTAAGCCAGTTTAGTGGTGCGGATGGGAAATATATTGCCAGTGCATGGGACAACCGTCATTTGTTAAGTGTTACATGGGGTTATAAATTTCCTCGCAACTGGGAACTGGGTTTAAAATTCCGCTACCAGGGTGGCGCTCCGTTTACGCCGTTTGATGCAATAGCCAGCCGGCAGAATTATCTCAGTACCGGAGAAGGTATTCTGGATTTTGCACGGTTGAATCAAAACCGCTTATCTGCTTTCAATGCAAGTGATGTGCGGATCGATAAGAAATGGAATTTCAAACGTGTTACACTGGATGTGTTTTTAGATGTAACCAACTGGTATGTGGCGAAAAGTCCGGCATTCCCTCAATATACATTCCAACGTACAACCGATAACAGCGGCTTTGCAACTACCAATGGACAACCCGTTGCATTTGATGGAAGTAATGCCATCCCTGTTATTCTGCAAAACAACGATCCAAGTGTAACACCAACGATTGGTTTTATTATTGAGTTTTAAATTGGAAATTAGGTAAGAGGTAGGAAGTACGAGTTACGAAAACAAGCACATCATAATTGAATAAATCATTCAAAAGTTTTTGGCGCAGAGAAAGAAGAACGCAAAGTATTTCGCAGAGTAACCTCTGCGTTTAACTCCTTATCTCTTGTTCTCTGCGCCAAAAAATCGACAAAAATTTAAGTAAAGATTCAATTGAAGCACACGAGTCGTATCCCGTACTTCTTACTTCGTACTTTTCTTCGCCTTCCATACCCGAATCGTCTGTATTACTACACTGGCAACGATCAACAGAATTCCCCAATAGAATCCTTTGCCTAAATCTTTGTTTTCGTTATACAACAAAAACGCAAGCAGAATTCCATACACCGGTTCAAGATTGTACGTAAGATTCGCTGTAAAAGCGGAGATTTTTTTCAATGCATTAACCGATAGCTGAAAAGCCAACACCGTGCAAAAGAATGCAAGCATCAACAACCAGAACCAATCACTTAACGAAGGAAGATGTTTATCTGCCGGGGAGAATTGCAGATACAGCGGCAACAATAAACTCAACATCAACCATCCCCCACCCAACTCGTACAGCGTTAAGTTGGAAACAGGAACATGTTGAATCAAACGTTTATTGAAAATGGGAAACAAAGCCGATAAAAATGCAGCAGCAACACCAAGTAAAATGCCTGTTTTATATTCTGTATCGAAATGAAAAATGAGATAAATACCCAGCAATACTAATAAGCCCAGCAATACTTCGGTAAGGTCGACCCTGCGTTTTAATATCAGCGGCTCCAGGAAAGCGGTAAACGAACCGGTTGCTGCAAAACAAACCAAAGCAATCGACACATTTGCATATTTGATGCTGCCATAAAAAAACACCCAATGCAATGCAATGAGTGCTCCAATACCGATGCATTGCAGTAAATATTTCCGTTCAATCCGGATCGATTGTTTGCGGATAAAAAAGATGAGTAATAACAATAATGATGAAAGTAACATCCGGTACCATACCAGCCAGCCTTCATTCAATTCGATCAAACGGCCAAGCACACCGGTAAACCCTGCTAAAAAAACAGCAGCATGCAGTTGTAAAAAAGCTTTGGTTGTTGGATGCATTAGATAGATCAATGATTGCTTTGTGCAACCACATCATCAGATGAATATTTTGAAAGAGGGTCGCCTGCTTTCTTGATCTTTTGGTGATAATCTTTAAATAAACTTTGCCAACGCAACTTTAATACACCAAGAATTCCTTCTTTCACAATACCCTTGTTCATTTTGCTTGCACCAAGCTTGCGATCAACAAATGTAATGGGCACTTCTTTGATTTTGAATTTCAGTTTCCAGGTTGCAAACTTCATTTCGATCTGGAACGCATAACCAACAAAGTGGATCTTATCCAGGTTCAATGCTTCCAATAATTCCTTCCGGTAACAAACAAAACCAGCAGTAGGATCCATTACCGGCATCCAGGTGATCATGCGTGTGTAGAGCGATGCGCCTTTTGATAATAAGATGCGGTTTTGTGGCCAGTTGGCAACAGCTCCACCTTTTACATACCGGCTGCCAATGGCAAGATCAGCACCTCCTGTTTTACATGCTTCTACAAGGCGGGGAAGATCAGCAGGGTTATGACTAAAATCGGCATCCATTTCACAAATAAACTGGTAACCTCTTTCAATCGCCCATTTAAAACCATGAATGTATGCGGTGCCTAATCCCAGTTTTCCTTTTCGTTCTTCAATAAACAACTCACCGGGAAACGAAGATTGTAATTGCTTTACAATTTGTGCAGTACCATCGGGCGAACCATCATCAATTACCAATACATGAAAACCTTTCTGTAATGAAAAAACGGCACGGATAATCTGTTCGATATTTTCCTTTTCGTTGTAAGTTGGTATAATGACGAGTTGTTCCAATCTGATTGTTTGCGTTGCAATTTAGTTGATTTCAAAAACCTTCAACAAAACTTCTTTCGATGCAGAAACGTTTAGTTCTTCTTTAACAGGGTACGGTTCAATATTTCTGTGAGTTTTTGTTTGGTATGCAATGGAAAATCGCCCTTCATCATCCAGTCATAATACTGTGGTTCCTGCTTTAATACCAAGGTTACCGGTTTACCTTTGTGTTTTCCGAAATTGAATACCTCTACTCCATTCTCCATCACAAAACGTCGGGCAAAATCAACAATCTGATCTTCGCCGGTAAATTTCACAATCTCAGGCACACTGGAGCCCATTTGCGGATAACGTTTCACCTGTGCTTCCAGTACTTCCCAGGTTGCGAGGGCATCTACTTCGGCACTGTGTGCTCCATCCAATGTCTTGTCGCAGTAAAATTTATAAGCAGCGCTGAGTGTACGTTGTTCCATCATGTGGAATACCCGTTGCACATCCAGCAAAGAGCGGTCGTTTAATTCAATATCCAACCCTGCACGTAAAAATTCTTCTACCAGCAACGGAATATCAAATCGGTTGGAATTATATCCGGCCAGATCGCAATTAGCCATGAACATTTTAATTTCATTGGCCGCCTGTTTGAAGGTTGGGGCATCTTTCACCATGTCATTGCTGATGCCATGCACTTCAGTAGCTCCGGGAGGAATCGGCATTTCAGGGTTAATGAGTTTCCGCTTTACCTGACGGCTGCCATCGGGCATGATCTTTATAATGGCAATTTCAACGATCCTGTCGCTGCTGATATTAACACCTGTAGTTTCAAGATCGATGACGGCTAGCGGACGTGTTAGTTGTAAACTCATAATTTGGTTGCCTATGGGTTGGTTATTGGCCTCAAAACCAATCGAAATCTGTTGACTCATGAGCAAAAATAGCTAAAACAAATGCACCGTCAGATACTGAAATACACTTAAAGAACGTTTTATTGTTGTAATTTTGACAATATTCTTAAAATCATGGTTAATTTTGCGGAACCAAAATCCGTTTATTTATGAAAAAAGTAATGATTTCTCTCCTCGCAGTTGCAATTGCAGCTTTTGTATTCACATCTTGCGCCAGCAGTAAGCGTGGTGTGGGTTGTCCTACCAGTACAAGCAATAAACCTTTCCGTGCCTAAGCTGTTATCCTGGTAAATTAAACTTACATGAATTGGATTCCGTTACGTTCCAATGAAGAATTGGAACAGTTGATTTTATTGTCTGAAACCAACCCGCAGGTTATTTTTAAACACAGTACCCGTTGCAGCATTAGTTCGGTTGCAAAAAGCCGATTGGAAAAAGCTGGTACACCAGGTGAGTTACCATTTCATTATCTTGATCTGCTCTCTTACCGGTCGTTATCGAATTCTATTGCTGAACGTTTTGCGGTAGAACATGAATCGCCGCAAATACTTGTGATTAAAAAAGGGAAATGTGTTTACACCGAAAGCCATATGGGAATTGATATAGACGAAATAAAAGAACAAGTTCAATTGAACTGATAAAAGAAAGGCCACCATTACGGTGGCCTTTTGGTTTAGGATCATCATCAAAACAATGGTTTTACATCGCTTTTATTTTCGGGGGAACTCCAATGCCGCATGTGCAGCTGCCAAACGGGCAATAGGCACACGGAACGGAGAACAGCTTACATAGTTCATTCCTATTTTGTGGCAATACACAACACTGTCAGGATCGCCACCATGTTCGCCACAGATACCGATCTTGAGATTTGGTTTTGTGATTCGTCCACGCTCTACACCAATTTTGATCAGCTCTCCCACGCCACTTTGGTCAATGGTTTGGAACGGATCGTATGGCAGCAGCTTCAGATCAAGATATTTTGGTAAGAAACCTCCTATATCATCTCTGCTGAAACCAAAACTCATTTGTGTAAGATCGTTGGTGCCAAAGCTGAAGAAGTCTGCTTCTTCTGCAAGGCTGTTTGCTTTTAATGCAGCACGTGGTATTTCGATCATGGTACCATAGAGATAAGGGATTTTCTTAACGCCCATTTTTTCGCAGGTTTCTTTGTACACCTGGTTTACAATTGCCCGCTGGTGCCGCAATTCATGTTTGCCACACACAACAGGGATCATGATTTCAGGCATTGCTTTTTTGCCCTTGCGGATGAGTTCAACGGTTGCTTCAAAGATGGCACGTATCTGCATCTCTGTAATTTCAGGATAGCTGATACCTAATCGTACGCCACGGTGACCCAGCATTGGATTGTTTTCATGCAAGGCCAATACACGACGTTTCAACACACTCATACGAATGCCGAGTTCTTTACTCAACTCCTGGAGCTTTTCTGCATCGTGCGGCACAAATTCATGTAAAGGAGGGTCGAGCAAACGAATCGTAACCGGATGTCCATTCATCACCGCTAACGTATCCTTGATATCTTTTTTCACAAATACAAACAATGCATTCAATGCTTCACGACGTTCTTTCTCTGTTTTGCTCACGATCATTTTGCGTAAGAGGAATAGTGGTTCCTCACTTCCTTCGCCATAGAACATATGCTCAGTGCGGAACAAGCCGATTCCTTCTGCTCCAAACTTTGATGCGGTTGAAGCATCTTCGGGTGTTTCAGCATTGGCACGTACACCAATCTGTTTGGTTTTATCCACCAGCTTCATCAGTTCTTTATACGATTGATTTTTTTCAATGTCGATATCAACCAATGGCATACTTCCTTCATACACCAAACCTTTGGTGCCATTCAAACTGATCCAATCACCTTCTTTAATGATCACATCATTTTTTGCATGAAAGACTTTTGTGTTACTGTGAATTTCAATATCACCACAACCCACAATGCAACACTTACCCCAGCCTCGTGCAACCAACGCAGCATGCGAGGTCATACCTCCTTTGGTTGTAAGAATAGCTTGTGCTTTGTGCATCCCATCCACATCTTCGGGTGATGTTTCTTCACGAACAAGAATTACTTTCTCGCCACGTGATGCCCACTCAACTGAATCTTCGGATGTAAATACCACACGTCCTTTTGCACCACCGGGGCCCGCAGGTAAACCCTTTGCAATCACCGGCTGCACCAGTTCTGCTTTTGGATCAAGCATGGGCAATAATAATTCTACCAGCTGATTAGGACTCACACGCAGAATAGCTGTTTTCGCATCAATCAATTTTGATTTGTACATGTCCATGGCCATACGAACTGCTGCAATACCATTGCGTTTTCCAACACGACATTGCAACATATAGAGTTTTCCATTTTCAATGGTAAATTCAATGTCCTGCATGTCTTTGTAATGTTTTTCCAACCGTTGCTGGTAGCCGTCTAATTCTTTGTATAGCGCAGGCATCAACTTTTCAAGTGTAGTAAAATGTTCGCTTTGTGCATTCTTGGAATATTCATTTACAGGTGCCGGTGTGCGGATACCTGCCACCACATCTTCGCCTTGCGCATTCACCAGATATTCACCATAAAATTGAGCTTCTCCATTGCCGGGGTTACGTGTAAATGCAACACCTGTTGCACTGGAATCGCCCATATTGCCAAATACCATGGCCTGAACGTTCACAGCAGTTCCCCATTCATCAGGAATTTTTTCAATGCGGCGGTATTCAATGGCACGCTTGCCCATCCAGCTGCTGAACACTGCCCCAACACTGCCCCACAATTGTTCATACGGATCTTCAGGAAAAGGTTTACCCAATACTTTTACAACAGTTGTTTTAAACTCTTTCACCAGTTTTTTTAATTCATCAACTGTTAAGTCTGTATCGAACTTATAACCTTTTGTATGTTTTACTTTTTCCAGTTTTTCATCTAATACTTTACGGATGCCTTTGCCACCTTTTGGTTCAATGCCACCCGCTTTTTCCATCACCACATCTGCATACATCATGATCAGCCGGCGATATGCATCATACGCAAAACGGGCATCACCACTTTGCTCAATGATTCCTTTGATGGTGTTTTCATTCAGCCCTACATTCAATACCGTTTCCATCATACCCGGCATGCTGCGTCGAGCACCAGAACGTACCGATACCAGCAATGGATTTTTTATATCGCCAAACTTTTTACCCGTGAGTTTTTCCATTTTGCCCAACGCTTCCTGTACTTGCTGCTGCAATACTTTCGGATATGTTTTTTTATTGCCGTAATAATAGGTACACACTTCAGTTGTTACTGTAAAACCCGGCGGTACAGGCAAACGAAGATTGGGATGACCAGCCATTTCAGCCAGGTTAGCACCTTTACCACCTAACAGGTTTTTCATTGATTCATTTCCATCGGCCTTGCCGCCTCCAAAGAAATAAACATACTTGATTGGTTTTTTAACTGTTGCCATGATTGAAGTTTTTAATTGAGCGGAACATGGGTTGAAGAAGTTTGCAATCGCTTTGTTCCCTTAAGAATTGTTTTTATTTCGGAAGTAAAAGTAGATGGGTGCAGGTGGTCAAAGAATGACTGTTCGCACAGAAAAGACTTACCACCGTCAGTATGCAGTTGCTGTTTTGTGCTTATAGTTAATCGGAATCAGGAATTTGGATTTTGGGATCGGGGATTCGTTTTTTGCAATTTTTGCGTTCTATTGACAATGCCGTTTTAATGCTGTAGCTTTCTGTTTCTTCCGCACAATGTGAACCGCATTTTACTCTGCTCCCACTCTTTTCACATTTAAAACCAAAACAAACATGAAACATTTTCTTGTTGGAATGATGTCATTGTTCCTGCTTGCAGCATGCAACAATCCTAAACCGGATGAAACGGCTGAAACAACTTCTACTACTTCCGAAACAAAGCCCCAACCAGCTGAATTTGCTGATCCTAAGTATACCGAGATTGGCAAGAGTGGATTAGCCAGTATGACTTCAGGCGATATTGACGGATGGTCATCAAACTGGGCCGACAATATTGTGTGGCAATGGAACAATGGTGACAGCATTGCTGGCAAAGCTGCAGTAGTAAACTATTGGAAAGACAGGAGAATGAATTCCATTGACTCCATCAGCTTTACCAACCAGATATGGTTGCCGGTAAAAGTAAACCAGACACAAGCTAATGAAGAAGGAGGAATTTGGCTGTTGAGCTGGTACAGTACCAATGCAAAATATAAAACCGGTAAGCGAATGATGCAATCAATTCACACTGCGCAACACTTTGATGCCAACGATAAAATTGATCGTGTGATTCAATACCTCGACCGTGTGCCTATTAATGCAGCCATCGCAAAATAAGTTTTCTTATTGTTGTTCACAAGTCCGGAGGCGATTGCCCCCGGACTTTTCTTTTGTTGTTAAAAAATGACAAGCGGAAAGCATTCTGTTGTATATCTTGCTTTCTTTGAACAACAAAAAACAATCATCAGCATGCACAAGGTTTTGTTTATTGGCTCGTTGCTGTTGGCATCGGCTGTAACGGCGCAACAAAAAATTGATTTCGAAAGCTACAATCCTCCTTCTACACTTGTTGTACCACAACACCCGGTTACGAAAGCGAAGTTTCCGTTTATTGATGTGCACAATCACCAGTTTCGTATGCCCACAATGGATTTGAATACACTTACCACTGAAATGGATAAGTTAAATATGCGGGTGATGGTAAACCTGAGCGGTGGAAGTGGTGAGCAGATCAGCGGTGCAGCAAAGAACATCAAAGAAAATAAACCCGGCCGCTTTATTGTATTCGCTAATGTTGATTTTAAAGGAGTGGGCGAACCCGGCTGGGGCGAAAAAGCAGCAAAGCAATTGGAAGCTGATGTAAAGAATGGAGCCAATGGTTTGAAGATTTATAAAAGTCTTGGTTTTAGTGTGAAAGATATCAATGGCAACCGTGTACCTGTTGATGATGCACGACTTGATCCGGTTTGGAAAAAAGCAGGCGAATTAAAAATACCGGTGCTTATTCATACAGCCGATCCAAAACCATTTTGGGATCCGTTAGATAATACCAATGAACGCTGGCTGGAACTCATCATCAACCCCAACCGGAAACGTGGTGCTGATAATCCTGTTCCCTGGGAAACACTTATCAACGAGCAACACAATCTTTTCAAAAAGCATAAGAACACCACATTTATTGCTGCGCATTTTGGATGGTATCCCAATGATCTGCAAAAGCTCGGTACCATACTCGACGCCATGCCGAATGTAGTGGTAGAGTTTGGTGCAGTAATCGCTGAAATCGGTCGTCAACCAAAAATGGCGAAAGCATTCTTTACCAAATACCAGGATCGAATTTTATTTGGGAAAGACAGTTGGGTGCCTTCTGAATACGCCACCTACTTCCGTGTACTGGAAACAGAAGATGAATATTTCCCGTATCACAAAAAATATCATGCATTTTGGCCAATGTATGGCATGGGTTTACCCGATGCTATCTTAAAGAAAGTGTATTACAAAAATGCACTCCGAATTATTCCGAATATTGATAAGAGTGGCTGGCCTGAATAAATTAGTATTAGCACCGGGTTTTCAAAAACCTGCTTTAAGACCACGGACGACAGACAACAGACCACCAGAGTTATCATAAACATGACAGGTTGTTTTCGCATTTTCTCATAACCTGTCAGCATTGTGATCTAAAACGATTAAAAAACTGCAATGGAAGGAACTATCCGTGCAAATATTCAACCGGGTATGAAAGTGCTGATCGTTTTAAAAAAAGACCAGCGTACCGGTATACTTACCGAAGGCATTGTAAAAGATCTGCTCACCAGTGCACCCAAGCATCACCGTGGTATTAAAGTGAGGTTGGAAGATGGGCAGATTGGGCGGGTGCAAAAGATTGTGGGACAGGAAGACTGATCCAATTAAGCGATTAAAAAAAAAATGATTAATTGGATGCTCAGCAAAGAACGAAGCACTAAAATAATAATGGCCGCAGAAATGCGGCCATTATTGTGATAAGAGTTTTATTTGAATTATCACTTATTAATTCTGTGCAATTCTGACACCTACTCTTTTGTAGTTCTCACTTGGCTTAAGGTTACTGTTGCCAACCAACTCAAGGTGAACTTCTCTTGGGTTAGTACTGCTTACCCCTGGGTTTACAATATTGATTACTACTTCACCAAAACTGCTATTAGCCGGAATAGTGAATGTTGTACCAGTTATATTGTAATGAGTTCCTGCAACTGCAAGCATGTTTGGAGCTGTTGGAGTAACGTCAGTTAATACACGGAAAGTAATTACCTCGTCTGTATTTCTTTGCGGTCCTACAAGGTTTACACGCAGGCGAACCGGCGTCGCCAAACTTCTGTTTATAGGGACTGAGTTGGCTGTTGTTGTAGGAATTGCAAATGGAGGAGTTCTTACTGCAACATGATATGAATATGGAGTAGTTGCCGAGTTAAGAACGGTAGCATCAAACTCAATTACCGGTTCACCTGTAAATGATTTTACATCTTCCTTGATACAAGACGAAAGCAGCATTACAATGAACAGACCGAATGTGATATAATTTAAATTTCGTTTCATTTTTCGTTGTTTGTTTTATTAATAACCAAAATTCTGAACCAGATTTGGATTTCCCTCTACTTCACCTAATGGAATACGAGGTAATAAGCGGAAGTCTGTGGCAGGAAGATTTACAGAAGGATTTGTTTTTACAATTTCAAGACCATTTCGTTTTAAATCATAAAAGCGATGACCTTCAAATGCAAACTCAAGCATACGTTGTCTCCAAATTTCGTCAAGTAAAGCCTGTCCTGTCAAGTCTTGTGTACCAGGAACTGTAAACCCAACGATACGAGCACTTCTGATCACGTTCAAGTCTGCCCATGCACCTGCTTCATTATTCTGACGATACCTTGCTTCTGCACGATTCAGATATAATTCCGACCAGCGTAACACAACAGTATTATCCCAGTTAGGTCCACCATTCTTTCCAATCCATTTAGTACATTCAACATAATGACCTGCAGCATTTGCTCCCCATTCGAACAAACGATTTCTGATATCGCTGCTGTATGTTAAAGCAGGAGGGGGAACTCCCGCCGGGTTTGCTGTAGTTGGAGGTGTAGAAGAAGACGTAAGGTTTGCTGCAAAATTATGACCTGTAATTCCAAGTTGACTAATCAGGAATGCATTAGGAACAAGGTCTCCTTGGCCTTGTCTTGGTGCCCAAAATGCATTTGCAGTTCCAGGAGCTGCAAGAGTACAATGAGTGGCTGCCAATGACGTATTAACACCAAGGTTTTCGCCTAAAGTTGCATACCAAACCTGAAAGATACCTTCCGGATGATCCGCTGCTCTCCAGCCAGACACATAGTTCGAAGTTGTTGTCATTGATCCAATTCCACCGGTTAAAGTAATCGCTGCAGTAGCAAACGAATCTGCTTTTGCCCAGTTACCTTGATACAATGCAACTCGTGAGCCTAATGCCAAAGCAGCATGCTTACTTGCGTAGTTACGTCCACGGTTATTGTTTGACAGCAATGAAATTGTTGCATACAAATCACTCATGATTTGATCATACACAGCAGCAGTTGTTGCTCTCGAAGGGCGAAATTCAGCGGCAGCAGCTGCTGAGTTAAAACCTTCCAACGTAAGAACAACACCACCTTTATCTTGTGCTGGTACTGTAAAAGTCGGTATGTAAGAATAGTTTCTAACGAGATCAAAATAATAGAGCGCTCTTAAAAACTTAAACTCACCTTCCCATCTTGTTTTATCTGCTGCAGAAGCATCGCTGACAGCTCCCGCCGCCGCAAGCGTTAGATTAATTTCATTAATTGCTGCGTAAGAACCAGCCCAGATATTTACATTCGCAAGTGAAGTGTTTCTGTTTTCCCCTAAAAGTCTGGATGAGCGTCCATTTGCAAATGCTACATCAGCCATAGCTTCAGTTACAGAAAACAGATCTCTTCCATAATGTGTTTCACGTTTCAGGATTGAATAAACTGAATTTAAAGCAGCTTCAACACCAGCTCTGGTATTTAATGCAATAGATGCATCCAACGAATTTCGGGACGGTATATCAAGTTGTTTCTTACAGGCAGTAAGAGACAATGCGCCTGCGACAAAACAAACAAGAAATAATTTATTATTTATTTTTTTCATACTGATTTTATTTATTTTCTAGTTAAAGACGAACCTGAATACCAACAGTTACATTTTTAGATTGAGGTATAATACCAAAGTTGTCACCTGTAAATTCAGGATCGTAGCTTGGCCATTTGGTATAGGTCCATAAATTAATACCTTGAACATAAACTCTCAATCCGTCCATTTTAAGACGTTTTGCAACCTGCGGAGAAACATCATAGCCTAAGGTTACTTGTTTTAATCGTATATAATCAGTTTTGAAAATATATCGTGTACCTGTTCCCCAGCCTACACTATTAAAATCTGCAAGACCATTAAAT
Organism: Bacteroidota bacterium; assembly: GCA_023428755.1. Lineage (GTDB taxonomy): Bacteria > Bacteroidota > Bacteroidia > Chitinophagales > Chitinophagaceae > Lacibacter. The sequence goes on from JAEYWX010000017.1 coordinate 195,390, forward strand.
GCTCTGGGTGTTGGAACAACATCGCCGGGTTTTTGCCAACGTGTGTTGTAGCCGTAGAGAAGTGTATTCACTGTTGCACCAGCCATACGCATCATTTGGGTATACTGACCATCTTGTCTTACACGTCCATATTCATATTGAAAGAATACGTCAAGCGAAAATCCTTTATAAGACATGGTGTTGTTCCATCCACCAAACTTAGTTGGGTAGATATTACCAATGATTTTTCTGTCAGCTGCAGTAGGGTTGTAAGTAATGTTACCATTAATATCATACCACATACCACGACCTGACGCCGGGTTAACCCCTGCCCACTCCTGCGTAAAGAATGAACCTAATGGATAACCTACTCGGATTGCAGCATTTCCTGGTAATGCGTCTAAACCATCATACAATGATTTCACTTCATTACGTTGAAATGCAATGTTAAATGATGAAGTCCACTTAAATGCCCCGTCAAATGGTTTAACGGCTAATAAAAGTTCCAAGCCTTCATTTTGAACTACACCAAGATTTTGGGTAATGCTGGTAAAGCCTGTTGTAGCATATAAAGAACGAGACAATAACAGATCTTTGTTTGTGCGTCTGTAAGCATCAGCTGTAATCAACACTCTGTTTTTGAAAAATCCTGCGTCGATACCAATGTTGTGCTCTTCACGGGTTTCCCAACTTAAATCCGGGTTACCTAACTGACTTGGGAAAATGCCGGAGCTATTTCCGTATAATCGTGATGCACCATATAACTGAGCGTAAAGTACGTTCCCGATCTGATCGTTACCGGCTTGACCGAATGAATACCTTAATTTAAGCTCTGTGATTTCTTTTACATTTTTCAGGAAAGACTCATCCTTTGCATTCCATGCAACTTGGGCAGATTGGAAAACACCATATTTATTGTTTAAACCAAAACGGCTTGAACCATCTCTACGTACAGTGTAATTAAAAATGTACTTCCCTAAATAAGAATATCCAACTTTTGCGAATTGTGAAAATGTTGCACTGGCTGTCCATTGACCTGATACACCTACTGGGGTAGATGCTGCACTCATGTAACGTAAAAGGTATGTAGGAAAACCTTGACCATCTGCCTGAAACCACTGGTTTTGATCTCTACGGTACTCAACACCGCCAAGAATATTTACATCGTGATTTGAAGAAAATGTTTTACGATAATTAGCTGTTGTGGTTGAAATAAAGTTCGTATTCCAATCAACCTGATTTGATAAACGTCCACTTACCCCGAAACCATCATTTACTCGGGGATCCTGGTATCGGTCATCTTGTGTTGAGCGATAATCAAGGCCAACAAGTGTTTTTAAAGTAAGATCAGGAAGCACTTTGTATGTAAGAGACATGCTTCCAATTAACTGGTTTGTTCTTGTGTTGTATTTTACGTAGTCTCCAACCGCTTTAACATTGTGGTTGAATGTACCAACCATGTTTTGGCCTGAACCTGGTAAACCAAAATAAGTACCGTCAGGATTGTAGATAGGGTTAGTTGGTAAAATCATAGCAGATGCATATGCCGGGTTACCAAATCCGGTATTACCAATGCTGTATGGAGCATTTTGCCAGAAACTACTTAAACTGATCGAATTATCGATCGTGAATTTTTCACTAATCTTAAAATTAGTTTTTGAGAGCAATGCAGCTCTTTGAAAATCAGTTGGTGCAATGAACGCAGTTTGCTTAGAATAAGAACCAGAAAGATAGTAATTGATGTTCTGAGAACCGCCCTGCATGGAAAGTTCAGCATTAAAAATATTACCCTTTCCAAAGGTTTCTTTTTGCCAATCGTATGTTGGCAAACTGTCAATCTTGCCATCCGTAGTATTCGCTGGTAACCCAAGATTACTTAATACAGTATTACGTATAGCAGTTGGTGTTGAAGCCGGGTTTGCGTTTGCCAATGCTTCCGTTCTTAATTGAAACCACTGTTGAGAGTTTAATGATTGTACCATTTGTAAAGGGGAAGATTGCCCTTGGTATACATTCACCGTAAATTTCGGCTTTCCTGCCTTTCCTTTCTTCGTGGTTACAAGCACAACTCCATTAGCAGCTCTTGCACCATAAATTGATGCAGCGGCTGCGTCTTTTAAAATCTCGATTGATTCAATATCATCAGGATTTAAAAAGTTGAGTGGGTTGTTTTGGGTATTAATTGAACCTGTTCCTGTATTGATTTGAATACCATCTACTACATATAAAGGAACGGTACCGGCATTAATAGAACCCACGCCACGGATAATTACACTTAAAGATCCGCCAGGTACACCATTAGCCGCCGCTACAATCACGCCTGCTGCACGCCCCTGCATTGCCTGAGCGAAGTTGGGAATTGGAAGATTGTCAATGTCAGATGCGCTGATTCTCGATACAGCAGACGCCACATCTTTTTTGCGAACCGTCTGGTAACCTACTACTACAACTTCCTCCAAAGCCTTATCGCTTTGTTTCAATGTTGTATTGATGACCGATTTCGAACCAATTGAAACTTCCATTGTTTCGAGGCCAATACCAGAAAAGATTAACGTCCTTGCTTCAGATGAAACTGACAAGCTATAAGAACCATCATCCTTGGTAACGGTTCCAACATTAGAACCCTTCACCTGAACGGATACATTGGCGATGGGAGCGCCATTATCATCCGTTACTTTACCGGAGATCGTTTTGGTTTGAGCCAAAACAATCTGTACAGACATTAAAATGCCTGCAAGCATAAGCAGTTTTAGTTTTCTCATTCTTAAAAATTTACGTTTTGATTGGAGCGAATATATGCAAAGAAGGAAAATAAAAAATACCATTTATACAATTCTTGCTCCGCTGTTCAGTAATCACAATTTGGTTACTAAAATGCTGCTCACATAAAAAACAAAAAGGACGATATTTGTCTCAAAGTGCAGATTTAATATTGTCCTTTTTTTACAAAGTATAAAGAAATATTTTCAATATTCCGAAATATTCAGACTAACGAATATTTGTATAAAACATTATTATTTGATTTAAAGTTCCTTCTTCTTTTGTTCAAAAAGATATATCCTATTTAAATCAATTTACCACCGCATTAATCTTTTGCCACAGCTCATTATCAAATCCTGACAATGCAAAAGAAGGGTTTCCCGGGTCTGAAGCCTCTCCCATTCGTACAATCACCAGTTTCTTGCCGGGTACAACATAGATCCGTTGATCTTCGGCGCCCATGGCCGCATACATATCAGCAGGTGCATTGGGAATTAAGGTGCCGGGGTAAGTGGTTTGTCCATTTGGCAACATGAAGCTTGTTTTTCCATTGAGCCACCACATATAACCATACGATGGATTGATGCTTTGTGAGGTGTTGACGCTTGCAGTAAAAAATGGCTCGTTCACGATCTGTTCATTGTTCCACTTGCCTTTATTTAAAGCCAGAAGCCCGAACCTTGCCATACTCCTGGTGTTACTGTTGTAAATGCGGAAGATCAGTCCATTGTTCCAGCTTCCTTCCATACCAATTTTATCACGCAGTTTGTTGTTGAAATACGATTCAAAAGTTTGACCGCCTGCCTGCTGTATCACATCCATCAACTTTTGAAAAACATTATGGTACGACCATCTTGTGCCTCCATCAGCTATATAACTGAGGTTGGCAGGAATTACCAGCTGGTTCGCATCGTTTAAACCAGAGCTCATCGTAAGCAAATGCTTTACAGTTATAAGGTTCTCTTTTGCAAGAGGTGCACTCGTCCAGCCAAAACCAATATGCTGCGATACCCGATCGTTGATCGATATCAAACCTTCCTGTTCAGCAATGCCTGTGGTTGTGGCAACCAACGTTTTTCCTGCACTGTTCCACTGCCAGGTTGATGTGGCAGAGTGCCCATTGAAATACTCTTCCATTACAATTCTGCCATTAACAAGAATCATAAACGACTTTGTATTTTTTTGAACGAGATAATCTTTGAGGGGTTGCACAGCAGATTGATTCCAACCTAAACTTGCAATGGATGTTGTTTCCCAACTGTTGCCACTGGTGGGCGGGAAATACATCGTAGTTGGTGCATCGGGAGGTTGCGGATTGGTTGGTTTTTTACAACCGGTTACTGCCAACAGCAGCAAAAACGGTAAGAAATAACGGTTTTTCATGATTTCATTTAATTTACAAGTTCTCAGACTTGGAATTTGTATTAACGTTTAATCGGTAATGATATTGAGTCGCATACACGAATAAATTTTTGTACAAAAAAGGATGCCAACCTTTAAAAAGTTGGCATCCCAGACGCATCATTCATCACTCATTTCTTTTTTTTCTTCAACGCCTTGATCATTTCCGGCGTAGCTTCTTCAAGACTGATGGCGTAACCACCGCCAGCCGCAACAAATTGCTGCAGTTTGGTTTTGTTGTTTACAACGATCTTCCTGATTGTATATGCCTGCGGTTTTGTTTTGTAATGGGCATCGGGAGCATCGGCGTAAACAGTTGCAATGTATTGTTTGCCGTTCTCTAAAAAGTCAAATACGATGTTCGATGTACGTGTTTCCTCACCTCCTACACTACCCACAAACCACTGCCCTGTTTGCTTGGCTTTGCGTGCAACAGTTAAGTAAGCACCGGGTTCTGCTTCCAAGTATTTGCTATCCTGCCAATCAACAGCCACATCTTTAATAAACTGAAATGCATCCATGAAACGCATATAGTTTTCCGGAAGATCTGCCGCCATTTGCAACGGACTGTACATGGTTACATACAAAGCCAGTTGATTGGCCAGCGTACTGTTTACATGCGAATTATTATCGGGGTTGAGTTTGCTGATGTCCATTTCAAATACACCGGGTGTATAATCCATTGGTCCGCCAATTAAGCGTGTAAACGGCAACACCGCCACATGATTGGGTTTGCTGCCGCCAAATGCCTGGAACTCGGTGCCACGTGCAGCTTCGTTACCAATTAAGTTAGGCCATGTGCGTGCAATACCTGTTGGACGAACTGATTCATGCGCATTCACCATGATTTGGTATTGTGCTGCTTTTTCAATGGCATATTGATAATGATTAACGATCCACTGACTGTAATGATGTTCACCTCTTGGTAAGATGTTGCCTACATAACCACTCTTTACTGCATCGTAGCCGTTTGCTTTCATGAATTTATAAGCCGTATCCATATGTCGTTCGTAGTTACGAACCGATGAAGATGTTTCATGATGCATGATCATCTTTACGCCTTTTGCTTTTGCATATTCACGGATACCCACTACATCAAAATCAGGATAAGGGGTTACAAAGTCGAACACATAATCTTTCGATTGACCAAACCAATCTTCCCAACCAACATTCCAGCCTTCTACCAGTACGCCATCAAAGCCATGTTCTGCTGCAAAATCGATATAACGTTTCACATTGGCTGTTGTAGCACCATGTTTACCATGTGGCGTTGCTTTGCTGAAATCGCTAACACCTAATTGTACAGCAGGAAAATCGTTGGTGTACGACCAAGCACTTTTTCCCGTGATCATTTCCCACCAAACACCTACATACTTCACAGGTTTGATCCACGATGTTTCGTTGATTTTACTTGGTTCGTTTAAGTTGTACGTGATCTTCGACGCCAGAATATCCCGTGCATCATCACTTACGATCACGGTACGCCAGGGCGATGTAGAAGGCGTTTGCATATACCCTTTATCACCAATGGCATCAGGTGTAAGCCAGCTTTGGAATACAAAATTCTTATCATCCAGATTCAGGTGCATGCAGGAATAATTGATGAGTGCTGCTTCGTGCAGGTTGATGTATAAACCATCATCACTCTTCATCATCAACGCTGTTTGTACACCTGTTGGAGAAAAAGGTGTTTGCGATGCATTACCTGTAATAGCGCCTTTCATGAGTCCACGTATTTCCGATAAACGTGAACGGGTGTAATCGTATTCCTGTGTATCATAATCACCTGCGATCCACCAGGCTGTATGATTACCGCTCATTGCAAACTGACTATGCTCTTCCTTAATGACGAAGTAATTGAAGTTTTTCTGCGAAGGAAATTCGTAACGGAAACCCAACCCATCGTTGAACAAGCGAAAGCGGATGATCATCTGCCGGTTGGTTTCTTTTTGCTGCAGTGTTACTGCGAGTTCATTGTAATTGTTGCGGATATTACTTACCTCGCCCCACACCGGTTGCCATGTTTCATCAACCGTAGTTGTTTGTGTAGATGCAATGCTAAAATCGCTGACCAGTGATTTTTTGTCGTTCTTTAATTCGAGGCCAAGTGTGCTGGGCTTAATCACTGCCTTTGATTTATAAGCCAGTTGATACTGTGGTGCGCCTGTACTTGTTACATTAAACTGTAAAACTAAATTGCCGTTAGGAGAACGCAGCTCCTGTGCAAACGTAAAAACATACAGGAACAGAAGTGCTGCAAGGCAGCTAATTGTTTGTTTCATAATCAATCGTTGTTAAGAGTCGGGCGTAAAGGTAAATGTTTGGACCTTTACCAAGCAACAGGAAGAGCTGACAGCGGTGAAGTTTTTACACTTCCGCAACTGATTTTCATCATTGAAAACGTTTGCGGTATTAAGAAAAAAAATCCAGTGCTGGTGTCAGGAAAGTCCAGTTTCGAATTGTTAAATACATTTGAAGACAATTTTTTGTTTATGCTTCAAAGTATGGGGAAAGCGAACCGCAGAAAAATAAGAGTTACGATTGGCCTGGTAATGATTTTAATTGCCGGTGTTTTTCTTATTTATTTAGGAATTGGCATACCGGTCTGGTATCTTCTTTTGGCTGGAATTTTTGGATGCATTGTTTTTATTCTTGGCATACTAATTATAAAAGCCAACGAAGCTTTTTCCGGAAATCATCTTTTGCAAATTGGTGATAAAAACACAGTCGCACATTCACAGCTGATTCAAATTGATGAGTTAGGTGCTCATTGGTTTTATAAGAATATTGTGTGGAGTGTTCAGGAAAATAAATTCTATCATTCAATTGGATGGGATTTTTTCAAAATCATGTTTGAAGCAACCGGCGAAATACAAACTGCTTATATCCTGATCGATCCTAAAAGAAAAAAAATCTTTCAAGAATATCTGTTAACTGCTCAGAAGAACAATCCTTTTCTTCAACTCAATGCAAGTAAATATCTGGGTGTATGAGAAAAAAATCGGGCGCAAACTTTCGTTTATGCCCGATTGAGAATTCATGAACTTTTTTATCGTACTGCTTTTATTTTATATTCACCAACAACACTGCCATCATCTTTCAGCATTTGAAGCTCCAGTAGTTGCTTGTTTGCTTTCACTTTTATTAACGTACGATTTCCGGGAATGGGACCACCTCCAATCACAATCGGATAATCATGTTGCTCTTTAGCCGGAGGGTGTACACCAAATGTATGCGTATGACCTGCAATTACAAGGTCAACCTTATACCTGTTGAACAACGGAGCGAATACTTTTTTGCAGTGGCGTGATCCCTTCTGATCAAACGAATAGAAAGGAGGGATATGCATATGTACAACCTTGAATGTTGCAGTTTGATACTCCTTCGACTGCATGATGTTTTCCAGCCATTTCGCCTGCATTTCACGGTAGGCATCTGATTTGTCAAATCCCGTTTCAATTTCTTCTTCACCCGTGTCGAGGACGATGGTAAATACCGACCCGAATTGATAATGGTAAAACTGACGTTGTGGATATGTAAAATAATCTTTTAACTGATGGGCAAACTTTCCCCTCATTTCATGATTACCTCGCACAAACAACATAGGCTTTTGCGATGCAAATACATCGGTACAGGGTTTTATGAGGTGTTCAATAATCTGTTCTTCACCCGACTGGTAATTGAACATATCACCGTTTAAGAACACATAATCATACGGATTATTTTTATTTAGATCCAGAAGTTGCGGGAACGAAGTTGGGCTGTCGTGTATATCATTCAGCACAAGCCAACTTACTTCCTCTGCGTTTTCATGCATTGTGCTGAAGCTGTAAACGTCACTGTAAATCGTTTCACCATAGGTGATCGTATCTTCCTGTTCAAAGCGAAGTACCTCCTTTGCAACCACACGATAATAATATTGTGTTCCTTCCTTCAGTTCTTCCAGATGAATTTCATGAATGCGCTCATAAGCATGTACCAGCCCATCAGTAACCAACAATGCTTTTTGATCAAGCTTTGCTGCATCCAATCCATATTCAACCCAGGTATAACTGAGCTTATTCGTAATGCAGCGTACAGACATCCTGTTATGCGAAATAGTAAACAGGTAGGGCTTTGTGAGAAACACGTGCTTGTTCATCGGTGGTGTTTCAACTGATGTTACCTCATTGTCTCGCCCGCTGAAATAAATGTAACCGGCAGCACCTACCCCAACAACTTTGGCTGTGTTGGTCAGAAATTTTCGTCGGTTAAAAGAAGATGGTTTTTGGTTTTCCATTTTACTGCCAGATAATGGTTTTGGAAGTGAAGTATTTAAAATCTTCACGGATGGTCAATATTACAACCATCTTCAGAAAAATTCAAATTTTGACTATTGTTGAATGTAGCAGCATGTGTCAAAAAAATCGGGCACAAACTTTCGTTCATGCCCGATTAATTAAGCAATCTTAAATTTACGTCCCTCTCGACTACGCTCGATGAACTTGACCACCCTTCGACTTCGCTCAGGGTTACGTCATCACTTCTTCCCCTTCACATATTTCTCTAACCACATGTGCTCTTCCCACAAGAGATGCAGAATATTTTCTTTACCACGGTAACCATGTGCTTCGTATGGTAAGCTTACATAACGCACATTGCCACCATTACCTTTCAGGGCCTGGAACATCCGCTCACTCTGAATAGGATATGTACCTGTGTTGTCATCGGTATCGCCATGCACTAATAAAATCGGAGTTTTTAATTTATGTGCATAACTGAACGGACTCATATCAAAATACAATTGCGGTGCCTGCCAATACGTACGGTCTTCGTTCTGGAAACTGAATGGCGTTAATGTACGGTTGTACGCACCACTGCGTGCAATACCTGCTTTGAACCAATTGGTGTGCGACAATAAATGCGCTGTCATAAATGCACCATAGCTATGTCCGCCAACACCCACACGTGTACTGTCGCCAACACCCATCTCTGCTAATTTTTCAATGGCAGCACGTGCATTCAATTTCAATTGTTCAATAAAATCATCATTTGGTTTTTTATCGGGGCTTGTACTTACAATCGGCATTTCTGCTGCATCCAATACAGCATAGCCTTGTGTTACCCAGAAAATGGGTGAGCCCCAACTGATACGTGTAAACATATTTTGCGATCCACGCACCTGTGCGGCATCACGTGCATTGGTGAACTCACGTGGATAAGCCCACATCAGTACCGGTAATGCACCATCTTTCTTTACATCATAACCTTTGGGTAAATAAAGATTTCCTGTGAGGTCAACACCATCGGCACGTTTGTAGGAAATTTTTTGTTTGCTGATTCCATCTAATTGCGGATAAGGATTTTTGAAATCGGTCAGTTGTTTTCCGCCTTCGGCCACCACACCCTTCAATGTTTTTAAATGATAGTTGGGTACTTCTGTTTGTGTTTCACGACGAGTGATCACTGTTAAACTGTTGCGGTCGATCACATCGGTTACCACTTCGTATTCGTCGTCTTTACAACGCCAGATAATATCATTCTTCTTGGTTGCAAGATCAAAATAAGCCAGGTATGGAAGATCACCTTTGGGTGATGCGCCGGTTGTATTATTCATCAACAGTTTTCCATCTTTTGGTATTACCACTTCCCTGCCGAAACTGTTCTTTTCTGTTACGGGTGAACCGGGATTGCCATAAAGATCCGTCATACTGCGTTCCATCAGCATTTCCATTTCGCCGGTAGAAGGGTTCCATCTGCTCATACGTCCCATAACTTTACTGCGCAGCATTTCCTGTACAATGGCAAATGTGCTGTTACCCCATGTAACACCAGCGTAGCGCATTTTTGTTTTGAACAATTCTTTTGGCTGGCCGGTGAACGGTGCAGGCAATGCATACACCGCATCACGATACTCAGCTGTGTTTTTGATCAAACCACCATCCAATGGTTTACACCAAACAACGGTAGCAGCTTCATCATCTCTCCACTCAATGCTGCGGGGTACATCGGCCACATTATCGCTGCCGGATGGTGCAGTTTCTGATGAAGGCAGTTTTGCAATTTCTTTAATGAATTTCCCGGTTGCATCGTGCACGGCAATGGTTGAATTAAATCCATTTGCAGGAACCACATACGAAAACGGTTTACGGATGGTGCGTACCAACCAATATTTTCTGTCGGGTGATGCACTGATCGATGAATAAATAGCAGGCTGATTGATCTTTGTTTCCACACCGTTTGCATTTTTCACCAGTTGTGCTGTTGTAAAAAACTCAAACAATGCTTCATCGTAAGGCGATTTGATCATATCCTGGTAAGTAGGACGGGGCGCTGCTTTCCCAAAGCTTTCCTGCACTGTAGGACCAGGAGGTGTAATGGGCCGCTTGGGCATTGCCGAAGCAGGCTTTACAATTGTTTTATAAAGCAGTGTGTTATCATCTAACCAACTGAATGCGGCACCTAACACCACGTTGAGTGAAGTTTTGTTCACCTTGGTTGCTTTTTGCGTAGCAACATCGATTACATACAGATCCACAGTAGAACCGGTGCTGTGTGTAAACGCAATTTTCTTTTCATTTCTGCTCCAGGCAACACTATTGCCTAACAGATTAGCAGGTAAGCCGGATATCTTGTATTCTTTACCTGACGCAATGTTTTTCAATGTAAAGTTGTTGATGTAGTTCTGGCGGCTTTGTGAAAAGTTAGCCGGATTAATCCGTAAGCCGGCCACCCTTACTTCGGGCTGACCTAACTCATCCACCAACGGATACATGTTCCGTTCGATCAGCAACATCCATTGGCCCTTACTGTCTACACTTACTGCGGGGGTTGGTTTGGCCAGCGCCAGTTCCATAATATCTTTTGGCGGGAGTTGGTAATTCACTGCATCCTGCGCTAACAGGTTCAGCGAAATAAAGAATGCGAACAAAAGGGATAATTTTCTCATGCGTACATCTGTTTTGTGATTGATTTATTACAATTAGTTGCTTTTTGGAAAGATACAAATAACTGTTTGTTCTGAATTTCGAATGTACTGATACCCCGTCATTCTCATTAACCGTTCAACAAATTGTTTGTTTTATCAGGTGTTTTGTTTGAATTAAAAAGCCTGTTTATACTAACAGCCGTAAACAAACAACAGCTCAATAAAAATATTTGTGATTTCAGTTTCTGCCCTTATTTTTGCGCCATGATATTAAACGCACATACACATCATCACCATACTTGCCCTAACAGGTAAGCCAGATGATGCGTTGTGTATAACAATAGTGGAAGGCTTACGGAAGTAGGCCTTTTTTTATTGTGTGAACTGAACGAACAGCTTAACACAGACCTGACAGGTTAAGCCTACGTTGGCAAGATCGAAACAGAAAGAATTTTGCCTTACTTCATTAACCTGTCAGGTCAACTGTAAAACAATTATGATGCAGAAAAAAAAATACACCCCGCTCAGCGAAATAAGCGGTGGCAATGCAGAAAAACCATCCAAGCTCCGGATCGCTATTCAGAAAAGCGGACGACTTTACGATGATTCAGTAAAACTGTTGAACGAATGTGGTATTGAATTACGCAATGTGAAAGACCGGTTAAAAACAGAAAGCGATACATTCCCGATGGAAGTATTCTTTTTGCGTGACGATGATATTCCGCAATACGTGGAAGATGGTGTGGCCGATATTGGTATTGTAGGTGAAAATGTTTTGTTCGAAAAAAACAAACAAGCGGAGATCGTTGAAAAGCTCGGCTTTGGTAAATGCCGTTTGAGCTTAGCCATTCCACGCAGCGAAACCTACCAAGGGGTTCAAAGTCTTGATGGCAAGCGCATCGCTACCAGCTATCCGTTTTTGGTGAATGAATTTTTGAAGAAGAACAACATCAGCGGCGAAGTACACGAGATCAGCGGCAGTGTGGAAATTGCACCCGGTATTGGTTTGGCTGATGTGGTGGTTGATTTGGTGAGCAGCGGTTCTACCCTGTTCATGAATGGTTTGAAAGAAGTAGAAACCATTTTGCAATCGCAATCGGTGCTCATCAAAAATAATAAGCTCAACAAAGACCAGGAAATACTGTTAGATAAATTGCTCTTCCGCATTAAAGCAGTGAAGAAAGCAAAGCGTAACAAGTATGTGCTGATGAATGCACCCAATGAAAAGCTGAGCGATATTATTGCTTTGCTGCCGGGTATGCGTAGTCCCACTGTATTGCCTTTGGCCGAAGGTGGCTGGAGCAGTGTTCACAGCGTGTTGAGTGAAGATGAGTTTTGGGAAAAAATTGAGCAGTTGAAAGCGGCAGGTGCAGAAGGGATTTTAGTGGTGCCAATTGAGAAGATGGTGATGTAAGGCAATGTGAAAATTTGGGAATTTGAAAATGAAAGAAAGCAAATGCAGATCATAAAACATCCGAAGAAAAATGAGTGGAGCCGGTTGCTCAAGCGTCCGGCTATTGAATCATCATCGTTGGAAGCCGGTGTTACCAATATCTTACACCAGGTAAAAGCCAGTGGCGACGAAGCGTTAAAACGTTTTTCCACCATTTACGATAAAGTATCAGTTGATGAATTATTGGTTTCAAACGAAGAGATTGATGCAGCAGATGTTCAACTGAGCAATGAGTTGAAAGATGCCATTGCAGTTGCAAAAAAGAATATTGAAACCTTTCATTCGAAACAGGTAAGTTCAGTTGAAAAAGTAGAGACCATGCCAGGTGTATTTTGCTGGCGTAAATCGGTCGCCATTGAAAAAGTGGGGTTGTATATTCCCGGTGGCACCGCTCCCCTGTTTTCTACGATTCTGATGTTGAGCATTCCTGCAAAAATTGCCGGTTGCAAAGAAATTATATTGTGTACGCCTCCCGGTAAAGACGGAAAGATCAACGCTGCTATTTTATACACCGCCAAACTGGTGGGTATTACGAAAATTTTCAAAACAGGTGGTGCGCAAGCGATTGCGGCCATGGCCTACGGAACAGAATCGGTTCCGCAGGTGTATAAAATTTTCGGACCGGGTAATCAATATGTAACCTGTGCCAAACAGCTGGTACAAAAAGATGGTCTGGCCATTGATATGCCTGCCGGACCAAGTGAAGTATGTGTGATGGCTGATGATACAGCCAATGCTTCCTTTGTTGCATCGGATCTGTTGTCGCAGGCAGAACATGGAGTTGATTCGCAGGTATTGCTGGTGAGCACTTCTGAAGAAATGATCAATGAAGTATTGATCGAAACAGCAAAACAACTGGAACAATTGCCTCGTAAAGAATTTGCAGCCAAAGCATTGGAAAACAGCAAAGCTATTTTGTTACATAGCACTACTGAAATGATTGAGCTGGTGAATGAGTATGCAGCCGAACATCTGATCATCAGTTGCAACGATGATGAAGCGATTGCAGAACAGATCATCAACGCTGGCTCGATCTTCTTAGGTAACTACTCACCCGAAAGTGTAGGCGATTATGCAAGCGGCACCAACCATACGTTGCCAACCAATGGTTATGCAAAAGCTTACAGCGGTGTAAGTGTTGATAGTTTTGTAAAGAAGATCACGCTTCAAAAATTAAGCAAAGAGGGTTTACAGCAAATAGGCAAAGCAGTTGAGTTGATGGCGGAAGCAGAAGGTTTGCAGGCACATGCAGAAGCAGTGAGGAAGAGACGTCAATAGCCGAAAGCCATTAGCCGATATTTTTTAGTAACTGTAAAAGCAGCAGTATTCACAATTGACCATTCACAATTCATAACATGTCATTCGATCTAAATAATCTACTCCGGGAAAATATCAAAGCATTGGTACCCTACTCTTCTGCACGTGATGAATTTCACGGTGAAGCAAAAGTGTATCTTGATGCAAACGAAAACAGTATCGGTTCGCCGTTGCTGAAATGGTACAATCGTTATCCCGATCCGCAGCAACAAAAGATCAAAGAAAAGTTAGCAGCCATTAAAGGTGTTTCACCAAAGCAGATATTTATAGGCAATGGCAGTGACGAATGTATCGATCTGCTGTACCGTGCATGTTGTAATCCGGGTGTTGACAATGTCATTATTTGTCCGCCTACGTATGGTATGTACGAGGTAAGTGCCAATATCAACGATATTGAATTACGCAAAGCACCACTGCTCGACGATTTTCAGTTGAACCTTGCACACATGGAAACATTGGTGGACGAGCACACGAAAATCATCTGGATCTGTTCGCCCAACAACCCTACCGGTAACAGCATCAACATGGCTGATATTGAAATGGTGTTGAATAATTTTGATGGCATTGTGGTGGTAGATGAAGCGTATATCAATTTCTCCCGTCAACGCTCATTGGTAATGCTGCTGGCTGATTATCCCAATCTCGTAGTGATGCAAACACTCAGCAAAGCATGGGGACTCGCAGGTTTGCGTTTGGGAATGGCATTTGCAAGCGAAGAGATCATCAGTGTGTATAATAAAATCAAACCGCCCTACAACATCAGTGAAGCTGTACAGGAGTTAGTACTGAAAGCGTTGGACAATGTGGAAGATGTTAATGAAATGATCAAAGAACTGGTGAAAGAACGCAAGCGTCTTGAAGTTGAATTGCCCAAGCTGCCGGTGGTTGAAAAAGTATATCCAAGTGATGCGAATTTTTTATTGGTAAAAGTGGTAGATGCCAGAGGGATCTATGAATACCTGCTGGCCAACCAGATCGTTGTGCGTGACCGCAGTAAAGTTCTGTTGTGCGAAGGATCATTACGCATTACGGTAGGAACTGCCAAAGAGAACGACGAGCTACTGAAAGCATTGCAAAATTTTATTGTTTAACACTAACTTTAGCATACAAATATTTTAAGAGTCAAAACAATGAGTAAGGACAACAACGCAGACAGCAACTCCCCTTTAGGGGTTGGGGGCAAACGAGTATTATTTATTGACAGAGATGGCACTTTAATTAATGAAGCCCCTCCTACTTATCAACTGGACTCATTTGATAAACTCAGTTTCTATCCTGATGTGTTTTTTTATTTACGCAAGATTGCAGCCGAACTTGATTATGAATTAGTGATGCCAACCAATCAGGATGGTATGGGCACCGACAGTTTTCCTGAAGATACCTTCTGGCCGGTACACAATTTTGTGGTGAAGAGTTTAGCAAACGAAGGGATTGTATTTGCTGATGTATTGATCGATCGTACATTCCCACATGAAAACGCCCCTACACGAAAACCGGGCATTGGCATGTTTGGCAAATACATCAACAACCCTGACTATGATTTAGAAAATTCATTTGTTATAGGTGACCGTATTACTGATGTACAGTTAGCAAAGAACCTCGGCTGCAAAGCCATCTGGATGAATATTGATGCCAATCTTGGTGCTGCTGAAATAAAAGACAAAGTGGATGAGCTTCGTAAGTCAACCATTGCATTGGAAACACCGCACTGGAAAGAGATCTATGAATTTCTCAAAATAGGCTTGCGTACGGTAACGCATGAACGCAATACCAACGAAACAAAGATCAGGGTTGAACTGAATGTTGATGGCAGCGGCAAAGCAAACATCCACACCGGGCTTGGTTTTTTCGATCATATGCTGGATCAAATTGCACGACACGGTAAAATGGATCTCAACATTACCACCAATGGTGATCTGCATATTGATGAACATCATACCATTGAAGATACCGGCATTGCACTGGGTGAAGCTTTTGGTAAAGCGTTGGCTGATAAACGTGGTATGGAGCGTTATGGTTTTGCCTTACCAATGGATGAAGCTGATGCAAAAGTGTTGATCGATTTTGGCGGCCGTAACTGGATCGTATGGAACGCAAGCTTCAAACGGGAAAAGATCGGTGAAATGCCAACGGAAATGTTTTTCCATTTCTTTAAATCGTTCAGCGATGCCGCAAAATGCAATCTGAACATCGAATGCCATGGCGATAATGAACATCATAAAATTGAAGCCATCTTCAAGGCATTTGCAAAAGCCATTCGGATGGCGGTCAAACGTGATCCGTTGAGTAACTACCTCCCATCGACCAAAGGTGTGTTATAAGTATTCAGCAACGAAGGAATAGAATTCCGATCCGTAATAACATATACAAATGATATCTCAAAGCAGAGGCTTCACCAAAGCCCCTGCTTTTTTTTATGCAAATGATTATTTGCGGAAGGTAAAGCCAACCGGTACTTTCAATTCAGCGTAGTCATACATATTGATGAACAGGAAAATGGGAGTTTCTAAACCTTCATACGTTACTTCGTACCTGTCGAGCAATCCCACGCCATTAAAGCCATTGGGCGTTTTAAAAGCGCAGCAACTTCCTTTTCGCACATAGGTAATTGCTTCTCCATTCGGCCCAAGCAGAGCGTTTAAAAAACGACGTTCATTTAAAGGCCCGCTACTCTCCTGTACACCGCCAACCTTGATCGGGTTATTCTGATCATACCCATACGTCTTGTCGGTTGTTGCAGTGTTCAGCGCAAATGTGTTGTGATCGAGCATGGGAAAATCGATCTTTTCGTTTTTCGTGTTACCGGTTGGGGAGGATGATTGTGCTGTTTTTTTTGCACCCGAACAGGCACTGATAAAAAACAGCAGAAAGAACAGGCAGCCAAAACTAAGGATTCGCATAAGTTGTTGTTTTAAGTGAGATGCACGGTTGTATGAATTTACATAATCCCGCAACACAAATCAGCAAGCTGTATGATTGATAGTTTAACAGGTACTGACAACTGTCATAACCGGAGTTGAAACTAAAAAATACTTTTATTCTATAAAACTAAGGTATATGAAAACGATTCTTGTGCCGGTCGATTTTTCGTCAACATCTCTCAATGCAGCTTCGTATGCATTACAATATGCCAAACAGGTTGGAGGCAAGATCATGCTGATCCATGCATTCCAGGCGCCCTTGGTATATCCGCTTTACCAGGGCATTGAAATTACCCCCGAAGGAATGCGTGAAATCAATAAACGTGAATTGAAATTATTAGCTGATCAGTTGGCTGAACTGGAGCCACTCATTAAAGTTGAGCATATGCTTTTTGATGGCAAGCTGCTGGAAGTAATTCACGATTTAACCGATGCGATGCAGGTGGCATTTATCGTAATGGGAATTACAGGTGCCGGAAAACTGAAAGAAACCCTGATTGGAAGCAATACCTTGGCCGTTGCCAAAAAATGCAAAGTGCCGGTATTGATTGTGCCGGAAAATGCAGTATTTAAAAAGATCAATGATATTGGTCTCACTACCGATTTCAGAGATGTAGTAAACACCATTCCCGATGATTTGGTGAAAGAACTAATCAGCTCAACGGCTGCAAAACTGCATGTGCTGAATGTTGATTTTAAAAACAGGCAATGGACACCCGATACGCCATTTCAAAGTGGATTGATCGAAACAATGTTCGTTCATTATCATCCGCAATATCATTTTATCGACAACGAGAATATGGTGAATGGTTTGAACGAGTATGCGGAAAAATTCAGCATTGAATTATTACTGGTGATACCGCAAAAACATAACCTGGTAGAACGGATCTTTTCAGGAAGTCATACAAAGGAACTGGTGTTTCACAGTAAAGTACCGGTAATGGTGATGCATGAATGATGGGTCGTTAGATCGCCTGTCGTGTTTTGATCTCGATGTATTTATTGATTGTATTGACCGTTACGTTTTCCGGTGCGGTTAAAATACTAAGGATACCTGCATGCTGCAGTTCCTTTACGATCAGTTGCTTTTCGTGCATGTACTTACCTGCAATCGTTTTTACATAGAGCTCTTCAATGTCATCTGCCTGTTGAACAGCCACCTGTTTCAATTCTGTGTTTTCAAAAAACACCAGTAACAGCAGATGATATTTTGCAATACGCTTCAGATACTGCATTTGCCGCTGCATGCCTGCCAAGGATTCAAAGTTTGTGAAAAGGATCAGCAGACTGCGTTGTTTAATACTGGCACGTACACGTGTATAAAGCAATTCGAAATCAGATTCAAGGAAAGCAGTTTGCTGGTTGTATAACAGCTGTAATACTTTCTCCAATTGTACCGGCTTACGATCTGCAGCCAGTACCGATCCCATTTTATTGCTAAAGGTCATCAACCCAAACTTATCCTGCCGGTGCAATGCCACGTTACACATTACCAGGCTGGTGTTAATGGCATGGTCGAGTAAGGTAAGTTCATTGAACGGCATTTTCATTAGCCGGCCTTTGTCAATTATGCAATACACTTGCTGACTTTTTTCATCGGTGTATGAATTCACCATCAGCGATGTTTTCCGTGCCGTTGCTTTCCAGTTGATGTTGCGTACATCATCGCCCTGCACATATTCTTTTACCTGCTCAAACTCCATACTGTGGCCGATCTTACGCAAACGACGGTTGCCTGCTTCTTTTGTTTGTGCAGCCTCTGCCTGCAGTTGATACTGGCGCATACGGATGAACGAAGGATATACCGGCACCATTCGTTCTTCTCCACCTGTAAATTTCCGTTCGATGAGTCCCAACAATGATTGTACAAACACCTGCACAAATCCAAACTGATATTCGCCCCGTTCAACCGGACGAAGCTGATACGGCAGCACACGCATTTCGCCCGGCTTCAATTGCATCTTTATTGAAAAATCACGCTTTTGAAATTGTAGTGGTAATTCATCGATCACTTCCACTTTTACAGCAAAGGGATACCTGTTTTGTACATGAATTGAAACTGTATTTTCATCGCCATTGCTTAAACGCTCCGGAAGCAAACGTTCGATCAGTGGTTTGCGGTTGATCGCAAAGAGAAAAAACAAATCGGCTGCCAATGCAATGCACAGCAACAGAAAACATACCTGTGCGGGCATTTCAAAAAATGGGAAAAAGAAAGCGATCAGGAACAGGCAAATGGTTACAGCCAACAGTTGAAAAAAACGGTTGCTGATGTACAATGTCTTCAGTACAAACTGCGACAGTACATACATTGCCCCTCCTGTTAAAAGTAGCAGCCAGAACATATTACCTCGGAACCTCCAGTGATTTAATGATACGATCGATCAATTCATCGGCAGTAACACCTTCCATTTCTTTTTCCGGTGTAAGGATGATGCGGTGCCGTAGTACATGCGGCGCCACTTCAATAATATCTTCCGGTGTAATAAAGTCACGTCCACGCATAGCCGCAAATGCTTTGGATGCTTTTACAATCGCCAGTGATGCACGGGGCGATGCTCCCAGGAACAAGGATGGATTGTTTCTTGTTTCGTTTACAATACGTGCAATAAATTCAAGCAACTTCTGTTCTACAACAATTTGCCGGATGGTTTCCCTGTATTGTGCAATGTCAGCGGCGGATAATACTTTGCCAATTTCATTTAACAGGTGACGGTTATCGGCCTGGTGCTGATTGGTAAGAATGATCACTTCTTCTTCTAATGTTGGGTATCCCACTTCAATCTTAAACAGGAAACGATCGAGTTGTGCTTCCGGCAGACGGTAAGTTCCTTCCTGGTCAACCGGGTTTTGCGTAGCCAGCACCATAAACGGAGCAGTCATTTGATAAGTAGTGCCATCCACCGTTACCTGCCGCTCTTCCATTACTTCAAATAAGGCCGATTGTGTTTTTGCCGGGGCACGGTTGATCTCATCGATCAATACAATATTGCTGAACAAGGGCCCTGCTTTAAATTGAAAGCTCGCTTCTTTTGGATTAAACACTGAAGTGCCTAACACATCGCTCGGCATCAGATCGGGTGTAAACTGAATGCGTGAAAAATCTGCATCAATTAATTTTGCCATCAGTTTTGCCGATAATGTTTTGGCAACACCGGGTACACCTTCAATCAAAATATGTCCATCGGCTAAAATGCCGGCGATCATCAGTTCCACCATCTGCTCCTGCCCTACAATTACTTTTCCCACGGCTTCACGAATGCCGGCAATCGCATTGTTGAGCTGTGAAAGATCTGTGCGTTGTTCAAAAAATTGATTTTCCATGAATCATCTCTTTATTTAAAATTTAATTTTCCTGCATTTTTAAGGTACGAGATACGAAGAACGAAGTACGCAAACGTACCTCTTACCTCATACTTCGTATTTTTTTTTCATCACGTATTTCGTACTTATTATTAATGAATTGTTGTATCCGGTTATTATACTCCAGTAATTCTGCATCACTCACAGTGTGCGATTCCTGTAATTGCTGGATAAATTGAAAAAACTGTTTTACTTCTGTTTCATGTACACCACTTTTGCGGGAAAGCGATGAAAAGAATTCCGGTGTAAGATGGGCTGTATTCAGGTAATAATGTGTGCGTATATATTCCAGAAAATACGTGGTCATTTTATGTGCAATATTCGGATTGTCTTTTTTCTGCAGATACAAACGGCCAATGGTTTCTACAAACGACTTACTGGCATTGCTGTTCACGGGTTTAATTGGTACCGGTCGCTGTCTTCGTTTGCTGGCAAATGCAATGTAGAGGATCATTAATGCCATACCGAGTAACAACGCCCACTTCAGCATCGGGTATTTCAGGAAAACAGCAAACGAAGAAAAATTTTCATTTGGATGTTTCCCGATCCGGTAATAATCGTCCCAATAAACAGCACGGCGATCGGTATTCATAAAACTGAATACATCTTCCAGGTATTCTTTATTATTCCTTTGCAGTAAAAAATAATTGCTGAATGTTTCGGGATTGAGATGAAAGAAGAAACGCCCCTTTCCATGAATGATTGAGATATAGTTGGGTGCTGCTTCTTCATTTACACCCAATGTTGTTGCGCCAATACTGTCGGGCCGGATAAAATAGGCTTCCAACGGAAAATAAAAATAACCATACTTTTTTGATGCAACTGAATCCTGGTTACGTACCGATACTGTTGTAAACCGCATGGGGCCGCTTGTATCGGCATTCAGTTGAAAAATACTGGTTGCACTAAAATACCTTGCTTTAATGCCGAGTGTATCCATCAACAGTTCATCAATGTACTCGGCTGAAATAAAAATCTGGTTCCCGTTCTCCACATATTGCAGCATTGCTTCCCTGTCTCTGTCACTTAAATACAGATTGTTGCTGATAACAACATACAACCCTTTACTGCCGCCCAGATTGTACATCCAGTTTTCATAAAACGGTTTGGTCAGAATGTCCATCCCCGGTTCACGAAACTTATTTTGCAGCATAGTAAATGCCGTGTAAGTGCCAAATGGTTTTTTACTTCGCTTGGAATAATTGTGAGCCATATTTGGCAGCTTCACTTCATCCTTATCACTGCAGGCATACAAAAAGCTGAGCAAACACAGAAATAAACTATATCGTACAATCGAACTCACAGTTGTTTGATGCTTTGTTGAAATTGTTCAAGTTCTTGCTTTACCAGTTCAAATACATCTGCTGCTATTGTAAAATCGCCGTACCATGCATATTCATAATGCAATGTAATGCGGGCAAACGATTGTTTCAATTGCGGCTTTGCCAATTCACGAACGTATTGATAATTGGTTTTATCGGGCGATAATTGCAGCCATCCTTTCTCTGCCAGCCGTGATAACGATTGCAGGTATAGAAACCGAATTGCCAACCTGTAATTTCCGTTACGGATGGCTTCATTTAACTGCTGCTCAAGATATCCTTGATCTGTAAGTGACTCTTCCTCCACTTCCAGGTTTTTATTGCGGGTGGGTGATGCAAACAAACCACGATCGGAAAGAAAGACTTTGTAAAGAACAAAGAGTAAAGCACCGATCAATAATATCCAAAGCACGGCCCTGATAATTGGGAAAATGTTGACGGGATTTTTGGGTTTGGCTTCTTTCTTTTTTTTCAATAACAATTCCTGCCGTTTCCGCAGTAAGCTGTCCAGTTCGCTTGCATACTCGAAATCCTTTTCATTACGGATGCGTTGAATGCTATCCATGGGATAGTTCCAAAGGCTTTGCAATAGTGCTGTATCGGCAGTTTCTTCTTCCTCCTCCTCATCTTCATAATATTCTTCGTCAACAGCAACTGTATCAATGGCCGGTGGAATTTCAATGATCGTTGTATCTGTTTCCTGCGCACAGAGTATTGTTGCTGTGACTACAACACACAGCATCATCAACCATACATGTTTCAGGTATTTGCTCATGCTGCAATTTTAGCCGCCAGTTCCGGATTGTTTTTGATTCGTCGTTCCAGGCGAATGGGATAGATCACAAAATACCATACAATGAACAGAAAAGAAGCCGCTAAAATGCTTATACTTACTGCAACCGGTAATGATGTGTTGGTGGTTTTATCAAATGCGTTGGAACTTAAATACGTGATATAACTTTCCAGGAACGCAGCCAGGATAGTGATGGGCACAAGGCTTACACAAATTTTCATGGCATCTTTTACACCACGTTTAAATGAATGCCAACGTGCATAAGTGCCCGGAAACAAAATACTCCGTGCCAATACAAAACCGGCGCAGGCTTCAATGATCATTCCTGAAATTTCCAATGTGCCATGGATCCAGATCACCAATACACTTTGCCAGCCCAATCCTTTTGCAAAAAACATGTATTGAAAACTCCCCAGCATAATGCAGTTCTGAAAAAACACCAGCATGGTTCCAATGCCGAAAAAGATACCGCCTGCTACCATTAAGAAACCAACCTTGATATTGTTGAAAGCAATGCGTACCAACATCGAAAAGCGGCTGTCATCACGGTACACACCAAACGGATCTCCTTTTTCAATGTTTTCTTCTGTCATTGCAACATAATTCTCTCCCAACACACCACGTACAAACTCATCATCTTTCATGGAGGAGAAGACTGCCATTGAACAAAAGAGAATGAAAATAATGAACGTGTACAACAGCATACGGTGATACTTACGAAACATCAATGGCAATTCGTATTGCCAAAATGTATACAACCGGGAAAAGCGTTGCTTTTTATTTTGGTAGATAGTTTGATAAATACTTACGGCGAGGCTGTTGATCCAGCGGGTTACTTTACTATGCGGATAAAAGGTTTTGGCATAACTCAAATCGTCCAGTAACGTAATGAAACGGTCGGCCATTTGATCCGGATCTTCTGTTTGCAGGTATTGGTACTCGTTCCATTTCTGCGCATTCTTTTTAATAAACAGTGCTTCTCTCATAGTGAGTCAGGAAAAAATGAAAATACCAAGTAATTTTTAAATACAGCCAACTGTGGAAGAAATTATTCCTTTATTTTACAAATTGAAATAATCGTATGTCGAACGTACAGATCAGCACACCGTTTAATATTTCACTCGATTTTGAGATTGCAGCATTTTTCAAACGACTGCTTGCGTATTTTCTGGATCTGATGATCATGGTGGCGTATGCGGTGTTTATGCGGTATTTTCTTTACTCCGGGTTAGAGTTGGAAGGTGATTCGGCATTGGGGATTGATATATTGCTGGTATCGGTTCCTCTCCTGCTCTATCATTTAGTATTCGAGATTATTTTTCACGGACAGAGCCTCGGCAAAATGGCGATGGGAATTCGTGTAATGAGTATGGATGGCGGCGACCCTGCTATCAGCCAATATTTATTGCGTTGGTTTTTCCGGGTATGGGAATGGCCGCTTGTATTTTCGTTTGTTTATCCCGGCTTCTGGATCATTTATCAATTGGTGATTGTTGGGATGTTTGGCATTATCGTTGTCATCATTATTGCTGTTACTGCAAAAAATCAACGGCTTGGCGATCTGGCAGCCAACACGGCTATTGTAAACACACGCATTCAAAGTTCTATCCACGATACCGTTTTTATGGAGATCACACAAAAAGATTACCAGGTGAAATTTCCGGAAGTGTTGAAGTTGAGCGATCGTGATATCAATACGATTAAAACAGTATTGAATCAATCGTACAAACGAAATAATTTTGAAACAGCTCATCGGATCGCAGGACGAATTAAAACGGTTTTGAATATTCAGTCTGACATGGAAGTTGATTTTTTCCTGGAACAACTGATCGCCGATTATAATTACTTAGCTACAAGGGAATAATAAACATACTTAACCGCATAAAAAAGCCGTTTCAATTGAAACGGCTTTTTTTGATTACGTTGTTGACGCTTATTGCAGTTCCTGCATCCGGCGCATCATTTCATCGGGGTTGCCAATTGCATCCATGCCGATCATTACTATAAAGATCACAATGAATAACAGATACAAAGCAGACAGAATGATACCAATGATGGCACAGATACGTCCTGCATTCATATTCTTGTAACTGGCTTGTGTAAACAAGTCAGGCGATTCTGCAAATAGTTTCTTGTCTTTTGATGCAAGTACAATGGCAATAATTCCGAGAATTAAACCGAGGATACCGTAACAAAAACAGGTAACAATTGATAAAATGCCCAATACCAAAACTGCTGTTGCATTTGGTAAAGGCCGTTGTGCTTGAAGTTGATCCATGTTGGTTGGTTTAGTGTATTTGATGATTGATTAATTAAAGCCACTTGCAGCAGCGCCTACTGATGCCACAATAAATACAATGAAAACGATGTAGGCAATAATACCAAGCAGTTGCAGTACAATACCAATGATGGCGCAGATACGGCCGGTTTTAATATTGCTCAATGAAGACGGGCTGTACATGCCGGGGTTTGCATTGTACAAGTCCATGTCTTTTTTCGCCATTACCAACGCAATGATGCCGGTAATAAAGCAAATAACAATTGATAGAATTCCTAGCACCAGTACTGCCGTTGCATTGGGCAAAGGTTGTTGTACCTGTTGTGGGTTGGATGATAAATAATCGGGTTGATTTTGTTCCATTAAGTTAAGTTTTGGTGAGTTACAATTTTGTAAATATAATGTACGAGAATAATTATTGCACAAAAAATATAGAGCGTTGAAAGCACTCTTGCTCCGTTGTTAAAACGAAAGAACAAATGCAGTAAGAGGTAACAAAAAAGTAACAAGATGGGAATAGCGGCCGGATACAATTGAAGACTGTTCATCAAATCGCCTTTCATCAATGCAATATAACTACGCTGCAATCCGCAACCGGGACATTCGAAGTGTAGAAATTTTTTACTGGGGCAAGTCAGCAAATTGCTTTCCAACCATACTACGGCTTTTGCATAAAAGTTGGATAAAAGAAATTTTTGCATTCTCCAAACATACAATGCAAGACGAATATTTTCAAAAGAAAAAAACATGGCCAGCTATAGCGCTGTTTAACTACTTTGTCCAACCTGCTAACGTGGCGATAATTAAAAGTGTACCCAACGCAATTCCGAAGTAGATTATGGTGAAAATGGTTTTCATTGTCAAGCCATAAATTTTCATATTAGGCTGTTCCCTGCTTTTATTTTTAAGAAGCAGTAGTACAAAAAACATTCCGCCAATACCCAATAAATGGTTTGTAATTGCTGCTATCAATTGATGTTTAAATTTGCCATGAAATAAATTTTGACTTCCTCGAATCTTAATAAGCCAATGCAAACAGTACTCTTTCCTTTGAAGGCTTGCCAGTGAGTATACATTTTCCTTCTTCCTGTTCATTATTCAAGGGAATGCAACGAATGGTGGCTTTTGTTTTGGTTTTGATCTCTTCTTCCGTTTCGGCAGTACCATCCCAATGAGCCGCTACAAATCCACCTTTTGTATTCAGTGTTTCTACAAATGCATCCCAGCTGTCAACTTTGGTAATATGGCTGTCACGATAAGCTTTTGCTTTGTTGAACATGTTCTGTTGAATTTCTTCCAGCAACTGATGCAGATGCTCCGCCAGTCCGTCCATGCTTACGGTAGCTTTTGTTTTTTCATCTCTGCGGGCAACTTCGGCAGTATTGTTTTCCAGATCACGTCCGCCAATGGCAATACGCACCGGAACACCTTTCAATTCATGTTCCGCAAATTTCCAGCCCGGTCTTGCATTATCGGTATCGTCATATTTCACCCGAACACCCAATGCTTTCAACTCAGCCATGAGTGTATGTACTTTGTCTGAAATTGCTTTCAATTGTTCATCCCCTTTGTAAATCGGAACGATCACTACCTGTAACGGAGCAATGCGTGGTGGTAACACCAGGCCCTGGTCATCGCTATGTGCCATCACCAGTCCTCCAATGAGGCGGGTGCTTACACCCCAACTGGTAGCCCACACATATTCCAGTTTATTTTCTTTATCGCTGAATTTTACATCAAATGCTTTGGCAAAGTTTTGTCCCAGGAAATGGGATGTTCCTGCCTGCAATGCTTTTCCATCCTGCATCAATGCTTCAATACAATAGGTATCTTCGGCACCGGCAAATCGTTCATTGGGTGTTTTCACCCCTTTGATCACAGGCACTGCCATCCACTCTTCTGCAAACTGGGCATACACATCCAGCATTTTTCTTGTTTCTTCCACCGCTTCCTGTGCAGTAGCATGTGCCGTATGTCCTTCCTGCCAGAGAAATTCAGCCGTACGCAGGAACAAACGTGTACGCATTTCCCAACGCACCACATTGGCCCACTGGTTCACCAGAATGGGAAGATCACGGTACGACTGGATCCAGTCTTTGTATGTATTCCAGATGATGGTTTCAGATGTGGGACGAACGATGAGTTCTTCTTCCAGTTTTGCATCCGGATCCACAATGATGCCAGCACCATTTGGATCGTTCTTTAACCGATAATGCGTTACAACCGCACACTCTTTGGCAAAACCTTCCACGTGTGCCGCTTCTTTACTTAAAAAACTTTTGGGGATGAAGAGTGGGAAATACGCATTTACATGCCCTGTTTCTTTAAACATTTTGTCTAACTGGTCACGCATATTTTCCCAAAGGGCAAACCCGTAAGGTTTGATCACCATACAGCCACGAACGGCTGAGTAATCGGCCAATCCGCCTTTTAAAATAAGATCGTTATACCATTGCGAATAATCCTGTTCACGAGTAGTAATTGCCGCTGCCATTGTTCAATTCCTTTAAGAAACGTTTAGAGTTAATTAACAGCCTGTTTGCAACGAAACGTAGCGAATGGCTTGTCATTTGTTAAAATATAAAAAGCACTGTTTATGGAGTTGCAAAAGTAGTAACTTCACAGTACAAACCTCAAATTCAAAACATATGGCAACCAGATTTTTACTCGTTGGTTTGATCATGGCAGGATTGAGTTCCTGCGCAACCTATCGCACCGGACAAACTCCTGATGATGTTTATTATTCTCCCGAACGCACATACGATACCTATGTACAGGTAGACCGTGACCGGGACGACCGTGTTTCATATAACGACAGAAACCTGGAAGATCGTCGTTTGCGCCAGCAGATCCGTGATCCCCGTTTCCGTTTTGATGATGATATTTACTGGAATACTCCCCGCTACAACAGCTGGGGCTGGAATACCTGGAACAACCCTTACAATACCTGGGGCTGGAACAACTGGAATAATCCTTATAACAGCTGGGCATGGAACAGTGGCTGGAATACACACGGCTTTGGCTACAACAACCGTTGGGGCTCACCCTTCATCTGTATTCCCGGAAGCAATAACCTGATTGTTATTTCAGGGCCGGGTGCTCCCCAGTATAGTACAGGTGTTCGTTACTCTGCTCCTATTCAGCGTTTCAGTAATGCAGGTACAAACTTTAATTACGGCAAAACTGCAACAGGTAACGGCAGTCGTTACTTCAACAACAATACCAACACAACCCGTCGTACCGGTTTCTTTGGTGGCAGTAACAACAATACCTTTAGTTCCGGCGACAGAAGTTCAAGCAGCCGCATGTTTGGTAACAGCAACAGTACATCGTCTGGCAGCAGCCGTACAATGAGTTCTGGATCATCGGGCAGCAGCTCTTCATCAGGCAACTCCAAATCAGGAGGTTCATCTGGTGGCCGTCGTAACTAAACAAAGCCCTTTTTCTAAGGAAACAACATTGTAATATGAAACGAATTTTCATAACTGGAATTAGTATGTGCCTCCTGCAAGCAACCTATGCACAGGATATATTTGATGCCCTACGTTATTCCTATCCATCTATTTCAGGTTCGGCCCGTATCCAGGCAATTGGAGGAACCAATATTTCATTGGGCGGCGATATCAGTTCAACTTTTCTTAACCCGGCAGGTTTAGGTCAATACAAAACGAATGAAATCGTTTTTACTCCCGGCTTTAATTTTAACACACTTAAAACTGATTACAACGATCTCACTACAAAAGGTACCAAAGGAAAACTCAACGGTGGTACAAGTGGTGTGATCTTTAGTTTTGGAAACCGTTTCCGCAGTGGCAATGTGCGGAATACCACGTTTTCGCTGGCGGTGAATCAATCCGCTAATTTCAATTCAAAATTTGCCTACGGTGGTCGAAACCTCAATAGCTCGTTTTCAGAAAAATGGCTGGAAGAAATTGTGCGGAGCGGCTATACTGATTTCGATAATATCCGCAGTCGTTTCCCTCTCGGTGCAAGCCAGGCATATGAATCGTACCTGATCGACATTGATCAAAACAATAATACCATTTTCACCAATGCAGATATCAGCAAAAACCTCAACCAGTCATTTGCCTACGAAACAACAGGCGGGTTAACCGAATTAGCTGCTGCTCTTGCCTGGAATTTGAATGAAAAAGTGTTGTACGGTATCACCATAGGAATTCCCATCGTTCAATTTGATCGACAGACAACCGTGCGGGAAGAAGACGGAACCGGAAACACCGATAATGATTTTGAGAGTTTCACCTTTACTGAAAAACTTGCTACAAGAGGTGGTGGTTTTAATGCCAAGCTGGGTGTCATCTTCAAGCCGGTAGAGTATTTCCGCATTGGCTTAACGTTTCATTCCCCTTCTCTGATGACGCTTACCGATTACACCAGTGCATCGATCACAAGCAATATTGAGAATTATTCAAAACGGGTGAACAACGACCCTTCCCGCCCAACGAGCTATACGTATAATACAGGTGACGTGAACGAAGTAGCAGGAATTGATGGGGATGAAAACCGTTATACCTACCGCTTAACCACACCCTGGCGTGCCGGTATCGGACTTTCGTATGTGTTTCGTGAAATAAGTGATGTTACCAAACAAAAAGCATTTATTTCGGGAGATGTTGAACTGATCAACTACAAAGCCATGAATTACAGGAGCAATGCCGGAACAGGAAATGGAGATGATGCCTATTTTAATTCACTGAATCAATCCATTGATGATGTGTTTAAAATGGCAGTGAATGCACGGGTTGGCGGTGAATTAAAATTTGAAACCTTTATGGTGCGTGCCGGTGTTAATTTCATGGGTAGTCCTTACAATAAAGAGTATGTTACCGATGAAGCCGGTGATGTATTGAAAGCATGGCGGCTAACACCGAGCCTTGGTATTGGTTACCGTGACAAAGGTTTTTTTGCTGATATTTCTTACTTACATGGTATGAGTAACGGGTTTCATATTCCTTACACATTGGAGAACCCAAACATTCCTACGCCTTACGCTAAAAATAAAATCACCAACGGACAAATTATTGCAACCGTCGGCTTTAAGTTTTAAGCAGAACGAATTAAATAAAAAACGGCATCAGTTTGATGCCGTTTTTTTTATTGCAGCTGTAATGTATTCAATTATTTCCTGTTGCATGGAAGGGTGAAACCATCGCATTGCTTCATCACGTTTAAACCAGGTAAGTTGGCGTTTCGCATAGTGCCGTGAATTTTGTTTGATCTTCTCAACGGCCTGCTGAAGACTGATTGTGCCATCAAAAAAATCAAACAGTTCACGGTAGCCTACCGTTTGCAGTGCATTGAGATGGCGAAGCGGATACACTTCCTTGGCTTCCTGTAACAAGCCTTCCTGCATCATATGGTCAACACGTTGGTTGATGCGTTGGTATAATTCTTCCCGGGGCAGATCCAGTCCAATTTTAATGATGTTGAAGTTCCGTTGCTGCTTCTCCCCTTTCCGGAATTGCAGAATGGATGTGCCTGTTGATCGTACAACTTCCAGTGCACGGAGCATGCGTTGCGGATTTTGCATTTCGCCTTTTGCTGCAAACAATGGATCGAATTGCTGTAATTGTTGCTGCAGCCAGATAAGCCCGTGTTGTTGATACTGTTGTTGCAGTTCCTGTCGTATGGATTCATCAACTGCCGGTATTTCATCCATGCCCTCACAAAAAGCCTTGCTGTATAAACCGGTACCGCCTACCATTACGGCTATGTCATTGGTTGTGAAAATTTCAGCAGCAGCTTGTAATGCGTAACTTTCGAATGATGCAGCTGTAACAGTGTCATGAATCGAATGCGAATTGATGAAATAGTGTTTGATCTCCTTCAATTCATCTGTTGAAGGTTTTGCCACACCAATTGTAATTTCTTTGAAACATTGCCTTGAATCGGCAGAAATGATTGCGGTATTGAAATGCCGGGCAAGTTGTAATGCAACCGCTGTTTTACCAACCGCTGTTGGCCCTGCAATGAGAATAACTGTTTTGTTCATGTGATTGATGAGTTTGTAAAGAACTCAACAGGTGACTGAAGTCTTTAAGAGCTACTGACAAAAAATAAACGAACTGATTTAAATAGAAAATAACCATTCCGTCCGACGGGTGCGTCTGACGAGGGTAATTAAAATGCTGAATCGTCCTCGTCAGTTTGTGTTGCTTCTTCTTCATCGGCACCACTATCATCATCCGAATCGCCTTCTTCACCATATCCTTCTGCTCCGGCTGTAAGATCATACTTCTCTTCCATCTCTGCCAGCTTATCGCCCACCAATCCTTTTGTTCCATATTGGCTGGGTGCAATGCCTTCTGTCCGGATCACCGATGGATATGTTGTTTTCGGATTTTCTTCTTTACTTACGTTGATCAGTTCCACCATGAACGTCCAGTTCTTATTAAAATCATAGACGTACACAAATTTCTGGTTGGGCTCACGGATTTCACTGCCCACCGTAGTTTCTTCCATCAGCAGTGGTTCAGCTTTATATGTCTTATCGTATTTCTCTAATGAAATTTCACGGCCCTGCTGCCACAAATCATTACTGCGAAAGAAAGTTGCTTTGTGTTTATTATCAAATTCGTATGCTTTCAGGATCGTATCATGCAAATCCTTAAAGCTTTGCGTATGCCTAATGACAACGTCACGATAAACTGCATCATCCTCTTCCCAATAAATCCTGAAACGTAAAATAGCCATAACGTAATTTGAAAATGAAGGAATTTGAAAATTTGAAAATGATCTACAATCGTTTCTTTTTCAAACAGTCAATTACAAATGTAAAATTATTCATTCACAGGAACAAGATTAAGTTCCCGTGCTTTTTGCAGCATAAATGCATAGGCTGCTTCGTAATTATTTTCGATGTTGCCATCTAAAATGGCATCTTTAATTGCTGTTTTCAAATCGCCCACAACACGTGAAGGCGGAACATTAAAGGTTTGCATGATCATTTCACCGGTAATGGGCGGTTGCCAGGTGCGGATATGATCTTTTTCTTCTACTTCTTTGCAGCGCTGACGAACCAGTTCAAAATTCTGCAGGTAGCGTTGTACTTTTTGCTGATTCTTTGAAGTGATGTCGGCATTGCACAAGGTCATCAATGCATCAAAATCTTCACCCGCATCAAACAACAAACGGCGTATAGCGCTGTCCGTTATGTTTTCTTTGGTTAAACTGATGGGACGCAAATGCAGCTCCACCAACTTCTTCACGAACTTCATTTTTTCATTTGCCGGAAGTTTGAGCTGTGCAAAAATTTTGGGTACCATTCTGCCGCCTACTACTTCATGTCCGTGAAACGTCCATCCATGTCCCTGCTCAAAACGTTTGGTGGCGGGTTTTGCAATATCGTGCAGGATAGCTGCCCAACGCAACCACAGATCGTTTGTGTTTTCCGAAATATTATCCAGCACCTGCAGTGTGTGGTAGAAATTGTCCTTGTGTCCCTTGCCATCAATATATTCTGCACCTGCCAGATCAACCATCTGCGGAAAGAATAATTTCAGCAAACCACTTTTGTACAACAGATCAAAACCAACAGATGGTTTTTTACTCAACACAATTTTGTTGAGTTCATCTGCAATCCGTTCTTTTGAAATGATGTGCAGCCGATGTGCATTTTCAATAATGCCCAGCCAGGTTTCGGGTACAATGCTGAAGTTTAATTGCGATGCAAACCGAATGGCACGCATCATGCGCAAGGGATCGTCGCTGAACGTTGTACCGGGTTCGAGTGGTGTGCGGATGAGTTTTAAATTAAGATCTTCAACACCATTAAACGGATCGACCAGTGTACCAAAATCTTCTTTGTTTAAACTGATGGCAAGCGCATTGATGGTAAAATCTCTACGGCGCTGATCATCCTCCAATGTACCGGGTTCCACTTCGGGTTTGCGTGAATGTGCTGCATAACTTTCTTTGCGAGCACCTACAAACTCAATTTCAAACTCACCATGTTTGATATTGGCAGTGCCAAAGGTTTTAAATACCGAAACCTGTGGCTGCGGTGTAAATTGCTTTGCCACTTCCTGTGCCAGAGCAATCCCATCGCCAACGCAAACAAAGTCGAGATCTTTACAGGGACGTTGTAATAATTTATCACGCACAAAACCGCCAACAAGATAGCAGGGCACCTGCAAACGCTGTGCACAACTGCCGATCAGTTTTAATATCGCTAATTCCTTGTCGGTACAATCAATCATCATAAGCTGCAAAAATAAGGAAAGGATGTATGATGTCTGATTTAGGATGTATGATATAAGAAAACCTAGCCTTGTTTAAGTGAACTATGTGTAATGTTCTGCCGCCCCTTCAAGCAGGAAACAAACACACTGCGTATTTAAAGGTTATAGAGTAATAAAAATCGTTCTTCTCAATCTAAATAATCTCCCCAAATCACAGTTCAGACAACTTGCTTATACACCTCCATCACTTTAGCTGCCGTTGCTTCATTGGTAAAACGTTGTGCATGTTGCCATCCCTTTTCTACCTGTTGTGCAACAAAGGTTGGGTCGCTTACAATGCGTTTCATTTGTGTGGCAATTTCTTCCGGACTTGTTGGGTCAACATAAAATGCGCCCTCACCTCCTGCTTCGGGCAAACAGGACACATTCGATGTAATAACAGGTATGCGGCTCCACAATGCTTCCAGTACAGGAATACCAAAACCTTCGAACACACTTGGATAGATCATAGCTGTTGCCATTTGATAAATAGCTGGAAAGTCTTCTGCTGATTGAAAACGTGGTGAAAACTTTGCCGTTTTTGTATCGGAAAGAAAAATGATCTTTTCTTCGAGTTTGTTCAATATTACAAAGTCTTTTACTTTTTGCTTGTATTCACCTCCGTTGCCAATAACAACTAAGGGTAAAGTATTTTCATTACCCAGTAATTGTATGGCTTTGCAAAGATTCAGCAGGTTCTTTCGTTCAATAATGGAACCTACATATAAAAAATAGTGTTCGGGCAGTTGATAATGTTGACGGATACGTTCTTTAAACTCTGTTGAAAGTGTTTCTCCAAATGCAGGATTGCAGCTTTGATAGCACACATCAATTTTATCGGCCGGTGTTTGATAAAATTCAATGAGATCACTTTTTGTTTGTTCGCTGATGGCAATGATACGATCTGCATGTTCGCAGGCGTACCGGAATTTCTTCGTGTATATTTTTCGATCAATTGCTTTGTATTGTTCGGGGTAACGTTCATGAATTAAATCGTGCATGGTAACAACCGATTTGATGCCGGTGCGTTTTATGTCGACAGGTATTTCATGACTGAGCCCGTGATAGAGATCGATGTGTAAGCGTTTCAGATCTGACTTTACCCAATTGCTTCGCCAAACAGAAGATAGTTTTTTACTGATGAATGTTTGCGGCTGCACTTCCTGTACATTTTGCAACGCATCAAAGAAAAACAGGTTGGATGGTTTTGGATTGAACAGAAAATACTGATGCTGCGGAAAACCGGTTGCCAGCGAACGGATAAGTGTTCGGCTGTAATGCCCTAATCCTGTTTGATTGTGGTATGCCCGTTTAGCGTCGAAACCGATATTCATGGCGCAAATATAAGTCGGAAGTGGTGAGTGAGGTTGTGAATGAGTTGCATCGTCAGACGCCCCCGTCGGACGGTATACATTTGGAATGTTACGGGTTATGTGTTATGGGTTATGAGTACGATGCAAGACAAACAGTATGATGAATGACAGAGAGGTTGATAAGCAAGGATTGTGTGCTGGCAAGTCCCGCCTTGGGAGGGGATTTAGGGGTGGGTTTCTGATGAACAGTATTCCCGAACGTACAAGAGCTTGCGTGGCAACAGGCGATGCTATGAAAAACCGTTGTTGGTATCAAAATATTATCTTCAAATGAGTTGATAATTTTAAATGCACCCATTGACCATTCACAATTCACTATTGACTATTTTCGCAGCAAATTTGAAATAACAATGAAAGATTTGATTCTTGAAGCATGGGGAAACCGTGAACTTTTGAAGGATAATAAGTACAGCGATGCTGTGCGTGCAGTAATTGAAGAAGTGGATAAAGGCCGTTTGCGTACGGCAGAACCTGTAGCCGATGGCTGGCAGGTTAATGAGTGGGTGAAGCAGGCGATCCTGATGTACTTTGGTATTCAGCAAATGCAGACATGGGATGTGGAACCGTTTGAGTTTTACGACAAAATGTTGCTGAAGAAAAATTATAAAGATCTTGGTGTGCGTGCCGTGCCACATGCAGTAGCTCGCTATGGTGCTTACCTGGCAAAAAATGTAGTGTTGATGCCAAGCTATGTAAATATTGGCGCATATGTGGATGAAGGCACCATGGTTGATACATGGGCAACGGTGGGCAGCTGTGCACAAATTGGTAAAGGCGTTCACTTAAGTGGTGGTGTTGGTATTGGTGGTGTATTGGAGCCATTGCAGGCAAGCCCTGTAATTATTGAAGATGGTGTGTTTGTAGGCAGCCGTTGTATTGTGGTGGAAGGTGTACGGGTAGAAAAAGAAGCGGTGTTGGGCGCAAACGTGGTACTTACACAGTCAACAAAAATTATTAATGTAAGCGGACCTGAGCCAATTGAAATGAAAGGCCGTGTGCCTGCACGCAGCGTGGTAATTCCGGGAACGTACAATAAGCAATTCCCTGCAGGTGAGTTTGGTGTTGGTTGTGCATTGATTATTGGTCAGCGTAAACCAAGCACCGACCTCAAGACAAGTTTGAATGATGCTCTGCGTGATTTCAACGTTAGTGTGTAAGACAGGTGGTTATCCTTTATAACATTTGAAAGTCCTGTTGTGTATCAGCAGGACTTTTTTTTATTCACAGCTATGCCGAAAAAATATTCAGTTTCCTTTATTGGCTTTGCACTTACATTCATTGGTTCGGTGTTGTTTTCAACCAAAGCGATTATTGTAAAGAAGGCATTTGCAAATATTGAAATTGATGCATTGTCGCTCTTAACGCTGCGGATGCTCTTTGCATTGCCCTTTTACATTGCGGTATTGTTTGTTACAAGACAAAACGGATCATTGCTGACTGTAAAGCAATGGATGCAGTTGATCATTGTTGGGCTGCTGGGTTATTACATAAGCAGCTATCTCGATTTTGAAGGGTTACGTTATATATCGGCCGGGCTGGAACGATTGATCCTTTTTCTCTATCCCAGTTTTGTGGTGCTGATCAATGCTGTTGTTTTTAAACAACAGATACAAAAGAACCAACGGATCGCACTGTTACTTACGTACAGCGGTATTGGTTTGGCTTATGCAGGAGAATTCAATCTGTATCACTTAGAGCCGGGCTTTTTTATTGGTGGATTACTGATCTTTCTCTGCTCAATCACGTATGCAATTTATATTGTTGGCAGTGGCCGGTTGATTCCTTTAACCGGTGCCACCAAGTTTACATCGTATGCTATGCTTTCTGCAACGGCCGGTATTTTTATTCACTTTTTGGTAAAGCATGAAGCCTCTTCGATTTTTGTTATTGCAAAACAACATTGGGTGTATGGTTTGCTGCTGGGAATTATTGCCACTGTTCTTCCCTCCTATTTCATTGCCGGCGGCACCAAGCGTATTGGCAGTAATAACGTAGCCATCATTTCCAGCATTGGGCCGGTATCAACCATTTTACAGGCCTGGTGGTTTTTAAATGAAACTATTCATTGGTCGCAGATTGTGGGAACAATGCTGGTAATTGCCGGTATTTTAATACTGGGATTGAAAAAACAGTCGAAAGAATAAAATGCAGCAGAAAGCTTCCATTTTATTTCTCAAATTCCTTTACATTTGCAGCCCTGAATCCCGACACTGTCGGGATAAGTTGCCCAGGTGGCGAAATTGGTAGACGCACTGTGTTCAGGTCGCAGCGTTCGCAAGGATGTGCTGGTTCGAATCCAGTCCTGGGCACCAACTAAAAAGCGATTCGTTTGAATCGCTTTTTTTGTTTCCAAACGGTTGCAAATTTCTTCGACTTATTTCTCATCATGCCGCATGCCCTTTGCTACCCGAAACAAATGCAAGACATATGGGAACAATGCATCCATGGTTTCTTCGGCACCTTTTGTGGAACCGGGTAAAGTAATAACGAGTGAGTTGCTGATGAATCCCGCCACACCTCGTGATAACATGGCATAGGGGGTGCGTTGCTGGCCATAGTTGCGTGCCGCTTCCATCATGCCGGGAATTTCACGATCAAGTAAAGGTTGAATAGCTTCGGGAGTAATATCTCGTGGCGAAAGACCGGTACCTCCGGTGAAGAGAATTAAATTGAATCCCTCTTTGCTGTATTGTTTGGCTTTTGATTGAATAACTTCAAATTCATCGGGAATGATTTCATATACCGATGTCTTGAGTTGATGTTGCTCCAGCTTTTGCAGAATGGCTTTACCGCTGCTGTCTTCTTTTGTACCTGCAGCAACAGAGTCTGAACAAACGATGACTGCAGTACGGATGCTTTCCTTCAACTCATCTTTAAAATCAGTTTTGCCACCTTTCTTACTTTCCAGTTTAATGGAAGATATCTCAACCCCTTTATCCAATGGTTTGAGCATATCATACATCGTTAATGCCGTAATGGCTGCACCATGCATCGCTTCTACTTCTACGCCGGTTTTATAAATTGTATGGACTTCAACAAAAATGCGGATGCTTAATCCATCTAATTCATGTTTAATAGATGCAAACTCAACCGGCAAGGGATGACAATCGGGTATTACATCACTTGTTTTTTTAATGGCGAGCAAACCAGCTGCCCGTGAAAATTCAAACACATCCCCTTTGGGTACCTTTTTGTTTTGAATAGCAGCAATGGTTTCCTGCTTGGAAACGGTGAGTGTTGCTGATGCGATTGCCTGGCGTAATGTTGTTGATTTATGCGTAATGTCGACCATTGCTTATTGATTTACTTTCCATTGATGTGTTTCGTCTTCGAATAATTCTTTTCCCCAAACGGGTAATTCTGTTTTAATGCGTTCCACTACTTCGTTGCAGGCATCAATTGCCGGTCGACGATGAGCAGAAGAAGTAAACACAAACAAACAGATCTCTCCTGCTGCCACTTTACCTAAACTGTGATGCACATGCATACAGGTTAGTTCATACTTCACAAATATTTCTTCCCGAATCGTATGCATTTTTTCCAATGCCAGTTCTTCATATGTCGTGTATTCAATCGCAGCGACTTTCTTTTCATCAATTATATCTGCTCTCACTTGTCCTAAGAAAATACTATGTCCGCCGATATTTTTTTTGCTGCTGTGCTTGGCAATACTGTCTGCAATAAATGCAGGAGTAATTGCGCCTTCAATAAAAATATTTTTTGCTTTACGTTCCATTATACAATTTGTTGTTGCTGTATCCATTGCTGAATACCGCCTTTTAAACTATAGATCTTTTTTGAAGTGCCAAACAATTCTGTCAACTGTTTGGCCGCTATTGCACTGCGTTTACCCGATGCACAAAAGAGAACAATCGTATCTTCTGTTAACCAGCTTGCATGTTGCTGCAATTGACTTAATGCAATCTGCATATGACTGAATTCCGTTACAACAGGCAACTCATCTTTTTCCCGTACATCAACGATGGCCGCTTTACCTTCTGCAATCATATCATTAAATAAAGCGGCATCAATTTCCTGTACAACTGTTGCTGTACCGCACAACCACTCATAATCTGTTTGTTCTAATGCTTGAATACTTGCAGGAATGAGTGAAGCTGTATCTGCCTGTTTGCTCAACTCCAGTTCATAGGTTTGATTGTTGAGCGTGTTATAGGTGAATAGCTTATTTGCAAGTAACACACCTGTTCCGGTAATGAGTTTAATGGTTTCATTTGCCATCATACTGCCGATGATGGCCGGCAATACACCCAGTACACCTGCTTCTGCACAATTCAACACTTCACCTTCTTTTGGTGGATGCGGAAACAGATCACGGTAATTAACGGAGCGTTCGTTGTGCTGTTCAATATTGAATACAACTACCTGTCCTTCGTATGCCGAAATCGCACCGTACAACAACGGTTTATTCAGCAGCACACAAGCATCATTCACTAAATAACGGGTGGCGAAATTATCAGAGCCATCAACAATTACATCAAATGCAGAAAGAATGATTGCAGCATTTTTGTTTGTGAGCCGTTCGTTGTAAAGCGTAAACTTTGTTTGCGGATTTAATTGTTGTAATACTTCAACGGCACACTCAACTTTTGAACGGCCGATCATTTGTACATTGTACAATACCTGGCGATGCAGATTGGAAAGCGATACCACATCATCATCCACAATGCCAATTACGCCTACACCTGCTGCTGTTAAATATTGCAGCACCGGGCAACCCAATCCACCTGCACCGATCACCAAAACAGATGCCGACAACAGTTTCTGCTGCGCCTCTGCACCAAATCCTTTCAGGATCAGTTGGCGTTGATAACGTTCATATAGTTGGTCGTTGTTCATGTCTATCCGCCGGAGAAAGGTGGTAATAAGGCAACGATTGAATTATTGTTAAGCATTGTATTGGCTGTGATCGTTTTCTTATCCACCGCAACAACATACTTTTCAGCTGCCAGTGCCGGGTATTGCAATCGCAATTGATCCAACAGTTCATCTGTTGAAGCAACAGGCGGCAGATCAATGCTCGTTCCTGCTATTTCTCTAAGCTTGCCGAAAAACAACACTGTAATCATGTTCTGCAAATTTATTCGATCCACGTTTAAATACTGGTAACAATCAATTTTATTGCGGCCACCAGCAGCACGGTTGCCAGCGTATATTTTAAAACCGTATGTTTCATTTTTACAGCACCAAAATAGGCGCCTGCTAAACCACCGATGAACGCA
The DNA here is from genome assembly GCA_023428755.1 of Bacteroidota bacterium. Classification (GTDB taxonomy): domain Bacteria; phylum Bacteroidota; class Bacteroidia; order Chitinophagales; family Chitinophagaceae; genus Lacibacter. The sequence goes on from JAEYWX010000017.1 coordinate 234,737, forward strand.
ATACAAACAAATACATACATATCGGCTGTAAAATGAATCCCTTTTGTGATTTGGCCAGCCAATCCCGACAATGAATTCACAAAAATAAACAAGGCGCTGATGGAAGCAGTTTGCTTCATGTTGGCCCAATGCAGCAACAATAATACCGGCGACAAAATAATGCCGCCGCCAATTCCGATCAATCCCGACAGAAATCCAATACCTGCACCAATTAAAATAGCCAACGGCAACGAATGCTTCTTTTGTTCTTCTACTTCAAACTTGTTGAAGAAAAGAAAGCGGATAACCGGCAATAACAAGAGCCAGCCCAGTATCTGTTTGTAAACAGAAGCATCAACCGTTATCAATCCTCCGAGAAAAGCAAACGGCACCGATGCCAAAGCAAACGGCAGAAATAATTTCAACTTAAAATAACCACCCCGATAAAACTGGATGAATGATGTGAGCGACACAAACAAATTTAGCAACAATGCTGTTGGCTTCATCACATCGGGCGCCATGCTGAAGATAGCCATCAATGCAAGGTAACCACTTGCACCACCATGCCCTACCGATGCATACAAAAATGCAACAAGAAATAAGAGTGCATAAAAAAGGTAGATATAGTCCATCAGAGTTAAACAGGTAAAAGATGAATGCTTACAGGATCGTTGGTTCGATATTCTTTTTCTTCTTCAAGCACCAACAAACAATTCGCCGTTGCAAATGAATTAAGTTTATAAGATTCTTGTTCGGTTAATGGCAGCACCGTTTGCCCGTCGTAATATGCTTTTTGAAAGTGGGTAAGTCCCGGTGCTTTCTTGCAATCTTCTGCCAATACAGTTTGCACTTCTATTACTTGTAACGGGCGTTTTGTTTGAATAGCTAATGCTTCCGTTACGTATTCGTAAAAACACGTAAGTACCGAAGAGGGATTGCCCGGTAAACCAAATACGAGTTTTTCGTTTCTTGTTCCAAAGAACAATGGCTTTCCCGGTCGTTGTTTTATTTTATGAAACTGCTGTTTTACCCCACACTTCTCTGCAGACTGAATTACAAAATCGTATTCACCAACACTCACACCACCGGTGAGCAACACTACATCACTTTCGTTCAATGCCTGTTGCAATGTTGCTGTTAATTCATCGGGATCATCTTTTGCGGTATAAACATTACTGAGTGAAAGATGCAACGATTCCAATGCTGCGGTTAAACTGTACGAATTGGATTCGTACACTTGTCCGTACGCTAACGGTTTGCCGGGCTGCTGCAATTCATTCCCTGTAACAATTAAACTGATCACTGGATCAGGTATTACTGCCACATCTGTAACACCAATGCCGGCTAAAAAACCAATAGCCGCTGCAGTTAATACAGTTCCGTTTGGCAATGCCAGTTCTCCTGCTTTTATTTCAGAACCAACGGGGCGAACATTACTGTTGCGTTGCAGTTTATCATCTTCAATAATCAATCTGCCGTTTTCTATTCTTACTTTTTCCTGCATCACCACCGTATCTGCTCCGGCAGGTACAGGTGCGCCGGTGAAAATGCGAATGGCTTTGCCTCTTGTCACTTCAATTAATGAAGAACTGCCTGCCGCCATCTCTCCTTCGATCACTAATTCTTTTTGCCGGTCATCAAATGCAAATGCATAACCATCCATAGCCGATTGCGGATAAGCAGGAATATCAACGGTTGCAAATACATCTGCTGCTACTACTTTTCCTCTTGCCTGCAATATAGGGAGCGTAACAGGGCTTAATGCAATGACGTTGTTTGAAATAATTTGTTTTGCTTCTGCTACTGTAATCACGTTGTATGGTTTAGTCTGTATCGAAAGTTGTTCTGATTGCTGAAGCCATTTCATTTAAGTCTTCGTAAATGGTCAATTTTATTTCTTATTCATTCAGTTTTTTATAATCTTCTACCGTATCTATGTCAACCTCCCCTTTCGGAAATGATACGAAAGCTGTTTCGTTAAGATGTTTCCGAACCAGACTTTTTGCCCCTACATCACCTGTAAGTTTCATCAGCTCAGGAAAAAAACGTTTGGTAAATAATACAGGAGTTCCAAATGTAATTTCATAGTTGCTGGCTACAATGTCGCAGCTCTCTTTCTCTTGTACATTCATCAGATCGTTCAACAATGCAGTGGTTACAAATGGTTGATCGGCTACCATTAGTATCACCCTTTTAATTTGGGGATGTAGTTGCTGTAACGATTCCAGCCCGCAACGGATACTGGATGCCATTCCTTCCTGCCATGCAGTATTCATGCGTATCGCCGCCTTTGTATAGTTTGCATTGGTTGTGATTTCTTCAGCATTTGCCCCGGTAATAATTATTACAACAGATGCTTCTGATTTTTCTGCAACGTCAATGCTGTGTTGCAATAAAGTAGTGCCTGAAAATGGAAGTAACTGTTTGGGGGAACCAAGACGGGATGATGCGCCGGCAGCAAGTATGATGACACCTGCGTCCCTATGTGTTTGTTCATTTGGCATCGGCATTGGTTTTGGGTTGTTCCAATTCAGTGCGTGTGTGAATACTCACTGAACGATTTTTCAGGAAACTGCCGGTACGTTCAGCAAACACCGCTTTTATTTCTGCCAATACGGATAGTGCAATTTCTTCTGCGGCTTCAGCGCCGATATCCAGACCAATCGGCCCATGAATAATTGCCTTTTGTTCATCTGTTACAACAATACCTTCATCGCTTAATTCGGCGAACATCCGTTCCAAACGTTTCTTTGGCCCGAGTGTACCGATATATCTGCAGTTGATCGGCAATAATTCTTTCAGCATCGCCAGATCGTACTTGTAATTATGTGTCATCAACACAAACACTGTCCATTCATCTATTGCAAGTTGACGGATAATTTCTTCGGGTTTTCCAATGAGTAACTGATGCACATCCGGAAAACGTTGTGTATTAGCATAAGCAGGCCTGCCATCAGCAACGGTAACTTGCCAACCCAACACTTTTGCCATTTCAATTAATGGAAGTGCATCGTTACCTGCTCCAACAATAACCAATGCAACTGTTGGTAGCAGCAATTCAATAAAGGCAGTCAATTCAAATCCATCATATTCCTTTATGAACGAAGCTCCGGCTTTCAATACAGCTGCTGCCTCCTCTTCCATCAATACTTGTAAACCTGCATCATCAATTTTGCTGTGCTGACTTCCTTTGTCAAGAAAAAAACAAGTGCCGGGTTGATGACCGTGAAAGTTAGTAAGCGAAAACAACGTAACTAATACTGTTTCTCTCCGGTACAACTGCGAACGTTCCAGTAATGCAATGGGATTGTTTTCATCCTTCGCATCAATTGGTTCGAACAGAATATGTACAATACCATTGCACCCTAACTGTACTCCAAACTCCACATCTTCGTCGTCCATTGAATTGTAGGTAACGAGTTTGTTTTGGTTTTGATGAATGGCCAGCAATGCTTTTCGCAATGCATCTCCTTCCAGGCAACCACCACTAATGGCCCCCGTCATACGTCCGTTTTCTTCTACTAGCATACGTGCACCGGGCCGGCGGTACGATGAGCCTTCCACGTACACAACTGTTGCCAACGCAGTCTTTATATTTTTCTGCGTTGCCTGTTTGTAAGCAGCAATTATTTCATTGATCTCTTTCGTCATACCAGTAACAATGCATGCCCTCGTGAAAAATCAATTAATATTTCTGATAATTTTTAGATGGTGCTTTTAATCCGGCCTGTATTTCGGTGGGCAAGATGGCAGGTGCCTTGTTGCCCCATGAGTTACGAATAAAATTCAACACATCCGACACCTGTTGATTGGTCAGTTGAACACCGGGCATTTCGCTGTTATACTCCACGCCATTTACTTTTATAGGGCCACGTACTCCCTGTAAAACAACTTTGATCAACCGGTTTTTATCTTTCAGATAGTCTGACTTTGCCAATGGCGGAAATACTTCTGCAATGCCCTCTCCCTCCGGCAAATGACAGGAGGCACATTGTGTTGTATAAATTGCTTCGCCACGAGCAATACTTGCTTTCAGATCAAAGCTCTGATTGAAAGATAAAACTGTGATGGCAGAGGCAACCGTTAAAAAAGTTACAAGTATCGTTTTCATTTTTTGTGCGAGTTTTATTTTGTTCTGTAGCAGGGTACCCGGCCACAGTCTTTCGAATGTAAAAACAGTTGTTGATATTATAAATTTGATTACAAAAATGCTGATAAATGGTTCAGTTTCTTAAACAGATCAAACAATGATAATGTTAAAAACAGCTGTTAAAAGTAAGACTTTCCGGTCTCATCCTCCTATCCCGATCATACTTCTGTTATGAATGGTTTCTGCATTGATGTGTTCAAAGTCGGCAGTGAATTGTCCGCCGAGTTCTTTTGCCTTTGAGGCGATGTTTTGCCTGATGAGTTGGGTTACATCTTCACTGTTACGCAATGCGGTTAATAAGTCCATTTCCTGTTCGGCAAATAAACAATTTTTCATTTTTCCATCGGCGGTTAAACGCATGCGGTTGCAGGTGCTGCAAAAAGGAGCGCTCATGGTACTGATGACAGCAAATGTTCCTGCATGACCGGGAACGATGTATCCCTTGGCGGTATCATGTTCTTCATTTTTTAATGGAAGAAAAGAATACTGTTGTTCCACCACCTGCAATATCTGTTGCAGGGTAAATACTTTGTTGCTCGTCCATTTGTTGCCGCTGAAAGGCATGAACTCGATGAAGCGTACATGCACAGCTGTATCTTTTGTCCAGGCAATAAAATCGTTGATTTCCCCATCATTCAAACCTTTCATCACCACCACATTTACTTTTACATGAAAGTTGCGGTTGATGAGCAATTGAATATTGTTGAGTACGGTTTGAAACTGATCTCTGCGTGTAATATGTTTGAATGTCTCAGCCTGCAACGTATCTAAGCTGATGTTGAGCGAACGTACACCGGCTTCTTCCAGCACATCCACAAACTCGTGTAAGCGTGTGCCGTTGGTAGTAAGCGTAAGCTTTACCGGCAACTTTCCTAAACGACGGATTATTTCAGCTGCATCTTTACGTACCAACGGTTCGCCGCCGGTTAAACGTATTTTATTGACACCCAGCTGCACAAATGTTTTCGCCAGCGATTCGATTTCATCAGCCTGCATCAGGTGCGATTGCTTTGTAAACTCATAATCTTCCTCCGGCATACAATAAAAGCAACGCAGGTTGCAGTTATCGGTTAACGATATCCGTAAATAATTATGTACCCTGTTATATTGATCGATCAACATTTATTTTTTGTTTTAATTGTCATTGCGCACCTTGTTGTTTGGCGAAGCAATCTCGGTTATGAAAAGATTGCTTCGTTCCTCGCAATGACGTCCACTCTATTTATTCAGTTCTAATGGTGCTTTTACCTGCACTACCTTCAACTCATCTCCCACTTTTATTGTTCCTGTATTCTTGTATAAAATATTCTGTCCGAAATACACTTTGTTGTTTCCTGTTCTGTACGTCGATAGCGTTTTCAATGGCTCCTTTGCTATGATGCCTGTTTCCTGGTCGGTGGTTGTTACCACGCATCGTGCACAGGGTTTCACTGCATACAAATCAATTCCCGCAATTTGAAAATGTTGCATCGTATCTTCTTCAAATGCAGCTCCACCTGTAAAGACAATGTTCGGACGAAAACGGTTCATTGGCACAGGGTTTTCCAACCGGCTGTTTAAATCGTCCAACGATGCCTGGCCGATCATCAATACAGGAAAAGCGTCAGAGAAGCCGGTGAGTTCGTTATTGAACGCATACTCCGTATCTACTTTTCGTACGCTGGCATCGGGCATGTACACCAGTTTACAGGAAAGATTTAATTTTTCTGTAAACCATGCGTTAGCTTCGTTGCTTACTTCAATGGCTTCGCACACATCATCCCAAACCTGCACACTCATTAAGTCGGTGCCTGTTGGGTACAAGTTAAGACTGATCTTGTCGGCTTCACTTCCCTTTTCATAAACGGTTAATTCATTTGCATGAATGGCAGTGCGCAACAAGGCCATTTGTGCAAATTCACGTTGCGTTAAAAAACGATTGTCTTCGCCCACCAGCATCCAACGCCGGTCGTGTTCAAAACCACGGTCGGTTAAACGGGCTTCGTTCAATTCAATTCCACCCAACGACTTGATGGGATAAACATATAAATGACTGATTGAAAGCATGGTTAAAATTAAAGGTTTTCCCAAGCCGATAAGCAGTATTTTCAAACGAAAGAATTCTTTCTATCCCTATAAAATAGCAGTACATTTATACTGTTCTTTCACCCCTTAAGCCAAAGCAAACATGAAACCCGTTATTACCATTGAATATTGTCCGAAATGTAACTGGCTGTTACGTTCGGCTTATATTGCTCAGGAATTACTCACCACATTCGAAAACGAATTAAAAGGCGTTACATTGCAACCCAGTGAAGTAAGCGGCGATTTTCATATCTCCATTGATGGCAAAGAAATTTTCAATCGAAAAGCATACGGCGGTTTTCCGGAAATAAAAGAACTGAAGCAAATCGTACGTGATATTGTCAGTCCGGGAAAAAGCCTTGGACATGCCGATACCAAACCACATCACCAGAGTTCACTCTAATTGCAACTGTTATGACAGGCATTATACTTTGTGGCGGACAAAGTACACGCATGGGCACAGATAAAGGTTTGCTGAAACATGAAGCAAAAACATGGGCACAAACCGCAGTTGATAAAATTGCTGCATTACAATTGCCTGTAAAAATTTCTGTGAACAACCAGCAATTTGCCGATTATGCCGAAGTTTTTGCAAAAGATGATTTGATTGTGGATGCAGCTTCGCTTCCTGTACACGGCCCGTTACTGGGTGTGTTGAGCGCACATGTACATTTGCCCACGCAGGACTTGTTGGTATTAGCCTGCGACCTTCCGTTGATGGAACCTGCTTTACTCAAAGAACTTTATCAGCATTATGTAAACAACCCGGGGTATGATGCCTACCTGTTTACTAATGAGGGTGAGCATGAACCATTGTGTGCCATCTATGTTGCCAAAGGCTTATTGATCATTGACGAAATGCTGCGGCAAGGGCAACTCACCAGGCATAGCATGAAATTTATGCTCGATCATTTATCTGTATACAGCATTCCTGTTAAAGAAGAACAGAAATATTGCTTCCGCAACTTTAACGCACATGCCGAATTAAACGGCTTGTAAACCCAGTTCTGACTTTTCAATTTTCTTAAAACTTTCTTTACATGCATCACATAATGGACAGCAATAATCTGCAGGTAATGATTCAAACTTCACGCCTGCTGCAATATTGCTTTCAGGCTCACCTGTTGTTTCATCATACACGGTTAAACAATCTGTACATTGATGGATATATTGTATAACGGGTTTCTTCTCTGCTTCTTTTTTCGCAGGCAATACTTTTTCAACAATGGCCATCTTTCCTTCACGGTTCTGGTAAAATGCACTGACTGAACGACGCAATTGTTCTGAGAGTAAAAATTTTGGATTGTTACTGCTGAATATAAATCCTGTGCGTGCATTGGGGTTGAAATCATTGGCACAAAGAATATCATACACATACAACAATTCCCAACCGAACAGTTTTAGCAAGGGTTTACGTTTCACCAAAATACTGCTGAACACTTCACTCTTGCTTCTTGTTTTAATACCAATACAAAGACCAAATGTGCGTGTATCTTCGCTATTCAATTGCTTAACCAAATAATTTTTCAACGCCAATCCTTCACTGCAATCATCTTCTACCTGGAAATTCAATTCGTTGGCCGCATGTCGCACATTGAGATGATACTTATCCAGCAACAAACTCCACTTGCGTTTATCTTTCTCATCAATTCCTTTTACAATAATACTTTTCCACGGTGTAGAACATAGCTGACCGATCTTGGTTTCCAAACAAAGCCTGCATACTTCTTTCAGAAAATCAACACTAAACAATTCATCTCTGCGATACACGCCCATCCAGTATTTATTGTTATTGTACCTGTTGAAACCTTCATAGTATGGCAGATTAAATGCCGGCAATTGCACCTGTTTTTCAACAGGTTTCGTAATGTAACGATCTATATGCACCAGCTTCATCAATGTTTCACCTTGCGCTTCTGTATTATCAAAGAAACGATCACGATGACTGGCGATGATCTCTTCAATTTCTTTCGACACCCTTGCAACATCATTGCTGTACACCAGCTGGTTCCATTCATAAATGGTATTTGTTTTCGGGAACCGGATAAACAAATGCCAAAAATGTGCGGCTTCTTTTGCGGCCACCCAGTTGATATTACCGGTAAGCATGGGTGTGAAACTCTGGTTGCTGTCGCTTACATTGATTTTTAACTTTGGCTGATAATCGATACCATCAAATATATCTTTGTACACACCTTCACTGAGCCATGTGTTATTGATGAAAATTTCTTCGGCAGGATATGAACTCACGATGTTTGGATATTGCACTGTGCCTACTTCATAATTAATATCGATCAGATCCAATTCACCAAGCAAAGCCAGTCTGTCTTCAATACCAACATTAATGAGCAATTGCTGGCGTAATCCAAAACTCACATGACGAATACCCACTTTTGTTGCAGCTACAAGTATATTATACAGATCACCCGGTGAAATAATCCCACCCCGGAAATTGATCTTTATGGTTGAACTGTTTTGCATGTTTACTTATTTTTCTAACAACACTGGTTCTTTTACATTTGATTGAAGACTTGCTTCCAATATCGCTTTCACTTCCGGGCGGCAACTGCCACAACCCATACCTGCGCCTGTTAGTTGACACAACTGTAAATGATCTTTACAACCTTCTTTAATTTTGTTGATGAGGTTTCCTTCTCCCACATTGTTACAGCTGCACACCAGTTTACCAATAACAGGCTCAGGTGCTTTACCCGAACGTAACAGTTGTAAACGTTTTTCACTCAACTCCATTTTTTGTTCAATGAGGTTGCGGTATTCAAGAAACTCACTTTTATCACCTATCAAAATAGCACCCACCAAACGATCATTGTGAATGATACATTTTTTGTAATAACGTTTGGCTTTGTCAATAAACACCACCTCTTCATAAGCAGGATCATCGGGACATTCAACCTCACCTAATGAACAAAGTTCTGTACCATGCATCTTGAGAATGTTCATAAGCAATGAGCCTGAATAGTAATTCGAAATATCACCACTTAAATAGCGTGCAACAATTTCTGCCTGCTGTTCAGCAGCGGCAGTAATGCCATAGAGAAAACCTTTGAATTCTGCAATTTCTCCAATGGCAAAAACGGAAGGATTATTTGTCTGCAGGTATTCATCTACCACAACGCCACGCTTACATTCAATACCGGCTGCTTTTGCAATTTCGATGTTAGGAACTGTACCAATTGCTATCACAATTGCCTGGCAATCGATCATCAAACCACTCTTTAGGCGAATACCAGTTACCGTTGTATCGCCAAGGAAACGTTCGATCTCATCGTTGTAATAAATATCAACGCCCTTATCTGTCAATTCTTCGTGTAACAGCTGGCTTCCCAACGGATCGAGCTGTCGATCCATTAAACGGGAGATACGTTGTACAATGGTTACTTCCACTCCCACTTCACGCAAGGATGCAGCCAGTTCAATACCCAACAAACCACCACCAACGATCACTACTTTTCCCCTTGCCGCATCTACATGATATTTAAAATTGTCCGCATCGGTTCTGCTGCGCATGGTAAAGATGCCCTGCATGGCAGGCACATCACGCAACATGGCAGCACGACTGCCTGTCGCCAACAACAACACATCGTACTGATGCGTATTGCCTCTGCTATCAGTCACCGTCTTTTGTTCACGGTTGATTTCGGAAATACTTACACCACGATGCAGTTTGATATTATAATCATATTCTTCTGCATCACTCATCTTGATCAGGTTCTGCCACTGAAGAGTACCACTGATATAATCGGGCAGCAACACACGGTTATAAAAGGGAAAATCCTCCTTACTGAAAACTTCAATTTCATCATCTGTATTGATCATGCGGTAGCTGCGTACAAAACCGCAGGCACCGGCACCCGCACCTACCACAATAATTTTTTGTTTGGCTTTCTTGTGCAGCCTTACTTCAACTGCTGAGAATTTAAAATCAGGCTCTTTACTTTTCGGATCAACTAAATTGTTGGTGAGATTGTTTGCACGGTTCAGATCGCTGTTCAACACTTTGCCCCAATGCATCGGCAAAAACACAACACCTTTTTTAATGTCGGTTGTGAATTTTGCTTTCACCCGCACATTACCTCTGCCATTAAAAATTTCAACGAGATCATTTTCTTTAATGGAACGTTCAGCTGCATCATCCGGATGTATTTCCAAAAACGATTCTGCAATATGCTGTTTGAGTTTATTTACTTTTCCTGTTTTGCTCATGGTATGCCACTGGTCACGGATGCGGCCGGTGGTTAACACCAATGGAAAATCAGGACTTAATTTCTCCGATTGATTTTCATCATTGAATGAATGAATGATGGCTTTTTGTGATGCGGTATAAAATTTCTTATCGGTGAACAGTCGCTTTGTACCATAACCCTGCGCATCTTTTGTATATGGCCATTGTACGCTTCGCTTCTCTTTCAGAATTTCATAACTCAATCCGCTCATGTCGATATTGGTGCCGGCAGTAAGCGCCACATGCTCTGCAAAAATTTCGGAGAAGCTGTTATAATCAAATCCTTTATAGCCCATCTTTTTTGCAAAGCGGCAAATGATCTCTGCATCGGGCAAGGCTTCACCGGGTGCATCTATAATTTTATTCAAATAGCTGATGCGCCGCTCTGCGTTGGTCATAGTGCCTTCTTTTTCAGTCCATGATGCTGCAGGTAACAGCACATCAGCATACTTGATTGTCTCGGGGCGATTACTTACTTCCTGTACCACTACAAACTTTGCTTTTTTCAATCCTTCTTCTGCCATGCGCACATCAGGCAAACTGATCAATGGATTCGTACAAAGTATCCAGATGGCTTTTAATCGTCCATCGTTCAACGCTTCAAACATTTCTGTAGCAGTCAAGCCTGGCTTTGAAGCAATGGTTCCGGGAGCAACACCCCAGAATTGTTCAACAGCAGCACGGTGTTGCGGATTGAGCAGATCACGGTGGGCAGGTAATAAATTACTCAAGCCACCTACTTCTCTTCCTCCCATTGCATTTGGCTGACCTGTTAATGACAACGGACCAGAGCCTGGTTTCCCAATATGACCGGTAATTAAATTTAAATTGATGAGTGAAAGATTTTTATTTACACCAATCACACTTTGGTTCAAACCCATCGTCCACATAGTTATAAAGCCTTTCGCTTTGCCAATATAAGTTGCAGCTAAACGAATATCTTTTTCATCAACACCACAAATGATAGCGGCTTCTGCCACTGTGCGTTCAAATACAGTGTCACGGTATTTTTCAAAACCTTCTGCATGATTAGTAATAAAGTCGAGATCAACATTTCCGTTCTCGATTAACACTCTTCCTATTGCGTGATGCAGCGTTACATCTGTGCCCGGGTTTAATTGCAAATGCACATTGGCAATAGAACAGGTTTGTGTTTTTCGTGGATCGCTTACAATAATTTTAAGATCAGGATTTTTTTCATGTGCTGCTTCTACTCTTCTCCACAAAATGGGATGACACCAGGCAGGGTTAGCACCGGCAACAAAAATTACATCCGCTAATTCCAAATCGTCATAGCTCACCGGCACACTGTCTTCACCCAAACTCATTTTATAGCCAACCACTGCACTGCTCATACAAAGTCGTGAGTTGGTATCGATATTATTGCTGCCAATAAAACCTTTGATGAGTTTATTGATCACATAATATTCTTCAGTTAAACATTGTCCCGATGCATAAAAAGCAACAGAATCGGGACCGTATTTTTCAATGAGTGTAGCAAACACTTTTGCGGTGCGTTCCAATGCAGCATCCCAAGTTACACGTTGGCGTGCCTGGTTGCGATTGTAACGCATTTCAGGATAAAGCAAACGATCGCTGCGATCATTTACGGTGTAATGCAGATTCATGCCTTTACTGCATAGCATGCCTTTGTTTACCGGGTGATTCTTATCTCCTTCCACATGCAAACGTCCAAGCTTATCCTTTGTGGTAACAATACCACAACCTACACCACAATAACAACAAGTGGTAAGATTCGCTTTTGTATGATTATGTTCTGAAATTTTCATCATATGATTATGCAGCACGCATTCGTTTTTTAAGGCAAGCAATCGTTTGTCATCAGGCAGCATTTTCCAATGCTACGTTTAGTTCTGCTACTTTTTCTTTCTTCGAAAACTTTGTCACCAATACCAGCAGCGATACTGCAATAACGATCATGCCGATATATCCAAACGCATCAACGTACGTGATATTTTTACTTTTAAAAAGGAAACCGAATAACATACCACCCACATTGCCACCAGCACCAACAATGCCACTCACCAAACCCACATTCTTTTCATTCACAAACGGAGTGATGGCATACGTAGCGCCATTTGCCATTTTTAAGAATAACGCAAAAGAGATCATGGAGACGATAGCCATTGTAAACGAACCGGCCTGTGCAAACAAGATCAAACCTGCACCTTCGAGTAATAACACAGAAGCAAGTAATAAACCTTTCCCACGCATACCGTATTTCTTACCTACTTTATCAGCAAAGATTCCACCAAGTGCACGTGCGAAAATATTCATGAAACCAAACACACCGGCCCAAAAACCTGCACTGCTTTGTGTTAAATCAAACTCCTGTACAAAGTGCAAGGCTGCTATATTGTCGAACGTAATTTCCATACCAAAGCAAACTGCATACGCTAATGCAAGCGCCCACACTCTCCAGTCTTTCAATACGCTGTAATCTGTTTTACCTTTTACTTTCACTTCCCGATCAATTTCATCGTAGTTGCCGGCAGGTGTATCTTTTGTATAACGGAAATAAAGAAACGCAGCAAGCAGCATCATCACACCGGGAACAATCATTGCATAACGCCATGCTTCGCCTTTTGTATATCCAAACCCAACTATAGCCGCAAAGATCAACGGCATTACCATGTTGGTGATACCTCCCCCCAGGTTGCCCCAGCCACCGGCAACTGCATTGGCTGTTCCTTTAATGTTTGATGCAAACATTACCGATGTATGAAATTGTGTGATCACAAAAGATGCACCAATGATACTGATGGCCAAACGGAACAAGAGAAATGATGTATAAGACTCAGCAAGGCCAACACCCATTACAGGTATTGCGCCAATGAGTAACAAAGCTGTGTATGTTTTGCGTGGCCCCCATGTGTCGCACAACTTACCAATAAGCAAACGTGCAATGATGGTACCTGATACTGATGCAATAATAATATTGCCGATCTGCGATTTATCTAAATGCAGATCTTCTTTAATAGTTGGCATCAGTGGCGCCAAACCGAACCATCCAAAAAAGCAAACAAAGAATGTAAGCCAGGTTACATGGAAGGTTTTCATTTGCACACCACTCAACGAAAAAATGTTAAGCTTCGATAAAGGTTGATTAGTTACTGCCATAACAATTAGTTTTAAGTTGATGAATATTTTTTATTGTATAGATCATTTGCTAAAAAAATCGGGTTTGATATTTATTTGCAGATAAGCCCAGCTGTTGTTACGTTGTGTACTGCCCGGTGTTACTGCCTTGGCATACTCCATGCTTTTGGTTGAAGCCATGTAGCTTAAACCCAACTCGAGTGCTGTAAACTTGTTGAGTTGATACGTACTTACACAGTCGAATTCGCTGCCGATATATTTGTTGATGGCATTGCCTGCAATATCTTTCTGATCTTTTGCCAATGCGAAGTAGTGATAATCCAATCCAGTTGTAAAGCGTTTATCTTTTGATGTGAACCTGATCTTTGCAAAAGGATTACTTAATCCGCCAACAGGTGAACCTGTTGCTACATAGAAATAATCTATCAATCCCCAGAACTTATGCGGTGTACCATACAAGGGATCGAAGCGGTGATTGGTTGTTGATGTACTGAACGCATCATTGCCCGAAACATAATCCCAACCGATAGCATATGACCAATTCTTTTTTGCATAGGTTAACGAAGCAGTTGTTGTATAGGCAGAAAGCTTCAAACCTTCTTTATCTTTTCCGCCTTGGTAATAAGCGCCTGCAGTGAGTGTAAATAATTTCTTTTTATCCATTATGCTGTTGATGAGCAACCCGGCTGTATAACGGGCATGAGTACCTGCTTTGTTGTAACGGCGACCAAATACATAGCCAGTGTCGGTTCCTGCAATTGTTTTTACAGAATCGAGACGGTATTTTGAAAACTGATCGCTTACAACCAGCCCGGTAATTTTTGTTTGGCCGAATGTTTTTGCTGCATATAAAAACTGCAATGCTTTGTAGTGTTGGCCCAATGCATTGGTGCTGGGTGGATTTTGCATCGACAGTGTTCCTGTTTTTGCACTCACGCCGGTTGTATTTACAATAGGAATTAAACCTGCAGGTGTTACCACAAGATTTCCCCTGCTGTTCTTTACGTAAGGATTTACATTCGCAGGCGTATAAAAAGTTCCGTTATAGTTAAACGCATCGGTATTTTGATTGAAGGCTGCACCCAGATCAACCTGCCATCCTTTGTTGATCAATTTAAATACAAGCGCATCATGTCGGCGGGCCTGTTGCAACCAGTCGAGGTTACCCAATAAACGGCTGTCATCATACATTAATTCCTGTCTGCCAATACGAAAACCTAAATAATCAACCTTTGCATGTTTGAATGAAGAATCTTTTTTGTTGGCCAATGTTACTTCGGCCCATGCTTCGTGTACACCTAATTTGCTGCCATCGGCATTGCTGATAGAAGAAGCATCTTGTCCCCACACCCGTACATCCTGTACAGAAGTTAAAAACTGGATGCGGTTGTTTTTGTAACCAAAACTTAAACGGGTACGTTGCGAAGTAAAGAAAGCGGGTTGACTTGTTAACGGAAGCGGTATGCCTGCACCATCCCTGTATTCTGAACGTGTGCGCACCTGCCCGGTTAACGTAAACTGTGCTTTTAATGAAGTACCGGCTGCCAACAGCACTCCAACGATCATTACACTTTTTGTGTTTAATTTTTTCATGTTACTTTTGGTCGATTTTAAAGTGATAGAATCTTTGAATCATCCAGCCCGGTTAGACTGCCATCTGCCGGGCTTTATTTTCGAACACTATTCTTCATCAACTCCTATAAATACAATACCATCTTCTACTTTCACCTCGTAGGTTTTAATAGCACATTCATCGCCGCTAAGGCATTCGCCGGTAACCAGTGAAAACGTTTTTTTGTGAAACGGGCAAGCCACTTTCGGTTCATCGTTCTGTGTACCGATCATACCACGGCTTAATGCCATTTGCATGCGATGGGGGCATTCGTTCTGGGTGGCATACCACTCATCTCTTCTCGTAAAATGGAAAAGTGCAATTTGTGTGTCGTTGTATTTCACACACACGCCACCGTTTGCAGGCACATCTTCGGTTCTGCAGGCGGCAAACCAGGTAATTGTTTTTTCTGCGATCATATATTTAGTACTTAAAGGATTTATAAAAGCTGTTCGCAAGAAAAAAAGAAGATGAACAGCT
The DNA here is from genome assembly GCA_023428755.1 of Bacteroidota bacterium. GTDB lineage: Bacteria > Bacteroidota > Bacteroidia > Chitinophagales > Chitinophagaceae > Lacibacter. Next base: position 250,385 of record JAEYWX010000017.1, read on the forward strand.
GCATTACCTTTTTTTATATGGTAGCAATCGCAGAAAAGTGGCCAACGGGCCTATAAGCAATCAATCATCGAAAAATCGTTTGAAGTATTATTCGCAGGTTAAAAGCAAAATTTTATATGGCAGCAATCGTATTATTCAAAACCAAAATTTATTTCCATTCTTTTGCACGCTTCTGTTCACGCATAGGATCAAATACCACTGAAGGATCTTTTTCCGCCGGTGCATTTACAAAGTGATTAAAGCGCTTACGTAATTCAGGGGTTTCAATAGCAGCTTTCCATTCGCACTCGTAGCTGTTAACATGATTTTCCATAGCGGCTTCCCACTCTGCATTCATACCCAGTGCATCATGCACTACAACTGAACGCAGATAATCAATACCACCTTCCATTTTATTTAACCACGTAGCTGTACGTGTTAACGGATCTGCTGTTTTTACATAGAACATCAGGAATCGATCAAGATATTTTACACATGTTTCTTCATCAATATCTGAAGCGAGTAGCAACGCATGTTGCGGTTTGCTGCCACCGTTGCCACATACATACAGGTTCCAGCCTTTTTCTGTAGCGATGATACCGAAGTCTTTACTCTGTGCTTCGGCACACTCACGGATACAACCGCTCACACCGCCTTTTAATTTATGTGGTGATCGAAGACCACGGTAACGCTCTTCAACACGTATTGCAAAACTTACACTGTCGTGTAAACCAAAACGACACCAGGTACTGCCAACGCAACTTTTTACAGTGCGTAAACTTTTACCGTATGCATGTCCGCTTTCAAAACCTGCTTCAATTAATTCTTCCCAGATATTTGGCAAATCGCTCAGGTGTGCACCAAACAGATCAATACGTTGACCACCGGTAATTTTTGTATAGAGATTATACTTCTTTGCAACCTGTCCAATTACAATTAATTTATCAGGTGTAATTTCTCCACCCGGAATACGTGGTACAACTGAATAGGTTCCTCCTTTTTGAATATTTGCGAGGAAACGATCATTACTATCCTGTGCAGTATCATTTCCTTTTTTCAGGATCACTTCATTCCACAAGCTTGCAAGGATCGACGCAACGGGAGGCTTACATAATTCGCAACCATCACCTTTACCAAATTTATCCAGCACTGCATCGTAGGTTCGCAGATCATTTATTTTGATGAGATCAAACAATTCCTGGCGACTGTAATCAAAATGTTCGCACAATACATTACGCACCACTTTACCAGATGCTTTCATAGTATGCAGCATCAGATCTTTTACCATTGGCACACAACCACCACAACCTGTTCCTGCTTTGGTACATTTCTTAATACCATCCACAGTTTCGTAACCCAGCTTTACCGCATCACAAATAGCACCTTTTGTTACAGCTTCGCAACTGCAGATCACTGCATCATCAGGCAAGCTTGTTACACCTGCACCAGCATCGCCTTCACCACCTCTTGCACCAAGAATAACATCTTCTGTATTGGGAGGCAACACCACTCTGTTTTTGCAGGTTTGCAATAACATATTGTATTGCTCAGCATCGCCTACAAGAATTCCACCAAGCAATTGTTTGCCGTCGGCACTTACATTAATGCGTTTGTACACACCCTTCACGCTGTCATCAAACACAATACTTCTCACAGCATCACCACTTACAAACGGATCACCAAAGCTGGCAACATCAACGCCGATCAGTTTCAACTTCGTGCTCATATCAAAACCGGTAAATGAACTCCCATCCCCTAAAAGGGCGTTCGTAGCTATTGCTATTAATTGATTTACTACAACAGTTGCCATTTCATAACCGGGAGCAACAAGACCATAGATCATTCCTTTATGTAAGGCACATTCGCCAATAGCAAAAATGAAAGGGTCGGATGTTTGCAAGTTGTCGTTAACGGTTATTCCTCCACGTGGACCGACTTCTAATGCAGCGGCTTTTGCCAATTCATCTCTGGGTTTAATACCGGCAGAGATCACAAGCATATCAACATCAAACGAACTGTCATCAGAAAATCGCATGCTGGTTATAGCAGTATTACCTTCAATTGCAGTTGTATTTTTTGATGTATGAATTGTAAGACCGAGGTCTTGTAATTTCGATTGTAATAATCTTGAGCCCGCATCATCGATCTGGCGGGGCATTAAACGTGGAGCAAATTCAATTACCTGCGTGTCTGTAACACCAAGATCAAGCATGGCTTTTGCAGCTTCCAAACCAAGCAACCCACCACCGATCACCGCACCTTTCTTTGATTTCTTTGCCCACTTGGTCATCAGTTCCAGGTCTTCGATTGTACGGTATATAAAAACCCCTTCTTTTTCAACACCGGGAATTGGAGGAACAAACGCTGCCGAACCGGTAGCAAGTATGAGGTAATCGTAGGCTTCAGTAACACCCGCATGTGAGAATACGGTTTTGTTTTCCCTGTCAATTGATACTACAGGGTCAGAAAGATGGAGCACAATGCCGTTTTCACTATACCACTCTTTTGGGGCGAGGGAAAGATCGTCGGCAGACTTACCGGCAAAATATTCACTGAGATGAACCCTGTCGTAAGCAGGTCTTACTTCTTCTCCAAAAACCACGAGGGAGATATTACCGGCTTTGTTTTTGGCTACCAGCTTTTCGCAGAACTTGTAACCTACCATGCCGTCTCCAATTACTACCACTTTCATAATCTTACTGTTTGAGTGTAACAATAATGGTAGCAAGCAATCGTATTAACTATTATTTCATATAATACTTGCAACGTGATTAATATGGCGAAATGCAGTATTAAATGATTTATGTCATGAAATTAAGGTTAAAAATTGTAATTTCATTAAACAGAACATGATTTTTATTATATTTATTTAATTTTAATTTGTATGATTTCTGCAAAATTGATACTTGTTGGAGCTGGTCCGGGTGATCCTGAACTTATTACAATAAAAGCAATACGATCCTTAAAACAGGCCGATGTGGTATTATACGATGCGTTGGCAAATGAAGACTTGTTGGATTATTGCAAGCCAACCTGTATTCATCGTTTTGTGGGAAAGCGATACGGGTGTCATGCCCTTTCGCAGGATGAGATCAACAGCCTGATTGTTGAATACGGACAGCAATATAAAAATGTAGTACGTTTAAAAGGCGGCGATCCGTTTGTATTTGGCCGGGCACAGGAAGAAATTGTAACAGCCCGCAATGCAGGTATGGAAGTAGAAATTGTGCCGGGTATTTCAAGTGCCCTTGCAGTTCCGGCAACACAAATGATTCCCCTCACCTGTCGTGGCATCAATGAAAGTTTTTGGGTAACAACCGGTACTACACGTTCAGGTGAAATATCGGCTGATATAAAATTGGCTGCACAATCAAGTGCAACAGTGATCATCTTAATGGCCATGAGCAAGCTGGAGTCCATCATGGATATTTTCAGCAGCTATGGTAAAACAAATACACCTGTGGCGATTATACAGAACGGAACCACAAAAGATGAGAAGATCGTATTAGGTACGGTTCATGATATATTTTTCAGAGCAGTACATGCGAACATCAGCAATCCTGCGATAATAGTAGTGGGCGATGTGGTGCAACTGCATCCCTCCTATTTGCTCACAACCGTACAGCAGCAAACAACACAGTATCTCACAAAAAACAAAACAATGTAATTGTGTGCATGACCGTTTAACCTTTACTTTGCAGCAGCACGATTTAAAAACCGGTCATGAAACAAAACAAAAAGAACTGCAATCTTACAGGCTGTGTACTTTGTAAACAATGTCTTCCCGACTGGCTGCCGGCAATCGATGCCAACCGCAAAAGTTTTCATGTAAAAAAAGGTGAAGTGCTTTTTCAGGAAGGTGATGAAGTAAAAGGAATGTACTTCATCAATACGGGGCTTGTAAAAGTGCACAAAAAATGGGGCAACGATAAAGAACTCATCCTTCGCATTGCCAGCAACGGTGATATTGTTGGACATCGTGGTTTGGGAACCGATACCATCTACCCTGTGTCGGGAACAGCACTTGAAGCAACAGAAGTTTGCTTCTTAAGCCTGGACTTTTTCAATACTACATTGAAAGTAAATCATGAGTTTCTGTACCAACTGATGATGTTCTTTGCTGCTGAATTAAAAGAATCTGAGAAACGAATGCGTAACCTTGCACACATGAATGTGAAAGGACGCATTGCCAATGCATTGGTATACCTGCAACAAAAATTTGGTACTGATGCAAATGGCTTTGTTGATCTTTCTATCAGTCGACAGGATCTTGCATCATACACAGGCACTACCTATGAATCACTCTTCCGCACCATGAATGAACTGGTTGCCGAAAATGCTATTTATACAGATGGGAAAAAGATCAGGATCCTGAAAGAAAATATCTTACTCGGATATACCGAAGAGGAGTAAACACTATTCCAGCACTATCACAAAACCACCTGCCGGTTGTAACGTCAGTGTTTGTTTTTTCCTTGCGTCGATTTGTTTTTCAGCGAACGACAAACTGGTTTCGCCTTCTGTAATGATGCGGGCTTTCGTTTTTTTGAATAGTACCGGATCGATCACAACTTCTCTTGATGTTTGTTCACCATTAATTCCTGCGATATACCATTTCTGTTGATGTCTTCTTGCTATTACAACGTATTTACCGGGAAAACCATCAATGAACTTTACCTCGTCCCAGGAAGTTGGTAATTCTCGTAAAAAGTTTTGAATGATGGATGGTACATGCTGCATACCTTCCGGCGATTCAGCAAAATGCTGAATGCCGGATAAAAATAAAACAGATGTTGCCAGTTCAAACGCACTCGTAGTTTTCCGCACAACATTGGTCTGGATCTTATACAAATTCATGGGTGTAAAATCCATCGGATCAAATGCATTGCGTGTAAACGGAAGCATGGCACAATGCGTTGCTTCTTTATCAGCATCTCCTTGATTAAATGTGATCATTTCAAAACCACGTACTGCTTCAGCCGTCATCAAATGCGGATAGGTACGGCTCCAGCCTCTTGGCAATGTGGCCCCATGAAAATTTACCAGCAACTGGTACTTCGCCGCATCTTGTAAAATAGCATGGTAATATTCCATTACGGATTGACCATCGCCTGCAAAAAAATCGATCTTCACACCTTTGATGCCCATCTCTTTCAAACGTTGAAATTCTTTGCTGCGGCTTTCGGTTGTAAGCAAATGGTCCTTTGGAGTATATTTTACAGTATTCCAGTCACCAGCTGAATTATACCACAACAGTAATCCTACATTTTTTTGCTTTGCATAGTCAGCAAGCTCTTTCACTTTTTCATAACCGATCTTACTATCCCAAGCGGCATCGATCAAACAATATTGCCAGTTCATGGCAGCTGCAAAGTCGATATACTTTTTCTGTTCATCATACACAATAAAATCGTCTTTTGAATTGATCCAGCTCCACGATGCTTTGCCCGGTTTTACAAACGAAGCATCTTTGATCACGGATGCATTTGCAAGATCCGTTCCCAATGTAGATTCAATGATGGTAGCCAGGCTTCCGATTGTGATGATGCGCCAGGGACTGGCGTACGGCAATGTTATCAGCGGCAATAAATTTTTACCTGTGATGATCTCACGTGGATCAGGTAAGCCAATAAAATATTCGCCATTGGGTGATTCCGCTTTTAATCGTGTTGCACAATCATTACTACCTACTGCAGCTTCGGTAATCAGTGCCCATGTATTGTTGTGCTGAAACAAAGCCGGGTACACCCAGCCCGCTGCCGATGGCGATGTTGTACCCACCGGTATGTTTTGCTGGTAATGTTCTTCGTAGGCCGGATTGGTTTGTTCCCAACCGGTTTTTGATACCTGCATGGGTTGCAAAAATGCAGTAGCAGTTGCCGGAAACGAAAAAGAGGTATGCTCGGCCGTTAGCATCTTATATGGACTGTTACCTGCAGGAAGTGCATAGCGAAACGCAACGCCATCGTTCGATACCTGGAAGATCAATTCGAGCAAGACTCCCGTTTGATGTTTGTAACGAATGATGCGCTTGTTGGCGTTGTAATGATTTTGTTTTCGCTTGGCATGGATCATGCTGTATCGATCGCTTACGGTTTGCACGGCAGATGCGTTCACAAAACTTAGTCCGCTTGAAAAATCAGTTGCATCAGCTGTAATGCCCAATTTTGAAGGACGCAACAATTCTGTTTGTCCAACATGTACAGTGTACTGCAACATGCCGTTGCCGGTGAGCTGTAGTTTGACAGCGATCTTTTTATCGGGACTGCTGATGGTAACCTGTGCTGAAACATGGAAAGCAATTCCGCATAGGAGCAGTAGTGCAAATGAACGAAACAGTAACTGTTGCATAGTAAATCTAATAGCGATAAGCGATCAATAAAATTTAACGCATGTAAAATACTTCATTCAGCGGAATACTTACCGGCGAATTATCCGGATTGCTTTCCATAATATCTTTCATATACGCCCACCACTTTTGCATCACCGGATGATTGGGCAGTGAATCAAGATGGAGTGGATTGTCGATGTTCAGTGTTGCAAACAGATCACCGGTTGCTTCATCCAGGAAAATATGATACTCGGTGATACCTGTTTTGCGGAGCAACTCTTCCAGCTCGGGCCAGAGTTCATCATGCCGGCGTTTGTACTCGGCTTCCTGGCCTTTAAATAGTTTCATACGTGATGCAATGCGTGGCATAGTTTTTTTTTGTTTTTTTATTTACGATCATGGCTAAAGCCTATCTGCTTTTGTGCTTACTCCCGGCACTTAAGTGCCGGGTTATGCAAGCTGTCGTTGGCAGCTGCACTTCGATTCGTTGCAAATTCCTTAGGTCATAGAATGAATGATTGACAAATATGACTTATTTATTGTTACCTGCATTGCTAAGACTTATTCACTTTTATAATTAGGTACAGTATCTGATGTATTCGGTTAATTCAATCCGTTTTCTTATCCTGAACATTTATTGCCGACACATTGAGTTATTATACGAGTTTTGGTTTTTGAGGAATAGCCCGTATTAATTTCGCAACTATACTTCTCAGGAGGCGTACTTCATAACCCGTCACTTCAGTGTCGGGTTAAGGCTAAGAGCGAATACCGGATTTAGCCATGACCAGCTAACGAAATTTTTAAACTTATTTTTTTAAAATATAACGGGCAAGCTCACCCGGATTTTGTTTCATTATTTGTTGAATCACGATTTCGGTATTGATCTTTGCGCCATCAAGACCGGTATGTGTTTTATCGCCATGAAAATACTTACTTACTTCGGCTTCGCCCAATTGATCATATTTGTCTGCAATTAATTCATTGAGGTCAATGAAATAAGCGCCTTCTTCTTTTGCAATTTGCTGCGCCCATAAGGCATAGTTATCCCTTGAACGGTTCACTTTTCCATCTTTCCAGTTATTGCGTGGTATCAAGGAACAAATGATCGGCACTGCACCTTTCGCTTTTGTTTCACGAACATATCTGCGCATATAGTTTCCAAAACTGTACACCGTTTCCTGCATTTTACGGATCGGATTCCAGATCACCGAACTATCGTTTCCAATACCACGGATGGTTCCTCTTGCACGGGCCGTATCATCTAACGGACTTGCATCGTTATGGCCAAACTGCATAATCACATAATCGCCTTTTTTTAAGTTCGCAGTGATCTTTTCCCAACGACCTTCGGTGATGAATGTGCGGCTGCTGCGCCCTCCCAATGCATGATTCTGCACGGAGATCTTTGCTGTATCGAAATAATCGGCTACAAAACTACCCCAGCCCCACTGACCGTTTCTTCCGCTTCCATCACCATTGCGAACAGTTGAATCGCCAATGATATAAAATACCGGTTTGGTTTGTAGCAACGTAAACGATAGTATTCCAAGAACAATAATAAGTGCTGACAGTTTCCTTAATTTCATACTGCAAATTTATATTCTGTGATTATTTCTTTAGATAATTTACCAGCGGCAATTCATTACTGAGGTTACGAATACCTTGCACAACAGATGCTGCATTGATCTTTGCACCATCAATATTGGTATGTGTATGATCGCCATGAAACAATTTCTTTACTTCATCCGGCCCCAACACATCATACTTATCAGCAGTAATGGCATTTAAGTCGATAAAGAAAACGCCTTCGCTTTCTGCAACTTCCTTTGCCCATTTACCAAAATCGTTAGAGGCACGTTTTACTTTTCCGTCAACAAATTGATTACGTGGGATCATGGAACAGATGATGGGTCGTGCTCCCTTGCTTTTTGCATCTTTAATAAACTTTTTTAAATACCATCCATATGTATGTACGGTTTCAATTGTTCCGTCGTTCCATATCAATTCAACTGTTTCATCACCTGTGCCTCTTAACACACCCCGGTAGCCTGCACGTGACGTATCAGGCTTGCTTCCTTCATTATGTCCAAACTGCATAATCACATAATCACCTTCGGTAAGCGTTGAAAGTACTTTCTCCCAACGTTTTTCTTTAATAAAGGTTCTTGTACTGCGGCCGGCCATGGCCTGGTTGCTGATGTTGATCTGCGTTGAATCAAAGAACTCACCGATCATTTCGCCCCAGCCGCATTGCGGACGGTTGGTATTACGTACCGTTGAATCACCGATGATATAAATGGTTGGCTTAGTATTACTGAGAACAATAAATGAGGTCAGCACAAAAAATAGTAACAGCAACCGAAGTGTGTGAGCATTTGCTTTGATCCATTTCATGCTTTGTTCATTTTACTTTTTTGTAATGATAGTAATAGTTGGCTTGGGTGGCGTTTTCATTCCTTCTCCAAGAAAGTAACTTACATGTGGTGGTTGATTGTACGCCACATTCTGCCACGCAATACTCAAACGGTATTGTGGATTATGCATGAGTGTGTAAAGTTTTATGTCTGTTGGGATAGAAGTTGAGAAGATACGTAACTCTTTACTGTCGGCGGTACGGGTAATGATCTCTTCCCGCCAATCACCAAACAGATCGGCACTTAAACAGGGATTTGCTTTCGTACCATTGTTACTTACACAATTGAAATCTCTTCCGTCAAACAGTTTATCCATTTTACTGTTTACATAATCCCACTTGCCAATAAACACACCGTTGAGTATTTCACTCAATGCATCGCCATCCCAATAAATACCCATGTTGCAGGGAGGCGTTCGTTCTGCAATCTTATTTCCTTTATTATCAAACAAACCGGTAATGCCTGCACCTGCCACCCAACATTCAAAGCCGGGATACCGGGGATCAATATCTAACGCCAAGCCACGGCCGGGGCCTTCTCCATCAGCACCTGCTTTTACAGAAGCTTTCTTCCAGATCACTTCTCCTGTTTTTGCATCACGAAAATTGGCACCTGCATCACCAAAGCGTTCCTGGATACCGAATACTTCCAAACCCGGACGTTGCGGATCCAGATCACTTACATGCAATGCATCACCATGACCAATACCTGTTGTGTACAAACCCTGTCCGTTATCATCGATCGTCATTTGTCCATAGATAATTTCATCCTTTCCATCGCCATCTACATCCGACACACTGATATTATGATTGCCTTGTCCTGCATATTTTTTGTTACCCGGCGCATCACTATCAAACGTCCAACGTTTTACCAATTGATTTCCGTTTAAATCCCATGCAGCCAACACCGTTCGTGTATAATAGCCACGACACATAATAAGCGAAGGATGTTTTCCATCGAGATAAGCAATGGCTGCAATAAACCGATCCATGCGATTGCCGTAGCCATCGCCCCAAATTGCTTTTAACTCATCAGTTGTTGGAGTAAGTGAAGTTGGATGACGTGGCGGATCATAACTCACGGTTGAAATGGCAGCTCCCGTTTGTCCGTTGAACACAGTCAGAAACTCAGGACCGCTTAAAATATAGCCACGTTCATTGCGGTAATCTTTTGTACTGTCGCCAATTACCTTTCCTGTTCCATCAATAGTTCCATCAGCCGTTTTCATGGCGATCTCTGCTTTGCCATCTCCATCCAGATCGTACACCATGAACTGCGTATAGTGTGCTCCTTCCCGAATATTTTTTCCGAGATTGATCTCCCACAAAAACGTTCCATCGAGTTTATAACAATGAATCAGCGGCGGATCGGTAATACCTGCCTGTGAATTATCTTTTGCACGACCGGTCATGTGCAGAAAAACTTCATACACACCATCGCCATCCACATCACCTACACTGGCATCGTTGGCCGAATAACCTTGTGGGGTACGTAAGGGAATGGATAAGTAGGGTTTACTCCCAGCCTTAAGAACATATTTAGAACCGCTTGTTTCTTTTCCATTTACAATTGGTCGAACATCATAAGTGTAGGTGACATCTGCTAAAGCTGTTTCATCTAAAAAATTAGTAGATTTTGAAATTGGCTTCTTATTAAGTTTAAGTTGCTTATCGGTTCCTGCACCTTTTACCAAATCTCCATTTGCCCGATAAAGATTAAACGATAGTGATTGATCTTCTGTGCCCAGCAACCGCCAGCTTACAAAAACTTTTCCATCACCTGTGGACACTGCATGTACGCCACGGGTGAGATATTCCATTTGGTATTGAGCAGAAAGTTGAAATGACAAAAGCAGTAAAACCAATAACAGCATCAAACACTTTTGTGAATGCTGAATGCTGAATGGTGAATGCTTGCCTGATGGTAAGATTATATTCATTGCAAATTTCAATTATCCATTATCAAATTCTCAATTAGAAAACTTATCCTTTTAGACGCTCCTGTTCTTCAATGCCAGCGGGTTCTTTTTTCTTTTCAACAGGCTTGGTTGAGATATCAATGCTTGTGTTGGTAAACTTCCAGCCTTTAGTATATTCCATTGTTCCTAATGTTTTAGCGGTGATGATGGAATTGATGAATTGAAAATTTTCAAGTAAGGATGTGGGTAATCCATTTATCTCAAACGCTTTTTGTGCATTGGTGATCTTTACATTCTGTATTACAAAATTGCGTGCAGCCGGAATTCCTTTTTCAGCAGGCGTAACTTTTTGCAGCATGGCTTTCCAATGCACCGGCACCGTTTCCATTGTGTAGCCTTTCGGCAATTCGGAATAACTGTAGGCAGGATACCAGTTCAAATTGAACTGGTAGGCATTGCGAACTGAATCCAAAACAGAATTCACGAAGTACACATGTTCAACAGTACCACCTCTTGTTGTTGCTGATTTTATGCGTAACCCATTGTCTGTATGCTTTGCTGTTAAATCTGTACAATAAATATGACGGATGCTGCCCGATGTTTCACTGCCCAGCGTAACAAGCCCTGCTCCTCTCCGTGCAATGGATTTTCGGATCACTACATATTCTGTGGGACGATTCACCCGCAAACCATCCCAATCACGACCGGCTTTCAAGCAAAAATTATCATCGTTGCAATCAATATCGCAATTCTGGATCAATACCCAGCTCGATGAATCCACATCAACACCATCGGTACTTGGTCCGCTGCCATCTTCGTTATTCCTGATCACCACTCCATCAACCGTTAAGTAAGATGAGTACAACAACTGCACCGTCCAGAATCCGGCGTTTTTAAACGTTAATCCTTTCACTGAAACATCCGTTGAGTTTTGCACCAGCAATGTGCGTACACGTTTGGCATCATAATCTACGATCCAGCGTAATCCTTTTGTATCATAGTCTTTCCGCATGGCCCAGTATTTATCCCAGCAGAATTTACCTCTTGCGTTAACCACACCATCACCCGTTACCGCAACATTTTTTACATTGATTGCATTGATCAATGCAGCAGGCCATACCATTTCCAATCCTGCAATACGACTGTCCATATCAGGATAATCAGCAAAATTTTGTGAGCCGAGGATCAATACGCCTTTATCAATCCGCAGATGCACATTGCTTTTTAGAAAGATGGCGCCCGTTACATAAGTGCCCGGTTTAAATGCAACAATGCCGCCACCTTTTGCAGCGCATGCGTCAATGGCTTTTTGAATGGCAACCGTGTTTACCGTTGTTGCATCACTCACAGCGCCATAACTATTCACATAGTAAACTGTCTTTACTGATGGAAAACTTCTTGCACCCACTTTCTTTGTCCATGCCGGTGCTGCAGTTGTTTGTGCAGAAAGTTGTACTGAATAAATGCAAACAAAAACGAAAAGCAAACTATATTTCATATAATTTTTTTTAACTGTGTAGAAGCTGTTGAACAAACGATTTAAAAACGGATAACGGAGCAGCAATGCCCTGAGTGAGAAAGCAAACAATCATAGCAACCGATTTCCTCACAAATTACTTCTACTGGCTCCCCTATCTATCCTGCGGCATCCTGCATCAAACGTTTGCGAAAACGTTTACAGCATTTTAGTGCTGTTCTTCTGGCAAAAGCAACTGTTTTTCGGATAATTTTGATGATCACAACACAACTTGACTACGATTACCACATCCACAACCGGCTATTCAAAACTGCAGATGCGCATTGCAGTCTCAGTTTTCTTTTTTTGCCAGGGTATTTGTTTTGCCAGCTGGGCCAGTCGTATTCCGGATATCAAAACAACCCTGCATTTATCTGAAGCGGCCCTTGGCAGTATTTTACTGGCATTGCCCGCCGGACAATTGACCATGATGCCGTTCAGCGGCAAACTGGTGACGAGGTTTGGCAGTAAGTATATTCTGCGATTGGCCGCCATTGGATATGCACTCACTTTAATATCGATCGGTTTTGCAAATACAGCCTGGTTACTTACACTTAGTTTGTATGTGTTTGGACTAACCGGTAACCTGTGTAATATTTCGGTGAACACACAGGCCGTAAATGCAGAAGCGATGTACGGACGCTCCATAGTGGCTTCGTTTCATGGTGTGTGGAGTACGGCCGGATTTACAGGCGCATTGGTTGGTTTGTTGATGATGCGTTTGGAAGTACTGCCTGTCTATCATTTTATGATCATTGCTGCTCTTGTGATCATGCTGAATATTTCCTTTCAAAAATACCTCATCATTACACCTGTCAGCCGCACGGCTTCATCGTTCAAACGGTTTCAGCTTCCGAAAGGATTGCTGTTACAATTAGGTTTGATTGCTTTCTGTTGTTTGAGTGCCGAAGGTTGTATGTTCGATTGGAGCGGTGTCTACTTTAAAGAAGTGGTGGAAGTAAAAGGCGAACTGGTATCACTGGGCTATGCATCGTTTATGATTATGATGGCGACGGGACGTTTTACCGGTGATAAACTCGCCGAACGTTTTGGCCGGAAGAAAATGGTGCAGTTAAGCGGTGTATTGATTTTTTCAGGAATGATGATCGCTGTGCTGTTACCAACGATCATTTTTGCAACCATTGGTTTTATGATCGTTGGGTTTGGTGTGAGCAGCATTATTCCATTGGTCTACAGCACTGCGGGTAAAGTAAAAGAAGTGGCCAGCGGTATTGCCATTGCAACCGTATCGGGTGTTGGCTTTCTTGGCTTTTTGATGGGCCCGCCACTGATCGGCTATATTGCTGAACTGGCCGGGCTACGTTCTTCGTTTGCCGTGATAGCGGTGTTGGGATTGGTGATCAGTTATATGATCAGTAAGATAAAGCTGGCGTAGGATTTATTTTATTTGTAAGGTCGATATCCAAGAAATCATACTGTCAATCCCCATTCTACTCTTAGAAGATACGTCAACATTTAATTCCTCTTTTTCATCTGTGTATCCATTGAAAGTTCCATCTTTTGATTGATAGATTGTCCATTTAACTTTCTTATCTACTAATTTTGACTCAACAAATATTTTTCCCGGTTCTCCTCTATATGTTTCACCAATTGGACTGCCATACCTTATTTCTACAAATCCATTCATTTTGATAAGCGTATCGGTAGGAAAAATACTATAACCCAATTGCCCTTCTTTTCCACGAACTTCTTCCAATTTAAAATTAACTGGCAGGCTTATGTAATAGTCTGATTCGCCAAGCCGCATTTCTATTAATGTATTACTTTTTGATGCTTCAATAACCGGCACCTCACTATCTGTACAAGAAGTTAAAGCATGAATAGTCACATATAAAAGTATCAACTTACGCATTCTTTTCATTTTTACTTCGGCAGCAATTCAAACTCTTTTTTACTGATCGCAAATATTGTTCCGTGACGAATACCGGAAGGCATCGACAATTTATCCGATACATCTTCCCAGTTTTTTAAATCAGTTGATTGCACTGCACCGTATTTATGATCCCTGTATTTATCAAAGTAAACGATCCATGTGCCATTGATGCGTAAGGTAGTTGGCCCTTCTGCCCAATAGTTACCGGTGATGGGTGCTGAGGCTGCACTGTAACCTTTGTTAAGCTTTTTACTGGCAGCAATCTTAATATTCTTCTGCACCGGGTTTCTTGTTTCATCTTTCAGGAACATCACAAACTGTTTTCCATCGGGAACAATCGTTGCATCAATCACATTAAAGCCTTGATCGTACAGCAGCTTTGTTTTGCTGAAGGTTTTAAAATCTTTCGTCAATACATAATACATCCGATGATTGTATCCGTTCTCTACTGTTGGATCAGCCGGATACTTTCCTTTGATCGTTGTTGCCCAATAGATCATGTATTGTTTCTTCTTGGCATCATACGTAATTTCCGGTGCCCAGCAGTTGCGTGCCGAATCTTCGTGCATCATCACCGGAATAAACTGTTGTTCACTCCAGTTGATGAGATCTTTTGAACTCGCATAACCAATTCCCCGATCGTTCCAGCTCACCGTCCACACCATATGGAACAAACCATCTGCGCCACGAATAATACAGGGATCACGCATCAGTTGATCCTTTGCAACAGTTGGTTGCAGGAACGAACTGTCTTTCTTCAACGCACTCCATGTATAGCCATCGTTGCTGTATGCCAAATGCAATCCATCCTGACCGTTATTTTTAAAATAAGCAAACAGGTATACTGAATCGGTCTGTGCAGTTACGCTGAGCAGTTGCAACATCAGCAAAAAAATCAAACTTAATTTCTTCATCACTTATTTTTAAACATCGCTTTGTAACGGATCAATGCTTCAATAAAATAATAATCAGCATAGGTAAGCGGCACATCAATTTCTGTTTGTGCAGGGAAATGCCCTACTCCATGCTTCAGTAAAAAACCACCATTGGTACCCGCAGCTGCAAGGTATTGTTCAGAAGACAGTTGTTTCAAAATTGTCTCCGCTGTTTTAACATACGTCACCGATAATTCGTTGTTGACATAACTGCTCAGCTCCAGCAAAGCAGAAGCCATGATCGCTGCTGCCGATGCATCACGCAAAGCGTTGGGAATATTCGGCGCATGAAAATCCCAATACGGAATTTTATCGGCTGGTAAATTCGGATGATTTAATAGAAAGGCTGCTATCTTATTCGCCTGCGCTAAATATTGTTCATCTTTTGTTTCCCGGTAGGTTTCAGTATAACCATACAGTCCCCACGCTTGTCCACGAGCCCATGCACTTTCATCAGCAAAACCTTGCGCTGTTTTCTTTTGTTGAATAGTACCCGTTTGTGAATTGTAATTGATCACATGATACGAACTGTTATCAGCACGAAAATGATGTTTCATGGTGGTGTTCGCATGCGTTACTGCAATTTTATAAAACGAAGAATCGCCGGTTACCTGTGTGGCCCAGAACAATAATTTCAGGTTCATCATATTGTCGATGATCACCAGGTACTCATTTGCCTTTCCATCCCATGATTTTATACAACCTGTTACCGGATTAAAACGGGTAGCCAATGATTTGGCACTTGTTACCAGAATATCTTTGTAGGCAGCAGAAGGCTTCATCTGGTTGGCATTGCCAAAACTGCAATACATCATAAAACCAAGGTCATGCGTTTTGGTATTAAACTGCTCTTTCTTCAATACCTCCAGTATTCTTGTTGCTTCTTTAAAAAGCGTTTCATCTTTTGTTTGCTGATAGAGATACAATAAAGTACCGGGATAAAAACCGCTGCACCACCAACCTGAATTGCTGAACTCATATTTGTTGGTTGTGGGAAAATAGGTCTTCGGAAATTTATCAGCAGGCAGTTGTTGCTGCAGCAGTTGGTATTGTTTTGCAGAAGACGCAAAGATGCGATCGATGCTGTTCAGCAATTGCCGATCAGCTGTAGGCTTTGTTTTCTGCTGGGCAAACAAACCGGTAGCACCTAAGAGAAAAAGAAAACAAACAAGACAACGTATCATACAGTTCATTTTTTAAAAGTTAGTTCCAGCACTGTTACAGGTTGCGCCGGAAGTAGCGAAGCGCCTTCTGCATCTGCCTGCTCTGTGTATTGAACAAATAAATGTAATTGATGTTTCTGCTTCCACAATTCGGTATCGAACAACGGTTCCCATGAACCCACACTGTAATGGGTATAATCAGTAAGCTGCCATTTGTTCTTCCGGATATTCTTACAAAAAGCCGCCGACACTTTACTCCCACGTTCTTCATCACGATACAAAAGCAACACGGCTGTCTTCTTTCCTGTTCCATACACAACAACCTGTGGCCGTGCAATGGGAATACGTTTGGTTCCGCCACCACTTAAACTGAATGCAGTTTTCCGGAAACCCGTGTTCATGGTTTTCCAACCGGCAGCGGTTTGATAAACCACCTGGTACTGCGGCACAGGATCATTTGCTGTGCGCCAGTAACCGGCAATGAACGGAATACCATCCGCACTAACGGTCATGGATGTCTGATTAATCAATTCGCTTTTTTGCGGAATTCGTGCTACATATTCAGCCGTGGAAGCAGTGATAGGAAGTTGATACGGTTGATTGGATGAAGTGATCCAGCTGCTGCCTCCGTCTGTTGATTTTGCATAACAGAGATCGTGATTGGAAGCCACATCAAAGGTTTCACGCCACACCCACGAAAGATGAATCACACCTCTTGCATCAACAAACGCCTGCCAGTAGGCATTTCGCTGTTGTTCGCCACTGATGAGATTGTTATGCAGTTGGATCCATTTTTTTTCGTTGAGCAGATAACGGTTAATGACCAGGTTGCCTTGCCCCGATTGTCCGTCACGGTAGAAAAACAGCAGATCACCAGTGGGCATGCGATAAAATTCCGGATAGGTCACGTTGTTTTCAAGTTGCCCCGTCATGGGTTGTGCCGCTGTAAATGTGAGTGAACCGGGTGCTGTACTTTTTGCATAACGCAACGGATTGTTGTGATGATCCCAGGACAGGTGCAGAAATCCATCGCCATCTACCATGAGGCTGATGGAATTATGTGCATCGTTTACTCTGCCTTTAAAACCTGTTTTCACCAGTTGCCATTGTGATGAGCCAAGTGTACGTTTGCCAATCATCACGGCACCATCATTCGCATAAAAGGAAATGTATTGCTGTTGTTCATGTGTCACCAATGCATTCTTTCGAAACACAACCGTGTTCACTGAATTGCCCGCCCATCCACTATCTACAAAAACAGAGTTGACCTGTTGTGCGATACCAACAGATGAGAAGAGAAACAGAAGAATTACCAGAATACTTTTTTCTTTCATCGAACCAAAGTTACACTCATCAACCCGATCACCACATCATTGGTAATAGTTTTGAGTGTAATACTTTTTAATTGTTTGTGTGGATTCAGTTTTACGTGCAGTATTGTTGCTGCTCCTCCATCAATGCCAAAGTTGGAAAAACCTTTAATGTTACTGTACTTGTAATTGGCCGGCATCACTTCGCCTGTCTTTAGTAACACACGTGTTGGCTTTGTTTCACCGGCGGTGAACGCAAATCCATCGATAAGATAATCCTGTTCAATGGGCCACCAGTTTTCCGGATTCTTTAACTCCAACACAGAGGATGTACCATCCGTATAATTCACAACAACAGTTCCGTTTACCATCCTGCTTTGCATAGGATTGGTACTGCCTGCCAGTAAGAAATAAGCATACGATGCAGCACCACTCAACGGCATCACAACAGAATCAGGATAATTATCCCACATCGATGTAAACACGATATTCTTTTTTTCTGTTGAACTTGTTTTGAACGGAATATTGTTTATGAACACTTCATTCTTCACGCCAGCTTTTACACGCAGACCACTATCGCTGATATTGGCTGTGGTTAACGGATAGGCCCAGTTACCAATACCTTGCGTAGGCAATTGCAAGGTTGGTACTGCGGGTCGTGGTGATAGATATTCATTCTTGAAAATATTTGTTACTGCATCGTTGAAATGCGAACGAAGATCAACGGTTTCAAATTTTGTATCGGGCGTGATCCTTACTGTTTCAATAAATGGTTCATCTTCGATCAGGGAGAAATGCAAGGGTTCAAACCAGGTGAAAGCACCTTGTTTCAATTGCAGATACAAGCTGTTTACACCGGCATTGTTCAAATAACCCGATACCGTGTTGTTGGTAGAAACCAGGTTACGGACAACTTCCATCGGTTGATAGGTATTGCCGATCGTTGCTTTGTTCAACTTCACCTCTACCGGTTTTTTGCGGTTGTATGCTTGTTGATATTCTAACTTTTCAAACCGTTCGCCTTTCCATTTTATCACAACGATATACGACTTTGCAGCAGCAGCATCAATTTGCAACGAAGGCGTGCCGATGATGCTATCGATCACTTTCCATTGTGCAGGTTTCCCATTCACCGTTATTGATTCAACCGCATCCCGGTAGGCAGGAATAATCAACTTCAGCTTCAGTTGTTTACTGAACGTTGGTTGCAATACATATTCTTCCGTTAAACGTGTGCGCCGAAATAAAAACTGAATATTCGGTGTAGTTAAGGAAGCATTGTTCCAGTGTTGCGGTAAGCCGGGCTTAATTACTAACCGATCATGCAACGCATCGGGCAATACACCAAACAAACCTTCCACCAATGTTCTTCCTGCCATCGCAATCGGGTCAGCAAAATCCCTGTACAACTCTCCTCTTATGGCATCATAAAAACTCAACTGCTGAATGCTCCCCGGACTTGCACCGAGATACATACTTTCCATCAACGAACTTTTCCATAAACGATAGGCTTCTTCTTTTTGTCCGCCCTGCCAAAACGCTAAGGCAGTGTGCAACAATTCCGCCAATGCCACATTGTTCAGACTCCAGGTGTACGGTTGCCAGTTGGTGGTTGATAACGTATATAACGATGAATCTTTCAATCCGTTGGCAAGAATGGGAATACGTGGAATAAAATTGTTGACGTATTGCAACGATTGATACGCCTGAAACGGATCAGCAATACCTTCATCAATGGCATGATAGATCGTCCATAAAGCAGCCGACTCATGTACTAATTTATTTCCCAGCAAATCTTTATACTCAGCATACCAGCCTTTGTTCTTCAGCCATAGTTGTTGATTGATGGCATTGAGAATTTTATTCGCTTCAGCTTCATATCTGCTTCCATCTTCACCAATAATTTTTGCCAATTGTGCTGCCACTTTATTGGAACGATAGTTATAAGCTGATGAATGGGTAACACCACCGCCGCTGTATTGCAAGGCATCGCTTGCCCAGATAGCGGCATACGAATCATACAGCCCGTCACCATCCACATCAAAATTTCGTTTCTCCCAATCGAGATGACGAACGAGCAGCGGCCACATTTCTTTTACATACGCTGTATCACCCGTCCAGTTAAAATGATTGAGCAATTGATCAATGAACACCAGGTTCATATCGTAGTGATGTGCACGAAAATCGCCACCCGGATTGCGGGAGATATAACCACTGCTGAACAAAGATGTACCCAGCTTTTCCAACTGTCGACCTAAATGCAAAGCAGTATCAGCAACAACCGGTCCGCTTGCAGGCGTTTTCACCTGCGATAAGGCGTACCCATTAAAATGTTTTTTTGCACGATCGTGCCAACCAAACACATCGGCCACATACGCACCACGCCAACCATTCAACCGCATGCGCCATGCAACGGCACCATGCATAAACGATGGATCCTCCCACACCGCATCGGATGCAATACCCAATACCGAACCCAAGGTATTGATGAATGGATCGGGTGTAGAGACTTTAATACGATCAGCGATTTCTTTACGTGCTGCCTCTGCCTCTTGAAATTGTTTGGGTAAAGCTGCGTAAGTAATTGATTGCTTCGTTACCGGTTTCTGTATTGCGAAGAAATATGTTTGTTTGTTCATGAGTGGCAGGCTTGCAGTGATCAAAGGAGCATCTGCAACTTCAGACTGTAACAATGCAACAGGTGATTGTTGTTTTGTTGCGTCTGCCATTTTTAAAACAGCCATTTCAGGAAATACAGCAACCAATTCTTTCCCTTTCTCTGCAGCAGCAGAACTGTTGCTGGCATTTGCAGGAAGATGCTGCACTTCGTACCGCTCCTCTTCACTCAACGGTTTTGCAAAACCATAGCGCAGTGTAAAATTATTTTTATTGATCCTGTACAAATTATCCTTGCAATACTCCGGCTTCAGGTAAAACGATGATTCAGGATCGGCGCCAATATCACCATCACGGGAAAACTTTTTGCCTGTTGCACCACCATACACGGCTACCAACTGTACAGCGGTTGAAATATTTTCTGTTTGCAGTTGCACAATCATGCCTTCGTTTGCATACAAGGCGATTACATGCAGACGAAGAACACCCTCTCCCAATAATTCGTCTTTGATCTCGTACAGCATCGAACCTGCACGATAGATCGCTTTGATCTTTTTACATTCGATCAGCCATTTACTTTTCCCACTTATTACAATGCCAAACTTGAGATTACCCCCCATGCCCGGCATATACAATGCAAACTCAGGCAAGTCACCCGCTTCTGCACGAAAGGCTGTATTCCCGCCATACAATGCACGATTGAAACGCCTTGTTCCATTCTCAATCACAATATCATTTCCTTCCGGACGATAACGCAACTCCCGTTCAATGCCATGCCATAGTTTTTTCTCTTGTGCGTAAACGCATTGAAAAAAAGAAAATAAGAATACAAGAAGTATAACAGGTTTCATAAATCAATCTTTTGGCCTCACCCTCCTTCTCCCTCTCCAAAAGAGAGGGAGCGGTGCTGCATTACAATACCAAGCATCGTATCCTCCACATCAACTCAATCTATCTAATCAACATGTCAACCTATTAATCAACATGTCCGAATAGCTGGGGCTGTGCCATGATGGCCTCCTCCTTTGGAGGAGGTCGGGAGGAGGCTGCAAGGGCTGTGCATTGATAAGCCCCTCCTTCGGAGGTAACCGCAGGTTAGGAACGTAGTTCGGGGGAGGCTAAAACATTTTTTTAAGTCCTTCCCACTTCACATTCCAATCCTTCGGAAAGCCAATATTAATTCCTTTATCTGCATCCGCACCTGTGCACATCAATGCAACCGCATTCAACACACCTCCATTGCCGGGAAGATAGATCGTTAAACGATCATCCTGGTAATTATGTCCATTCACTAAATACGTATTTGTGCGAACAGGCATCAACAATGCATCCACCGCTTCTTCGCCCATATGCAAACGTGCAGCCGTCATCGCCATCAAGGGATAATCCCAACCCCATGTTTCGTTCCAATCCCATTTTTCCAATACCGTGAAATACGTTTTCTTCATCACCACTGTATCCAAACCGTTTGCAGCAGGAATGGTGCTGTATGCACCTAATACTGCCGGATGATCGGTTAAATACTTTGAACCTTTCTCGTAACAATCAGGCGTGTTACCTGCAGCCAGATAAACACCATTCAACTGGGGCAACGGTGCAAGGTTATTGATGATCTCATCCCATTTCTTTTCTCTCGGCAAACCTGCACGGATGCGCCATTGCTGCGCCACTTCCAGACCCCAACTCCAATACGAGAGTTCATACGTTGGATTGAAGGTGGAGACTGCATCAAAACATTCCTGCGCCGGGATCAATCCTTTACCAAGATTGTATTTTTTTGTTTGCTGATCATAAGTAGGAAACGATGCCATGAAATCAGCCGTAGCAAACAACAGGTCTTTATACTTGTTGAGTGTTTTGCTGTTGGTGTTATGACGATACAACATCTCCGCCATATAAATAAAATGCGGTTGCTGCCAAATGAGAAATGCACCAACAGAAGATGGCGTTTCATCACCATTGTTATCCGTCATCTTCTGCCAACGTAACCCTTCAAAACCTTGTCGTTTGGCAATCAGCTTTGCTTTTTCTGCAACGGTGAAATACCAGTCTAAACTTTTTTCCATCAGCTCAGGTCTGCCCCATTGTGCAAAATGCACGGCATGCCACCAATGCATTTCCAGATGCGGTTTTCCATACCAACTGTTGTACGTTAATCCTGTTTCCTGTGGCGGATATGCTGATGAGCAATTTACTTTGGTGAGGTATTGCGACAGCACCACTCTCCGTTCCATTTCAAATGCACGGGGATCTTTGGTTGCAGAAAAATCAACAGCACCACCACTCATCCAGAATTTCTTCCATTGCTGTTCACTGTTTGCTTTCACAGCTGCAAATGAAACGGCAAAGCCTTTGCTGATTGACTGACTGAATTTACAAGAGAGTTCAAATGTTCCGTTCGATGAGGTTGGCTGAATTAAATAATAATGCGCCGTCTGTTTTTTAATCGATGCATCCCCATTCCACTTCAACGAAGTGTAATATACCGTTGTATCAAGCACACGCTTGATCGTTGTTTCTGCAGCAGTCTGCATCAAAACAGATGTATGCTTCTCATCGCTTTTGAAATTGTCGCCTCCATCTTTAAACTGTGCGTTGGGATAAGGAAAACGTACACGAACTGCTATGCGATTCATTTGTAACAGTGAAGACTCTATACGGAACGCAACAATATCCTGTTGCTGATGACCGGCTGTTGTCACTTTCACAGGAATACCTTCTACTTTGAAATTACTTGTGATGATGCCTGTCCACACATTCAATTCCTGGCTGATCTGTTGAATATCTTTTGCAGTCGCCAGCGAACCATCTTTCTTTTTTATTTCTAATCCAATATTCCCTAACTGTAATCGATGCGGATTCACACGGAAATATTCTACCGCCATCTTCACTCGTCCCGGTTCTTTAGGTTGAACGGTGTAAGAAATTTTTCTTCCTTCTAACTCATACACTTTCTGTGCTTCTTCAACACGCAGGTTTTCTGTATTCGGAAAACTATGCCAGCCCCATGCTGATTGTGTTCCTAATGGAACTCCTTTAATATACGTTTCCGGAAAACTCTGCATACCCGTTGCATCAACTGTCATTGCGAAATTGCCATTGCCAACTGTTAATGAAGAAAGCGAATCAACTTTGTTCACTTTTACATTGTGGCGTTTCACCACAGCTTCACGATTGATAACCTGTGATTGAACCACAGAGACACAAAGCACACAGAGAAGAAAAGAAGAAAAAATCAATTTCATTTTAATAATTTTTATTTACACTCAATCAGCAAGACACAGCATATCTCTGTGCCTCTGCGTCTCCGTGGTAAAAAATCAGAATACATTATCGATAGCCGGTCTACTATAATTCTCTTTTGCATCCGTTGTTTTCGGCATACCAAAATAAAAATACAGCGTCCGTTTCTTGGTTCCGTTCACATGATTCAATTCACTCATCGGGCCATACACTCTTGTGTTGGTGGTTAAACCTGTTGCCAGTTTTGTACCAATAGGCGGAATACAATCCAAAAACGAAATATTACCAACCGGAATTTCAGGATGTGGTTTCGCTGCTGCACTCAATGCATAAAAATCAAAGAGACGCACAAACAAACCATTATCAGGTGATGCAATAAATAATTTCCCTTCCACCGTACTCAACTCCATCCAGGTGACATCACCATAATAACCTTTGAACTCAGGATACACCACCGGCGAATAGCCCGTGTGTGTATTGTTGTACAGATTCTGCCACACATTTATCGGTGTACCTGCGATGCGGTTCTTCCATTGTCGTGAAGGGCCTTTGCCCAACCAGCGACTGCTTAACACATAATTCTCAGGATAATTAAAACTGATACCTGCAAAGGGCAGATCGCCCTGCGCACTGTATTCATATTCCATCGTTGTCCAGCCACTGGCGTTGATTTTCCACTTCACTGTTTTCAGATCACCGCTGTAGGTAAATTCAACCACTGCATCATTGCCTTCTTTATAAGACTTTGATGAAACAACAGCTGCTGTTCCTTTTACCAGTACAGGGCCATTGTTGAACGACAATACATAATCGTTCGCTGTATTTTTAGTCGTAACAAGATTGCCTGATTTTTTATCGAGCACAACCGTTACTTCACCACCGGTAATGGAATACACGGTATCTGTTTCTTTGATGGTTGCTGCATCATTCTTTGCTGTAACAAATCCACTCAGTTGCGCCTGTTTGGTTTTCACCTCGCTTGTCCATTTGTAAATTTCTTTACCAAACGGATCTTTTGCAACGATCACCAATGCATCATAGTTTTTATAATCTGCAGGCAACTGCAATTGTAATGTTCCTTGTTTGGTTGGAGCAATCGATGGTGCAGTTGCAGTTCCTTTCTTCTTCACTACATAGCCATCAAAACGATCGAAGGGTTTGCTGAAATCAACCAAGGCCCAATAGAAAGTACATTGATTGGTATTAGTAAAATGAAAACGGTTATCCACTTCAATACTGCCATTGAAATCAGCAGGCAATTGTGCAGGCAGTTTCAATTGAATGGGTGAGAATATTTCACGCAGTGCATAAAAGCTTCCTTCTTTTTCACGATGCGGGCCAAGAATCCCATCATTGGCATTCAGTCCGTTTGCATCCAATGCATTGTTGAGATCGGTACGCACAACTGCTTCATCAGTAAATGCCCAGATGAACACACCACCACTCTTTTGCGAACGCCAGTGCAGGTTCCAGAAATCTTCCATCGCTGCACCTGCACCACCATCATCCTGTGCATGCAGCATTTCTGTTGGCATGTAGATGAGCGAATCGTTCAATATTTTTTCGGTGCTGTAATAATCTTCGTAGTGATTGCAATCAATACCATTGAATGCATTCCCCGGACGATGATGTGCATGGATAACAGGACGATTCGAAAAATCATACTTGCCATAATCATCATCCAGTTCTTTGTTATGTCCGCCTTCGTTGCCATTGCTCCAGAAAATAATGGAAGGATGATTGAGATCACGCAGCACCAGTTCTTTCACCAACGGCTCACCTGCTTTGGTACTGTAGGCTTTCTGCCAGCCGGCCAGTTCATTGATCACATAAATACCAAGACTGTCGCACAGCTCCAGGAAATATTTATCAGGCGGATAATGACTGCAACGCACTGCATTCATGTTCATTTCTTTCAGCAGCAATACATCCATCAGCTGTTGTTCTTTGCTTAAGGTACGTGCTGTTTCGGGCCACCAGCAATGACGGTTCACGCCTTTGAATTTTACCTGTGTACCATTTACATAAATACCCAACCCATGTTTGATCTCAATGGTACGGAAACCGAACTTTTCTGAGAGCTCATATAACTTCTTCCCTGCTGCATCCTGTAACAATACTGTTGCGGTGTACAGATTCGGTGTTTCGGATGTCCATGATTGAACATTTGCAACCGTTGTATTCACCACCACATTCGCTGCTCCTTTTGCAACAGGCGTTTTTACCGTAGCAATAATTTTCTTTGCTGCATCCCTGATGGTGGTTACAATCGTTGCATTTTGTGTAATTCCTTTTGTTGCTACCTGCATCGCAAACTTGCCGTCATGCTTTGCATCAATACCTACATAATCGATATACTGCTTTGGTGTTGCTTCTAAAAATACCGGGCGGAAGATGCCACCAAACACCCAGTAATCGGCCAGGCGTTCTGCATTGTTTACGCTGGCATCGCTGCTCATTTTACTTACGGTTACTTCAAGCAAATTCGCTTTATCATAATTCAGCAATGCAGTAATATCATATTTGAAACGATAGAACGATCCACGATGTGTATCGCCTGCGCTCTTACCATTGATCTTCACTTCTGTATCCGTCATGCTGCCATCAAACACAATGTTGATCTGTTTGCCTTTCCATGAAGCCGGTACTTTAAATGAATACTTGTACATCCCCTTCTCATCGTAGAAGCGATAGTTCTTGCCATTGGTTTTGTAATCACGACCATAGTTGTAATTACCAAAGCCCTGCTGCTCCCAGCAACTCGGCACCTGGATCTTCTTCCATTCGCCGCTGTTACGACCGGCCGTGCAAAAGAAATCCCACTGCACGGTGTGTGCAGCATCGGTACCGGAGAGGTACTGGATCTGCTTTTGTTGTGACCACAAAGCAGTTACGGGTAAAAGGTGAAGCGTTATGAGTACACTAACTTGAAACAGTTTGTTCATGTATGAAGATTTACAGCTTTAGGTTTGGAAAATGATATTGAATGTTCTGCTGCAGAACGAAGCCACTGCGGTTGTGCCCGACATATCGTTTTGAACGGAGCAGGCAAGCGGAAAAAAGGGAGCAAGTGAGCAACAGCATAACAATCGTTTTAACAGCATGTAAATGTAACGTACTGCGGGGGTAAGCTATCCTGCGGTGTCCTGTGATGAAAAGTTTGTTTTAGGAGAATTGCTGATGTAGTAGAAGTAAAGTTATGCAGGCAGAACATTCACAGGCGATGTCTGGCATAGCCGACTCGCCGTAATACGAAGCGCAGCAACAAATTCATCTTTCGTTCCCTAGACGTCCGCCCGGGGTCTGGCCTCAGCCGACCCCGGGATTCCTTTACTACAGCACATCTTCAATACGCATCAACTTGTCATAGATGCAACTGAATCCTTCATAAAACGAAGCGCTTGAATGTTCATAGCTTAAAAAATCGTTTGCCAGCATCCATTTTCCGTTGGTTGGGTTATGATGTATATAATCGAGCTTTTGATAAATGAACTCTTTTGACATGCACTTCTTCGCATCAAAACTATCTTCAAATACTTTATGTAGTTGCCCCTTCTTCTTTTCCCGTGCCTTCACTCCTTCCGCCATGCGTTGCAACAGTCCGTTTTCGTTTAACGCTGTAAGACGTTTAATGATTTCATAAGCCATAAAGCGTTTCCCATTTCCGATGACGGTATTCAACGACTTTTTCATTTCCGGGAAATACAGCATTACATGCACATGATTGGGCATGATGACATAACCGGCTACACGGATGTTTTGTGTATACAGGTAATCAAACCAATTGTAGACGAGGTCGTATGAGTTGGTTTGCTGAAACAACGGCAGCCATTGATAACAGGTGAATGTTACAAAATAAATACTGTTTTCTTCCTGTTCATGTTGTGTGCGAACGGCCATGAGGTAAGATACAAAAGATCTATTCTAACTCCCGGGGTCGGCTGAGGCCAGACCCCGGGCCGACGGAGTCCACGGTCGACAGTAGATAGGCCACCAGAGGAAGAAAGTTCATGGTTCATAGTTCATAGGAATACAGTCCACGGTCGACAGTCGATAGACCACCAGAGGAAATGTTCCAACCGGAGCGTCTTTGCGAGGATGCGGGCTTTGTGCAAGGGGCTGTGCCGAAGCAATCTGCTATACATGATTCGTGCTTCGTAACGGGAGATTGCTTCGTTCCTCGCAATGACGTTAAAAGATGCCATGAAAATAGAACTGTGAACCGAGCCCCGACGATAAATGTCGGGATGCAGAACAAAGCTTCTGCATGTGGCAACAGACGATGCCAACAGCACTATCGTCGGTTACATACTAATTTCCTGACTCACGGTGTCGGATAAGGCCAGTCACGGGCAGATAGAAACACTGATAACGCTGATTGAACTGATAAGCACAGATAAGATCAGCGTACATCTTTCTGATCTGTGTCATCCCCGCCTGAATGGCTTCAGTCGGGCAGGCTTGTTTCGATGCATTATGCGGTTAAAACTGTTTCAATGGCAGCCAACTCTTCCTTGCTGAACTGCAGGTTCTGTAAACAGGCAACCGAATCAAGTAACTGTGCCGGGCTGCTGGCACCTATGAGCACCGAAGTGACCCGTTCATCTTTCAACAGCCAGGCCAATGCCATTTGCGCCAGGGATTGATTGCGTGTGCCGGCGATATCATTGAGTGCTCTTACTTTCGTTATCACAGCTTCCGTGATCTGTTCCTGTTTCAAGAACACGCCTTTGGTGGCACGTGAACCTGCGGGAATACCGTTGAGATATTTATTGGTTAATAAACCCTGCGCCAATGGGGAGAAGGGAATACAACCCACGCCGTGTGCCTGCAGTACATCCAGCAGTCCATCGTTCTCCACCCATCGTTCAAACATGGAATACTTGGGCTGATGAATGAGGCAGGGTGTGCCCAACTCCTGTAAGATGGCAAATGCTTTGGCGGCCTCTTCACTCTTGTAATTGGAAAGACCTACATACAATGCTTTGCCTTGCCGGACGATGAGATCGAGTGCCGTCATGGTTTCTTCAAGCGGTGTGTTGGGATCGGGACGATGATGATAAAAAATATCAACATACTCCAGTTGCATGCGTTGTAAGCTCTGGTTTAAACTGGCAACCAGGTTTTTCTTACTGCCCCACTCGCCATACGGGCCGGGCCACATATAATAACCGGCCTTGGTGGAAATGATGAGCTCATCACGATGCGCCGCAAAATCTTCTTTCAAAATTTTTCCGAAATTAATTTCTGCACTGCCGGGAGGCGGTCCGTAGTTATTGGCAAGATCGAAATGCGTAATGCCACAATCAAACGCCGTGTGCAGGGTTTTGCGGTACACGGCTGCATCATCCACATCGCCGAAGTTGTGCCACAGGCCCAATGATAGTGCCGGTAACTGAATGCCGCTTTTACCGCAGCGGCGGTATTGCATTTGCTGATAACGTTGTTCGTTTGCTGTGTAAGACATCTGTCGTGCTTATTTGAGACGGAAAGTTAAGGCTTCGTCCCGATCGCAGATAATTTCATTGTTGACGTATTTTAATTCGGCCACCTGTATCACACTCCGCTTTTCTTCAAACGAACCTTTGGCTGCAGGGTTTGCTTTGCTGCGGCCGGGATGGGTGAAGTAATACACAAATGCACGACCTTCTTTAGTGACGACCACATCACAATGTCCGCCAATGGCCTGGTCATCTTTTCCTTTGCCGGGTTCTTCTAAAATGCGGTTGGCTTGTTTTGTCCAGTTTACTAAATCGGTTGATGAATACACTTCCATTCCCTTCCATGCATCCACGATCATAAAGTATTTTCCCTGCCAATAAAATGTTTTTGGCCCCTCGCCTCTTGCAGCAATGGCTTTGCCTTTATCCACCCAGTTGTACAGGTCTTTGCTGTCGGCATAATAAATACTCTTGCCGTCACGCTCATTGTTGTACCACATGCGAAAGGTTGTATCGTTGATTTTGTACACCGCTGCATCGATCACCTTTTCATTTACCAGCTTTAATGTTGATTGGTAATTCCAGTTGATCAAATCGTTGCTGGTGAGATGAACGATCTCTCTCGGATGATTCCAGTCTTTGAAAGTACCGGGCACATAGGTGAGATACATGTGCCAGGTTCCTTTGTGTTCGATAACATCAGGCGCCCAATGAGTATAACCCACATCGGGACGATAATTGATATTGGCCGTATCAACATAGCTCCAGTTCACACCGTCTTTGCTTTCTGCAATACCAATGCGTGTGCCATGCACCCATGCCACGGTTGAATCTTCAATGGATGCACGACGGTTGGTGTACAGCATCCACCATTTCTTTTTTGCTTTGTTGTAGATGATGACGGGATCGGCAGCGCCGTGGTAGATGGGATCATCGTACAAAGGTTTGGGAACGGAGTTGGTTTGGGCTGCGAGTTGGAAGCAACTCAACAGCATAAAAGCAAGTATGAAGTTGAAGAATTTATTCATAATGGTTGTTTACCCGTCTGACGCCCTCGTCGGACGGAGTTTGATTATCTTGTTACCCACCCCTTTCTATGACTCTAATTTTGTAAGATGCTGCCGCCCTCCGTAAAGCGGAGCAGGCTCTCCGGGGAGGGGATAGACATGTTGATTGTTTATCACTATTATTTCAATTCGTCATCTAACCCGTCCGACGAGGGCGTCTGACGTTGAGCTACTCATCACTCATTATTGATTACTCATTCTCTCATCCGTCAGACGAGGGCGTCAGACGGAGCGTTACTCATCATTCATCACTCATTACTCATCAGCTTCAATGCATTTGCATAAGACTCAGCCGGTTTATTTTCAGGAAAATTCACCAGCAATCCATCTGCTGTTTGTTCAAATGAAAGTGATTGGTTGGTGCTCAACAATTCAACCTTACTTATTTTCTTATTGTAATGCTGACTGTTAGTCCCAAGATTTTTGATGCGGACTTTTCCATTCTCCGGCCAGCCCATCACGGTTGCATACAGCACATCGCCTTTGGTAACAAAACGGATATCTTCTGCACCCATTGGTTTGCCTTTGCCTTCGTTGAATCCTTGTTTTGAAAGTGGTGCTGCATTTTCAATTGCAGGTCCTTCGCCAAAAATTGTCCATGGTCTTGTATCGTAAATACTTTCACTGTTTACTTTCATCCAACGGCCGATCTCTTCTACGATCTTTCGTTCATCACTGTCGATAGTGCCGTTTCCTTTTACCGGAACACTCAACATCAGATTTCCATTCTTGCTCACTACATCCACCAATGTATGAATCACAGTTTGTGCACTCTTGTAACGATGATTGTCGAACACCGGTTTACTGTAATGCCAGTTGCCGATGCAGGTATCGGTTTGCCAGGGCAATGGTTCAATATTATTGCTTTGTCCACGTTCAATATCCCACACCATGCATTTGCGTTGCTGCTCATTTAAAATTTTCCCGTTGATCACAGCCTGCAATGATCCTTTTGTTTTGATGCTTTTGTTGTAGAGATGAGCGGCGATCTTTAAGCCAACATCACTGATGGGATACAATGGCAACACCGTATCATCGAAGTACACAACATCCGGATCGTATGTATC
This sequence comes from Bacteroidota bacterium, assembly GCA_023428755.1. GTDB lineage: Bacteria > Bacteroidota > Bacteroidia > Chitinophagales > Chitinophagaceae > Lacibacter. The sequence continues at coordinate 281,282 of JAEYWX010000017.1, forward strand.
AATGAGATCGATGGTGCGTTTGAAAAACTTCTCACAATAAGCTTTGTCAGGAACACTTACACCTGCACCCCAATCCCACTGCGCATGGATCACTGCATTGTCATTACTCTCTTTACTCAACGGATGATTTTGTGCATACAGTTCCTGCGGATCCAAACCTTCCCACCATTTGCCCTTGCCATCTTTCTTGGTGAGTTTACCATCATAAGGAATTCCTGCTTTCGGTCCTTTTGTATCGGAACGTTGTGCAGTCTCGTACCAGCTCCATGCATGCGCCGCATGTACGCTTACACCAAAATGCAAACCTTGCTTGCGTGCAGCTTTGGCCCAACCTCCCACTAAATCTTTCTTCGGTCCGATCTTGGTTGAATTCCAGTTATGATACTTACTGTTGTACAAATCGAAATTATCGTGATGGTTTGCGAGTGCCATAAAATATTTGGCACCTGCATTTTTATACAACTCTAACAATTCATCAGGATTCCACTGATTTGCTTTCCATGCATTGATGACATCTTTAAAACCAAACTCCGAAGGATGACCATACTTTGCAACATGGTAGTTGTATTTGCCATTGCCTTCCATGTACATTTCACGTGCATACCAATCGCCAAACTCGGGTTCGCACTGCGGTCCCCAATGTGCCCAGATGCCGAACTTGGCATTCCTGTACCAATCAGGTGTTTTGTATTGCTCCAACGAATTCCAATTGGGTTGAAAAGGCCCTTCTGCAATGTGCAGATCATCGGATGAAAAGAAAGCAGCAGCTTCGGCATGTTGTGCCAGCCATACTGCAGGAACAGAAGCAGCTAATTGCTTCAGTAAGGTTCTACGGTGCATACGTTTATTTTAATGGGGTGATCGTAACAGGGCCGATTAATCCGGATGATAACGGACTCCATGCGGCTGCTGTGAAGATACCTTTCTTTGCATTCTCTGCTCTGCGTGCAGGCATATTTGTATTGTAAAATATTTTCCACGGAAGATTATTCTGATCCATGTAAATAATGCGGTTAGCCATTAAGTTGGCAACAACAATTTCCAGTTGATTCGTTTGTTGCATTGCCGATGCAGGAATCACACATTGAAATACCGGGCCGATGACTGTGGCGATTTTTTTACCATTGAGGATTACTTCAGCTGTTTCATCAACAGTACCCAGATCAAGTAACCATGCTCCGGTATGATTCGATGGCTTCGCAAATGCAATACTGTACTTCGCAGTACCGGAGAAATGCTTTGCATCATCGCCACCTAACTCTGTCCACGATTTCAATGTGTTTGTTTTGATCGCAGCTGGAATCGTTGGGCCACCATCCAGAAAGCTGATCGTCCACTCTCCTTTCAGTTCCTGCGGTTGCGACATTGCTTGTTTGTATGGAAAGGCAGCTCCTGTTTTCTTTGTTGCATACGATTGTATAATGATGGATTCGTACGATTGTAATTGCAGCAATACTTCAACAGCGCCTTTGCTGTTCTTCCGCCACTTTGCTAATCCCTTTTTGTTATTCATGGCATCGAACAATGCAACAGATGTTGCATTCGTATGAAGCTCGATCCATTCTTCAAACGGTTTATCGGTGCGGTTGTTGATGAGCCACATGGTTCCTTCTGCATTTTTTCTGCGGAGAACGGACAAACCTTTTTCTGCATAGGTTTCTTTACGTGCTTTGGCAACCTGCAACAATGCTTCCATATCATCGCTCACTACAAATTTACCTTTCCCAACTGTTGCCTGCTGTACATTATTTGCGGCACTAAATTTCAACTGACTGATGAGTTGCTGAAATGCTTTTCTTCTTGTATCGAGTTGATTGAATCCGGGCACATCGTTCGGCAAATTTTTATACACCAATATAGTTGCACCTTGCTGCGCCAGTCTGAGCAACTGCTGCATGGCTTTTTCGGTGATGAGTTTATTGGCAGGTAATAAGATTGTGCGATATACATTACCACTGCTGATGATGTTGTTTCCGCTGTTGGTAAACTTCTGCAACTGACGTTCACTGAAGAAATCAAAACTGTATCCTTTCTCTACCATCCATTTTGATACGTGTTCGAAATCAGTATTCACAAAGTTCTTTTCCATGCCGTCGAAATGCTGCAGCAACACATTGCCGGGCTCTGCATAACGATCCACGATTGGGTAATACAACAACACATCGTTATCGGGTTTGCCTTTCTGTAAAAAGCTTTGTGTACGTGTGATGTAACTGTTCAGTGCATGAAAATCTTTCCACTGCGGATTCGTTGGTTGAAAATGTACCGCTGCATAAAATAACCAGCCGGGCCATTTTGCTTCTTTAGGTGAATACTCTGTACCATGATAAAAAATATGATTCACACCACCGAGGAAATAGAGATCAATGAGTTTTTTCACATCACCCCAGCTTGATAAGAAATGTTCATTCAGCCATGTGGCAGATTCAGACGATACCAATTGCTTACCCGATACATTCGCAGCTGATGTTGCAAACTTGAAACGCAGAATATCTGTTCCTTCTGTTTCAGGAATATCAACCACACTGTACAAGTCCAATGTATTGGCCGGTGATCCGTGCGATTGATTCCGCAGCATCTTTCCTTTTGTACCTGCCCATTTTTTCCACGTCATGGTAAAATGCTCCAGCAACAGTTCATCAATCACCGAACGGTAATCATAAATCACCCGACTGTTTTTCTCTGCAACATCTTTTCCAAACAATGCAGGCAGTTGTGTTTTCAGATCGTAGCCTTTTCGTTTTTTAAACTCTGCAAAGAAAGTTGGTGTCCAGTTGCTTTGTCCTCTTGCATCATCCACTTCATACGAATCGTTGAAGAAGGAACGGAGATAAGAAATATCATAACCCTTGAACGAAGCATCAAATTTTTTAAAGTAGTTGGTAGCTGCCTGTAACGAAAAGTGATCGATGGCATAGCCTTCTCCACCGGGTGCAGCACGTTCTACCATTTTGCCATGCAGACCTTGAAACAAGGCATACAAGGTCCAGTTGCCGGAGGGCGCAGTCCAGTTGAGTTTACCGTTTGCATCCACCTTATTTGTAAGATCAATGCTTTCATTGTTATCGGAGTAAGCGATCAATGTTTGCAAGGGCAATTTGCCGGGATATTGAATCTGATCCAATGCAAGCGCCTGCAGATTTTTATTTGTCCAGACAGGTTTCAACACCTGATCGAAGGTTGCCGGTTTGTTATTGGCAGTGCGGATGAATCCTTCCTGTTTGTATTCAACGGCTTCATTCAATTGCTCACCAGCTTTTACCGTAAAGGTTTTATAGAAAATACTTTTGCTGGCATCTTCGTCTTTCACCCATGGACCACCAAAAGGCCAACCGGTTCCGTTTGCCAGATCAACACCAAGTCCCAAACGTTTTGATTCGTTGAGTGTGTACGAAAACATCTGCATCCATTGCGGCGACAAAAAATCGATGAATTGTTTTTCGTAACCTTCAACACCGTAAATCGGCGTTAACTCCACACCGCCCAAACCTGCTTGCTGGTATTGCTGTAAGTTCCAGGCAAGATCGGCTTTGTTCACCGCACTTCCTTCCCACCACCAACGGGTCCATGGTTTGGTTACGTTTGTAACAGAAGGCCAGTTGATCTGTGCTGTTGCAGCAAGATTGCTTAAAACAATCGTTGACGTTAAAAGAATTTTTCTCAATGTTAGTTGTTTAAGATTCATCTTGTTGTTACAATTAGAGCGTACCTACGGCACGCAAATACGCTTATTTATTTTTTCTACCGATGGATTGTCCCTATGGGACAGGATGTTAAAGCCTCATCCCGACCTTCTCCAAGGGAGAAGGCCATCAATGCACCGCCCTTGCTTATCAACCTCTCCTTAATTAATCATACCGTTTGCATTGCAACGTACTCATGACTCATAACATTTAACCCGTAACGTTCTTCGTTAACAAACCCACCCCTAAATCCCCTCCCAAGAGGGGATATCCACACACAACCCTCGCCTATCAACCTCTCCGCTATTACTTATACCGCTACACATTTCACTCACCACTCACTATTCACCATTCACAATTTCCGCAACGTACTCATAACCCATAACCTTTAACTCATAACTCATAGTTCCACCGCATACACATTCTCGATCCCTTCAAAGTTGGCTCGGAAGATGATCCACTTCCCATCCGGACTGAAATGCACATTGGGTTCTAAACGATAGTTGTGATGCTTCATATTCACCAAACGTGTAGAAACAAACTTATCGCCTTCCGGTTTGAATAAATAGATCCACATCCCATCTTTTGCTTTGGCAACCTGTCCTTCATTTCCACCATCGCCGCAGAACAGGCTGTTGTCTTTATTGCTATTGAAATGGATACTCCATTCATCACGTTGCAATTCATATTTTGTTTTTGCACCAGTTTTTAGATGATGACCTTCCACATAAAATTTTGTGCTGCGGGGCTGCTGCAGATCGTACCAGATAATTTGTCCATCAACACTGGGCCATTCATGTCCTGCAATTTCCATATCCATGATGCGCTTGTGTATCTGTGTGATCTTTTTTGTCTTGACATCGATTGTCCAGATGCGGTTTACTTTATGCCAGGGGCCTTCATGACAAAACATTAATAAGTTGGGATCGGTTGTAGAGAACTGCACATGGTTGAGCCATGCACTGTCGCTATGGACTTTGTCCAGTTCTTTTGTTTTCACATTAATGGTAAACAACGTACGAGGCAGCTTTGCTTCGTAGATAATGTTGAAGTAACTTGATTTGTTGGGATATTTTTTGAACAGTTCTTTTTCTTCTTCGCTTGATTTCGCACCGCCGAGTAATGTACCATCGGCATTGATGGCTGTAACCGTTCCTTTAAAATCGGCAGGGAAAACAAAAACGGTTTTCACTTCTTTTGTTTTTGCATTTACGCTGAACACGGTATCTCTTATCTGGTAATAAACAATTCCTTTTTTATTATCAACGATCTCGCCATTCATAGCTGAACGATGATTGGTCAACTGCTCTGTCTTTAATGTTTTGAGATCGAGTAAAAAAATCTGGCGATTGGGTGAAAATACAGAAGAAATTTCCTGTTTCTTCAAACTGTCGTTAAGCACATTTTTGTTACTGCTGTAAAACACCATCGAGTTACCGATGAAGGGATTGTTGTGAAAATAGAAACTGAGATTGCTCCTGCCTTCCAGCCTGGTTAATTTGACGATGCGATGTTTCGTGTCTTTATCGATCCATTCGTTGGGCATTATTCTGCCGCCGGTTTCGAGCACTTCCTGTGCATGCAGCGACAATACAGTGGCAATCAGCAGGGCAACCGTTAAGAAGATTTTCATTTTTATACAGCTTTTATACAGCCTATAAAGTAAAGACTTAAACGCAGTCCGATTATCCTGCACAATCCTGTTATTTCTGCTGGGTTTTAAGTGCTTTATAGCGCCGGCGTATATCCGGGAAAAAGACCAGATTGAAATAGAAGAAATTTACGACAACAATGATATAGGCGACATTAAAAGGGAGGTAAGACCTGAATTTGACCAACAGAATTTCGCTGAAAATGATTGTAAGTGCAATTGCAAAGAGTAAAGGGCTAAAAAACTTCCGCATTAAAAATTATCTGTTGTTCTGCAAAATAAGCTTTTCTAACGTAACAGTTGTTCATTATTTGTACTGTTTCGAAGAGAAACACCTACTCCTTTACCAATATCACATCGTCCACATAACAAAACGCATTGGCAGTTCCATCGGCGATAAAACCAATTTCCACCTTGCCGCCTTTCACCTGTACATGATCAATACGGATGTTTATCCATTCCTGATGCGCAGCGGGTATGTTGTACACTTTAGTTTTGTTATTGCTTGTGGCATACAGCTGCAGCTTATTGAAGCCACTACTGTTTTTAACAGTAGCAGTCAGACGGTACTTGCCATCTTTCAATTGCACAAAAGGCGTAGAAGAAATGACCTGCTTAACAGTTCTGATAAAATCAACCTTATCGGTTATCTGCAAACTCTTTTCACCAATTACTTTTGTACGGTCGCTTTGTGTATTGAAATAATTCAGCACAGGAGAGCTGTTACTGTCGAGCGACACTTTGTTACCCTCGATCACAGTTGTTGTCCAGCCCAATAAAAATTCCTGCACGGGTTTTACATGACTGGGTATTCTTCTCCGGTCTGCTTCAAAACTTCCGTTCATCACGTAGTTGTTATTAGCAGCAACTTTCCACGCACCTGTTTTTGCATTGATGTGCCATGAACTAATTGAATTGAAATAAGGTTCACTCCCATTAAACGAAAGCGGAAACCACTGATTGTAGCCTAATCCATTACCGGCAAAGTTGGCCCAGCGATCACCACAATACACAACTGTTTCCTGCTTGCTTCCTTTTATGTTGAAGAAGAAACCTGTTTGCGTTACATGCGCATAATCGTTTTCACTTCCTTTCATCACCAGCATGTTGTTGGTTGGTATGTAAGGCCCACGAATATCATCGGCCACTAAGTAATAGGCATACGAAGCATCCCAACCATAAATGTTGGAAGCAGCCATGTAATACCTGCCTTTATATTTAAACATGCAGTTGCCTTCCCTGCTTTCGCCCTGGAACACTTTGGTACAGTCTAACAAATTCACCATGCCATCTTTCACACCAATCTCTGAAACATAAATTTTATTTCTTCCACTGCCATACGAATAGATGAGATACGATTTACCACTGTCTTCATCGGTAAACACTGTTTGATCGCCGGTGTTGGTTGTGCCGATCATTTCCTTCATACTGATGCGTTGATGCCATTTGAATGTACTTGTTGGAGAATCTGCAAGTGTGATCAACACCTGGTTACCATGCTGCACAAACATGGCATACTTGTTCAATTCTTTAATATAAGCAACACCTAAACGGCCTACCCATGTTTTGGGTGAATTTTTAAACGCTTCTTCTTTTGTGAACACATTTGCTTCAAAGGTCCAGTTAACCAGATCGGTGGAACTGTAGCAGGTTACCGCTTCAAATGTAGCATTGAGTAATGTTACAGAAGGATCATTGCGATAAGTTTCTGCTTCTTTGTAATGCACACCGTACCAGTAATACTTTTCTTTTCCGTTTGCATCTTTAAATTTAAAGATACCACCACCCTGACTGTAAATCGGCTGACCATCTTTTGTATTCCAGAATACATCGTTTTTGATGTTGAGAAATTGTGCTTGTGTACTGAAGCACAGCAATAGCAGAACAATTTTTATGGCAAGAAATTGCTTCATGATTTATTTATAGGTTCTTTTCAACCATTCCTCCGGTAAATAAATGATGCAGATGTTCATTGATCGTCCGTCTGCTGATAACATCGCTGATTGAATCTGAATTTTTGTACCGTCATCACTCATTGTTGGATGCGGATGATCGGCTGCAGTTGGTTTATGACCTGCAGATAATAACATCATTTCATTCGTATGCCTGTCGATTAAATAAATGTTGCGTGCAAAATCATCACCCACGGCCCAGCGTCCATCAGGCGATCCACTGACATGCCACAAACCGCTGCCGCTTTTTGTTTGCCCGGCAATATAACTTTCTCTGGTACGCAAATTCACAATAGCCAAACCGGTTGGCTTTTCTCTGGTACCCGATGGGCCCCATGCAGGATCCTGTCCGGGATTGGCACCACCTACACCAGTACCGGTTGTATCTACGCCACCGATCTTACGGTGACCCATAATCGCTATGGCCACTTCATCTTTCCCAATCACAGCTTCATGTGTCACCCATTCATAATCTGCTTCAGGATATAAGGGACGAAGACCAGTTCCATCATGTTTCACCGTCCATGTACGTTGTGGTGATTTACCACCTGTTTCCCAACAGAACACAATTTCACCGGGCATCCACGGATTACTTTGGATGTGCCCGATTTGAAACGGAACAGACACGACATATTTTATTTCACCTGTAAATACATTCATTGCTGCAATACCGTTTGGTCCTGCACCCATATTGCGTGGCCCGAAACTATCAGCCGGTTTTGTTCCGGCAGGCAACTGTTTTGCTGCTGCATTTTTTCCCACACGGAAATAAGCCCACTCCTCATCAGCATCCAATGCCATATCACCACCACCTTCCAGTTCAATAGGAATTGTACCGCATATACGTTGATAGTTTTCTGCTGATTTCATCTTTCCAACTTTACTGTCAGCAAATACTTTGGCTAAATCCACTTCAACGATCTGTAACGGAATGGGATTTCTTCTGCGTGTTGTATCGTCCTGCGTTCTTCTTGCAGTATCACGCTGCGGATATCGCATGAAATACAACTTCATACTTTTGCGTGCAATGTTGAGCATACCGATGTAGCCGCCTTCGGTTACCTGCACCATCTCGCCCGTTTTTTCATGTACAGCCAATGCTTCGTTGCGGGCACGGTTGCTGCGAAAGATGAGCCATTCGCCATCGCTCGTCCATTGGTTATGTGTTTGATAAATTTTCGAATCACCTGCCGGTGTACTTGTCAGAAACACTAAACGTGCACCTGTAACAGGATCTATTATTTCCTTTCGCTCCGATGGAAAGCGTTTGCCGATCTGTGCAGATGCAGCAGATACAACCAAACAAAGGACAAGAATGTAAACAAGTTGTTTCATACTATTTTGTTTATCAACTTTAGTAGTTCTATTAAAAGCCTGTTGTGTCACTCATTTGTTCGTTCCGTTTTCATAGCAACAAAGCCCCTATCTCCTTCTCTTTCCCCAAAGGAGAAAGAGCGGCGCTGCATTCCTAAATCAAACTTTATCACTTCCTCTTCATCTTAATTTCTTTACTCATCTTAATTTCAACTTGCTCAAGAATTATCTGCATCTACAATAAGCAAGGGCTGTGCAAAGCAATTCTCCCCCTTCAGGGGGAGTTAGAGGGGGTTAATTCCCATCCGGTTTAGTTGAAGTCATAAACGAACTCAACGGCCAATAAAAACGTTCAAACGTTGCAGGATATGCAGGATCGTACGCAGCAATATCCGGACGTAAGAATTGTGCTAAAGGCAGATTCTGCTCTCTGATACTTTGTACGATACACTTTGCTAATTCATAAGCACCATAGGTACTGAAATGCGTATTGTCTTCCAGCTTTGTTGTTTGTCCGGGAAAGGTATTCGCCGGAAAATGCACAAAAGCTTTGATTGAGTTTGTTGGCCCCCAAGCTTCGTACAATGTTTTACTCATTGCATTGAGATCGATTACTGCAACATTTTCTTCTTTCGCTGTCTGACGAACCGCTTCCGGATATTCCAATAATGTATTGACGATTTTTCCATTCTTATCAAAATTTCGTCGGTGCATGGATGTAACCAATACGGGAATGCCGCCTTTCTTTTTCACTTCAGCAATGTATTGCTTCAACAGTTTTTTGTACGAAGTAAATGGTCCGATGCCGGGCCCCTTTTGCTTCATATCATTATGACCAAACTCAATGAAGAGATAATCGCCTGCTTTCATCAAACTCAATATTTTTTCTAATCGTCTTGCACTTAAAAATGAATTGAGTGCTTCGCCACTTTCTGCATAGTTGGCAACCGCCACTTTACCCGGCGCAAAAAAGCGGGGAATCATTTGTCCCCATGCTGCCCATGGTTCTTTATCCTGGTCAACTACGGTTGAGTTGCCGGCTAAGAAAATGGTTGTGGCTGTTTTGTTGGGTGTAATTTCTATTGCACATACTTTCGGTAATGAATCGTTAAACTCGATGGTGAGGAAATTATCCCAATGCAGATAGTTATACTCTCTCGGTTTTAACCGTACCGCTTTTACAATATTCCCTTTTTCATCACGAATTAAACTGTCACGCACATTCACTGTAAATGTTTCAGTAACAAACTTTCCTTTTGCTGTGCGTACATTTTCTAAAAACAACCGACGGCATTCTGCACGCACCGTGGTTGCAGAATTCCCTTTTTTATCACCGAGAATAATTTTTACATCATAATTCCCATCAGGGAGATTCACCGAAAAATAAAATGGTTTTGTGGAGGTGATATAATCATCATTCACTCTTTTACCACCACGATCAACTGCTGTTACCTCTGAACCATTGGTAAAACCATATCCTTTTTCATTGGCAAATTTTGAAGCCGGTGTAACTGCGGTATAACCTTTCTTTACACGGCCATTTCCAAAATTGAACTTATAACTTGTTTGTGCATTTGCTAACACAAGTATCATCAGCATTAAAAAAGTTAAGCAAACTTTTACTGTCATACAGTTCCTGTTTTTTCAATTTCAACTGTCTGAATCCGTCCGACGAGGACGTCTGACGTGATGCCAACTCATCATTCATCACTCATTACTCATTCTTAACGCACATCATTTTTTCGACAATTGCAGCGAACTGTCGTTGATCTCAAATTTAAATTGATTGAGCAGTTGATAGATTTCAGCACCGGCTAAAATAACCGGGCCATAACCATGTGCAGCAAATACGTTCACCGGACGGTGATAGTAAAACGCAGGATCAAACGCCATACCAGTGCCAACGCAGGTGCCTTCTACCTGACCCTTTGCATTTACTTTTGTTGTTACCGCATTCCATGCAAGAATTGCTGTTGGTGCATACGTCATTGCATCGATCCATCCTTTGTTAATGGCATGTGTAATGCAATAGGCATAAATCGCTGTAGCTGATGTTTCAAGATAAGAATCGGTTCTATCTAACAACTGATGCCAGAAACCCGTACCATCCTGGTACTGCATCAACCCATTTACATGTGCTTTGAATTGTTGCAACACAAATGCTCTGCCGGGATGTGTTTCAGGCAATGCATCCAGCATTTCACTCATCGTCATCAATGCCCAGCCATTAGCTCTTGCCCAACGGAATTCGGGATGATGCTCCATACTTTCTACCCAACCGTGCATGTACACACCTTTCTCTTTGTTGAACATGCGCTTGGTATAAAGCTGCAGTTGGTTCACTGCATCATCATAATATTTTGTTTCGCCTGTAAGCTTACCCATGAAGGCCATTGTTGGTACACCCATGTACAGATCATCTAACCACAACGTATTTGCCTGCGGACGCATACGTGCAAGTGTACCATCCTTTAAACGGTATTCTTTATTGATCACATAATCAGATAAGTGATCAATGATGGGACGAAGATTGTTACTCAAGCCACTGTTTTGCGCTTTGATCATCGAAGCACAAACAGCGCCACCATCATCCAACGCATGTGGGTTGATTGGTTGTGATAACAATCCTTTCTTACGGATATAATCTAACGGAAACTTATTCTTTATAGCAGGGATCCATTTCGCCAGGAAATCATACCTCGTTTTTACATAGTCCGCATATTTTTTATCGCCGGTTGTTTCAGCCGCACGTTGAAAAGCAGAATACGTAACGCCCCATTCGTAACTGGTTAAACGGAAATCACCTTGCTTGAGAACGGTGTTTGTATCCAATGCATTCACATCAGTTACGGCAGCACCGGTTTTTTTATTCATCATCTCCGCCGGTGTAACGGCATTGAGATAGTTGTATACTTTATCTACCACCGCCTTTACGCTTTCTTTTGTTGGCGCACCGTAGGGCGAAGGATAATCCACCTTCATGGCGTGCAGCGGAGTCGTTACATCATTTTGTTTTGGCTTCGGTTTAGGTTTCACCTGTGCATCGGCAACTGCAGCTGTAGCCAGTGCAGCGATCAGAAGTATTTTTTGCATAACAAACAATTCGGTTTAGTTCTTGTTGGTTAAATATATTATCTCTTTAACTAACACGTTAAAACTTCAACGTAATCGATTTCGTAAAAGCGCCTCCGGCAAATCAATCCTGTAAAATGAAAAAGACAGGTACTTAATTCCCTGCCCTTTTCTATTGATTGATTGCTTGCCTAAACACTTACCATTTGAAGGGCAGGTAGTAATTACCAGCCATCAACTTTGTTCTTGCTGCTGCGGCAGCGCCGGACGAAATTCCAGATTTGATCAGTTTATCGTACACTTTATCAGCAATAAACGATGGATCGTTATTGCGTAATGTTACACGCAACAGATCGGGCCAGCGGGTTCCTTCAAATGCATTTTCCAACGCTGTTTCTTTGATCAATCCCGCTTCAATAGCATGCAGACTATCGCCTCCGGGAATTTCTACATTCACCAGGTTGGCTCTTGCACGGATACCGATGTTCCTGTACCAATCGGCACGATAGTATGGTACACCTGTACTTCCGCTGTTTCTTGCATCGAAATTGAACGGAGCCGGTTCATTCAATGTGTTGTGATAATTTGTTACATCTGTTACACCACTTGGAGGCGGATAGGCTCCGGCAAAGCCGCTGTTAAACAAGCCCCACGCCAAGCGATGCTTTCCTGCACGATTCGCAGCTTCAGCAAAACGCATGTGCAAATGTGTTTGACGGAACAGGAACCACTTTCCATTTTTTACCAATGGATTGGTGGCCATTCTTGTTTGCCAGTTGATATAATTGTATAAATATTTCATTGCAACCGGCTTGCCTGCAATTTCCATGGTGCTTAACAGCTTTCGTGCATCGTAAGGAATAGAACCACCCAGAACAGGACGTTGTGTTTCGCCATCCCACAGATCATACACCTGTTGCGATGGACGTACTAAATAGTCGCCTCCAATGGGAGAAAATAATTTGATCAATGAATTATCGGGTTTGAATTTACTGTCGAACGGCAATGTCCATACCCACTCTCTATCAAACCCACTTGTACCAAATGCCTGTTCAAACATAATACGCCATTGTGTATTGTACACCAAGGTAGAAGCATCGCCTGCTCTTGAATAACTGATGTAATGATCAATATCGCCATTGCTGTCCCAACCTAATTTGTAAAAGGTATAATATCTTCCATCCACTACACCTTGTGTTCCTGTTTCCATTACCTGGCGATAGTATTCAGCCGACTTTACATAATTCCCTTTCCACAAATGCAGATCGCCGAGGATCACTTTCTTGTTCACAAAAAACTTTTGTGTCTGGTAACCATCTACCGAAATATTGAGATTGGTACCGGTTGGATACTGATCTTTAAATGGTAATGCTTCTGTAAACCGGATCAAACTATCGAGCAATACATTGAAGGTTAAGCGTGGAAAATTTCCTGCATTCTTTACCTCATCTACATTTTTTAATGAACTGGTTACATACGGCACTTCACCAAAGTGAATACCTAATTGCAGATAAAGAAAGGAACGCAATGCACCAATATCGGAATAACGTTGATTGAACTGATCAATATTCATTTTTTTCTCCGCTACCATTTTTTTGAAGTTCTCCAATACATCATTGCAATTAAGGATCAACTCATAGAATGGTTTGGGACTGGCATACGGATTTGCTTCTGTAACTGTATGCGTGCTGAGCTGACGCAGATTTTCATCCGCATTGGCAGTAACATCTAACAAGTCGCCACGCAGTTCGTTCAGGAGTACATAGCGATCAGCAAGGCCCATGAACTTTCCGTAAATACCAATTACAGCAGCGTCTGCATCGTACACATTCTGGTATGCATTTGTTTCATCTAACTGATCCTGTGGTGCAATATCAAACACCTTTTTACATCCTGCCAAACTGAGCAGCAACAGTGCAACTGAAAGTGATCGTAGTATCGTTATTTTCTTCATAACTGAAGTTCTGTTTAAGATTCTTTAATTAGTTAACGCTTCATTTTGTTTACAATCCAATTCTTGCTCCCAGTGTAATGGTTCTGAAAATCGGGTCGAGACCTGTATCAATTCCCTGCGCAAACAACGAAGGCGTGGCACTGAACTCAGGATCGTAACCGGTGTACTTTGTAAGTGTAAACAGATTCGTACCACTCAGATAAACAGAAGCATTCTTCAAAAAACTTTCTTTGAAGGGAATGGTATAGCTGAGTGATGCGCTGCGCAGGCGGAAATACGAACCATCTTCGATCCAGCGTGTGCTGAAACGGTTGTTGCCCATCGGATCACCAAAGGTTGCTTTGGGCATCGTTGTTTGTTGACCTTCTGCTCTCCACCTGTTTACCACACTGTTCAATTGATTTTCAACTGTACTGGCCGATTCCAGTTTGTAACGCAGGTAGTTGAACACATCATTGCCTTGTGAGAAGGTGAACAATGCATCGAACGCAAAGCGGCCATATTCGAGATGTGTATTGATGCTTCCAAAAAACTCAGGCGTAGGAATACCAATGATGCCCATATCTTTTTCATCAATGATATTGTCTTTGTTCACATCATGAAAACGAACATCACCTGCTTTGAAGTTGCTGTAGCTGCCATCAAAATTTTTCTTTTTCAAACCGGAATTAGCTGCTTCAATGGCAGTAGTGAACACGCCTTTTGCTACATAGCCATAAAACATGGTGGCGGGACTTCCAACCTGTGTAACGATGTTTGCACCGGAATAGTTGGTTGTAATTCGTCCATCAGGTACGGCCAACACTCTGTTATCGTTTGAAGCGATGATTACACCTACATCCCATTTCAGTTTTCGGTAGTTTAGCACACGCACATTTACATTTGCTTCAATACCGGTGTTCTGCATACTGCCACCATTGGTAAGTACATTCTCAAACCCACTTGCAGAAGGAACCGATTGATACACGAGCATGTTCAATGTTTTGTTTTTGTACACATCCACACTCAGGTTTACACGCTCATTCCAAAAAGCCATATCCACACCCGCATTAAACTTACGGTTGGTTTCCCATTGGATGGCAGGATTGGGAATACCGCTGCGTACCAATCCCTGCATACCTAATAAATTCTGTGAGGTATAAGTTTGACGATGTGTATAATTTCCAATATCATCGTTACCGGTAACGCTGTACGTAGCACGGATTTTCAGCAGATCGAGTTTTGAATTCTGCATGAATTTTTCGGATGAAAGAATCCACGCTGCACCGATGGACGGCATTACAGCAAACCGTGCTCCACCGATTGTGATGCCGTCTTTTGCCTGGCTTCCAAAACGTGATGAGCCATCGAATGCTGTATTGAATGAAACGAAGAAACGTTCTTTGAAATCATATTCTGCATTGAAGTAGGTGTTCATCCAGTTCCATTCCTGGATACCACCACCTACCTGGCGAAGTGCAGGCACACCATTTTGTACACTGATCAATTCGTCTGTTGCAGAATTGTATCCAAGTGTATAATCCTGCTCTACATCATTTTTCTGGTAACGTAAACCAAGGCGTGATGCAATGTTGTGATGTTGTGCAACTGTTTTTTTGTATTCCAGTTTTGTATCGGAATACACCGAGAACAAACGTTTTACCTGTGAACCAAGACGGCTGTCGATCACTGCATTGCTTGTCGTATCATTTGCCACACCTTTGCGTGGTACAAAAATATTTTCACGCACTTTATCATATACTACACCAAACAAGCTGGAAGCCGTAAGTGATTTGCTGATGTTGTATGAAAATGTGTAGGAACCGAAAAAGCGATAATAGCGGTTGTAGGCCTGCATATTGTTAACGAGGACAGATGGGTTACTGAGTCCCAGTATATCTGTGTCTTCAAAGTTGGGAGAGAGAATCCCTTTTTCATTCACTTCATTCGGCGCCATAAACGGCGACTTGGTGAGGGCTGTATACACCGGTGCTGTTTTATCAACCACACCCTGGTATTTCAAATTGGTTTCGTTGTACGTAAACGCAAGATTTGCAACACCGGTAAGTTTTTTTGAAAAATTGAATAATGCATTGAACCGTGTGTTGTAACGTGACATATCAGTATTCCGCACCACACCTTCGTTTTTGGTATAACCCACACTCAACGCATAGGTTGCAATATTATCACCACCTGTTACTTTCAGGTAATAATTCTGGTTCATACTGTTGCGGAAAATGTTCCGTTGCCAGTTGGTATTATTATGATAGCGGTAATATTCAGCATTACCGGTTGTATCATCATTCATATAGGGCAATGCAGCAATATCGTTTGGCGACATTCCTTTACTTTGCAACATTTCACTGAGATAGATGCGGTATTGAAATGCATCCATTACCGGCAACAAGGCTGGCGCTTCGTTAAAGCTGGAATACATACCAAAGTCGATCCGTGTTGCCTGGTCTTTTGCTTTTGTAGTAGAGATGATGATGGCACCATTGGCACCTTTGGTTCCATAAATGGATGATGCATCTTTTACCACGGTGTAATTATCGATATCCTGCACATTTACGAGTGCCAATGGATTGGTGAAGTTGTTGGCAATGATGCTTGTACCATAGTCGTTCGCATCATAAATAATACCATCCAGCACAATCAGTGGCGCATTGGTGCCGTACAACGAATTATAACCTCTTAAAAAATGATTTGCTCCTACCTGCGGCGTACCTGATCTCCGTATGGCATTCAATCCGGGAATTTTTCCCTGCAAAGCCGCATCCGGTGTTTCAAACGGACGACGCCATTCGCTGTTGGCATCATATCCAACTACTGCTGCCGTTGTATTTCTTTTCTTCACGGCACCGTACGGAAGTACTACTTCTTCCTGGAACGAATTGACAGACTCACTCAGCAATGAAACAGTGATCACTGTAGCTCCCTTCAGCGAAACCTGTTTGGTTTCATATCCTTCCGCATCAATCACAACATCTACATCATATGAAGGAACGTTGAGTGTAAAGCCGCCCTGATCGTCAGTGATGGCAGCCGAAAAATCTTTTACAGAAAGTTTTACACCAGCCAATCCTTTTTTCGTAGCCGCATCGGTGATGCTACCCTTCAATTGCTGTACAGGCGTTTTTGCAGCACCTGTATCCACCTTCGGCGAATTTGTATCCTGGGCTGCTGCTTCCTGGAATGTAAAACCTGCTCCTGCAAACAGAAGGACGAGGAGTAAGTTATGTAAGTTCGTTTTTGTCATTTCGAATATCTTTTAAAATTTCTCTCAGTTATAAGCTTGGAACCAGTTTAATATAATCGCACACAAGTGGGTTTACCGCACGTGTGGTGCTGTTGGCGGCTGTTAAATAGATCGGGAACACCGGTTCATATTTCGCCATGGTAAATTCTCCGATATAGACTTCATTATAGTTCAGTAAGTCAACTAATGTATAACCAAAGGTGGTTGATGTGGCTGTTCCAATACCCAGTTTTTGTGAGAACGTAGCGGTTTGAAAATCATTCACCGCTACCCAATATGCTTTGTATTTGATCGATGGCACTTCTGTAATATTGTAACGGATATTGAACAGCGAAACACCATGGTTCTCGACCAGCACATCGGTAAAATCTGATTGTGTTGCCGTGCTGAAACGCTCTCTGAAGTACGTATTACTTCTCCTGTCGTGACTGGTAGATGTATATTGCTCTGCCTGGATAATATAAGGTTTAAACTTGCTGACCGGTTGTACATTCATTTTATTCATGATGTACACAATGCCATTACTTGTTTTGATGGTTTTTACAATCGCTGATTTTTCAACCGGCAGCTTTGTTCCAAATTTTGAAACAACGGTATCAGGAATAGATGCAGGATTGTACAACGTATCTACTGCAAAATCTTTCACTACATTCCAACTGGTTACAAGTGTATTGCTGTCGGCTGTGTTTGTAACAAAGTAGGGAGTGAATTTTGCTACCTCTGCATCCCAGGCTGCATCGGTAAGTACAAAAAATGTGAACTGTTTTTCTTCATTTTTCAGATCATGTACCCTGTTCCAGAAAAGGTTGGTGAAAACAGAATCGGTGCCGGGTACATAGATGGGTTCGCCGGTTGTAGGATTAATGCCGGATACAATGGCATTGGTTTTATCAAACACATTTCTGAACAACGAAAGCAAAAATGTTTTTTGTTTTACCGGTGCATCCGCACTGTTGCTTAAAAATTCCCAGCTGTTGTCGAGTGCCGGTAAATACTGATCGATGACCTGCAGCAATCCGTTTGCAGCATATTGATCGGCTGTACTGATCGTTGCCGTTTCAATTTTCGTTTGCTGCATGGTATTGTACTTGCCATTCAACATTGCAATACGTGTATTCGTTACTACTTCACGTGTACTAAACAACTGGTTAGCGATATGATTGCCCACAAACTTTTTCAATTTAGCCGGATCGTTTACAATACCTGCATCCACATTTGCCAACACGCTGTTAACCGGTGCAAATACTGTATAGTTTTTAGACGAACTGATCACTTTATCATAACCGGTTTGTTTGAGATAGCCTGCAAAAGTGCTGAGCTGTGCATTGCCACTGATGAGTTCAAACAAATTCTTTTTTAATGCTTCGTCTGCAATTGCATTACGGTCGTCTTTTGCTTTATTACAGCCAGCCAGTATCAGCAACAGAAAGCCGAATGAAAACAGTTGTACAATTTTATACCTACACTTCATTTCTGATAATTTAGTTTTTGTCGTTCAGGTTCAGTTGGTTTACTGTTGATTAGAAATAGATCATTTCTCCACTTGGTCTGAAACGTGGCAACACCTGTTCCTGATCGATCGGAATAAAATGAATCATATCCAAGTTGTTATTATTCTGTGTTCCTACCAATGGTGTAATACGTACAACCTGCGATTGTGTGGTGGTGAATTCAATTACACCCACCTGGCGGGACGCCCACACGTTACCTGTATTTTCTGTATATCGTTTCCAGCCAATTGCTTCCAGTTCAGCATCGGTACCTGCCGGTCTTGTTTCCGTAAAATTCATGGTACGTTGCATTACAACTCCATTCACTGTTACCTGGCACAGCATATTGGAACTGCTTGATTGCTTTTGCTGTCTGTAACAGATCCACACTTTGTATTTTCCTTTAACAATGGGTGGCGTTTGCAGTTCCCACCAAACCGGACGTGCAGGAAGACCCATGGGCAACATACTGATGTCGTTATTGTAGGCTGCATTTGTAATGGAACTGGCTGCTGAATAGAGATACGAATACACATTGGTACCAGCTAACGAGCCCCAACCCCACGGTTGACTTTTAATTGGTTGATCAGCTTCGGTAGCCCTTGTGAAATTGTAGTTCGCTTTTTTGTAGTATGCAGGCAGCTTTTTAATTTCATCGAACGATGACACATCCCAATACAAGGCAGTGGGCTTTCTAAATTTTACCATGTAATGTGCCGTTGCATCATGAAACACGCCGTTGGTTGCAGCATTATCACTTTTTGAACGGTTTAAAGCAATCCCAAGTTCCAACACACCATTAAATTCATCCTGATTGATGATCACATTCTGATCAATGAGTTTTACGCTCAATACTTCCTGTGGTAAAAATGTTTCGTGTGTGGGAGAAGAAATAATATCGCCCAGAAATTTAAGTCCATCACTGATGTGATAGGCTACATACATGTGAAGGCTGTCGTTTGTATTGGCAGGATTTCCTGTTTGTGAATACTTTGCTTTCAGTGCAGCATAACTTGTGAATCCGCTATCAGCTAATGCTTTGTTATTTTCTGCAAGAACGGTTACCCATTTTTTAGAGGGGTCAGGATTCACCGTATTCAGCACTGTGTAAAATCCTGTTTCTTTCATTGCCTGTACAAAAATGGAGTAGTCAGGATTCTCTTCAAGTTGTTGTGCGATCGTTTTAACTGCAGGCAGTAATACATTATCCACTACATGAATTACACCATTTCCTACCCGTATATTCGAACGTTGTACAATTGCCTGTCTGTTGATAAAATAACTGGATGCACCATCTTTATTGGTTACCGATGTTACAAGGTATTGACCATACATGGTAACAACCGGCAACTTTCCATCGGTAAACGAACTGGTGTAGATCGTGTCTTCCAGTAAATGAAGACGCACCATGTCTTTCAATGTATTTACATCGGCTACATCAACTGATGCGGCTCCTATTTTTGACAGATATGTTTTTACGCCACTGTTGGTTGGAGCAAATACAGTGTAGGCACCGTACGCATTCAGGAACGCAGCATTCCCTGTTTTTTCAAGTATCTGACGAAACAAGGAAAAGGAATCCAGGTTTTTGTCGAGGTATCCAACAATGTTTACATCATCAGTTGTAGCTTCTTCAATTTTGAGTTTTCTGCAACCTGGTACAGAAAACAGGAAGGCTACGATAGCGATGAACCCTGCGGCAAGAATCAATTTTCTTTTCATGTGTAAATTATTATTTCATTTTTGTCACATAGTATATCCAAAAAAATAGTCATCGCTGGCAGGTATAAATTGCTCTATTACTTTTTTTGGATATTTCATAAACTTGTTTCTGTTATTTATAGAACGGGTTTTGTACTAATAGTTTGTTTGTCTGAATTTCATAGAGGAAGATCGGCATGTAGTGACTGTTAAAATCTTTCAGCTTGGCCTGTGCCGATTGCTGCGAATTAGATGGCGCACTCAGTGATACCATGTTCAACAATATTTCAAGGCGGGCATAATTGTTACGCTTGGCATTACGCAACACATCGAACCAGCGCTTGCCTTCAAAGCAAAACTCTCTTGCACGTTCGTCGAGAATAAAATCCTGGATGAGATTTTTATCAGATGCTGTGGGTTGATAATCGGTAGCATCCAATGCATTTGCCCGTGCACGAATAGTGTACACGAGGTCAAGTGCCTCCTGTCCCCTGTTCAATTCATTGAGTGCTTCTGCTTTCATGAGCAGGATATCGGCATAGCGGTAAAAGAACCAGTGTGCATAGCTTTGATCGAGTGTGCGAAGATTGGTTGCTGTGGCACCCACATATTTCCAAACGGTAGATGTAGCTGCACGCACCGAAGCTCCATCGCCACGGATATCATAATTCTGATCGTTGGTGAAATCAACGGTGAATACACGATCCATCAGATCCGCAGTTGCTGTCCACCTTCTGGCACTGATGCTGGACGAAAAAATGGGGAAGAAAGGATTTAACCGTTGCTGACTGTATTGCAATTCAAAAATTCCTTCGTTTGAATTTCCGTTGTAATAAAGTGTGTTGAACCAGTTTTCGTTGTACTCAACAATTGGTCCGTTTGGCGTTGCTCCCCTGATCAATCCAAATTTATTGGAGTTAATGATCTTGTCGCACTCAGCAACAGCTTCTGTATATTTTTCCATCCACAAGTACACATCGGCAAGAATCGCATTGATGGTGTACACCGTTACACGTCCTTTGTCAGAAGCCACATCACCATAGGAAGTCACTGCTTTTGTTTCCGCCAGCTTCAGATCGGTAACGATCTGGTTCAGTACTTCTGCCTGCGTTGATTTTGGAATGGGGTTAATATTCTCATCGCTCAATGTTGCATCGAGTTTCAGCGGAACATCACCAAACGTACGCACCAGGTAGAAATACATGAGGGCACGGATGGTCAATGCTTCACTTAAATAATTATCCAGTTGTGTTTGTGTAAACGTATTATCGTTGGTGAGTACTTCCGGCGCTTTCTCAATTACGGTGTTACAGAAATTGATGGTGCGGTAAAACGGACGCCAGTTTGCATTAACGTTGGTGGGTTGAATGTTTACATTGATCAATGCAATATCATCAGCACTCGATGCCGTTGCATTGGCAACATGATCGGCCCTGCCCTCGCCCCATACAAACAACAACTCTGCCATGGATGGTACGTAGTTCTGATTCGCATAGCTACCGGATGAATATTCCATCATCGATGAATAAATTCCAAACACAGATGCTTTTACCTGTTCTTTTGTTTTCCAGAATTCTTCTTTTACAATTCCATCCAGTGGTTTTAACTCCAGCCACTTTTTACAGCCGGTAAATGACAGCACTGCTACAACCAGTAAGAAGTATGTAACTAATAATTTCTTTTTCATCTGCTGTTTTTATAATGTATATAAGCGATTCGAATACTTTTTTAATTAGAAGCCTACCTGCAAGCCAAGTGTAATGTTCTTTGCCGGCGGCGTCATTGAATTATCGTACGATACCCTGAACGGATCAGAACCACGGAACGAAACTTCCGGATCCTGGCCGAGGTAGTTTGTAATTGTAAACAGGTTTTCAGCTGTTACAAACACGCTCATTGTTTTCAGTTTCATCTTCGCCAATGTTTTCTTATCGAAATTGTAGCGGGCGGTAATGGTTCTGAAACGGATATAAGAAGCATCTTCTACATAACGGTCGCTGCCCAGCCAGTTAAAACCACCGGCAATCAATGCACGGGGCATATCGGTTACATCACCTTCTTTTTTCCAGCGGCTCAATACAGCTGTACTCTGGTTATCGAAGTTGAACATGTTGGTGGTGTTCATTTTGGTGCCATTGATTACATCGTATCCCCAACGGAAACTGAAGAAAGAAGTGATGCGGAGATTTTTCCAGGTGATTGATGGACCAAAACCACCGGTGAGTTTGGGATTACTGTTACCGAGGTACACGACATCCATGTAGTTGATGTTGCCATCGTTGTTGATGTCTTCATACATCGCATCGCCCGGTTGGAAAATATAATCGGTTTGCGGATAGTTGAAGCGCATGTAAATGATCTGACCGTTTGGCCCAACGATCGGCTGACCTTTCCCATCTGTTGCTACGGTAGATGCTCTGTCGCTGTAAACACCTTTGTAGCGATAACCATAGAATGAACCAAATGGATTATTGATCTGCAACAAACGGAGATACTCACCATTCTTGGTTACATCGCCCCGTTGGTTGGGATAGAATTCAGAAATTTCACGGATCACGTTTTGATTCGCAGCGATATTGAAATCAAAACCAATGGTGAGGTCTTTTGATTTATAAGGTTGTGTCCACACAGCCAATTCCCAGCCTTGATTATCCATTGTACCTACATTCATGAACAACGAATTGTAACCGGTATAGGAAGCGATCTGTAAGCCATCAAAGAACATATCTTTTGTTCGGTTGCGGTAGATTTCACCATCCATACGGAAACGTCCTTTGAATAAACTTACGTTGTATCCAATATTGGTTCCACGTAATGTTTGCCAGCGAAGGTTTTTCAACTCCATACGTGATGGATAAATACCCGACTGATCGAGGTATGAATAATCGTATGTATTGTATGTATTGTAAAACAGGTAATCGTAACGAGGTACTTCACCCGCAATACCATAACTGGCTCTGAAGCTGATATCATCGATCTTTTCAATGTTCTTTAAAAAACCTTCTTCCGAAATTCTCCAGCGGAATGAGAGTGAAGGAAACAAACCATATCGGTAATTCGGGCCAAAGCGTGAATTACCATCGCCACGTAACGTTGCATTGAACAGGTATTTGTCCATGAAACTGTATTGTGCGCCGATCAATGCACCGATGGAACGTGTTTGTGTGACGCCTGATACAGAACGGAGATCATTGTTTTGCGTACGTGATGCAATGGAAGGATCCACCAATAAGGATGAAGCCGTATTGGAAGTGGTGGCTTCCTGAAACACCGCTTTGTAATCGTTGGTAAGAATATTCATGTACGCCTGTACATCGTGCTTCTCATTTTTCAAGTTTGGTGTATAGATCAAACTTGCTTTTGTTCCAACACTGAAGGCATCAACATCACCATCATACGTACGGTTCACGACTGTTTCTGTATTGGGTCGTCCGGTTGCGATTTGTGGGAGAAAACTTTTATTCTTTGTATTGTTGATATCGAACTGAATATCAAATGTAGCTTTCAATACACGTTTTACAATGTCGTAATCAACCTGGAAACGTGGAATCACACGATCGCCCAACACACCATAATTTGCTTCAGCAGCCATTGCTACCGGGTTGTAAATACGACTGTATTGTCCTTGTACGTTGGCTGCAGGTGAAAAATAGTTTTGTGAAAGATTGCCTTGCGCATCATATTCATACACACTCATGTTGGGCATTTTAATAAACGCCTGTCCACGAATGCTGGCTTCACCACTGGCCGAATTTGAACCGAGATAATTTCTTGATTGATTGTAATGTGTAAATGCGAAACTGGTAAAGAATTTAATTTTTTCTGATACCGTATAATCCAGGTTGATCCTTGTATTGATCCGTTGCAGATCGGTACCAATGGTAATACCTTTTTGATCGAAGAAACCAACGGAAGCAAAATACTTTGCTTTTTCACCACCGCCGCTTAAGCTCACGGTATGGTCTTGAAGATAACCTGTTCTTGAAATAGCATCGATCCAGTTGGTGTTGTTGCTGTAGTTATTGTACCAATACGGATCATTGGGATCATAGTTAAATTCACGAAATGCGGTTGAGTTCAACGTACTTCCAATCCGGTTCATAAATGCTTCCGGTATCAATGTGGAATACTGATCACCATTCAACAATGGAATGGGTTTCGGCACCAATGAAACAGAACCTTTAAATGCATAGTTGATGCTTGGTTTTCCAATGGAACCACGTTTGGTTGTGATCACCAATACACCATTAGCAGCTTTTGCACCCCAGATAGCGGTAGCAGCTGCATCTTTCAACACGGTAATATCTTTAATATCAGCAGGCGAAATATTCAGTAACTGTGCATAGCCTTGTTCATCGGCTGTACCAAAGTTGAAATCGCTTGGAATTTCTGTTTCATACGGCATACCATCCAATACGATCATGGGAATACCGGTAGAGTTGATGGATGATACACCTCTGATGCGGATATTCATAGCTGCACCTGGATCACCACTGGAAGCAGTGATATCTACACCACTCAACCTGCCCTGTAATGCCTGGTCGATACTGGGCGCCTGCATTTCCTCCAGTTCTTTTCCGCTGATCTTTGAAACAGCAGTGGTCAGATTTTTTTCAGGAATATTCACCATACCGTTGGATGTGGAAGGCCGACCAATGATCACCACTTCACCCAGATCTGATTGCGAATCTTCCATTTTGAAATTAATGGTGCTGCGACCATTGATTCGTTGGGTAATGGTTTTGTAACCGATATTGGAAAGGGATATCCTGTTTTTTGAATTCACATTTTTCAACACAAAATTCCCTTCGATATCGGATTGCGTCCCTTTTATGATACGATTATCATTATCCAGTTCCGATACAGACACACCCTGGATTGGCTTGCCGTCTTTATCCGTAATTTTTCCTCTCAACACTTCCTGTGCCGATGCAGCAAAACCCATGAGCAGAAAAAATGCTGTAAAGGAAAAGATGGTTTTTATTTTATTCCACATACGTTGCATTGTTTGGTAGTTAGTTTATTTAAATCGCAGGTAGTTATCGATGAGGTGAATGGTACAACGGTTACTCAACTGATTACTTTGCGTTACCAGTACATTGGCACTACGGTTCATCATATCGTTCAACACCATGTTGTTGGGCGTTGAGTTGTTTACAAAAATGGTAGACGGATCTCCGTTTGAAAATTTGTAAATGGTTTCAAGCGAACCACTCTCCTCTCCATCCGTTGCAATATTTTTCTTATTGAGTATGTGGTAATACAGGAAGTTGTCGATCTGTTCCCGTTCGGCCGGAACTGTAGTGCTGAATTTTGGCACTTTATTCGGCGCAGTTCCTGTACCGGGTAAGTAGCCTGCATTTACTGCGGCTAAGATGGCGGCATTGTTTGGAATAAAGAATGTGTAGAACGAACCTGCAGCTACCTGTAAAATTTCACCGGTTGTTGCATTGTAGATAGGCGAGTTCCGTAAGTACTGCCAAAATGAGTTGTAATTTGATGCAACCGGAGAGCCAAGCTTTTCAATATGCTTGCCAATTGTCACTTCACTAAACTGAAGCAGCTTGTCGAGGTAGTAAACAGTACCATTCTTTGCTGTTTTTTTATCAACAACTGTTGCAACAGTTCCTGCATCTCCATTGCCGGAGGCAACAACGGTATTATTCTCAAACTTTAAAAATTCACCCGAATTCGACAGGCCAACACCCGGTGCGGTTAATGATGTAATATCTCTGCCGGGAATTACGTGCATATTTAAAATACGCTGCAAGCGAACCAAGGCTGATGAACCGGTTAATACTGTTCCTCCTCCAGGTGGTGTATAACGCCATTGTTCATTTACGTTATTACTTACTGTAGGATCAGCAAAGTAACCGGCATCATTGAACACATCATTGCTGATCAGGAACAAGGTATATTTCTGTTTGATGTTTGATATCTGGAATTTCAGATCAAGATTCAACAGGCTTGTCATGATCGAATATTTCGGATCGAGATAAGCCTTTCCATACACACTGCTGAATACGTTAGCTTCCTGCACTTTGTTGGTGCCATAGAATATGCCGTTACTCAATACTTTTTTATCAGTGATATCTGTTGACGGATCAAAGCGTGCTTCTTCTCCAACAGCACTGAACGTAGAGCCGAATTTTGAAGGCCATACTGCTGTACGCCACATATGTGCATTCATGAAATCGTAGATCACATTTACCGGCAATGCTTCAATACTTGGATAATGTTCGAGTAACACATCATTGATGAAGCTGGTGAGGGCAGCGTTCTCCGGAACAAACATGGTGTAGGTATCTGACTGTCCGTCGTTATCCTGCAGTTTTAAAAAGTTTTCATTGTTCAATGAAAAAGCAAGGCTGGAATTGTACACTTTTGTATAGATATCTGCCGCTGTGCCGTAAACATTTTTATAGTTCTGCGATACCGTTGCATTTAATACATATTGCACCAGAAATTGATCCAGCAGTTTTTTAAACTCACTATACTTTGGATTTTCACCAATGTACTGATCAATGCTGGGCAATGCCGTGATCACCCTGTCAACAACATGGATCACACCGTTCTCTGCCGGAATATCTTTCTCCACCACCTTTGCATCGGCTACATTAAATCCAGTATATGTTGATGTGGGATAGAAATAATTATAGTCGGCTGCCGATAACGATTTACCGGTCATGAAACCTGTTTCAAAAATGGGAATGTATTTATTGTTATTATCCGCATCTACATAAAACAGCGATCCCGTATTGTTTCGGTTCGAAGCAATCGCTTTGATGGTGGCACCGGTTGTATTTTTTGTTTCGTAAATGCCTGTGTAGTTGGCTGTTCTTCTTTTAAAGGCAGAGTTTTCAACCCATCCAAGATTACTTTGAAAATCGGAAATGCGTTCCTGCTTAAATGCATTGTACACTAAACAATACGTCACAATTTTGCGGCAGGCGTTTGAATCAAGTGCATCGACACTGCTGATGTTGTTTTGTGTGAGGTACACCGTAAACGCAGAATCGTGTGGAGCAAACAAGGTCCAGTACCCGGCTGTTGATAATGTATTTTTATAACCGGCTTTGTCAATTACTTTCAGCAATTGTGTAAACTTCCCTTTCGCCTGCAACTGCTGATAGATGGGAGCTTCCAATGTATCAGGGCGTGCATAGAATTCATCAAATTTCCTGCTACAGGAGAACAGGATGGTTGTGACAGTTACTAAAAGAAAAATCTGTTTCATAAATGTGATTATTTCCCGGCAGTTTGATTAAGATTTCTGTTTGACGCATTCTTCAATTGCAGACAGGCTAAGCCATAGCAATGAATTTGTTTACATGCGATAAATAAAACGGTGTGATTTGTAGGAACGAAAAGGGATGGAACTTTTCCGGCAAGCAGTAACCAGCGTAATAAAAGAATCATATACAGCAGCAATCTTTTCGTTAAGCAATCAGTTTTCATCATTCAATCGTATTCAGCAATACCATTTCCTGATGACAGGTCTAAATTACCTTAGTGAATTATCCTAACCGTCATGTGCCGTCCTGAAATGCTGAAGTATTTATGCAATCGTTCCCGACAATTGAAGAAAACAAAAAAAAGAGCTGCATCAAGGTGTGATGCAGCTCTTTCAATTATTCGGTTTTTCGATTAATAACCGGGGTTTTGATACGCAGCCATATCAGCCTGCGACATCGGCTGTCCGTTTACCGTTTGAGCAAGCATTTGCAGCAAAGGAATCGGACGTAGTTTATGAAATTGAGCAAACGATGGGCTTACATCTGCATTGAACAGTTTTGTTCTATCGAACAATGTTTCTGTGCGTACCAGGTCTTCCCAGCGATAAAACTCACCACATAATTCACGTGTGCGTTCATTTAATATAAAATGGATAAACCGTGCCGGAGTAGATGTTACTGTAGGAGGATAATTCTCACTGGCGGCGTTGGTGGTAAACAGGTCAAGTGTTGCCTGATTATTAGCTGTGGTGTTCGCCAATGTATTTGGTCCGCCCATGTATTGCCAGATCTGCGGGCTACGTGCTTCGTTGGCTTTATAAGCAGCCCTGTTACGTAACACATTTACATAGAACAGTGCATTTGCATAATCGGCTTTTCTGCCGTAAGCTTCTGCCAGCATGAGATATGTATCAGCCAACCTTGCAAATGTTCCGTTGCGGATACCTCTTGCTTCGTTATTGGTATTCGTTAATCGAATCGGATCACCCAACTTTACCAATGTTAGGTATTTGTTTCCGGTATAATCCGATGAAATGGCACCCCCTGGTGTTGTTTGTTTGTAACGGGCAAATACAGAATAGTAACGCATGGCTGCGATATCTGATGTAAGCAAAGGCATTGTGATCGGGTTCACAATATAAATGGCGGCCGTATCGCCAACGCCTACCCGTGGCCTTCCTACCAAACTTGGGTCAGGCGCATTTGCTGCAGTGAAAACCGGAAGGTTTGCGTTGGACGCAACATTGCGGTAAAAAACAGTCTGGAAACTTTTAAAGAAACGGGAATCATTGATCTTGTCGTAAATATCGATAGTGTAATCCGTAGGACGAAGTCTTCTGAATGGACGACCATTAAAGAAATCCCTTGTCATTCCCGGAATACCGGCATCATAAGCCGATGGATAAAATAAATGTGTTTGATTATTCGTGCCGGCCAGGTTCAGGTTTGCGCTGAACTGGGCTGCATAAATAATTTCGTTACTTGCATTATTGGCATCAATTTTTGCTTTGCTGCTCAACGGTGCAGAACCGTTTTGTCCAACAGAAGGAATCGTACCATCGGGATATGCAGCATTAAATAAATTACCATAATCAGCTTCCAATGCATGACCGCTGTTTGCTATTACATCATTTGCAAAAAAGATCACACTGTCCATATCAGTTGGCTTTTGTCCACGCTGATCTGTAACCGCACTGCCTCTTGTGAGATATGCTTTTGCCAGGAAGTGATAAGCCATGGCACGTGTTGCACGACCACGTTCTGCACCAGTATAACGCCAGGGAAGCGCCGGGCCTGCTGTTCTGAAATCGGAAATGATCTGGTTATATACTTCGGCTACACTTGCTCGTGGGAATTCATACTGTGGTTCTTTGGGAACGCTTGTTACTAAAGGAACACCTCCAAACTGTGTAACCATCTGCAAATAATACAACCCACGCAACGCTCTTAATTCTGCAATACGCAGATCTTTTTTTGCCTGCGTTCCTAAAACCAGTGAGGATGGATCGTTAAAGGCGCCGATCATTTCAATACCCTGGTTGCAGCGACGGATACCTGCATAGTTGTTGGTCCATAAACCATTTACAAATGCATCATTGGAATTAAGATTCGCATCATAATCGTTATACCGCACATTGTTGAACTGATCTCCTTCACGAAACTCATCTGTTCCGAAGTTGAGCATGCAATACGATTGTTCACCTGTAAAATACCATTGCAATGGTGTGTAAGCTGATTTTACAAGATCTTCAAGTCCAACATCAGTTTTATAATAATCCTCAGTAAGTGTAGTTACTAATTCTTCTTTAATAAATTTTTTGCAGGATGAAAAGGTAATGGCCCCTGCCAGCATCAATGTACCACCTGCTATTTTGATTAAATTTTTCATGTTACTGTTTTTTTCAATGATCAGAATAATTACAAATCAACCCGTACACCTACTACATAGCTTTTATAGCTGTAAGAGGTTGGTCCCACCTGGTTCGTAGTAGATCCCGGAAACTCACGATAGGGAACTGTTTCAGGATCGTAATCGGAATGTTTGTGAATCAAAATCGGGTTTACTGCACTGGCATAAATAGCAAAACCTGCCATGTGTAATTTATCTGTGAGTGTTTTTGGTACTCGATACGTAAGTGTAATATTTCTAAACCTTGCGAACGTTGCTTTGCGATAGGTAAGCGCTTCCCAGTTCAACGGAATATCACTTGTTTGTGTTGGTTGTTGGTATTCGTTACTAGGATTTGTTGGCGTCCAGTAATTTACTTTCGGCGATTGGTAACGGCCTACTAAACCCGGACGTGGAACACGATACAAACCTCCTACCCTGAAATAAACAAGGAAGTTAAGTTCAAAGTTTTTGTAGGTAAACGTGTTTCCAATGCTGGCGATAAAATCAGGATTGTGTGATCCTAATACAATACGATCTGCCGGGCTGAACGATGAATCTTTATTAGCATCAACAATTTTGATTCGTCCCGGTTGATAGTTTACATTATTCCGTCCGTTCTTTGGCCAGTAGTACGTAGCCAAAATTCCTTTTCCCGGAATGGTATCTTCATACTGGAAAATACCATCTTTCTGGAAACCCCAATAAACCTGTAATGGCTGATCCAATAACCACAGGTTGGCCAGATTATTATTTCCACTTCCGTCGATATCTACAATCTTTTCTTTATTGGTTGCAAATACAAAATCAGTTGTCCAGCGGAAATCCTTTTTCTCCATATTCACAGTGCTGAGGCTTACTTCAATACCCTTGTTATTTACTTCACCTAAATTGAAGAATACAAAGTCAACGCCATTGGCAGATGGAATTGAGCGGCGTTGCAACTGATCGGTTGTTGATGAATTATACCAGTCGATTGTACCGGTGATGCGGCTCTTCCACAATGCAAACTCCAATCCAATATTGGTAGTGGTTGTTTTTTCCCAGCTAAGGTTGGGTGTTTGGAAGGTTGTAGGTGCAGTACCAATGGCAGCCAAACCATTACCCCAATTGTAATTTGTAAAACCAAGCGGGCCTGCTGTTTGGTAAGGATCAATCGAAGCATTTCCTACACGTCCAAATCCTGCACGTAACCTTGCACGGTTTACAATACCCTGCTTAGCGAAGAATTCTTCATTATCAATTTGCCATGCTACTGAAACAGAAGGGAACCAGGCTCCTTTATTACCTTCAGCAAGTACCGATGAATTATCATAGCGATTACTCAATGTGAGGAGATACTTATTCTTGAAACCATATTCAACACGACCCATGTACGATAAATACTGCGTGGCAGAAAACGTTCCTGAACCAGTTACAGTTGCATCGGTATTCCGTTGAAGTGAATACCATTTCTGTGATTCAAAAATGAGGTTATTGGCAGACATGGTAAGTGAAGAGGAACGGTTGAGACTTTGCAATTCCTGCAGTAACGTTACGTTGATGGAATGGTCGCCACCGATCTTGGTATTGTAGGTAAGAATATTATCATACACCCACGATGATGCTGTGTTGTTTGTTTGTGATGCATTCGCTGCACTTCCAAGTCGAATGGAAGACTGTGCACCATTAAATGTACCACGTGTTGAAGTACGGCTGTCTAAGCCAAACATGGTACGAAACTTCAACCCTTTGTACAAAGTAAGTTCAGCATAGATATTACCGAAAATCCGGTTTGCTTTTGTTTCATCAAAAACCGTGTTGCGGTCGTTCACTGCGCTTCTGATCTGTTGATCTGAGTTGGGAAACAATATCCAGTTCCCTGCACTGTCGTACGGCACCGTCATCGGTATCATACCGGAAGCATTGGCATAGGAACTTGTGCTGGTATTGGTAAGCGCATACACATAGTTCACTGATGTTCCAAAGTTTAAAAACTTTGTGGGCTTGAAATCAACAGAATTACCAATAGAGTAACGGGTATAATCCTGCGCATGTTCAATTCCGGTTTGTTTAAAATACCCGGCGTTAAAGGATGCTTTGAATTTTTCACTGCCACCTGTTACAGAAATATTGTGATTATCTGTACGTCCCATTCGAAGTCCTACTTCATTGAGCCAGTCGAAGCTCCTCACTTTTGAAGGATCATACATATCGATACTGTCTATCTGCGAAAGCCCCAAGTTCATTAACACCGAACGTTCTTCGGGAGTGGTAGCACGTTTGCGTGCAATAAAGATATTATTGGCAGGATCGTAAGTAACCCATGTGTACGCATCTTTAATTGCATTCCATTGTGCTTCGCTGCCAAACCTGTTGCGGAACAACGCCACATCAGCTGCAGCAGTAGGATAATAAAACAGCGGATTGGTACCGGAAGCCGTACCGATATTACGAGTGTACTGCCGGTCAGCAAAAAAAGCCTGGCGCCATGAATCGGCCAGCTCAACTGAATTGAACACCGGAAGTTGACGAACAATACTTTCAAAAGCTGTACTTCCCTGGTAATTCACTGAAATTTTTCCGGTTTTTCCTTTACGGGTAGTGATCTGGATCACACCATTAGCACCCCGCACACCATAAACAGCTGTGGCCGCAGCATCTTTTAATACATCGATGGTTTCAATATCGGCCGGATTAATATCATCAATCGTATAACTTACCGGAAAACCATCCACCACATACAGTGGTTCGTTACTTGCACTCAATGATCTGTTACCACGGATACGAATGGCACTTCCTCCTCCCGGACGGAAACTGCTGGGCGTAGCAACTACACCCGGTATGCGACCTTGCAATGCCTGCGAAAGATTGGTTGTTTGAACGCTGCGTAAATTTTCACCTGAAATAGATGATGTGGCACCGGTTACTTCTACTTTCTTTCGGGTACCATAACCTACCACCACCACATCCTGCAAGCTGGAGGCCCCGGCTGCGAGTGATACGTTTACAGTTCCCTGATCGTTGATGGGTACTTCTTTATCAGTAAACCCTACCGAAGAAAAGATCAATATTGATTTACCTGATGGCACACTCAACTGGAAACTACCATCAGCAATGGTGGTAGTACCAATGGAAGTTCCTTTTACAAGCACACTTGCACCTGCAACGGGAACACCGGACTCATCCGTTACTTTACCTGATACTTTAAATGTGTTTTGAGAAAAAGCGATGGAAAAGATGCAAAACGACAGGAATACCATCATACCCCTGTGAAGAGTAGTTTTTTTTGTCATATAGCAGCAGTTAGGTTAAAAAAGACATTCTAAAATTAGAATTCGTAATCACCACAGCCATCCTGTGCCGTGCTGTTTCAAAGTTGTTATGAAGCAAATACCGATAGAATACAACAGGATTATTGAACAGGACGCACAAGTATGGAGACAAATACAGCATTAATCAGTTCAGGATACAACAGGACGCCACCCCGCTATAATTTGCCTAACATTGAGTTTTTAATATTTAACATTGCTGCTGTTATGAAAAGAATATTGTACGTTCTTCTGTTGATCTCGTTTGCTGCTACCTCTACTGCACAGAAAATTCCATCGAAAAAGAAAATTTTAAAAACGCTGCGGCTCACCAACCAGTATTTTATGGATAAGTGGCCCGATGCTGGTAAACCGATTTTTACCAATATTGAACGGCCCAGCAATATCTGGACACGAGCCGTGTACTACGAAGGATTGATGGCATTGTATGGAATCGACAAACAACAGGCATATTATGATTATACATTACAGTGGGGCGAAAAACACAAATGGGGTTTACGAGGTGGAATTAAAACTCGTAATGCAGATAACCAATGCTGCGGTCAAACTTATATCGACATGTATCTGCTCGATAACAAACAACACCCGGAGCGTGTAAAAGATATTAAAGCGTCGATTGATTCAATGATGCTGACATCTAAAATTGATGATTGGAACTGGATCGATGCATTACAAATGGCGATGCCGGTATTTGTAAAACTCGGCAACCTCTACAACGAACCTGCTTACTTTCAACGCATGTATGAAATGTATGCTTATACCAAAAACAAACATGGTGAAAACGGTTTGTACAACCAGGCAGAAAAATTATGGTGGAGAGATAAAGATTTTGATCCACCGTACAAAGAACCAAACGGTGATGATTGTTACTGGAGCCGTGGTAATGGCTGGGTGGTTGCTGCACTGGTAAAAACATTGGAAGCATTACCAAAAACAGATCCGCATTACAATGAATACCTGCAGGATTATAAAGACATGTGTGCAGCCCTCCTGCCCTTACAACGTGCCGATGGTTATTGGAATGTAAGCTTGAATGATCCCAACAATTTTGGTGGTAAAGAAGTATCCGGCACCTCCCTGTTTATTTATGGTTTTGCATGGGGTATTAACAACGGTATCCTCGATAGAAAAACATATCAACCATCAATTGCAAAAGCATGGAATGCCATGTGCAAAGAAGCAGTTCATAAAAATGGAAAATTGGGTTATGTGCAGGGAACAGGGAAAGAGCCGAAAGATGGTCAACCTGTTTCGTACACAAGCACACCCGACTTTGAAGATTATGGATTGGGTTGTTTTCTGTTAGCAGGCACAGAAATTTATAAAATGAAATAAGAACAAGCAGAGCTGTTTCAGTAATATCAATACCGAAGCAATAATTTATAAACAGCCGGTTATTTAAGTTTTGAATAATCGGCTTTGTATTTGCTATATGAACAGATACCGGCTACTTCTTGTCGTTTTCATTTTGTGCAGCAGTAGTATTGTTGCACAAAAAATACAATACAGTAAAGGAACGATCAAAGACCCTGGCGGCAGCACCTTAAAGCTGCTGACAAATGTTAACGGCTATCATCATTTAATTCATTTCGGTTATGCGAAAAAGCCTGTTGTTTATATATTCAACAGTCAATTGCATCTTGAAAGCAAAAAGGAATTAAATATTCTCATTCCTGAAAATTGCGATGTTCGTTTATTGCAATTAAAAGATCATTATGTTTTGTATACGCATACCGACAGACCTTCTGTTCACCGGTTAATGAAAATAAACAGGGATGGCGTTGCAACAGATATTTCGAATCTGTTGAACAAACCTGCAGATTCGCTGTGGAACCGAAGCAAGGCTACTTATCAGTTGTTCAACCATAACGACAGTCTTTATTTAATCGCTCATTCGTACCACGAACAGCTGAAGAGTATAAAAACAATAATTGTAAAGCCCAAAGCAGAACCCGGCAAATCCGCTTTTACACAACTATTATTTCCATTCGATTTTGGATATGATCAACTAAAGGAAGTAACCCTACTGAAAAACCAATTACTGATTGTAAAAACCAGTAAAGATGAAGACGGGAAAAATATCCTCTCCATCATTAAAAAAGATATTGCAACAGGCAACCAGTTTTCGAAACAATTTGAAAGTGGCAAATATGTGTACCATAATCCAACGCTCAGGTATAACACAGCCGACTCCAGTGTATTTGTTTACTCGTTATTGCGCACACCGTTTGGTTACAGAGGAGCAAGGCCCGAGTTGTTCATGGCAAGATTGAGCAGTACTTTACATGAATTAAGTCCCGTACAAACCTTACCCAATATTTTTTATGGTAATGCAGCATCCGCATTTTTGGTAGCTAAAAACCATTCCTTGGGCTGGATGTGTTTCTCCTATGATCTGCAGTCATTTAGCAGAGGCAGCAGGCTTCCTTCAGGTCAGTTTAGTCCTTATCTTGATGAAACACGACGATTTTCGGATAATTATTTCAACCCTTTGGTGTACGATGAAAATCAACCTACAGCAGTTTCGATGACCTTGCTCAATAATGAGCTGGAAAGAAAAACAGACAGCATTGTGAAAAACAATGGCAGCTACTATAAAATTCATCCTGCACCTTATGCACAATTTGTGCTGCAAAACACGGCCTACCTTTTACTTATAGAAGAATTAACAGCAAAGAAAAAGGGATTACTCCTTGTATCTCCGGGCGAAAACGAAGTATTTACAATGCAACCGTTGCGAGTACACAATCAATATGAATTTCTACTAACGTTACTGCAACCGGCAGGAGAAAATGCATTCATAGTTCCGTACAGGCATAAAAAAGAATTGGGTTTGCTGAAGGTGATATTGACGAAATAAGCGATCTTGCTTTTATATGAAATTTATTTCTTTCCTGCTGGTAAGCGTTTTTGCAGTTGTTGTTTCTGTTGTTGGCCAACAAAAACAACCCAATATCATTTTCATTTTTGCAGATGATCTTGGGTATGGCGAATTAGGCTGTTACGGACAACAGAAAATTGAAACACCCAACCTTGATGCATTAGCTGCAAAAGGAAAAAAGTTTACTTCATTTTATGCAGGCACATCGGTATGTGCACCATCACGTGCTTCGCTGATGACGGGCTTGCATACCGGCCACACGCCCATTCGTGGTAACAAACAGTTTCCTCCCGAAGGTCAAACACCTTTGCCCGTGTCAACAAAAACAGTTGCCAACTATCTGCAGCAAAATGGATATGCAACAGCTTGCTTTGGAAAATGGGGAATGGGCTTTAACCAAAACAGCGGCGATCCGAATAAAAAAGGCTTTGATTTGTTTTATGGTTATAACGATCAGGCCCTGGCACATGATTTCTTCCCGCCGTATTTATGGAACAATCATAACAAAGTTGATCTGTCTGTCAACAAACAATACGATTCCATTTACTCTGCATCACTTATTCATCAGCAGGCAGTACAATACATCAAACAAACTGGCGACAAACCATTTTTTCTGTACCTCTCCTATACCTTGCCGCATGGAGATGTAATTGGCCCGCACGACAGTTTATACAATTACTACAAACAAAAATTCAATGAACAGCCACTTACAGGTGCTGCATTAAAAACGAGACCGCACAATATGCAGCCGGAGCCTTATCCGCATGCACAGTTTGCGGCCATGGTTGGCAGGCTCGACATGTATGTTGGAGAAATTGTCAAAACAATTCAAGAAAAAGGACTATCTGAAAATACATTGATTATTTTTACAAGTGACAATGGTCCACATCGGGAAAATGGTGGCGATCCCGAGTTCTTTAACAGCAATGGTATTTACCGTGGCATTAAACGTGATCTGTACGAAGGCGGTATGCGTGTACCATTTATTGCATACTGGCCATCCAAAATAAAACCAGCTGTAGTAAAACAGCCTGCTGCTTTATGGGATATGTATCCAACTTTCATGGAACTGGCAAACATTCCTGTTTCTGAAACGATCGATGGTATATCGATTGTTCCGTTACTTACTCAAAATAAAGGCAGGCAAAAATTACATGAACATTTCTATTGGGAGTTTCATGAAAACGATGGACGACAAGCAGTACGTTGGGGAAAATGGAAAGGTGTTCGTTTAGGTGTAAGTAAAAATGAAAATGCGCCAATTGAATTATACAATTTGAATAATGACCCCGGCGAACAGAAGAATGTAGCTGAAAAATTCCCGGAGGTAGTGAAAGTGATCGAGAAAATTATGAAGCAGGAACATGTATCTCATCCTGACTGGCCTCTTTTACAATCGGAAAGAGGTAAGTAATTTTTATTCGTCGTTCAGAATGTAGACGATCAAACTTCTGGCACCATGTGCACCGATGACCAGTGATTGTTCAATGTCGGCGGTCTTTGATGGGCCCGCTAAAAAAACACCAAAGCCTTCTTTCGCACTTTCAATTTGCTGATAAGCATGATGCATGGTGGGCACAATGTTTTTCTTTTCAATCACAATTACCAGGTGTTGACAAATAAACGGCAGCAACCGATTCCCCATCTGGCTTTCGTATAACCAGATAGCGCCATTTTCTGCCACTGCAACTGTTCCCTGCAGATAAGCCGTATCAACAGCAGCAAGTTCTTCAGCTGTAAGCGATGCAAGCGAATCGCTCACTTCACCTAATGCCGCAATTCTGTTCACAACAAGATCACCTTTGGCTTTTCTGCTTTCAAATTCCTGTTGTAACGAAGAAAGATCCTGTAGCTCCACCGTACCGCCACCAATACTTTGCAACACCGTTTTGTATTGCTGTACAAGATCGCTGTATTGAATAACGGAATTGATATCAATCGAGGGCAACTCCACCAACTCTGGTTTATTGGCTGTAATATTTTTCAGTATCGTATCTCTTGCACTCATTACTTTTTGTTTTGAATATACCAGTCACGGAAACTTTGTTTGGGCGGTGTAGGCATTTCCCGTTGTTTGTACCATGGATTGAGTTTATTGTTCACGATCCACGGAAACAAACGCATCACTGCTCTTCCTGCTTTACCTGCAAAGCGATACAGTCCCGGTCTTGCCAATAAAAACGCCATTCCTTTTAAACCAACTTTCTTGGTTGTATCAACATAACCTTCGGCAACCAATACCTGTCGCCATTTCCACAACTGATCGTGTATATCAATCTTCACCGGGCATACATTACTGCAACTGCCGCAGAGTGTTGATGCAAACGGTAAATCAGCATTTGCACGCATATCAATATTGGGATTAAGAATAGAACCGATCGGCCCTGCAACAGCAGTGTGATAGCTGTGTCCGCCGCTTCTTCTGTAAACCGGACAGGTATTAAAACATGCAGCACAACGGATACACTTCAACGAGTTTCTGAAATCTGCACGACCCAACTGTCTGCTTCGTCCGTTATCAACAATCACAATATGCATCTCCTGCCCTTCCCGTGGTTTATGAAAATGACTGGAGTAAGTGGTGATGGGTTGACCGGTTGCACTGCGTGCCAGCAAACGAAGAAACACAGAAAGATGTTCTGCTTTCGGAATCATCTTCTCAAAACCCATGCAGGCGATGTGAATTTTTGCAGCATGTGCACCCATATCGGCATTGCCTTCGTTGGTGCAAACTACAAAGCCACCTGTTTCTGCAACGGCAAAGTTTACGCCGGTAATCGCCAGTTCCGATTCAATAAATTTTTCACGCAGATGTTGCCTTGCAGCTTCAGTTAAATATTGCGGATCGTTGTTTCCTTTTTCGGTGTTGAGATGTTCGTGAAAAGTATCGCTTACATCCTGCTTCTTTAAGTGAATCGCAGGCAATACAATATGGCTCGGCGGTTCATTTCTGAACTGTACAATCCGTTCGCCCAAATCTGTATCAACTGTTTCAATTCCTTTTGTATGCAGAAATTCATTCAGCCCACACTCTTCGGTAAGCATACTCTTGCTCTTCACAATTTTTTTAATGTTGTGATGCGCAATGATGTCGTAGATAATCTTGTTGTGTTCTTCTGCATCTGCAGCCCAATGTACAATTACACCATTGTCCTGCGCCTTGCTTTCAAACTCTTTTAAATAGTTATCGAGATTGGAGAGTGTATGATTTTTGATCTGCGATGCCCATTCACGTAACTGCTCCCATTCGGGTAAACCGTGTGCGGCTTTATCTCTTTTCTGGCGAACAAACCAAAGCGTTTCATCGTGCCAGTTGGTACGTGGCTCGTCGTTGATGAACTGTGCAGCAGCTTCGGCATGTTTTAATGTACTGTTGTGGCTCATGCGTTGCTGTTTAAAATTTCTGCAATATGAATGGCTTTCACATTGCTGCCATTTCGTTTTAAAATGCCTTCTAAATGCATGAGGCAACTGGTATCGCCGCCGGTAATGTATTGCACATCGTTGCTGGCATGATCGGCAATACGATCCTTTCCCATCTTCACACTCACAGCTTCTTCAAACACACAAAACGTACCGCCAAAGCCACAACATTCATCTGGGCGGGAAGGCAGTTTCAATTCCAGTCCCTGCACCATGTTGAGCAGTTGTTGTGGTTTGGAAAATGCAGGTAAGTTACGCTCACTCATTGATGACAGATGTAAACCACGCTGACCGTGACAGCTGTTGTGCAAACCAACTTTATAGGGAAAACTTGCCTCCAGTTTTTCAACCTTCAATACATCGATCAAAAACTCTGTGAGTTCGTACACATGTTTGCGGATATGTTCTGCTTCACCTAGGTGTTGTTCATCGTGCAGGTGTTCTTTTACATGCAACACGCAACTGCCCGTTGGCCCAACGATATAATCGAAGCCACGGAAATTCGAAACAAAATTTTTATCGCAATTTTTACTGAGTGACGCAAAACCACTGTTGGCCATCGGCTGACCGCAACAGGTTTGATTCAATGGGAAAGAAACATCGCAACAAAGTTTTTCTAACAGCTGCAAGGTTGCAATACCAACATTTGGATAAAACTGATCAATGTAACAGGGAATAAATAATCCAACTTTCATACGAACAACACTCCATCATTTCTTTGAATCTGCATAATATTTTAGCTCGATGATATCGTTCGGGATATGCTTGCTGTTCCAATGTTTGTGAATCGCAAGTGCCGCACCCAATGCAGACGCCTGTGCGACAGATGCTGCAAACAATTCAATATCGGGAAACGCATCGGCGAGCATATGCATAAAGATCGGGTTCTTTCCGAAACCACCGTCTACAAAAATCCGTTTTACAGGTGTGCCTTTTAATACAAGACTGGTACTGTACACCTGTTGATTGATAATATCAGCGATCAATTGATGATACGCCTGCTCATAACTGCT
Organism: Bacteroidota bacterium; assembly: GCA_023428755.1. Taxonomy (GTDB): domain Bacteria; phylum Bacteroidota; class Bacteroidia; order Chitinophagales; family Chitinophagaceae; genus Lacibacter. The sequence goes on from JAEYWX010000017.1 coordinate 321,589, forward strand.
GAAAGAAGAAAGATCACGACGGGCAAATGCCGATTGCTGGATCATTACTTCATCGCTGCTTTTTTTGGCAAAGGATTTTGACTGTTTTTGCTGAAGGATCATTTGCTGATCGTACGCCACTGTTGTATAATAATTCAGCGGAACATCGAAATGTGCAGCCAGTCGTTTTGTTTGCTGTTCATGTTCATATCCTGCAAACAACCTTGATGCTTTTACCGGGCTCCCCGAAAAAGAAAGATAACACAAACAATCCTGATGCAATTCAAGATCGCTGAGTTGTGAATGATTGAACGGATTGAGTGTAATGCACCAGGTACCGGTTGACAATAAAATAAATGGCTCGTGAAACGATGTGAAATATGGGATCAATGCAGATGAGCTGTCGTGCAAACCACCTCCAACAGGAATTTTTTTATTGACGAAACCGGCCATTGCATCACTTTTTAAAACAGGAGCAAATTTGCTGTCGATCGATTCCTGTTTCACCCAATCATGGTATTGCTTTTCCTGAAAATCCCACAAATTGGTATGACAGCCTATACTTGTAATATCAGTGTGTAATTTGCCCGACAGTATAAAACAAAGGTATTGCGGTAAATGCAACGCATATTTTATTTCAGCAAACAGTTCCGGCTTTTCATACTTGAGACGATACAACTGCATCCCCGAATTAAGATGACCTAGCACTGGTGAAGCTGTATCTTTTGAAACTTTACTTTCACCACCATAGGTTTTATAAAACTGTGCCTGCAATGCAGCCGGGAAAGGTTTCAGGTAATTGTACAAAGGTGCAATCACTTCTTTCTTTGCATTAAGATATACAAAGCTTGCACCATATGCAGAAAAATTAACTGCTTTAATTTGAAAGCGCTCATCATTCACTACTTTCTCGAACGATGTCTTCACCCAATCTGTTAGCAAGGCAACATCTTCACAGACAAATCCATCCTCATCGGTTGTTTCCGGTAATTGCTCACTTTCTTCGTGCACCACCGCATACTGTTCATTAAACAGTAAGAGTTTTTTATTGGTTTTGCCAATATCAAAGATCGCTATAACAGCCTCACCCCTCGTTCCCCTCTCCGAAGGAGAAGGGAGGTCGAGCTTTTTATTTTCTATTTTGCTTTTATCGGAACCCATCAGCTTTCATTTATCAACAAAATTCAGAGAGTATCATTTATTAAATTGCTTTGACAGGTTAGGTTTTGTGCATGGATGGCCTCCCCTATCGGGGGAGGTCGGGAGGGGGCTACAATCCCGTTGCTACTGTTTTAGAACCACGCTCTTTAATCAGTGCTTCCCGAAGTTTTTGTTCACGGAAAAATTGTAATGGATACAAAGCAGCCCCGCTCCGCAATCTTGCTTCTGCTACCAAAGGACGCAGATCGGTACGGAACGTATGTTGCAGAATTTCCTGTGCTGCCACTACATCGTTTGCTTCCTGAGCAGCATTCAGTTTTTTTCTGTCTACCGTTAATGCCTGTGCATAGGCCAACATGATTGCTTCGACTGATTGCAGCAGATCTTCCAACGGGTCTTTTATATTATGACTTGCATCAATCATCCATCCAAGATCAGATGTGTGATCCATACCTCTTGCATCCATTCCTTCCACCAGTTCATTGAAAATTAAAAACAATTGATAGGGTTTGATGCTGCCTACGGTTAAATCATCATCACCATATTTACTATCGTTAAAATGGAAACCGGCCAGTTTGCCTTCCATCAGCAACAATGCAACGATCTGTTCAATATTTGCATTGGGCAAATGGTGCCCAAGATCAACCAACGTATATGCTTTGGGGCCGAGTTTGTTTGCATACAATAATGACTGTCCCCAATCGCCTACTGTCATGGAATAGAAGTTGGGTTCAAATGCTTTGTACTCCACAAACACTTTCCAATCAGCAGGTAAGGCTGCATAAATCTCCTGCAAACTTTCCAATGTATTTTGAAATGCTTTACGGAAATTTAATTGACCAGGAAACGAACTGCCATCGCTTAACCAAACTGTTAATGCAGTTGATCCAAGTTCTACACCGTGTTTAATTACTTCGATATTGTGTTCAATGGCCTGCTTGCGAACTGCTTTATTTACGTGTTGCAGTGAACCAAATTTATAACTCAGCTCCTGATCTTTCTGATCCTGAAACGTATTGGAATTAACAGCATCAAACTTTAAACCCAGTTGAGCTGCCGTAGCTTTGATAGATGCATAATTCCCAGGAATATCCCATGGAATATGCAATGAAATGGCACCGCTTGATTGATTGAGTGCATGCAGCAAACCCACATCTTCTAACTTTTGTTCCAGATTGCCCGGTTCACCCGCTCCTGCAAAACGTCCAAAACGTGTACCACCTGTACCTAAGGCCCAACTGGGAATTGCTACCTGGAAATCGATGAGCTTTTGTAACACATCTTCCACATTTGGAATATCGGCTGCAAGGAATTCAAATTTTCGCTGGTGATCTGTGGTATGTAATCCATTAAACTCAGCAATCCTGTTTTTTTCTATACGCATACATTCAATATTATAACTGTTAAGTTAATCAATTTAAAAAAAGAGGGTCGAATGAGAGCAATCAACCCGTTTTAAATAACTATTGATTATGAGAAAAAAGAGATTCTTACCGTACAAATGCGGTTGCTACTCCTCCATCAACATTCAATACATTGCCCGTTGATTTATGTAACAATCCGCCTGCAAATGCAAAACATGCATTGGCAATATCTTCAGGTAAAATAATTTCGTTTAATAATGTTCGTCCTGCATAGTAAGCCGGTAATTCCTCAATACTGATGCCGTATGCTTTCGCTCTGCCTTCGGCCCAGCCACCACTCCAGATATTGCTACCTGCAATTACTGCATCCGGATTCACTACGTTCACACGTATCTTATCTTTTCCTAATTCAGCAGCATTCAGTCTTGACAAATGCAGCTGTGCAGCTTTTGCAGAACCATAGCCTGCATTGTTGGGACCGCTTACCAATGCATTCTTACTTACGATATTCAATATATCGCCGCCAAGGCTTTGCTTACGCATTACTTCCACCGCTTTTTGTGTTACCTGGAATTGACCTTTCACCAATACATCATACAAAATATCCCAATCTTTTTCGGTATGCTCTTCAATTGGTTTTGAAATAGACAAGCCGGCATTGTTTACAATAATATCTACACCACCAAATGCAAGTGCAGCAGTTGTAAGCGTATCTAAAATGGTATCTTCTTTGGTAACATCCAATACATCAGCAGCCACCACATCTTTCCCAAATTGTTTTACAAATTCATCTTTTGCCTCAGCTAATCGTTCCGCATTCATATCATTCAGAATCACACAAGCACCTTCTTCAGCAAATTTTTTCGCAATGGCTTTTCCAATTCCACCACCGCTTCCGGTTACCAATGCAATTTTTCCGCTTAATGCTTTTGGCTTGGGCATGCGTTGCAGTTTTGCTTCTTCCAGCAGCCAGTATTCAATATTAAATGCTTCCTGGCGAGGCAATGAAGTGTATTCAGAAATTGCTTCTGCACCTTTCATTACATTAATGGCATTAATATAAAACTCAGCTGCTACCCGTGCTGTTTGTTTATCTTTTGCAAATGTGAACATACCTACACCGGGATAAATAATAACAACCGGGTTGGGATCACGCATTGCCGGACTGTTCGGATGTTTGCAGGTGTTGTAATAATCTGCATACATGTTGCGGTATGCTTCAAACAACGGAGCAATTTTTTCTTTGATCTTCTTTACATCGCTTAAGTCTTCACCTGCTTCCAGATTCAATACAAGGGGTGAAATTTTTGTTCGAAGAAAGTGATCGGGACAGCTTGTTCCCAATGGGGCTAACCGATCCAGATCGTTGGAGTTAATGTATTCCAACACTCTTGCATCGTCGGTAAAATGACCGATCATGCGATTTTGTGATGAGCAGAACCCACGAAGTACAGGTGCCAATGCAGCCGCTTGTGCTTTGCGTTCTCCTTCCGGTAATGAGTTGATCTTTGCACCACCGAAAATGGATGTTTGTTTCGCAATATTATCCTGCAGATATTCTGCACAACGCTCAATCACTTCAAGTGTGTTGAGATAGGATTCGTAAGCAGTATCGCCCCAGGTAAACAAACCATGTGAGCCAAGCATAATACCACGAATGCCGGGGTTTTCATCCAAACATTGTTTTAATTGCAAACCCAGATCAAACCCTGGTTTTTGCCAAGGCACCCAACCGATGGTTCCGTTAAATAATTCTTTGGTGATCTTTTCTCCATCTTTTGCAGCAGCAATAGCAATAGCTGCATCTGGGTGTAAATGATCAATATGTTTGAATGGAAGAAATCCGTGTAACGGTGTATCGATCGATGGTGCTTTTGAAGCAAGATCGTAAATACAATGATTGAAGAGTTCCACCATTTCATCTTCATGATCCATTCCACGATAGATATTTTTTAAACTGCGTAAACGGTCAACATACAATGCCGCTAACCCACTACGCTTCATGGTGCCAAGATCGCCGCCGCTACCCTTTACCCACATTACTTCCACTTCCTTCCCGGTCAACGGATCTTTTGCCATTGCCTTGCAGGAGGTGTTGCCTCCACCATAATTGGTGAGCCTTAAATCGGCACCCAATAAATTGGAACGATACACTAACAATGCTACTTCATCACCTGCCAATGCAGCTGCTTTGGCATCATCCCACAGATAACTGACATGTTTATACTTTTTTGTTTCTACTGACATAACATACCTCTTTTATATTTTTAATGCAGGCTATTTCCATATCCCACCAGTAACACTGAAAGAATAATGATGATAATACCTGTTGTAACGGTCATGATTGTTTTTTTGCTTACACCCTTCCATTCTTTTAACAGCAATCCCCACATATTGGCTACCAGGATAATAAATGCCATGTGCAGTATCCATGAGCTGGGGCCGTTTCCTAATTTGCTTTCGCCCATACCATAAAAGAAAAACTGCAGGAACCATGTTGTGCCAGCCAATGCTGCAAACAAATAGTTTTTGAACAGTGGTGTTTTTTTATTGGTATAATCACCAAATGTTTTGTTGCGGGCATTCAGTATTACGCACCAGATCAAATTCGTTGTTAACCCACCCCACAGTAACACCACATAGATCACATTGTTGCGGTATAAAAATTCGCCTTCTCCGGGATTGGCTGCCACCCATGCTTCGTTGGCAACAGTGGCAAGTGTTTGCCCGGCTTCCAACCCAAAATTGAAACAGGCACTTAACACACCCGATACAATTGAAACAAACATGCCCAATGCAAATTTGTATTCGGTTTTTACTTCAGCTCCGTGCGGATCGGTACCGGCTACGTTCAATTCTTTCTCCTTCATCATACCTGCTTTACCACAAACAACGATACCAAGCACACAAACGAGGAGGCCGGCCAAAATGGTTAAACCCCACGTTGAACCAATCATCATACTGAATGTATCTTTTGCTGCAACGGGATTGAAATCGTAGTATACAGCAGGAATGATGGCCCCAAACACCATACACAATCCAAGGATAATACTGCTGCCGAGAGATACGCCGAGATAGCGAACGCCGAGTCCGTAGGTTAACCCACCAATGCCCCACAAAATGCCGAACATGTAAGTTGCAGCCAATACAGGACCTGCTTCACCTTTAATGATTTCAACAAAACCGGGAATGGTAAGATACGCTGCTAACGGGGGAACAATAAGCCAGGAGAACAATCCACCAATAATCCAATAGCTCTCCCAATGCCATCCTTTTACTTTTTTGTAAGGGATATAGAAGCTGCCCGAGGCAAAACCACCAATGAAGTGAAAGATCACACCTAATAAAACCTGCATTCGTTATATTTTTTTATAAAGCAAGGATGACAGGCATAAAATTACCCCCTCTCCAACCGTTTACTGTCATGTACTATCTGGTTAATATTCATTCCATTTATGAACTCATCTGTTGTTTTTGAGAAATTACTTATCTTTTGCCCCCATAGAAGCCCGTGGCAGCCATAACTAGAAAACGAATTGCAAGCATGTCAAGCGAGAACATATACCGACACATACTGATCGATGAACAATCCATCACCCCGAAATACATACAGCTCATTAACTCCATTTTAAAAGGTGTGGAGCAGGGAAATATCGGAAAAGATTACCAGCTTCCTTCCATTAATGATCTCAGTTACGAACTGGATATCTCCCGTGATACAGCTGAAAAAGCATACCGTCAACTGAAGCAGCTGGGCGTAGTGGGTTCCGTACCCGGTAAAGGATATTTTATTTCGAAAACAGATGTAAAGCAAAGCATCCGTGTGTTTTTGATTTTCAACAAACTGAGTACACACAAAAAACTTATCTACGATTCATTTGTCAATACATTGGGCGACCAGGCTGCTATCGATTTTTATATTTACAATAATGATTTCAGCTTATTTAAAAAACTGCTTCAAAACCGGCGGGAAGGTTACACGCACTATGTAGTGATTCCTCATTTCCTGGAGGGTGGCGATAATGCGTATGAAGTAATCAACGAGATCAACGAAGGCGAATTGATATTGCTGGACAAACTGATACCCGGCATTAAAGGTGAATACGGTGCTGTGTATGAAAATTTTGAGAAAGATATTTTTGATGCGTTGAAAAAGGCATTGCCTAACCTGAGCAACTACCATACACTCAAACTTGTATTCCCATCGTACACTTACTTCCCTAACGAAATACTAAAAGGTTTCGAAAGCTTTTGCATGGAATATGCATTTCAATACAAAGTGGTACATAAGATAAAAGACGAACTCATTACAAAAGGTGATGTGTACATTAACCTGATGGAAGATGATCTGTTGATTTTGCTGGATAAAATTCAGGAAACACAACTGGAAGTGGGAAAAGATATTGGTATTATTTCTTACAATGAAACTCCATGGAAGCGATTTATACTCGATGGCATTACCACCATTTCCACCGACTTTAAACAAATGGGCGAAATGGTGGCGAATATGATTTTGAAAAACGAACGGAACCATCTGGAAGTGCCTTTTGCATTGACATTGCGGAAGTCGTTGTAATGAGCATTGGTATATAAAGCAAAGGCAACCCACGAATGGATCGCCTTTTGTAATTAACCCTCGATTATGACCCGTGATTAAAAACTGTATTTAAAAATCAGTTTACAGATTTTCTTTCTTTACTTCTTTCAAACAGCAACTCCGGCTCATTGGTAGTAATAAATTCAAATCCATTTTTAAGCAACCAATCCATCGTAGCCGCATCATTCACAGTCCATGCGTTTAGTACAATACCGAGTTGTTTGGCTTCCTTGATCCATTCCGGGTGTTTTTGAAAAACTGAAAAATGATAATCCGCACCATCAATTTTATCGGCCTTTAACTGAGCAGGTGATTTATTGCCTTCAAGGTATTGTAAGGAAGCATTGGCATCCAGCTCCCGGATCTTCAAAAGAATATCGTAGTCAAAACTAATATACACGATCATGGCTTCGGCTTTCAATCGCTTTACGATCTGCACGGCTTTTTCTGCACTCTGCTTTGCACGTTCTTTGCTGATGCCGGATGGTTTTAGTTCTAATACCAACCGTGTGGTTGTATTATTTTGCAAACCGGCTTCCAGGTATTGCTGCAGCGTTGGCAATGGTTCTCCGTTTGACAATGTAAACTGCTGCAACTGTGCATAGGTTGATTTCTCCACTTCCAGTTTATTAAAATGCGGATCATGATTAATGATAAGCGAATCATCGGCCGTCATCCGTACATCAAATTCCGAACCGGTACAGTTTAAACGGATCGCCTCTTTTAATCCTGCAATGGAATTTTCGGGAAGTTTATTTTTTTTGAATGCGCCACGGTGTGCAACCACAACATTATCGGCAAATTTTGGTTTGATCATAACACTACGGTTAACGGAACACGATAAAAAAAGAATCAAGAGCAAACTGTTGCAAACTATTTTCACGTTCAGGTTTATTTATGTTGAAGAAAAAGCCATTGTAATAATCCGGGTTCAGCAAATGCCGGATCCCAACTGTTATGATTGGTATTTGGATAGAGTGTGAATTTCACATTGGCCTTTACTTTTTGTAAAGCCGTTACCATTTGCTCAGAATATTCCGGCAACACCACATCATCTTTGGCCCCATGGAAAATCCACCAGTTGGTTTTCTTTAACTGCTTTGCTGTACCCGGATGTGCACCGCCACAAATGGCAACGGCTGCCGCAAACGTTCCGGGCTTCCGGCGCACCAGTTCAAACACCCCCATCCCGCCCATCGATAGTCCCATTGCATACACTTGTTTTGTTTGCACAGGGTAACGACGGATGATGTTATCAACCAATCCCATTACCAGTTTCATTTGCGAAGTTGCATCTCCATCAGGAACAAAATAAAAACTACGCTTACTGTTTTTAGTACCGGTTGCCACAGCCTGCACATTGCTCCAGTAATTCGTTGCCGAACATTGCGGAAACACCACAATGGCCGGGAATTGTTTTCGGTTACTGTCAGCTAAAAAAAGCCTGGCACCATGTGTGAGTTGCGTTTCATTATCGTTGCCGCTTTCACCACGTCCATGCAGAAAAACAATGAGCGGATATGTTTTGGCAGGATCATAGTTTGCAGGAAGTAAAATCCGGTACGGCAAGGTATCGCCATACTGAATGAACCAATGTTTTTCAAACAAACTTTTGTCCTGTGCAGCAACAATCGCTGATTTAACAGACATCAGTAAAAACAGGATATAAAATCGCTTCATCTTCATTTCAATACGTGCCTTTGTATAAATTATCGCCCCGGTGATTGATCGTTTTCTTTAACGGTATCTGCAATCCGTTTGTTTCTTTCAACCAATTAAACAATTCATCTTTCAGTTGCAAACCAATTTTTCTGTAAGCTGTGTCCCGTATCAGATTATTCATTTCATACGGATCGTTTTGTAAATCAAACAGCTCGTTTATATCCCACACACCGTTGTAATAAATGTACTTATAGCGATCGTCTCTAACAGCAAACATGGTGGGCGTTTGCGGAAACGCAGCTTCCCAATAATATTCGTAAAATACTTTATTGCGTTGCCATCCGTTTGTTTTCCCTATTAACAGATCATTAAATGAATACCCCTGCATTTGTTGCGGCTTTTTAATACCGGCCAGTTCAAGAAACGTAGGTGCAAGATCAACGTTCATCACCACCTGTTCTACTACTGAGTTGGGTTTTACCATCCCGGGCGCCCACAGCAACAAGGGAACACGCATCGATTCTTCATAGGCATGGCGCTTATCAATCAATCCATGTTCGCCAAACGAAAAACCGTTATCACCCATGTAAACCACCATTGTATTTTTCTCCAGTCTGTTTTCAGTAACCCAATTGAGTACACGTTGTACACTTTCATCCACCGCCATTAATGTTTCGAGGTAGAGATGATAAAATTCATCGAACGGAATTTGACCGTGATACATATAATCCACACCGTGCCAGCTGTAACGCTGATTACGAACCCACTGCGGAATATCTGTATAATTCACTTTTGTTTGCGGCGATGTTACTGTACCAAATGTTTTACTTTGACTGGTTGCTGTTAAATACATCGAAGGTGGACAAACAATGGGCAGGTTTTTATACTTACCTGCGTGACGTTTCGCTGGTTGAAACTCTGCATGTACACCTTTGTGTGAGAGATACACAAAAAATGGCTTTTGTTTGTTGCGCTTGTTTAACCATTCAACAGTGTAATCAGTTAAGAGATCCGTTGTATAACTTCCTTCCGGTTGTTTGATGCGTTGACCATTGATGTTGAATGTTGGATTGTTGTACACACCCTGTCCCTGGAAGCTGAGCCAATAATCGAAGCCCGGCTGTGGTGCATCTCCGGTATTACCCATATGCCATTTACCAAGAAATGCCGTTTGATAACCTTTCTGCTGCATGTATTGCGGAAAGAACGTTAAGTTGATCGGCAATGGCGCATCATTATCCACTACCGTATGTGTATGAGCATATTGTCCTGTAAGAATAGATGCACGGCTGGGCGAACACAAGGCCGTTGAAACAAATGCATTTTTAAGATGAGCGCCTTCCTTTGCCATACGATCCATACCGGGTGTTTGTAAACCCTGTATCTTATTCATAAAACCCATCGCATCATACCGGTGATCATCTGCAAGAATAAAAATGATATTCATCGGTTTTTGCTGTGCGTTTACTGCAAACGAAAAACACAATAGAAAGAATGGTAGCAAGCGCATAATCAGTTTTAATAAATGTGTAAACAATTACTTTTTAGCAGCAGCAAAAGAAACATGGCGTATAATAAAGTTATGCTGCGGATCATCCATATATTGATTGATATAAGGCGAATACGTTTGCACACGAATGGTTTTCTTTTTAAAATCAAGATCAACAATGCGTAACCATCCGTTGCCTCCTTTCACTGATCCTTTTACTCCTTCCTGGTAATTCGCCAGCATCTGGTACACGGGATAACCTGTATTGTTAAAACTGATAAGCGTTCCAACACCGGTGTTGAGTACATGGCCAGAAAATACAAATCGTGTATTGGGATGAAGTTTCGCCAATTTATTCCATATCTGTTCCCCATCATTTACCGTTGAATCGCCTTTATCTTTTCCAACACCATACGCCTGCGGACGCCAGCTATCACCCGGGCCCTGTCTTGTACTGTCGCTGTACATATAACTATGCGTGTTGACAATTACCAAATGATCCGGATATTTTGCAATGACATCATTCGCCCAGTTTAAGATACTGTTGCGTGGACCAAATTCCAATGTAAGGATCAGCCATTTCAATTTACCTGTTGTAAGCGTATAAGCAGCATTGTCCATCTTTTGCTCCTCTGCTACCTGATTAAATGCCGGCAAGGCCGACATGGTTGCAAAAGGAAAATAGGAATTGTATAAAGTTGAATTCCGTACATCGGCAAACTTCCCATCGGTACTGCCCATATCATGATTTCCTGCTGCAAGTACATACGGAACGTTATTATTTAATTTCGTAAAAGCAGATTGAATGATCTTCCATTCCTTGTGATTATTGTTTTGTGTAAGATCGCCTTGCTGTAATACCAGGTCAATATCTTTTGCATTCCGAACAATCCAGTTGATCTGCGAATCCAATACCTCCGGATATTTTTCTGCGTAGGTCTGCGTATCGGGTAACAGAACAAAACGGGCCTTATGCATATTTGCTGAACAGGAAACCAGCAACAGGCTGCTAACAATTAAAACGATAAACAAACGCATACTTTACTTTTTTAGATGCGGACTTTCAAAACCTAATTTGGTTAAACCAACTTTTATTTCAGGGCAGCTCATGAATAAATTCCACAACAATCCGGTACGATAATTTTCCATCATTACAACAATCGGTCCCTGGTCGATAGCAAGATAACGTGGCGTGTACCAGTTTTCTGTTTCGCTGAACGCATCATAAAAACCATATACGCCAAACAGTTTTTCTTTTTTGTTTGTGTACCAGTTTTTCAAAGCTGCCATTGACTCGTTTGGTGTATAGGGAAAAGAAGACAGTGCGGCCGTAGGTGAAATAACACCAAGATCACGTTTTTCGTTAGGTGCATGACCTGCATATCCACGGAGTGAATAACTGGACGTTAAACCCCAGCTATCAGGGCCGTATCCTTTGTATCCTTTTGGATTATTTACACACCAGTTGTAATGAATTTTTGTATGACCTACATTATGCTCCCAATAATCAGCATATTTATCTTTCAATCCACGAGGATCGAGACCGAGGTAAGAATAGTGCGCCCAAAAAAGCGGACCACTGTTACCGGCTTCACCCTGGTGGTTCATCTGCAGTTTAATATCGCCATAAAAGGCAGGGAACTGATTGATCTTTCCATTCTCAGCCCAGCCTTCGTGATATACTTCTGCAGGAACGCCATGCGTAGGTGATGATGCCGCCAATACATACATGATCAAACACTCATTGTAGCCATGCACTGCAAAATTCATACGCCAAGCATGATTGGGACTCCAATGCCAGTACAATACATTTTTTCCATTTCGATACCAATCGAACTCCACTTCTTTCCAAAGTTTGTCCACCCTTGCCGCCAATGCTTTTTCCACAGCAGAACCATTTTGAAAATACTGACGTACACAAAGCAGCCCCTGCACCATAAACGAAGTTTCCACCAAATCACCGCCATCATCATACCGGCTAAATGGTTTTACCTTTCCTGTTTCACCATCCCACCAATGTGGCCACACACCATGAAAACGGTCGGCTGTTTCAAGAAATGTTACAATACGTTCCAATCGTTGCAGTCCTTCTTCTCTCGAAATAAAACCACGTTCAATACCCACGAGAATCGCCATTACACCAAATCCGCCACCACCGCTTGTTACTACATTCTTATCATTCTGCGGATATACATTATCGGTATGAAAACGTTCACGTGCCAACCCGCTGTTGGGTTCTGCGCCATCCCAGAAATACTGAAAGGTTGCACGCTGCACATCTGTAAACATGGCTTCTTCATCTTGTGATGAAAATTCAATCTGGGGTGATGTTGCTTTTTTTGAATGGGAACATGAAAACAATACACTAGTAAGTGCAAACAGATATATGACTCGCATGGTAAAAGGGTTAAAAAGAAAACGAGTGCACAACTGATCAGATCATTTGTGCACTCGTAATAAATTATTTATTTATTTGCTCTGCCAAGATTGTATAGTGCCCTGACAAATGCATCTGGTAAAGCCCTGTTGTAAAAGCGAACTTCATCAATTTGCCCGGTCATAGGTGCAAAATTTACATCTGAGCTAACCGGCATGCCTGCTGCATTGTAGTTCGCACCAAAGAACACAGCACTAGGTTCGTATGAGCGGAATGAGTTGTTTCCTGTACCACGATTGGGGAAGTTACCCACTTTCACTCCATTCATCCAGATGTTGAATACACCGGTGGTAAACTCATACGTAAGCAATAAATGCACCCATTGATTAAGATTTGTTTTATCAAGTACATTATTGAGATTATCCTGTGTTCCTCCACCAACAGTACTAAACGTTGGCTGTATGCGAAGCACTGAATCATTCGCTGCATTATAGCCATTTGTATTTAAAGCAAAGTTGATATTGCCGTTAAATACTCCAGGTCTTGCCATTTGAAAAAGCATCGTACGTTTCGAACCGTTGTTGCGGATCTTAACCCATGTACTAAGACTCCAGCTTTTTAACGAATCGGTTTTGAATTTCTGGAACTGTGTTGCGTAGTAAACATAACCGGCGGCAAGACTGAGCGACTTCCCTCTAATTGCATCTGTAACATAGCTGTCGTTCGATGAAGAAGTAGGTGCTGTAGCACTTTTCAATTCATTCTTGGTATCATCAAAACTCCAGTAAGCGATCAGGCTTTCAGGTAACACCTCATCAGAACTTCTGAAACCATCGATGGTTCCTTCGTACTGCGAAGCATCAACAGATGGCAAATTGTTTGGGTTCCCATCGGGCTTACAGGCAAGAGCCATTACGGAGAGAAACAGGCAGCCGGTAATTTTATTTTTTATATGATAGATTTTCATTGCTTAATAATTTAATCGTAATAAAATCAATAACCGGGATTTTGGGTAAGCACACCGGCGCTCAAATCAATTTGTGTTTGCGGGATAGGCAACAATACATCACGGCTGTTACTGAAATTGGTTTTCCCTGCAGCCTGCAATACATCCTGCGCTATTCCCCAGCGTACAAGATCAAAAAACCGATCATGCTCCATTGCCAGTTCAATACGACGTTCATGACGGATGAAATCACGTAACTCATTTTGATCAGTTGTTGTTCTGTCTGGTAATGTACCAGCAGGTGCACCTTGTCTTGCTCTTGCCCTTACGGAGTTAAGTGCATTTCTTGCAGCGGTAATATTTGCTGCACCTCCTACTTCGTTCGCAGCTTCGGCATACATCAACACCACATCGGCGTAACGCAGTAAGCGCACATTCATCCAGTAACCAAAGCGGTTGCCAATGGAATTACGTAAAGCTGGATTTGTATACACCTTGTTGTTATAACGGGGATTGGGTAATCCTGTAGGTGTTGTTTCACCATAAATTGTTAATCCGGGTGTTGTAGGTGTGCTGGTAAAAAGAATGGTTCTTGCTCGGCGGGGATCGTTGGGTTCATATGCATTGGCCAATTGAACACTGGGCGAATTCCAGCCCCAGCCGAGATCCCAGATACCCGTACCCCGTACACCCTGTATTTGTGCATACTGTACCCCATTAGCCGAAGGAATGGCAGCTGATGCGGTTGCCTGCACTTCAAATACCGACTCTTTACTATTTTCACCATCTTCCCTGAAAATACGATCGTAAGGAGTTGATAAATCGTATTGGCCGTAGTTCATAACTTCATTTGCCGCAGCCATTGCCTGTGCCCATTTCTGTTGCGTGAGATAAACTTTCGCCAATAACCCGTTTGCAGCACCCTTTGTTACCCGGCCCGCAAACTCCCTGCCCCATTGTAATGGTAAAACAGTAACAGCATAATTAAGATCAGCTTCAATAAATGCATAAATCTGTGCTACACTACTTTGGGGGATGTTGCCATTTGCATTTCCCGTATCAACTAAAGGTACTCTTCCAAAGAAGCGAACAAGATTAAAGTACGCATACGCTCTTAAAAAACGTGCTTCGCCAATCGTTTGGCTTTTTATTTCAGGCGTTGCCTCAATACCGGTGTTGTTTACAACCTGTGTAATGGTAACATTACACTTGTTGATGAGGGTATAATTTCCAACCCATAAGGTATTACAAAAGCCATTACTTGCCAATACAGGAAAATCGTCCATTGTAATTGCATTGGCACCACCATCGGCAGGGGTACTTCCTTTATCTGCATCATCACTTCGAATACTGGTAGCCGTTATGAATGCCTGACTATGCACATTAAAACTTCGCAGATCGTTGTAAGCCGCAAAAATAAACTGATCGTAAGGACCCGAACCTCCCGGGTAAGGATAGTTCTCCAGATTATAAGATCCCTGCGCCTGTGTATTCAGAAACTTTTTGCAACCAGTTAAAGTCAGTGCTCCTGCTGCAAGAAGTACACTGCTGAGAATGATTGTTACTTTATTTAATAATTTCATTGCAATTAATTTTAGAACGTTAAATTGATACCTAATGAATAAGTAGCCGGTACAGGATACGTTCCGTTATCGGCACCACCACCAAGGATACTTCCTATCAAAGGTTCAGGTGAGTAGCCTGTTACCCTGCTCCAGGTTTTCAGGTTTTGTGCACTTGCAAACACTCTTGCTTTTTGAATATGTAACCGAGTAAGTACAGATGGGTTAAAGGTGTAACCTACCTGTAACAAACGTATACGGAAAAAATCGCCGGGCTCAAGGAAATAAGTACTCATCAGAAAATTATTTCCTCGTGTGTTATCCAAAATTGGTTCAACGTTATTAGTGCCGGGCCCTGTCCACGCATTCAACCGCATGGTTTCATAATTCAGAACTGCAAATGTTGCTGTTCTGCGTTGCGTATAAATTTTATGTCCGGCTGAACCTTGTCCTTGAATATCAAGATCAAATCCTTTGTATTCTAAGGAAATATTTCCGCCATAGTTGTAACTAGGGAATGGGGAGCCAAGATAGGTTCTGTCGGCTGGTGTAATAACTCCATCATCATCCAGATCAGCATACGAAATATCGCCGGGTAGTGAATTAGGAAACGATGGAGTTTTTGCAAGGTCAGCAGTTGATTGATAAACCCCTGTTTGCACATAGCCGAAGAAATATCCGATAGACTGACCGCTGGTAGTTCTGTTAACACCACCGTTGCCAGTGATCTGGAAATCGAATTTATCGCCAATGGCAACTACCATGTTTTTATTATAGCTGACGTTTGCACCCAGTGTGTATCTGAAATCTTTACCTACTACATCACTCCAGCCAAGATTTACTTCAATACCCTTGTTTGTAATTTCACCAAGGTTGGTGTAATAGGGAACATCCGAGTTATTGGCAGTAGCTAAGCGTGGTACAAGAGTAAGGATATCTGTTGTTTTACGGTTGTAAAATGTGAGCTCAGCATTCATCCTGTTATTCAACAGACGCATATCAATCCCAACATCAAGACCACGAACCACTTCAAAATGCAGATTTGGATCGGGTTCGTAAGCTGCCTGGATTGAAGTGTACACATTATCAGCAAACACAGCTGTAGATGCATTTTGGATACCCGGTTGGTATAAATTATTTCCGATACCATTTGAGTTACCTGTAAGACCCCATGCTGCACGTACTTTCAGAAAATCAATTCCTTTTACTTTGTCAAAGAAATCTTCCTGACTAACCACCCAGCCGGCACCCACACTACCAAAAGTACCCCATCTGTTTTGCGGCGCAAACTTAGATGTACCATCTCTACGAATTGTTGCATTCAGTAAATACTTTCCTTTGTATGAATAAGCAGTACGCATAAACGAGCCAAACAATGCATCTTCAGATCCGCCGCCGCCATTTGAAATAGGATTGTTTATATTCACAATGTTCAAATACCAGAAATCAGGATTGTCCGGAACGTTAACAGTTGTATCACGTCTTGAACCCGATAAAGAAGAGCTACGGTTGTAGATTGTTGTAAAACCTGCAACAACATTTAATGAGTGCCCATCACCCAATTTTTTGTCGTACGTTAAATAATGATCTTGTTGAAAGCGTCGTGATTCACTCTGGCTTTGTCCAACGGTTGTTCGAATGGAATTATCGAAAACGGTTTCAGTAGGCGCAGCTCCTTCCCCCAGATTAATGAAACTGAAAGGAAGGCGGGAATAACTTCTTCCCATATTAAATCCAAGATCTGTGTACACCACCGATTTCCATGTAAAATCCCGCAGAAATTTAATCTCAGCAAAAAGATTTCCAATTGCTCTAAAACCGTTGTTAATTGAACTGCGGTTGTTACGGTTCAAAGCTGCGATAGGATTACCCACCTGTGCCCGTTGGAAAGAGGGCATGCTGTAATAGGTGTTTTCATCGAATTGAACCGGAACAATGGGAGCGGCCCATAATGCATTCGAAATTGATGCACCTGCGGGGTTACTACGGAAATGATAACCGGTGATTTCGCCTCCTACTTTCACATTTTTATTAATGCGTATTTCCTCATTAAAGCGAACCAGAAAACGTTCAAACTGATCGTACTTTAAAACACCTTCCTGGTTGGTGTAACCAATGTTCAATAACGTCGTTGTTTTTTCACTGCTGTTTGAAACACTGAGGTTGTGGGAAGTAATAATAGCATTTTGTAACACCAAATCCTGCCAATTACTGTTACCTGTATAATTTGTATAATCAAAGGGAGCTGCGTTGAGATTAGCCAGCTGCATATCATATAATTTCCTGAAACCGGCAGCATCTGTAACTTTTATTTTATCGTGAACAGTTTGCACACCAACAGAGCTTTGCAGGTTAATTCGTGTTTGCCCCTTTGCTGCTTTTTTAGATGTAATGGCAATTACACCATTGGCACCACGTAACCCGTAAATAGCAATTGAGGAAGGATCACGCAAAATGTCAATTGTTTCGATATCAGCAGGATTTAAAAAGTCAATATTGTCATGCAATATTCCATCAACTACATACACCGGGCTAGCACTGTTTGTACTGTTGACGCCACGTATACGTACTATTGGACTTGCACCTGCATTACCGGGATTTGAGATGGTGAGCCCCGGCACACGTCCTTGCAAAGACCCAATGGGATTATTGTTTGGTACACGAGATACATCATCCCCTTTTACTGAGGAAATTGAACCGGTAAGATCCCGTTTGCGTTGTGTACCATACCCCACTACTACTACTTCATTAATGCTTTGTGAAGCAGCCTGTAGTGTTATATTAATAATCGCCCGTCCATTAACTTTCTCTTCAACACCTGTAAAACCAACTGAACTAAACACCAATGTAGCGTCGTCCGGAACGGTTATTGAATAGGTTCCTGAAGCGTTGGTTGTTGTTCCAACATTACTACCCTTTAATGTCACAGAAACACCCGGGATACCTTCACCGGCAGCATCCGTTACTTTACCTGATACAACAATATCCTTTACTAATTCTTCCTTATTGGAAGATTCTTTCAGCACCACCAATTTGGTTGTTAGTATCTGGTAACTGATACCTGTATTTGACAGGATCAATGACAACACCTCATTGATGCCGGCATTTTCCACTTCCACACTAACCCGTGGTTTTCCCTTTATTAAACCTTCATCAAACAGGAAACGGTAATCACTGTTTTTTTCAATTGCCTGAAAAATCTTTTTCAGTTCTACCGTTTTCATGTTGAGCGATATACGATCTTGCGAATAAGTACGGGCCGAAACCTGCACAGAAGCAATCGTAAGAAGAATCATAATCAGTTTCATAATCCGTAGCAGCTTTAATGACAGCAGTGGCCTATAATCATAAGCACTCGCTCCAATTTTTTTCATAATTTTCGAGTTGAAAGGTGAATGACAAATACTCTGTTGCAGAGTCAATAGCAGTCGTTTAGCCTGCGGGGCTCTGTTGCAGCAGGGCTCCGCTTTTTTATAACTGCTTTTACGTTGAGTTTTGGTTACCTGGCATGATCATAATCGTTATGGGTGAATAAAAATTTGATTTCCTTTCCGGGTAAAACTAAAACGGCCGGTTACACTCAGGCCTTCCATTGCCTGGTCGATATTTTCATTAACAAATGAACCGAAGATGCGTTTTTGCGCAAGCAGTGAATCCTCAATCTGAATATCAACATTGTACCAGCGCTCCATTTTCACTGCGATGGATTGAAGCGGCTCATCATCAAATACCAGCCTGTTTTCAACCCATTGTATTTCATTGATCGTACTGTCTCTGCTGTTGAGTTTTATTTCATTGATCGCTACAACCGATTCGGGTTTTTTATTGGGAACCGTTCCTTTCTCCGGGACTGATAGTTTATTATCAACAATCAGCTTTTCATTGGGCGACAGGATGATTTTATCTTTTGGCCTGCTTTTGATCGATACTTCAATTGTACCCCTGATAAGACTTGTTTCAGTTGTTTCATCATCGGGGTAGGCTTTTACATTAAACGCCGTACCGATTACTTTAATGTCAATATTAGATGTATGAATGTAAAAGGGATGCGCAGCATCTTTCACCACATCAAAAAATGCCTCGCCTGTTAACTCTACTGAGCGTGAGGTTATGGCAAAATCTTTATCGTAGCGTATTTTGCTGCCTGCATTCAGCCAAACAGTTGATCCATCCGGCAAATTCACTTTTGTGCGTGAACCTTTGTTTGTACTGATCTCATTTTTTTCAGAAGCTACTACAATAGCTTGCGGATTGATGGGCTGGTTGAACAGTCTGAGCGACAGGAAAACAAGCACAGCTGCCGCAACAGCTGATGCGGAATAGTACCATTTTTTCCAGCGCTGAAAATGTGAGATGTTGATCGTTTCCGTTTGCGAAGGATAGTTGAACAAAACATTATCATCAAACCCCACTCCTTTTTCGTTCATGCGTTGCACATGGAGGAGATAGGCATCTTCTTCCGTTGATTTGTCTGCTTTTTCATGCGATTGCCAGATATCAGTCAGGTTTTGGGCAGCAAATTGCCATTCCGGATGCTGCTGCATCAGATGTTCAAGTTCTGCCATTTCCTCAGCAGAGGCTTCACCGGCAATTTTTTTAGAAAGTAAAATCCAAAAATTCTCCTGACTCATGTACGCAATTCGTTTCGTACTTAGTAAGACAGTACAACTTTGTGTTTACCCCTAAAGACAGAAAAAATTATTTTTCGACTTGTTTCGGAACATGCGAAGGGATCGATAAATGCATGTATTGGGCAATACGCCGCAGCGCAATGGCCATTTGCGCCTCTACTGTTTTTACAGATATATTCAGTAAGTTGGCGACTTCTTTGTATTTTAGACCGTCCTCTTTTACCAGCATAAAAATAAGTCTGCAGCGTGCCGGCAGTTCGTTGATTGCTTTTCGGATACGCTGTACTGTTTCCTGGGAGATCATTAATTGTTCCGGGTCAAAATAAACACTGTTCATAGGAACCAGCCATTGTGCCACATCGTAACCATCTTGCCGCTTTTGTTTCGCAATTACGTTTAACGCTCTGTTTTTAACAGCCGTATAAAAGTAAAGTAATGGTGATTCTACAATTGTAAGGGTTGACCGCTTTTCCCACACAGCAATAAATACATCGGATACAATCTCTTCTGCATCATCGTTCGACTTTAAAATACCAAAAGCAAAACGTGTCAGGGGCTTGTGTAATGAGAGGAACAAGTCACGATAAGCATGCTGGTCATTGTGCAGCGATACTTGTTGAAGCAGGAGCAGTATTTTTTCTTTCTCAACCATGGCAACCAACAGTACTATAAAAGTAAGACTTAATTTTCTGCCTGTTGCAAATCAATATTAATTGAATGTAAAAAAAATCCCCCGTTATGCGGGGGACTTTTATGCTGCTTCAATTTTGTTCTGTTTCAATTATCCGTTCTCTTAAGGTACAGAAGCCAGCGTTGTTGGTTCATAGGGCCTGGATTCAAAAACAGGCCTTCATTGGATTTTAGCGGCTTTCGCCATTTGGTTTGTTGGATATTCGGATCAATCTGTTGGTGACACAAGGTTACAGCAGATAAATTGTAATTAAAACAATTGATTGCAGGAAGATGTAAAAATTCGTGCATACCTAAGAAAGTCATAAGGGATTGTACTTAGCAGCTTCTAAAACAGATCGTTTTATGATGTAAAAAATAGTCATCCACATCGCTGTGAACAACTTTTTTAAGAAATGTTGAGCAGTTTTTGCAATTTAAAATCCAGATTAAGGCAACTTAGCATCGAAACTGTATTCATGGAACAAACAAAAGAAATATCGGCATTACTTCACCTTCTCGACGATCCGGATGATGAAGTGTACAATACAGTAAGTGAAAAGATCATTTCGCTGGGAAAAGAGATTATCCCCAACCTCGAGCATTTATGGGAAACAACAGCCGATGAATATACCCAGGAGCGGATTGAAATGTTGATCCATGGCTTGCATTTTCGTGAACTGCAGGAAGATGTTAATGCATGGGCCAATGATAAAGAACATGATTTGTTTACCGGTGCTCTGCTCGTTAGCCGTTATCAATATCCTGATCTTAATTTATTAACGCATTACCAGGAGCTGGAAAAAATAAGAAGGAATGTGTGGCTGGAGCTGAACAGCTTTCTTACTTCACTGGAAAAAGTAAATGTGCTCAATAATATCCTGTTCAATTATTACAAGATCAAAGGAACTGAGATCAATTACAACCAAGCTGATGAGTTTTTGGCACACAAACTCATCGAGTCAAAAAAGGGAAATGCTATTTCAATTGGCATCCTGTTATTGTCACTTGCCAATCTTTTGGATATTAATCTATACATGATCAATATCCCACGGCAATTTATCCTGGGGTATTTTGATGATGATCCAGAGCATATCAGCAATACCGATTTTCCGCCGGAGCATATTCAATTCTATATGGATGGGGCCAGCGGACAAATTTTTTCGCACAAGGATGTAGAAACTTATTTCAAACGCATCAGCGTACACCCTTCCGCTTCTTATTTTAAACCCATGAGCAACAAACGCATCGTGCAACGGATGCTCGAAGAATATGCAAAGTGTTTTGACAATGAAAAGAACGCATACAAAAAAAGAGACCTGCTAACCCTTGCTTCGCAATTAAACGATACGGAGGATGAATGAACCGATTACCTGGGCCGATTTTGAAAAAATAAATATTTGTGCAGGTACCATTCTCAATGTAGCAGATTTTCCAGCTGCACGTAAACCTGCCTATCAGTTAACCATTGATTTTGGTACATATGGCATCAAACAATCATCCGCACAAATCACGCATCATTACACGAAAGAAGAATTGATTGGCAAACAAGTGGTGGCGGTTCTCAATTTTCCGGTGAAACAGATCGCTACGTTTTTCAGTGAATGCCTGGTGCTGGGTGTATATGATGCCGACGGACAGGTTGTATTGTTGAAGCCTGATAAAGAAGTACAAAACGGAGGTAAAATTGGCTGACACATTGATCTATACCTATACATACAATTCTCCGCTTGGTACAATATTGTTGCAGGCCGAAGATGAGCAGCTCACAGTTGCCGGTTTTACTGAAGAACAAACAGCTTCTGCAAACGAAGCAGCCTCCTCTCCGGTATTACAAAAAACGATACTCCAATTGGATGAATATTTTGCAGGCACCCGTCAGCAATTTGATTTACCGCTCAACCCGGCAGGAACTGCATTTCAGCAAAAAGTGTGGCAACAGTTGGTCCAAATTCCCTTTGGAGAAACCATTACCTACTTACACATGGCCAAGCGTTTGGGAAATGTAAAAAGCATAAGGGCAGCCGCTTCTGCCAATGGAAAAAACCCATTGGCGATCATTATACCCTGTCACCGTGTTGTTGGTGCCGATGGAAAACTGACAGGTTATGCCGGAGGACTGCACCGCAAACAATGGCTGTTAGAACACGAAGCAAAGATGGCTGGCAAACAATCAGTCTTGTTTTAATCAGGGACATTGTTTGGTGTATAATGTATCTGCTTTCCGCAATACCGTATCAATCATTATAACCATTACTGATTTTAAAGGAAACCCAACTTCAGTTGCATAGTTACAAATACTGTCGCCAACAGTTGCGTATTGCTGTTGGTTAGCTTGAATTAAGGAGATTTCAAACATATCGCAATCGATCCCAGAAATTCCATTATACAGATGCCCGTTGATGTTTGTAGCCGAGTCAACAACTTTGTAATAAGCTGTATAGTTGAAATTATCACAAAATTGCTTTTTTGAAGTTGCTGTGTAAAGTACAGCATAAAAAAGAATCCCAACAATAGCAGTAAGAATAGGCTTTTTATTTTTCATACAGAATGTTTCTCGTTAGATAAGAAAGTAACCATCCCCAAAAAGCTGCTGCGATATCAAAATAATCAAAAACAAATTGGCTGCGAATACACAGTTGAATCAGTTCTGATGAAAGTACAAAAAGGAGTATTGACAATGAAAACCAATTCTTTTCTCTATACTGTTCAATACTGAATAAAAATGCACCCAATGAAAATGCCCATAAAAAATCCGGTAGTACTCCGATTACTAAACGAACCAACTTGTTTTCGGGAATAACTTTTATCGCTATTGGAAACAAATCAGCTAACCATGAGCCTGTCCTGAAAAAAATATAACATAAGCCGCCAAGAATTAGCGGCAAAACTATCAGCAGGGCAAATCTTCTTTGCATTTACTTCATATCATCACTCGTAAACGAAAGTGGCAATAGCATTCCTGCATCGGGGATGATGAATACTTTTCCATTCATTCCACCCAATATCAAACGGATCGGAACTTTTGTTTTTTGACGAAACTCCTGCAATGCCTGCCGGCAAATACCACAGGGAGAAATGGGATGATCGCTTTCCCCGTTATTGTTATTGTAGCTGATGGCAATTGTTTCAATCGGCATTTTGGGATAGAGTGAAGAAACGGATGCCAGCACCACACGTTCGGCACACAAACCTGCGGGGAACGATGCATTTTCCTGGTTACTGCCGGCGATAATTTCACCATTGCTCAACTTGGCAACAGCACCCACCTGGAAGCGTGAATAAGGAGCGTATGCATGTTGCGTCACTTCACGTGCTTCATCCAGCAACCATTTGTCATCTTCTGTGAGATCATCAATGGAATCATAGATCTCATATTCAAAATGAATTTCCTGTTTATTCATATAGCGGTTATTTAGACAAAAAATCCCCCGAACATGTCGGAGGATCCATCATAAAAGCTCGGTATCAAATATACGGTATTATTTGATTGAACGGAATATCCGGTTCCAACGGGGACCTTTATCCCAACTGAAGAAAATAAGGGACGCTTTACCCACAACATGATCTTCCGGAACAAAACCCCAATAGCGGCTGTCCAGTGAATTGTGACGGTTATCGCCCATTAGCCAGAAATAATCCATTTTGAATGTATAACGGTCGGTCACTTGTCCATTCACATAAAACTTACCGTCTTTCATTTCAAAATTATTGCCTTCGTAAGTGCGGATCACACGTTCATAACGGCTGTAAATATCTGGTGTGAGTTGAATGGTAGCTCCTTTTTGGGGAATATAAAGCGGGCCATAGTTATCAATTGTCCACTTGGTATAAACTGTATCATTCGGAAACACATCCAATCCTCCAATTCCTCTTGTATCCCGTTCGTAAGTGTAATTAACAGGCGTAATAGACTCAACAAACGATAGCTTGCTGAAAATAGCAACTTGCTCTTTGGTAAGAAAAATTTCATAGAGGTTGTTACCAATATCCCTCACCTCTCCTGCTTCTGAACGGATGCCATAACTTTCTTCCAGTGTTGCATAATCCAATGGCTGGCCTTTTGTTTTCAACACATAGTTTGTTTCTGCCCCCGGAGGAATATCGCCGATCTTTCCATTGATGAAGATCACACCGTTTTTTATTTCAAGCGTATCACCGGCAATGGCCACGCAACGTTTAATAAAGTTTTCACGCTTATCAACAGGTCTGGTAATAATAATATCGCCATAATTATCCCACACTCGCTGTCGGTCGCCACCAAACTGGCGAATGGCTTCGTAGTACGTTACTTTCGAACCAAAATTTTCTTCATCGTTAATAACGGTATCGCCTACCGGCAAATTGAAAACCACCACATCGTTTCGCTTTACAGGACTTGCAAACCAGCGGCGATAATCAAGCTTGATCCATTCGAGATATGATTTCGTTTTAGTAACAGGAAATGTGTGATGTACCAATGGAAATGCAAGAGGCGTATTAGGAACACGTGAGCCATACGCTGTTTTACTTACAAAGAGAAAATCATTTACCAGCAACGAACGTTCCATCGAAGGTGTTGGAATTACATAGGCTTCAAACAAAAACATACGAATAAGCCCGGCAGCAACAATTGCAAAAATGGCTGCATCCACCCATTCCCGTATCGCCGATTTTTTATGACGGATCACCGAATCGGCACCGAGATATTTATCTGTTTTATTGAAACCGATGTAAATAAAATAAACGAGCGGTACCAATACAGTTAATGTATGTTCCCAAAAAGCAAACTTGCCAAACGTTTTTACAAAGTCAATTAAGATCGCCACGGTAATAAACCATCCTACAATAGGAATGAACTGGAGAAAAAACCAATAGCGTTTCATCCCGGCGAGTTCAACCATAATCCACACATTATAGAACGGCACCAATGCTTTCCAGGCCGGAACTCCCGCTTTTTTAAACATGCCGTATAAACCAAATGCGGGCAGTACAACTAAAAGAAGGTTAATGATGAAAATCCAGAGAATCTCGTTTGTCGACATGCGTTCATTTTTTTAATGCTCACAAAAGTAAGGGTTTCAGTTTTGCAGCCCGAATCGTGCCTGCAAATATTCAGTTCATTTAACAGTCTGTAATTCCCGGCAAAGGATACGGCTGATCTCCTCTGCCCTGTTGTACACCATAAAATGACCTCCGCCCTTGATATGGTAATGAGCTGTTACGTTTCGAAGCGGAAATAATTTATCAGTTGTACCATGAATATGTAGAATGTTCGGCGGGATTGTTACATTGTTATATGTTACAATATTGTGAATGGCCCATTGCAGATAATCCCTGTCAACCGTTTTGCGGAAATGAATAGCCAGCTTCACTTCCTTTTTTTGCTTTACACCAAGGAAATAATTTTCGATGGGATACAACAACGGATGTGGTCTCGCCTTCACAAGATGATGAAGTTTCAATTTACCCGCCAGCCGCATCCACCAGGGCATTTCAATCCGTTTCTTAACCGATGAAACAAGGATAATCTTTTTTACAGGGAACTGTTTGGCAATTTCAATACCCAGCATGCCTCCAAACGAAACACCCAGCAAAATGGGATTTGCATCTGCTATCTGTGCATACATGCGTTTTGCATAATCGGCGAATAATTCCCCGGGCTCTGGCTGCAGCCATTGCAGGCAACGTAGTTCGTAACCCGGTAGCTGCAGATTCGAAAATATCTGTTCATCAGCTCCTAACCCGCTGATGCAATAGACCGTTTGACTCATGTACGGGGAATCACAAAGTTGAACACATCATCTTCAGTAATGGTTTTGCCCGATAAGATCACCAGCCGTTCCATTACATTTCGGAACTCACGGATATTTCCGCTCCAGTTATGTTTTTGTAACGCTTCTACCGCTTTCTTGTCAATATCTTTCTTCGCTTGTCCGTAATCGTCAGCTACCTGTTGTAAAAAATGATCGGCCAGTAACGGAATATCTTCTCTCCGTTCATTTAAAGATGGAACATGAATAATAATTACGCTTAAACGATGGTACAGATCAAGCCGGAAGTTTTTTGCTTCCACTTCTTTCAGCAGATCTTTGTTTGTAGCAGCAATTACACGTACGTCAACTGTAATATCTTTTTCACCACCTACACGGGTAATCTTGTTTTCCTGCAAGGCACGTAACACTTTTGCCTGCGCAGTTAAACTCATATCGCCTATTTCATCCAGAAACAATGTGCCGCCGCTCGCCTGTTCAAATTTGCCGATGCGTTGTTTGATGGCAGAGGTGAAAGATCCTTTTTCATGACCAAACAGTTCACTCTCGATCAACTCACCGGGAATAGCTGCACAGTTTACTTCAATGATGGGGCCGTTTACACGATTGCTTTTTTCATGCATCCAACGGGCAACGAGTTCTTTACCCGAACCGTTTTCACCGGTGATCAATACACGGGCATCCGTTGGCGCCACTTTTTCAATAGTGTCTTTGATTTTTTTCAGTGCTGTACTTTCACCGATCATCTCCTGTACTTTACTCACTTTACGTTTCAACACTTTGGTTTCGGTAACCAGTGTTTGTTTATCCATCGCATTGCGGATAGTGATCAATAAACGGTTGAGATCGGGCGGCTTGGCTACATAATCAAACGCACCTTTCTTTACCGCTTCCACGGCTGTTTCAATTGTACCGTGACCTGATATCATAATAATCGGCACATCGGGATTGGTCTCTTTTGCTTTTTCTAAAAACTCAAGCCCATCAACCTTTGGCATCTTGATATCGCACAGTATTACATCATAATTTTTCTCTTTGATCTTTTTTAATCCCTCTTCCCCATTTTCCGCATCATCAATTTTGTATCCTTCGTACGAAAGAATTTCACTTAATGTTTTACGGATCGCTTTTTCATCATCAATTATCAAAATCTGGCTCATATGGTTTAACAAATTCTTTTTGTGGAAAATATTCTGTATTGCTTCAAAGCTAACCAAAAACCATGCAAGTATGAATGCAGTTGCTTTTTTCTTTGGTACGATGAGTTTTCTTGTTGTCCATCATAACAAAACACTTACAGCATCTTTGCCATCAACCAATTACCCAAAACAGATTGATGAAATTAAAGTACCTGCCGGTTACGAACGAATACCTGTGAGTGCTGCAAGCTTTGGATCATTCCTGCGCAAACAGCCATTGAAAAAAGAAACAACCGTCTATCTATATAATGGAACACCAAAGTACAACCAAACCGCCCAGTATGCAGTGCTGGACATAAGCGTTGGACAACGTGACCTCCAACAATGTGCCGATGCAGTAATGCGGTTACGTGCCGAATACCTAAGGCAGCAACAACAACCGATTTGCTTTGCTGATAACGCAGGTAAAAAGTATTGCTGGGAAAAGTACAAACAACATGGTTGGCAACGCTACCTTGAAACAGTATTTGGCATGTGTGGTACCCTGTCACTTGAAAAAGAATTGAAACCGAAAACATGGAACCAGTTAACGCTGGGCGACGTACTGATCAAGGGTGGATCGCCGGGCCATGCAGTGATTATTATGGATGTTGCCCGGCATCGGCAAACGGGCGAACTCATTTATTTGCTGGCACAAAGCTACATGCCGGCGCAGGATATTCATGTACTTCAAAATAGGAACGAAAAAGCATTAAGTCCCTGGTATCGAGTAGATAAGAGTACAACTATTAATACCCCTGAATGGACATTCTACGCAAACCAATTACGTAGCTGGCATTAAAATGTATTCGGTAATTACCATCTCAAAATACAGGTTTTCTCCGATTGTTTGGGAATCAAATGATGTCTACATTTGATATGTACCAAAACCAATCCCTATGAAGTTAAGTTCAATTTCTACGCAGCCAACCTGGAAGATCGCTATGAAGATCTCAGCGCTGGGTCTTTCGCTTGTATTTATTACTTATGGATTTGTGTGGCTCTTATTAAGCACACTTCGCTTGTTTGTGGAAGGATTAATGCCTTAATGAAAAATGGCCTTGGTCTGTCGATTCCGCACAGCGGCGGGGATTGCTATGTAAAAAAAGAAAGCCGGATAGAAATCCAGCTTCGTTTAAAATCCAATATCCTATGAAAAACCGTGGCAAATATGCTTCAATTCTTTTGAATAAAAAATTATCTAAGCACTTATTTGTCTAAAATGCAAAAAAGCCGATCAAATGACCGGCTTTCGTGCTTATTTTCAAGATGTTACTTCTTCAAGTACATCACTTCTTTTACCAATTTTACCGTACGTGGCACATCAGGTAAATAAGCTCCTACGAGCGTTGGCGCATAGTGCATGGGGGCATCGGCACTGGTAATGCGGCGGATCGGCGCATCCAGGTAATCGAACCCTTCTTTTTGAATGCGGTAGCTGATTTCAGACGAAACTGAAGCAAATGGCCATTGCTCTTCTACTATTACAAGAC
Source organism: Bacteroidota bacterium (assembly GCA_023428755.1). GTDB lineage: Bacteria > Bacteroidota > Bacteroidia > Chitinophagales > Chitinophagaceae > Lacibacter. The sequence continues at coordinate 350,450 of JAEYWX010000017.1, forward strand.
GATTTGTTTTTTTCACACTCTCCAGGATGGTGAACCAATCCAACGGACGAATGGTGCGAAGATCGATTACCTCGGCTTCAATACCCTCTTTGGCCAGTTCTTCGGCAGCAGCCAAAGCCACTTTCATCATTTTATTGAACGATACGATGGTTACATCACGACCGGGACGCTTAATATCTGCTTTACCAATTTCAATGATGTATTCACCTTCGGGCACTTCGCCTTTATCGCCATACATCAATTCACTTTCCATGAAAACAACCGGATCGTTATCACGGATAGCTGCTTTCAACAAGCCTTTTGAATCGTATGGATTAGAAGGAGAAATTACTTTCAGCCCGGGGATATTTGCATAATAGCTTTCAAACGCTGTTGAGTGTTGAGCGCCCAACTGACCGGCAGAACCATTGGCTCCACGGAAAACGATAGGACAACCAACCTGTCCGCCACTCATAGCCAGCATTTTGGATGCTGTGTTCAGTATCTGATCCAGTGCCAGTACCGCAAAGTTCCAGGTCATGAATTCAACAATCGGACGTAAGCCGTTTTGAGCAGCTCCCACGGCAATTGCTGTAAAGCCAAGTTCAGAAATGGGCGTATCGATCACACGTTTTTCGCCAAACTCATCCAGCATTCCCTGGCTCACCTTATAAGCACCGTTGTATTCTGCTACTTCCTCACCCATCAAAAATACATTCTCATCTCTACGCATTTCTTCCTGCATCGCTTCCCGCAGGGCTTCACGCATTGCAATTGTTCTCATTGAAATAACTTTGTTTTAAAGTGGGGCAAATTTATTGATAGATGCGCAAACACCCAAAACTGATTCCGAACGAAGATTACGCATTGGAAATTGCAAATTCTCCCCTTACTTTATCGCATTAAACTACATTTTTTGAAAACGATTCTTGTATTTGGAGCCGGCAAATCTGCCACTGTATTGATCGATTATTTAAAAACTACAGTTGCAGAAAAAAAATGGAAACTGATTGTTGCAGATGCCAATCTGGAACTGGCAAAAGCAAAGTTGGGCGATGCAATGAACAGTGAAGCCGTTGAAGTGAATGTTACCAATGCCGATGAACGCCGGATCTTGATTGAAGCAGCCGATATTGTTATTTCACTCCTCCCTCCTTTCTTACATATTCATGTGCTGAACGATTGCGTGGCCATTGGCAGAAAGCTGTTGAACGCTTCGTATGTTGATGATGCTATCAGAAACCTTGAAGCAGAGATCAACAGTAAAGAATTGTTGTTTTTATGTGAGATGGGGCTCGATCCCGGTATTGATCACATGAGTGCTATGCAGTTGTTTGATGAAATACGGGCAAAGGGAGGCTGCATTACATCGTTTCAATCGCATTGCGGTGGATTGGTGGCACCGGAAAGTGATGACAATCCCTGGCATTATAAAATAAGCTGGAACCCACGCAATATTGTAATGGCCGGACAAGCGGGTGCAGCGTACAAAGAAAACGGGCAAATCGTTACAAAAGAATACAGGCAGATATTTGAAAACTGCAAAGAAGTGAAAGTTGAAAGTTTACCGGCCCTAGCCTGGTATCCCAACCGTGATTCACTGAGTTACCTGCCGCTTTATCGTTTGGAAAATGCCAGCACTTTTATTCGCACAACATTACGCTATGCAGATTTTTGTAAAGGCTGGGATGTGTTGGTTGACCTTGACTTAACAAATGAAAACGATACAGCACTCGCAAGTCAATGCCATACTTTTCAGCAATGGTTCTTAACTAAACTAAAAAAAGTAGAAGGCAGAGAGCTGAGCCTCCGAATGTATCTGGAATTATATGTTGCCGAAGCAGCACATGATACAATTCTTGAACAAATCGCCTTTCTCGATCTTGAAAGCAATGAACCCATCCCTTCCCAACTTCGAACAAGTGCAGATATTCTGCAATACTGTATTGAACGGAAACTGGCATTGCAACCAAGCGATAAAGACATGATCGTAATGCTGCATGAAATTGAATATTCTCTCAATGGCAAACAAGTAAGTATCAACAGCAGCTTAGTGGTAAAAGGGGAAGACAGCTTGCGTACAGCCATGGCAAAAACAGTGGGACTTCCATTGGGTATTGCAGCCAAACTGATTCTTGAAGAAAAAATAAAATTGAAAGGATTACATATTCCGACACGAAAAGAAATTTATGAACCCGTGCTGGAAGAATTAAAACAACATGGCATTGTTTTTAACGAAACACGTTCCTGAAATTAAAACGGCTGATGAAGTAATATTCATCAGCCGTTTTCAATTAATGTTCTGTTTTTTATCGCACATCAACCAGGAAACTTCCCAGGTCAACCATCTCGCCTTCGCCCATTTTGAATTGCTGCAGATCTTCAATACTTAAATCTTCCAGCACCTTGGTTGTAAAAACAGGTTTGCCATTTTTCATGATCATAAAATAAAAATCCGGTTTTGCTTCTTTAAAAGCTGCATCGTTAACAAATGCATCGTGTGCAAATGCAATCCGAATATGCCCTTCTTCATCTAACCTGCTTTCACCTAAAAAATCATCATCTGCTATATCTCTGTCGTATAGCCGAACGGTGTAATCGCTGCCGGATAGAGCTTTGTCTTCGCCTTTTTCAATAAAGCGGGCAGTAACGATCAGATCGGGTTCTTTGTTAAGTGTAAAATCGCTCATGGTTATTGGTTTATGTGAATGTGGGTATTTTAAATGAATTTACACAAACTTACTTCAATAAAAAAGCACAAAGATTTTCTTTGTGCTTTGAATATTTAATCAGCAGATCCCTCATTCTTCGGGATGACAGCTTACATTTTCTTAATCATCTAACTTCAACACTGCCAGGAACGCTTCCTGCGGCACTTCTACGTTTCCGATCTGGCGCATACGTTTTTTACCCTCTTTCTGTTTTTCGAGGAGTTTCCGTTTACGACTTATATCACCACCATAACACTTTGCCGTTACATCTTTCCGCATGGCACTAATGGTTTCACGGGCAACGATCTTGGCTCCAATAGCAGCTTGTATAGCGATCTGAAACTGCTGACGGGGAACTAACTCCTTCAGTTTTTCACACAGCTTTCTTCCGAAATCCTGTGCACGGCTGCGGTGGATCAACGCACTCAACGCATCCACTTTATCGCCATTCAAGAGCACATCCATTTTAATGATATCTGCATCTCTGTAACCGATAGGGTTATAATCGAACGATGCGTAACCACGTGTTTGCGATTTCAATTTATCGTAAAAATCAAACACGATCTCTGTGAGCGGCATTTCAAAGATCAACTCTACACGTGTTTGTGTGAGATAGCTTTGATTGATGAGGATACCACGTTTGCCCAAACACAAAGTCATGATGTTACCAATATAATCGGGCTTGGTAATGATCTGTGCTTTAATGTAAGGCTCTTCAATTCTGTCCATGGCCGTTGGCTCGGGCATTTGTGCAGGATTGTTTACCTGTACTTTTTCACCACGAGTTGTATATGCAATAAAACTTACGTTGGGAACCGTAGTAATAACGGTTTGATTGAATTCACGTTCCAGGCGCTCCTGGATAATTTCCATGTGCAGCAATCCTAAGAAGCCGCAACGGAAACCAAAACCAAGTGCCTGCGATGTTTCCAATTCAAACGTAAGCGATGCATCATTTAACTGCAGCTTGTCCATACAATCACGCAGTTCTTCAAAATCTTCTGTCACCACCGGGAAGATACCGGCAAACACCATCGGCTTTACTTCCTGGAAACCACGAATGGCTTCTTTGGTAGGATTGGCCGCCAGCGTAATGGTATCACCCACTTTCACCTCTTTGGCATTTTTAATACCGGTGATGAGATAACCCACATCGCCACAGGTCACTTCTTTCTTCTCCGTCATCTTCAGTTTCAGGATACCGATCTCGGCTGCTTCATATTCCTGGTTGGTACTTACAAATTTTACTTTATCTCCTTTCTTGATGCTTCCGTTTAAGATCCGGAAGTACACGATAATTCCACGGAAGCTGTTGAACACGCTATCGAAAATGAGCGCCTGTAATGGTTCATCGGGCTTACCAACCGGGGCCGGGATGCGTTCTACAATCGCTTCCAGTATTTCTTCAATACCAATACCTGCACGACCGCTGGCCAGCAAAATTTCTTCGGGTTTACAGCCGATCAGTTCAACGATCTGGTCTTTTACCTCTTCGATCATGGCTCCTTCCATATCGATCTTGTTGATCACGGGAATAATTTCCAGGTCGTTATCAATCGCTAAATACAGATTGGAAATGGTTTGTGCCTGGATGCCCTGTGCAGCATCCACCAGCAGTAAGGCGCCTTCGCAGGCAGCCAATGCCCGGCTCACTTCGTAGCTGAAGTCTACATGACCGGGTGTATCAATGAGGTTGAGGATATACTCCTGCCCGTCTTTGTGTTTGTAGTTGATCTGGATGGCATGACTCTTAATGGTGATGCCTTTTTCCCGTTCCAGATCCATATCGTCGAGCACCTGGTCCATCATATCACGGTCGCTGATGGTGTTGGTTGTTTGTAATAAACGATCGGCCAGGGTACTTTTTCCGTGGTCAATATGGGCGATGATGCAAAAATTCCTGATATTCTTCATTCAGATCTCCTTCATTTTCAAGGCGGCAAAGATAGGTGAAAAGAGTGTGCGGAAAGCAGTGTGTGCAGGTAGTGGAAAGATGCCGGTGAGCCACCCCAAATACAGCGGGTGACTCACCAAGAAATGCAACCAATCCAACCCAAAATATTATGCTTTCTATTGTTTCCTGATTATTCAACAAATTGCAATATCATTACATCAAATGAAATTCAAATTTAATTCGGGCTATTTTTTTCATTCGTCGTTCTGCTTCTCATCGAAATCCTCATCGCTCTGTACATCACCGATAAAATCATTCGCCCCTATATCGGTGATCTGCTGGTGGTGATTCTGATCTACTGTTTCATAAAATCGTTCTTTGCTACACCGGTAGTTAAAACAGCGATTGCTGTTTTGCTTTTTGCATTTGCAGTAGAAACCATGCAATACTTCAACCTGGTGCAGAAACTCGGCTTACAACATTCAAAAGCTGCACGCATCATTATCGGCTCATCGTTTGAATGGAAAGATATGCTTGCCTACGTTGCCGGCACAACGATCATCATCCTGGTTGAATTGAGAAAAAAGGCGGCGAAAGGTGTCTGACATCTTTGCTTTCCAAAATTTCGGAAAGGGAGGTCAGGACGCTGCAAGCGTAAGACACCTATACAATACAGAAAAAAAGTACAGGCTACTTATCAGAATCACAGAAAAATTCTATCTTCCCTAAAACTTGCCATTCATGGATACTGCTCAATTGCAGGATGTTTTTCTGCGCATTACCACACTTCAGCAACAAGGCCTCAAATCCGATGAAATTTTGAACCGATTGCTGGAAACCGGTTTACCTGATGATGCCGCACAGCAATATCTCTCCGAATGGAAAAAAGCCCGTGATGAAAAGAAACGAAATGCAGCGTTTGTGTACTGTGGCATTGGTGTGTTCCTGCTAACAACCGGCTTTCTGTTTACACTTTTACTTTTTAACAGCGACAGCAATTTCAATTTTGCGCTGTATGGTTTAACCATTCTTGGTGTGGTGCTGGTGTTTAAAGGCATGATTGATTTGATGAGTTAAATATCTGCCGCTGCTGCTCGTGGTTACGGTTTTGCTTCTTATCTTCCCTGCTTTCAATAAATCAAAAAAGCATGAGAAGCGTTTTATCTATTTCCTTCCTGTTGCTACTTGTATCTGTACAAGCGCAAAAGAAAACAACGGTTGCCAAAGATGATCAACTGAAAACCCAGGTATCCACTTCCATTCAGGCCAATTACGATCAGTATAAAAGCATGGCATTCCAGATCTGGGATTATGCCGAAGTTGGTTACAAAGAAGTGAAGAGCAGTGCATTGTTGCAACAAACATTAAAAGACAATGGCTTTACGGTTGAAGCAGGTGTGGCAGGAATCCCAACTGCATTTGTAGCTACTTACGGTAGCGGACAACCGGTGATTGCCATCCTTGCCGAATTTGATGCATTGCCGGGATTATCGCAAACCAATGCAACTGAAAAAACAAGTGCAGGAAAAGATGCTGGTCATGCATGTGGCCATCATTTGTTTGGTGTTGCTTCTGTTGCATCCGGCATCGCCATCAAAAAATTAATTGAAGAAAAAAAGTTTACCGGTACTATTAAAGTATTTGGTTGTCCTGCGGAAGAAGGCGGCAGCGGCAAAGTATATCTTGTACGTGCCGGATTGTTTAAAGATGTTGATGTAGCCATCCACTGGCATCCCGGTAATGAAAACAGCATTACCATGACAAGTGCATTGGCAAACATGAGTGCTAAGTTTCGCTTCCGTGGCATATCGGCACATGCAGCAGCATCACCGGAACGTGGTCGTTCGGCACTGGATGGTGTGGAAGCCATGAACAATATGGTGAACATGATGCGTGAACATATTCCGCAGGAAACACGCATTCACTATGTAATTACAAATGGCGGAAAAGCACCCAATGTAATTCCCGATTATGCAGAAGTGTATTACTATGTGCGTCATCCAAAACGTGACCAGGTACAAAGTATTTTTAATCGTGTAGTAAATGCAGCCAATGGTGCGGCATTAGGAACTGATACAAAAATGGAATACGAAATGATTGGCGGTACACACGACCTGTTACTCAACCGCACACTGGCCGAAGTGATGCAAAAGAATTTAGACAAAACAGGTGGTGTACCATACACTGCTGCAGAAGTTGAGTTTGGAAATAAGTTGCAATCAACATTTGGATTCCCTGCTCCTCCCCTTGCCAATGCAGGCACTGTAAAGCCATTGAAAATTGAAATGGATGCAGGTGGTGGAAGCACTGATGTAGGCGATGTAAGTTATGCTGTTCCAACTGTGGGTTTGCGTTCTGCCACATGGGTTCCTGGCACTGCTGCACATAGCTGGCAGGCAGTTGCCTGTGGCGGTATTGAGATAGGCACAAAAGGAATGATGGTATCGGCAAAAACAATGGCCATGACAGCCATCGATCTTTTTCTACATCCAGAATTGATTGAAAAAGCAAAAGCAGAATTCAAACAACAGGTGGGCGATTATCAATACAAAGCATTACTCGGCGATCGGAAACCTGCATTGAATTACAGAGATTGATCAAGTAACATTATTTTTTACAAGGCTCTCTTTTGAAAGAGGGCCTTTGTTTTGCCATCATTCAGCAACCAGCTAATTTTGGTGCAAAGGAAACCACATGATAGAGCTTGCTACATACCGGGATGCCAAACAAATTGAACAACTGCTCAACAGTGCCTACCGGGGTGAATCATCACGCAAAGGCTGGACAACAGAAGCCGATTTGATTGCAGGCGATCGCCGAACAGATGAAGTATCGGTACTGGAAGTAATGAACCAGCCCGGCAGTATTATTTTAAAATACACTAATGAGCAGGGAAATATTATTGGCACTGTCAATCTGCAAAAACATGGCAACCGCCTGTACCTCGGCATGTTCAGTGTTTCGCCAACAGAGCAAGGAAGTGGTATTGGCAAACAACTGCTCAAAGCAGCCGAAGATCATGCCCAAAAAGTACAATGCAGCAGTATCTATATGTCGGTGATCTCGTTACGAAAAGAACTGATTGACTGGTATAAACGACATGGCTATGCTGAAACCGGTGAGCGAAAGCCCTTTGTGGAAGATGACCTTACGGGCAAACACCTGCAACCACTTGAATTTCTCATACTCGAGAAATTTATTTAACGGGATTCCCTATTTTCGTTAAAACTTACTACTTATGGACTTACATCAGCAATTTGAGCAGGCAGTAGCCGAGAGTAAAGAACTCAGTGAGAAACCGAGCAACGATACACTTCTTCAACTTTATTCATTATACAAACAGGGAAGCGAAGGCGATGTAAATATCGACGCCCCATCGAATCCATTTGATTTTGTTGCCAAAGCAAAATATGAAGCATGGGCAGCTTTGAAAGGAAAAAGTAAAGACGCTGCTATGAGTGAGTATATTGAGCTGGTTGCAAAATTGAAAGGTTAATTTCTGTTTACGATCCTTTCATAAAGTTCCAGCATTTCTTTCCCGATTGTTTTGTATTGAAACTGTTGAACAGCTTTTGCACTGATTGTTTCACGATCGTACGATGAAGCGTTTTGCAGATAGCTGTGCAATGCATCTGCTAATGCAGCGATATTACCTTCCTGCACCAGCATACCATTGGAAGAATCGATCAATTCTGCAATGCCACCCACGTTGGATGAAAAAACCGGCAACCCGCAACAAAGCGCTTCGTTTACCACACAGGGAAGATTTTCATATTTACTGAAATGTACCAACGCATCGGCTTGCTGCATTTCCTTTGCAACAGCCGCATACTGCAATATTCCTTTCCAGGCAATTTGTTTTGTTAACCCTAACTCTCCTGCTAATTTCAAATCGGCAGTGGACGCCGGACCAATAAAGCTCATTTCCCAGTCGGTTGTTTTTTGATTCAATGCTGCCAATGCGTGTAAGATACCCGTAACGTTTTTCAATGGATGCATGAGTGACACATGAATGAAGCTTTTTCGTTTATTCGATGATGGCTTATAAAAAAACAAATCAGTGTCAACTACGTTGCGGATCAATTGAACCTGCTGCACCCGAAACAATTCCTGCAAACGATGCAGCAACCAGTTGGAAACGGAACTTACAACAGCAGCCTGTTCAAATGTTGTTTTGGTAATATGCCGGAAGTAACGATTTCGCTGAAAATAATTTTCCGGAATATGTTCATAATAAGCAGAACTATGTTCGGTCACTACAAATGGAATTGCATACTTCTCTTTCACTTTAATCGCAACTGCACCAGCTTTTACCGGCACGTGTACATGAATAATGTCGGGTTTTCCGTTTTTCTGTATATATGCATCAATCAATTGCTGATAAAAGCTTTGATAACGTTGATTGAAAAGAAGTTTTTGTAAAAACGGAATACCACTTGCCTGAAGTGGCAGAAAATAAACTGAAGAGGAAAGATTGCCTTCTGTTTTATGTTCTGCCCGTTGTTCTTTTTCGTTCTGTAGAAAATGAAAATTCTGTACAATGTGGATCACCTGCACTTCAGTGTACAGCGATAAAGCCTTCGCCTGTCGTTCGATAAAATCACCATCAAACGGATCAACTGAATGCGGATACCAACTGCAAAGCCAGAGAATTTTCATATTGCATCTGGTTTACGTGATGTAATTTTCTCCAGCAGCAGTTTGTAGAACAATATGCCATCTGTTTTACGGAAAACCAGGAAATCAGAAAAGCGGCTTTGATATTCCTTGCGATGCATGAGCAATATAAAAGTCATGTAGCTGATATAACCAATGCTGCTCACTGCAGCTGCACCCGTAATTCCAAAACGGGGAATCACCAATAGATCGCCAACAATAATAATGAGCAGCGCTATCAGATTACCTCTGAAATTGACACGCAACACTTTTTTTCCACTGTAGTAAGCGGCTAATAAATGGATAACAGAATACGATAAAATTGCCGGCACCAGCAGAATAAATGGCAGATACATATTATTGAACGATTGTCCGAATACAAACGGGAACAACCAATACCCAACTCCGATCAATCCAATACAGGCAATGCTGTAAAACAAGATCAGGCCACGGGACAGCAACTGCATTTTTTCATTCATCTCTTCCCTCCTGCCGGAAGCTGTCATTGGAAAAACAACTGCTGCAAGAATAGACGGCAATACAAAAAACAATTGCGCCAGCTTACAAGCCTGTATATAATTTCCGAGGTCTGCATCACTGCAATATTTATTTACAAACCAATAATCGATCCGGTACATTAAAAATGTCATGGAGTTTGTTACAACCGCAATGAAAGCGAAAGATAAAAATGGTTTCACCAACTCTGCTGGGATCAATTTCAGATCGCTCCATTTAAAATAGCGGACTAAAAAAGCAATCATCAGCAAAAAACCCTGCGCAGCAAATCCTGAAAAATAAAGCTGCACATATTTTTCATTACTTAGGAAGCCACGTACCCACTCATTATTCGGTACGAGTACAATGAGTATTACGTTCACAGTTACCAGTAACAGATTCGGCAGTACAAAATCCATCTTGGCATAAAACAAAGCCACGAAAAACGTAATCAGGAGATTACCTGTTAAAAAAGCGGTAGCTGAAAAATGAAACCCTGCCAGTTGCAATACACCCTCTTTTGGTATTTCCAAAGTACGGATGACAAACCATCCCGGCAGCATAATCAGTATTGTCCAGCCAACCGAAATCACCGCCAGTTGTGTTTCGTTCAGTTTTTTTTGTGAGAGATAGTAGCCCATCGGTGCTTCCAGACAAAAACTGATCACAATAAGTGTAAACGCCAGCAGGTTGATGATATAATAGATTTGCCCACTGCCATCAGCTTTAAAATGGCGGGCAACCAGAATTGCTAACAGAAAGACCGAAAGAAAATAAATTCCCCGCCACAGAATACTTGTCGATAATGCTTTGGCTAAATTCATGCAGTTTCAAATATAAACTGAAGACCTTGGTTTTAAATCATTATTTAAACAATTGCGTCAATCACTGTTACCATTTCACCTTTGTTAACCGTATGAATAGCCTTATAGGGAACACTTACTCCCGGCAAATACTGAAAAACCTCTTTTTCAGTATACACCGTTTCGGTAAGCACTTCTATTTCATTGATACATATTCCATATCCATACTGAAAAGAAGCATTATTTTGGGCAGGACGATAGAGTTTTCCATTTTGTTCAAATACCCTACCCGCCGGACGACAGTTGGCGATGTTTGTAGCAACCGGGTTTTGGGGGTGCGAATGCCACTTCCCCGATAACAGATGATCCGTATAATACAGCAATAGCTGATCATTTGTACTACATGCAGCATGATGTCTTGTTACTCCAAACATCCACCATTTGTTTTGATAAAAGAAAACAGTTGCGTCAATCAGCACTGTATCGGAAAGCAATTCATTAACGAATTCCCATTGTCCGGGAAACTCTTTGCAACGGTACAATTGAACATTGTTCGCATCTGCTGTTTCAGGAATCATGAAATAGTTACCCTCCCATTTAAAAACAAATGGATACGAAAGATGATATGGTTTCTGAAGTACCGTTAGAATTGAATTATCAGGCTTAAGAACAGATATAACCCCTCTCCCTGTTTCTTCTGCATAATTTTCAAAGAAAATATACGGCTTCTCCTCGTGTTCAATTAAAAACGGGTCAGCATAGAATGAATTTGGAGGGAGGGCAATGTTTGTAAACGAGCTGAAATCTGGCTTAAGCACATTAAAATCTTTGCCTGTATAAGCAATTGTAAAGCGTTTTTGCTTTTTCGATTCCAGTTTGTACAAAATATAGCGTAAAACATTACGTAAAAACAGGAATAACATTTGCAGATTACCAGGTTGCCTAATTACTGAATACCTGATATTTTCCAATGGCTGCATGTGCTTAAAAAAAACTTCCTGGCCTGTTTCTGCCAATTCATTTAAACGATACCAAAGAAATGAGGATGATTTCCATGCGATAGAATTGAAATTATTTTTTACCGAGTACGGTACTGTTGCTGTACTGCAATGGTAAACATCAACCGGCGGAACATTCCTCTGATACACGATCAAATGACTACCGGTTACAGGGGAATGATGCATAACTTCCCAAAATGCTTTCGGATCACACGAAAAATAATCTCCTTCGCTAAATATAATCCGCCACAGTCCATGTGATGCAAAATCTTTATACTGCTCTTCAAAAAAAGAATCAGCTGAACTGTAAATTAAATCCAACTGCATGTCTGCCACAACTGTTAAGTTATCTGCATCAACGAATTCGTGCACCCAACTAATCTCCCGCAAAGAAACTTTATTGGTTGCATCGTCTTCATTCGCAAACCAAAAACGTTCAAACCATTGAAACAGTCTTAGCAAACTATTCTCTTTAGGAGAAGGGCTACGGCCTTTTTGTACAAGTACCGATACCTTACCGGCAAGCCCTTTTTCTAAACAAGTCTGCAGCATGGTAAACTCCCATGCTTGTAAAGTACAACTCTGATCCACCAAAACTCCAATAGAAAAACCTTGTTTCATAAAAATCAATTTACCATGTATCAAAGTCGGCACCTGTCCATATCATCCTCTTAAAATTAAGTTCCTGATCAAACACTTGATAACAGGCTGCATCTTTTGAAAAAGCCTTAAACTCATGAAAGGCATCCGGGAGCGGTATACTTTCATTGAGATTCATAATAATGGTATTGTATCCGAGTTTAAATGCCAATCGTTTTAACTTTTGAATGATACCAATATTTACTTTATCATAATGGTCGATATCGCCTATCCAGATCACATCAGCAAGTTTTATCCAGAACGTAACTTCATCAATTTTTATAAACAGTTTATTCGGATCAAATTTATAGTTAAGATGGGCTTTGTTTCGATAAACTCTTGGATCATCAGAAGGAAGTTTGTTTGTAAATTCATCAGGAGCCTCAACAATAAACTTCTTCAAAATTTTTTTTGCATAGGACAGGTATTGGCGAAACAGAAACTTACTCTTTAAGCTGATCTTTGGCAAAGGAAATGTCTTAATTTTTAACTTTAGATCGTAGCGAATAATATCCTCAAGATGCATCCATTTTGAAGAATGTATAAGCCCATGATATGAGAGATGATTAGGAGAACTGTACAGCAGATGCATACCACTTTCCCTGCAAAGGGCACAGGTTAATCCTGACAATTTAGTGAACAGGCCTCTTTTCCTGTGCTTGCTTTGCGTCATCACATCAGCATTTTGCCCAGCCAGTAAAATTTTCCCATTGGCAATTATTTTTAAAGTTAGAACTCCGAAATGCGCTGCTGGCTCCCTGGTTTCAGCATCAATGGCAATAAATCCAATCTGGGACCTCCCCAGTTCAGTTGTATTATACCTTCGTTCTATTTCTTCCGGAGATATCTTTTGCTGAAAAGCGTTTAAAAATAATTGTTGCAATAAAGGGTAATGCGTAGGTAAAACCTGCTCAAAAATATAATTATGATCTACTTTCATTTATTTTGATCCTTGTGAAAATCACACAAAAATGACTCAATCGCTTCAAAATAATCAAATTTATCATATACTTCCTAATAGCGACGATGTTTTACAGGATTTGTAAACAGTTCGTGCCTGTCATTAAAAAATTAGTCTAGAAAAAATCAACCTCTCATTAACAGCCGCCAAATACCTGACATCAAAAGATCATCTGATTTACATATCTGCATGCTTTAAATGGATAGAGAAAAAACTTCAGTTGATATTTTCTGACTCAAGGATACAAATAATCTGTAGAAGAATTAATTTCACAGCCTTGCACATTAAAGGTAATTCGATGTTTAATATCCTTAGCGAATGAAATGTGTGTGTAAACAGTTCAAAATGATTACAGAAACCGGACAAGACATTTTAAAAGCTGCATCCTTTCTTCAGAAAGCGGAATTGGTAGCCATCCCTACTGAAACGGTGTATGGTCTTGCAGCCAATGCATTGAATGAAGATGCGGTGCTGAAAATTTATGCGGCCAAGAACCGTCCGCAATTTAATCCGCTGATCTTACACGTAGCATCATTTGAGCAGGCAACGCATTTTATAAAAGATATACCTGCTGAAGCAGAGCAATTGGCAGCTGCATTTTGGCCAGGTCCTTTAACCATGCTGTTCAACAAGCAACAAACTGTTCCGGATATTGTAACGGCCGGAAGTAAACGTGTTGCCATTCGGGTTCCCAATCATCCGTTAACCTTGCAATTATTGTCGCAACTTGATTTCCCCGTTGCTGCACCAAGTGCAAATCCCTCTGGTTATGTAAGTCCAACCATTGCAAAACATGTACTTGAAGGTTTACATGATAAAATTCCATACATACTTGATGGCGGTCCTTGCGGTGTGGGTGTAGAATCAACTATTGTGGGCTGGAACGAAGATGGAGAACTGGAGTTGCACCGGTTGGGCGGAATTGCCATTGAACAAATTGAAAACGTAATTGGGAAAAAGATCAAACATCACAAGAAGATTACCGATAATCCATCAGCACCCGGACAATTGAAAAGTCATTATGCTACGCATACACCGTTGTACATTGGAACAATCGATGAGCTTTTACCAATTTTCGCCGATAAAAAAATTATCACCATCAACTTCCGGCAACATGCTGCAGCATTACCAACAGAGCAGCAATTTATTTTATCGCCAAGCGGAAGTGCAGCAGAGGCCGCAAAACATCTGTTTCGTGTACTGCGTGAAGCAGACGGCATGCATGCGGATGTTATTCTTGCAGAACTTTTACCGGATGAAGGTTTGGGAAAAGCTGTGAATGACAGATTAGAACGGGCGCAGCATAGTATGAAAAGTTGATGCGTTGTAAGTAGTTTACTATTCGCCAATCTCGACTGTGCTCAATTGGCGTTCAACATACTTCGACTTCGCTCAGCATTCATGCCTCTTCCCTCTTCACTTTTTCATCGGCGATCAGGCTGTCTTCATCCCAACCCTGATCTTTTTCCAGATGTAGTTGCTTGGTATCGGCCCGGATGATGGCTTCCAGCTCTTCAATATATTCCCGGGCCTGGTTAATGTATTCTTTTTCATTGTTCCGCAGCCTGGCAAGATCTTTCAGCTTTTGTTCGTCGTACCGAAAAAATGTACGTGCCGCCCGTTGCGATGTATAAGCACGATGTCCTAAAATTTTCATGGCATCCACACCCATCCGTAACGATGTATCAATGGTTTCCCGGTAAATGTGCAGAATACCTGCATTCATCTGATCATAGGTATCTTCCCTGGTACTGCTCCGCACCAACATTTGCAGATCGGGAAAATGTTTTTTGATGGTTTCAATCATCTCCAGGCGTTTCTCCGCATCGTCCACGGCAATAATGATCATTTTTGCTTCTGCTGCACCGGCCGCCAGTAAAATATCATATCGGCTGGCATCACCATAGTACACTTTGAAACCCATTTTGCGCAGAAACTCCACACGGTTACTGTCAATATCCAATACCGTTGTTTTTACACCGTGTGCCCGCAAAAAACGTCCGATGGTATTTCCAAAATGTCCAAAGCCTGCAATGATCACCGGATTTTTTTCGTCTACGGCATCAGCTTCTTTCTCCTGAATAGTTGCAGATAATTTCTTATCAACAAATGGCAATACAAATTTTTCATTGAGAAAAAACGCAATCGGCGTAAGCGCCATACTGATGGCCACCACAGCCATTAATACTTCTACATACTGTTCTGCAACGATCCCTTCTGTGAGCGAAAAACTTAACAATACAAATGCGAACTCTCCTACCTGCGAAAGTGAAGATGAAAAAATAATATTCTGATCGATCCGTAATTGAAAAATTTTACCTAGTACTAACAGTACCACTGCTTTTACAAACATTAACGCAAGTACCAACCCAAAAATTAACAAGGGCTGCTCAATGATCAATGTAAAGTTGATAGACGCACCCACTGCAATAAAAAACAAACCTAGCAGTAAACCTTTGAATGGTTCAATATCACTTTCCAGTTCATGTTTGTATTCACTGTTGGCCAGTACCACACCACTAAGAAAAGTTCCCAATGCCGGACTTAATCCAACCGATGACATTAATACAGCTATACCAATCACCAATAACAATGCAGTTGCCGTAAACATTTCACGCAACTGCGTATCTGCTACCAGACGAAAAACAGGTGGAATCAAGTATCTACCGGCTATGATGATTGATGCAATTGCACCTGTAACTATCAACACACGCATGGCAGCACTCTGGCCTTCGATCCATCCTCCTGCTGCAATTGTATGTCCGTTACCGGTAGTTAAACCGGCAATCGCCAATAATGGAAAAAATGCCAGCATGGGAATCACAGCAATATCCTGGAAAAGCAACACTGCAAAGGCACTTCGTCCGGCTGTGGTACGGTTGATTCCTTTTTCAGCGAGTGTTTGTAATACCAACGCTGTTGAACTCAACGCCAATGCCATTCCGATTGCAAGGGACGATTGCCAGGGCAATTCTAAAAAATAAGCAATACCGGAAATAATAACAGAAGTGATCAACACTTGCAAACCGCCCAATCCCAGTATCGCTTTACGTAATTTCCAAAGCAATGCAGGTTCAAGTTCAAGACCAATGAGAAACAACATCATTACCACACCAAACTCGGCAGAGTGCATTACACTTTCACCTTCGTTGCCGATAAATTTCAATACGGCCGGGCCAATTAAAATACCCGCCAGCAAATATCCCAGCACCGAACCAAGCCCCAGTCGCCTGGCAACGGGAACTGTAATGACGGCAGCAGCCAGATACACCATTGCCTGGAAAAGAAATGAATTATTATCCATGGTTATGATTGTATTGCGTCAGGGATCGGAACAAGATCGTTCATGTATACACAGCTTTCGATCTCAGGTTTGCTGATTCGATCCTGCGCCAAAGCCAACAGCATTTGTTCATATTGCAACGCATGCAGATCGATATCGATGTTTGAAAGCCGGTGTGTGCCGTGTATTACAAAGGGTGGCAGGTATTCCATACCACACAGCGATGCTGTTTGTTGAAACGGTAATAAATAATCAGCTATGCGAAATTTATTTCGGCCTTCTTCACTATACGAGTTTTTGGAGCCGCCTGTTGAGATAGCGTTCATCATTTTTTTTCCAACCAATGCACGGCCACCTGTACCATATGCCCAGCCATGTTCCAATACAAGATCGATCCATTGCTTCATGATGGCGGGCGAACTGTACCAATAAAACGGATGTTGAAAAATGATGACATCATATTGCAGCAGCAACCGCTGCTCGTACAGCACATCAATATCAAAGTCGGGATAGCGTTCATAGAGATCATGAAATCGTATATCGGCCGACCTGGGAACATGTTCAACCAGACTTTTCTGCACCCTCGACTTTTCCATGGCAGGATGCGCAAACAGAATAAGAACTTTTGCCATAAGCAACGGTGTTTAAAATGACCAAATCACTATTCCCAAAACTTGACCGGATAATCGGAGCAGGCCCTGCTTTCAAGGTGCTCCAGGCTTTTTCCAAGCTCAAGTAACTGCTGCGGCTGTATCTGCTCTTCAATAAACGGAAACAGATCACGTTCTTCAAAACGGATATGTTTTTCAAGCAATGTATAAAAGGAAGTAATGCGTTCGCTTGACGAATCACCATTTCGGATTGCATCAACCAACTGCCTGATCTGGTGATGCTCCGTTTTCATTTGCTCATACTTTTCCATAAGCGAAGGAATCTGTAATACATGCGGATGCAGGTACACTTCTTCCTTAATGAAATGATTCCGTAATTCAGCATTCCATACAGTTACAATAAAATCGTTCATTGTTTCGATAGCGGCGTTTTTTTCTACCCCTTTTTTCAAAAGTAAAACCACCATCAACCCATTGTGATGCTGATGCGAAAGTGGCTGCAGCTGTACTTCCCGCTTCATAGCTTTTTATTTTAATGCCTGAATGATTTGCACAAACTCGTCAGCTTTCAGTGATGCTCCACCAACAAGCCCGCCATCAACATCAGGCTGACCAAAAATTTCTTTTGCATTTGACCCCTTTACACTTCCGCCATAGAGAATTGGAATTTCGTTAGCAACATCCTCACCATATTGTGCAGCCAGCACACTGCGCAAATGAGCATGCATTTCCTGCGCCTGTTCCGATGTGGCAGTTTTACCTGTACCAATGGCCCAGATGGGTTCGTAAGCGATTATTATTTTTTTCAGATCATCGGCAGACAAATGAAATAAACTCTCTTTTAATTGATTGCCTACAAAATCATTTTGCGTACCAACTTCACGAATGTACAATGCTTCACCACAACAAAAAATGGGCGTAATACCTGTTGCAAGGGCAATGTTTACTTTCTCTGCCAGCATATCGTTGCTTTCATTAAAATATTCACGACGTTCGCTATGGCCAAGTACCACATAACCTACGTTAATTGATTTCAACATTTCAACCGAGGTTTCACCTGTATATGCACCCGATGCTTTGGTATAACAGTTTTGGGCAGCAACTCCTGTATTTGCTTTCCCGTTCAATTTTTCTACAACCATCGTAAGGTAAGGAAACGGCACAGCAAACACTGCACGCTGGTGTGCTGCTAATGTATGCGGTGTGTTAATGATGGCTGTAATTAATTCCTCCGCATGCTGATACGTTAAATTCATTTTCCAATTGGCGGCTGCTACCTGTTGTCTCATAATAGTTATTGTTTTAAGTTCGTTACGATTGTTGACCGTAAATATATTCCAGTATCTGCTTATCGTTGTTAGTTAATGAATGATTCTTTAGCTGCATCCAATTCTCAATATCATGTATCGCTTTTTCGAAGATATATGTTTCGCCTGTATGAATATTCCAGGTAAAATCTTTAATAAACTTAGGCGATAAGCCGGTTGTAAGAATATTACTGCAAACACCGCTTACCATTCCTGTTGTAAGCGATGCATTGATCGACACTTTTGAATAATCGCCCAGCATCACTCCACATTTCGTTCCCGCACTGATCCACTGATGGATCATCGGGTTCCATATCTTCACTTCCCCCGCTGTATTTTTGATATTAGAGCAGGAAGCACCTGCACCAATATTGCACCAAGATCCAATAACAGCATCACCAAGATATCCGTCGTGTGCTTTATTAGAATAATCAAAGAACACAGTGTTCTTTATTTCACCACCTACGGTGCATTGTCGGCCAACAGTAGTGGCCCCGTAAATTTTGCTACCCATTTTTACAACAGCTGCATCCAATGCTGCAAACGGACCACGGATGGTACTACCTTCCATGATCAAACAGTTTTTTCCAATATAAATAGGACCGGTTGATGCATTCAACGTACAGTGTTCCACAACTGCACCCTCTTCAATGAAAACATTTTCAGGGGCAATTACATTATTATTGGAGGAAACAGGAGCAGATATTTTTTGATGGGCGATCAATGAAAAATCAAGACGGAGCAAGTGATTGTTGTATGAAACGAGATCGAAGGGAAATTGCAGCACAGCAACAGGAAACGTTACTTCTACTGCCATACAATGACGATACTCGTCTACAGCTACCGGAAACCGGAGTTTGTTCTTGGTATGAATTGCAACCGGTACCTGCTGTTGTAATAAAACTGATTCGGCAGGCAATGCATGTATTTCCTGTAACAATTCATTGGAACAAACAGCTGCTGCGTTAATATACAGGTAGTCATCACTTTCCGGTGCGAATGTATATTTGCCACTCAAATAATCTTCCGTAAGTGTAAACAGTTCCTGTTTCAACACATATTCCCATCGTTCTTTGATTGTAAAAATGCCACAACGAAAATCTGCCAGTGGCCTTGTGAGTGAAAAAGGATAAAACTGTTTCCGGTCGGTTGTATCAAACAAAATGATCTGCATCCGTGTAGTTCGTTTGGCTCATTGTAAAAATACAGGAAACCTTTTGAATGACTGTGTTAACGAAAACTGCCCCTACAGGAGGGGCAGTTGCAAAATATTAAACAAAATGATATTACTGTGGCAGCAATACCTGGTTGATTTTAAAGAAATTGCCGTTTACAGCAATACGATCTACCAATGGAACGGATGGTGAAGCACCGGCCGCTGTTGCAGCCGTAGCATTACCCACACCTTTCACTGAAACTCCTACACCAAGACCGGTAACAACCGTTGATGAGATAGACAGCCCCGGATGAGTAGGAATTCCACCATTCAGCAATGTGGGGTAGTTAGCAGCTGCTGCACCAAAGTTGACAGAGAACGCTCTTGTGCCCAACACATGATACGCCACAATACCTCTTACCAATTCAGTCGTTACATTATTAGTTGAGAGAAATGCAGGACCTGCAGCTACGGCAGCATTTGCCTGTGCTGTAGCAATCGTTGCATCATTCGTGGCAGCAAAAGTAAGTTGGTACACCAACCCGAAAATCAATGACTGAAATGCAGCATTGGTTGGTGCAAACACGGTAAGGTTTGCAAATGGTTGCGCCAGTGCATATTGAAAACTGGGTGATGCTGTAGTTGATAATCCTGAATCGGCACGCACAATGGCCGCTACCAGGTACGAGAAATCAGGGTCACGTGCAATGGTATCGAGTAATACCCGTGTTGGAGGTGCCACAGCCGTTGCTACACTATGAACAACACCGTTAGAACCGGTAATTGCATCAGCAGCAGTAACCGGAACATTGTTAGCCCATGCAGCCGATCCCCTTCTGGATGGGAAGATCGACATTTTAATAGGAATTGATGTTCTGGGGATTGATGGAACAAAGGCGGTTGTTGCAATATCCAATTTTGATTTCTTTTCAACGTTTGGAAACGGTTCCGGAATTTGAGCAGCTGCAATACGCTCAGCAGGAATAATATGGTAATTCAAAACAGAAGTGAGCGTTGCAACTGGTAAAGCATTCACAACAGCCAGGCTTAAACCTGAGGCAGTCATAGCAGTATTATCAGGAGCAAACACTGTAAAGTTTGCATTGGCTACATCAAGTGTAGTGTTTAATCCTGTGCGCACGAGTGCAGTATTAAAAATAGAATAACTGCTGTTGGCAGCAATTTTCTTTGCCAATGTGTTTGCCACGTCGCCTTCACTATAAGGAGTTGAAGGAACGGGTTCGTATAATTTATTACAAGCTCCCACCACCATTACTGTAAATGCAATGAGCGATAAGCGACCTGTGTTTACTAATAGTTTCGACATAGTTATTTCTTTAGATGATTCAATTAAAAAATGTTGTACCCAATGCTTACATAATACAAACCTCCAATTGCCGGGTTACCGGGAGCCTGCACATAATATTGGTTGGCAATATTGCTTCCACCCAGTTTAAAGATGTACTTGCTGGATGGTATACGATAGCTCACCTGTGCATCAAGTGTATGAATGGCAGGAACATTACCATTTATAAAATCACTTTCGAAACGGTAATCGCTCATCCATTTATAAACAATACTGAAAGCAAAGTTTTTTCCTTTTCCAAATCCTGTATTCGAAAGCTTGAGATTGGTTTTGTACTTCGGCGTATTAAACCCTGCCTGGAAACCAGCAGGAACATCTGTTAATTCATCACTCGCAAAGTTTACACCCACCAGGAAGTTTGCAGGCAACATGTAATCAAGACTGATACCGTAGCCAAAGCTTTTCACTTCATTTGTTGTATTAAACGGAATGGAGTATTTGCGGCTTGTTGCAGCCTGCCATACAAGACGGCGAGTAAGAAAATCTTTATAGATGCCATAATAACCATACACATCAATAAGGAGTTTGTTTGCTACCAGTCCTTTGTAACCCAATTCAATTGAACTTACAGATTCCGGTTTCAAATCTTGAACAGTTACAACTTCGCTTGTGATCACATCATTTTGAATGGCAACAACAGGGCTTGAGTTAAGACCGTAGAAAGATCTGAAATCTTTTACACCACCAATGAGCCAGTAATCATTTCCAACAAACAGATTGATCCACTGCATTTGGGTGCTGGGGAAACGATACGCTGTTTGATAAGAAACACGCAGATTGTTATTGGGAGCAAGGCGGATCAATGCTGTTGCTCTTGGCGTAAACCGGCCTGCAAAATTCTGGTTCTTATCATAACGACCGCTTACGGTTAAACGAAGTTTTTCATTAAACAGTTCTTTTGCAATTTGAACATACGCACCACCTTCATTGATACCAATGGGGCCGGTACTGTCTGCAAATAATGTTCCTTGTGAATTCAATGAAAAACGTCTGAAGTTTCCGCCAACTAAAATGTCAGCAAATCCATTTGTTAAATGCGACAGGTTGTATTGTCCTTCCACCGCATACAAGTCAGTTCTGTCCAAAAATCTTCCACCACCCAAGGGAGCACCGGGAGCCGGTTTACCAATGGGTACTCCTTTAATAAAATTGAACAGATCGTTGAATTGTTGTGTTCCTGGCACTGGTCGGCCCTGATCTGCGAAGGCTCTTGCAGCAATATGCGCCTGTTGATCGTTCATACCTTGCGAAACACGGGCGTTCATATAGCCGGCAATGTATTCGGGCAACCATATCTGTGTGGGCTTCCATGCCTCATTAAAATAGGAAGTAGTTGCAGTAAGGTTGTACGAATTACCAGAATTCTCCTGGGTGGTATAAGCACGCAAAAGCCAGTTTTTACTGTTCACTTCTACTTTAAGCTGACCCATTTTCAAATCCAACAGACTGTAACGGTCGCTGCCGGTGTACACCGTATTGCCTGTACCCCAGAAACCACTTACAATCGCTTCCGTATTGGAATTAAGTTTGTAATTCAACGAACCGCCCAGTTTAAAATTCACCGTATTGGGATCGATCAATTCCTTTTCAGTATAACCTGTTCTTGAAACAGGCATCGTAGAGGGAAGCGTTGCAATGATCGCAGCATAGCCTGGAATGGCTGCAAAGTTGTTGATGATGGGACGAATATCTCTGGCAATTTCATCGCCATACACATTAATACCGTTATAGCCGGGATCGGTGATACGATCACCAGCTTTGGGCTGACCGGTTGCACGGCTGTAATTTCTGTAATCAGCAGCCACCCAGTCTTTCGCCTGTATAATTTCTGAGGTGATCTTGAAAGCAAACCGCTCACTTACTTTTTTGGCATAACGAACGGTCCAGTTGGTATAACCAGACGGATCTCTGAACTGTCCATCTGTGTGCATGATACCCTGCTTCACCTGGAAAGAAAGCCCCTGGTATTTGAATGGATTTTTACTGTTGATCAGCAATGTACCATTCATACCTCCCGGGCCATATAACGCAGATGATGCACCGGGCAACAATTCAATATTATCTACATCCAGCTCCGACAAACCAATTACACCACCCACCGAAAAGTTAAGACCGGGAGCCTGGTTGTCCATTCCATCAACCAACTGGTTGAAACGAACGTTACCACTTCCTAAAAATCCCCTGGTGGTTGGCGTTTTAAATGTGAGTGAAGAAGAAAGCATATCCACACCTTTGAAATTGGTGATGATATCATAGTAAGAAGCGGCAGGTGTGTTTTGAATAGTAACCGCACTTACACGCTCAATGGAAACCGGCGACTCAAGAATCTTGGTAGCAACCCTTGTGGCTGATACCACAATTTCCTGTCCTAATGAGGATGCAATTGCAAGTGAAATTTCAACCGGTTGCGCTGCTGAAGCAACCGTTACTTCTTTGGTTTCAAAACCAACCGAAGAAATAATTAATGTAACTGGAAGCGAGGGAACAGTGATACTGAACTCTCCTCTTTCATTTGTATAAACACCGGCGGAAGAACCTTTCACTGTTACAGAAACAGCGGGAGCTGCATCACCGGAGCCGGCACTTTTTACATTTCCTTTTATGGTTACAGACTGTGCATAAGAAGTAATGGAGAAAAGGCAGGACATGAACAGCAGTACGAAAACTGGCAGTTTTTTTGGCATAGTCAATACGTTTTTGGTTAAGTAATAAGCAAAATACAGATTGTTCATATCATTCAAAAATTTTCTTTCGAACGTTCGTTCGTAGCTTTTTTTGAATTTTGACCGAAAAGTTGGCAGGCATTTCCCAGCGGTTTACTTTAGCGCATGAATTTGTTTCAATTTCCCAATCAAACCAACTATTATAAAGGCAAAGTAAGAGACGTTTACAGCATCGGAAACGAATGGCTGGTGATGATTGCCAGTAACCGTATTTCAGCTTTTGATGTAATACTTCCCAAGCCGATCCCATTTAAAGGACAGGTATTAAACCAGATCGCTGCTTACATGCTCAATGCCACGAAAGATATTTGTCCAAACTGGCTGGTAAGCGTACCTGCTCCCAACGTAAGTATTGGCAAGAGATGTACTCCGTTTAAAATAGAAATGGTTGTACGGGGCAACCTTGTGGGGCATGCATGGCGTACCTATGCCGCCGGAAAAAGAGAATTGTGCGGTGCGGCTATGCCCGATGGTTTGAAAGAAAATGATTACTTCCCTACTCCTATCATTACACCGTCAACAAAAGCAGATGCCGGACATGATGAAGACATTTCACCAGCCGAAATTATTGCGCAGGGAATTTGTTCAGAAGCCGAGTGGAAACAGTTAAGCAGCTATGCCCTGCAACTGTTTGCCCGTGGAAAAGAAATTGCAGCCAAACAGGGATTGATCCTGGTTGATACCAAATACGAATTTGGAAAAATAGGTGAAACCATTTACCTGATGGATGAAATACATACGCCTGATTCATCCCGTTATTTTTATGCAGATGGTTTTGATGAACGTCAGCAAAGCGGTGAACGCCAGAAACAGTTAAGCAAAGAGTTTGTACGTGAGTGGCTGATTGAAAATAATTTTATGGGCAAAGAAGGTCAAACTGTTCCTGCCATGAGCGATGAATGGATCAACACCATCAGCAAACGGTATATTGAACTGTATGAAAAAGTAATTGGCGAAGCATTTGTACCAGAAGAGTTAAGCGATGAAGAAACAACACAACGGATTGTAACAGCACTTCAACATTTATAATATGAGTCCCGATTCAATTTTTCAACTTTGCAACACACTTGCATTGATCGCTTGGTTGGTTTTATTGATCGCAAGTCCGTTTTGGCCTTCGGTTGATCAATTACTGATCGGGATCGTGATCACTCTTTTTGCAATTGTTTATGCATGGCTTATTTTTCAAAGCTTCAACCCGGCCGATGTTGAAAAATTCAGTACACTCGATGGCATCATGCAACTGTTTTCCAATAAAACGGCTGTTACTGCTGGCTGGGTACATTACCTTGCATTTGATCTCATGATCGGTATCTGGATCAAAAAGAATGCAATGAAACATGGTATACCACACTGGCTGTTGATTCCCTGTTTACTCTTTACGTTTATGTTAGGGCCGGTAGGTTTATTGCTGTATCTGCTGATCCGGCTTGTTTATACCAAACAATACTTCGCTGATAATTATTAAAGCTATGAACAGCTTCCTTGCCGAATTAAAAACCAGAAACAGCACTTTATTTTATTTTGGCTTGGCTTGTCTTATAGCTGCACTTGCCTGTATTGTGTTGCTGGTTACAAGCAACACAATGGTATTGGGCATCAATGCATGGATCAAACCAATGAAATTTTTCCTGTCAACCGTTTTTTTCAGTTGGACAATGGGTTGGTATATTTCTTATCTAAACGAACCACGTACAACAACCATTTACAATTGGGTACTCATTACAACATTTATGTTTGAACTCATTTATATTACCTGGCAAGCTGCAAAGGGTGAGCTGTCGCATTTCAACATATCTTCTGCCTTTCATGGAATGATGTTTTCACTTATGGGGATTGCAATCACCATCATTACGGCATGGACAGGCTATATCGCATTTCTTTTTTGGCGAAAACCTTTTCCGCAACTGACCGAAAGTTATGTGTGGGGCATTCGCCTGGGATTGCTATTGTTTGTTGTATTTGCTTTTGCAGGTGGTTTAATGGCTGCCAGACTCAGCCATACTGTTGGCAGCGTAATGGAAACTACAGAAGGATTGCCAGTATTGAATTGGAGCAGGGAGAGTGGAGATTTGCGTATTGCACATTTCTTTGGTATGCATGCATTACAAGTACTGCCCTTGCTTGGCTATTTTATTGTACGTACAAAACGATCCATCATTCTCATCAGCATTCTTTATGCCGCTATTGTTACTGCTCTTTTGTTACAGGCATTGAAAGGCGTACCTTTAATCGCCCTTGGTTAATTGATTGTTTTACGTTCAAGTGAAAATTGCTCCGATGTATAAACTGATATTATCTTTTTGTTTACTTGTATGTGTTGGAACAAATGCCCAGCAATATCATTTATTGATCGGCACCTACACCAATGCCGGCAGTGAGGGTATCTACAGCTATCGGTTTGATGCCAAAGCCGGCGATGCAACTCCAAACGGTTCCGTGAAAACATCGAACCCATCCTACCTCGTTGTTTCACCCGATAACAAATATGTATTTGCTGTAAACGAAGACACGGAAGGAATGGTGAGTGCCTTTCAATTCAACAAACTGAACGGCTCGCTTACATTTTTGAACCAAGTAACCAGTGCCGGTGCACATCCCTGTTATATCAGCATCAATAAAAAAGGGAATATGCTTGTTGCAGGCAATTACAGTGGAGGAAATATAGCAGTGATAGATGTAAAGCGGAACGGTCAATTGAGTGTGCCAAAACAAATTATTCAATTAAAAGGTAGCAGCGTAAACCGCAGCCGACAGGAAAAAGCGCATGTGCATGCTACTGTTTTTTCGCCTGATTATAAATATGTACTTGTACCTGATCTTGGCACTGATAAAGTAATGATCTACAACGTTGCAACAGCCAGTGGTGCTTTGCAGCCGGCAGAGCAGCCCTTTGTGGAAGTGAATGCAGGAGCAGGTCCACGCCATCTTACATTTCATCCAAGGCTGAACATCGCTTACCTCATTGAAGAACTAACAGGAACCATCAGTGTATTTAATTATAAAGATGGCACGCTGTCGCTGTTGCAAAACACATCGTCTCATCCGATGAGTTACCAGGGAGCGTACGGTTCGGCCGATATTCATGTATCACCCGATGGTCGTTTTTTGTATGCCAGTAACCGTGGCGATGCCAACTCCATCGCCATTTTCAGCATCGATCGGGAAAATGGCATGATACAACCGGTGGGTTTTCAACCGACACTTGGTGTGCATCCCCGCAATTTTTCCATTGACCCTACCGGTAATTTTTTATTGGTGGCGAACAGGGACAGTGATGAAGTGGTTATTTTTAAAGTTGATAAACAAACCGGTTTGCTGGAAGATACAAAGAAGCGAATCAAAGTATCAAAGCCGGTGTGTGTAAAATGGATCGTTACCAAATAAGAAACTTTTACAAACAGAAACACGATACAACTTTTTAAAATGAAAAAGATTTATCCCGAGTCAATGCCTGTTCCCAAAGGTTACTACTCTCCTGCTGTAGTACATAACGGCACTGTATATGTAAGCGGACAATTAGCCATCAACGAAAAAGGCGAACCACAGATCAGCAGTATTGAAGATGAAGTACGGCAGTGTATGAAAAATATTGAAATCATTCTCAAAGCAAGTGGCAGTGACCTGCAACACATTTTAAAAGTGAATGTATTTATTGCCGACATCAGCAACTGGCCCATGTTCAACCAGGTATTTGCAGAGATCATGGGCGATCATCGTCCGGCACGTATTGTAGTTCCCTGCAACCAACTCAACTATGGTTGCGGAATTGAAATTGATTGTATTGCAGCTGTAGCTGAATAAAAAATCTGCAACGGCAATAAATATTTTTTTTAATTAAACGCAGCTATCATGGCTAAAGCCCATTACATTCTTACTTTCATAACCCCAGCCTTAAGGCTGGGGTTAATAGAAAAGCATAAGCTGGGCTTTAGCCCGTACACATTGCGAAAACGAAATAAATAGACAGCGCCGTGTAAAATGATTCATTTATCAGATTCATTATTTATCATGAACATTACCAAACAACAAATTGAACAGGCACACGAACGCATCAAACCTTTTATTCACCGTACACCTGTGCTCACCTGCAACACCATTAACCAACTGGCAGGTGCTGAATTGTTTTTCAAATGCGAAAACTTTCAGAAGATCGGTGCATTTAAAATTCGTGGTGGCATGAATGCAGTACTTTCGTTGCCAAACGAACAGTTTGCAAATGGTATTGCCACGCACTCGTCAGGTAATCATGCGCAGGCCATTGCGTTCGCAGCAAAACAGGTAGGCACCAAAGCATACATAGTGATGCCCAACACATCGCCTGCCGTAAAAGTAAATGCAGTAAAAGGCTATGGTGCAGAAATTACATTTTGCGAACCCAATCAACAGGCACGGGAAACAGCATTGCAGGAAATTGTTGACCGAACCGGTGCTGCGTTTGTGCATCCGTATAACGATGAACTTGTAATCACAGGTCAGGCAACCTGTGCTAAAGAATTGCTGGAAGAAATTGCATCGCTTGATTGTATCATTGCACCTGTTGGTGGTGGTGGATTATTAAGCGGAACTGCATTAAGTGCACATTATTTTTCACCGCAAACAAAAGTATATGCTGGTGAACCCGAAGGTGCAGCCGATGCAGTGCTTTCATTTCGTAGTGGAAAAATTGAAACAGCACCCTATATCAATACCATTGCAGATGGATTGCTTACCAAGCTGGGTGATAAGACCTTCCCCATCATTCAGAAATATGTAACCGATATTTTTACCGTAAGCGATGAAGAAATCATTGCCGCTTTGCGACTGGTGTACGAACGCATGAAAATAATTGTGGAGCCCAGTTGCGTTGTCCCGTTGGCCGCTATACTCAAAAACAAAGAAGTATTCGCAGGCAAACGTGTGGGTATTATTCTGTCGGGTGGAAATGTTGATCTGCAAAAATTCTGCGAATGGTTTCAATGATATCTGTTCACCTGAGGGGTGACTGCATATCGTTCTCTATTCCACATTCAACTGGCGTTTGTACAACTGTACTGCATTTTCGTAACCAAGGTACAATGCATCGCAGATCAATGCATGACCAATGCTTACTTCATCGATCCACGGAATCGTTTGTATTAAATAATGCAGGTTCTGCAAATCAAGATCATGACCGGCATTAATGCCCAACCCAAAACTTCTGGCACGGGTTGCAGCAACGAGATATTGATGTACGGCTTCTCTTGGCTCAGCAGCATATTGTTTCGCATACGCTTCGGTATACAATTCAATACGATCGGTTCCTGTTTCAACAGCGCCTTCGATCATCCGTATTTCCGGATCACAAAAAATAGATGTACGGATGCCTGCATTTTTAAACACGGCAACCATATCGATCAAATATTTTTTGTTTTGAATGGTATCCCATCCATGATCGCTGGTGAGCTGCCCCAACGTATCGGGCACTAAGGTTACCTGATCGGGTTTTACTTCCAGTACCAGGTCTACAAACGATTGCTCCCTGCAATTACCTTCAATATTAAATTCGGTAGTAATAATTTGTTTGATCTGCCGCACATCATCGTAACGGATATGCCGTTCATCGGGGCGTGGATGCACCGTTACACCATCGGCACCAAATTTCTGTGCATCGATCGCAGCTTGCAACACATTCGGACGGTTTCCGCCACGACTGTTCCGCAGCGTGGCAAATTTGTTGATGTTAACTGAAAGCTTTGTCATAGTGTAAAGGTAGAGAAATACTGTTATGAGTTAAAGGTTATGAGTTATGGGTGGTCACTCTACAAGTTTTTGTTGACTGTTTTTTTCAACAGCATTTTTTTTAGAAATTAAGTTATAATGCATGATGATAAAAGTTATGAACCCCGTAACTCATAACCCTTAACCTGTAACTGTCTTCTAAATAAATCCCCTGCAGTTCTTCGCTCCACATTTACATGGCAACTTTCCATCGTGATGTGTTTCACCATAATCGCAGGTAAGCTCCTCTCCTTTTTTGATAGCACGTTTTGAATAAAATTCCACTTGCCTGTATGCCCGGCGCATGTATGTATTGGGATCGCAGGAATGATTGATGTACGACAATGCATTGCGGTTGACACTTGCATCTAACGCCACCGGATCGTTATCAAACTCCACCATCAGCAACTCTCCTTCTTTCTGATTCTTCACCCGTCGCTGCGCTTCTTTGTAGCTGATGATTTCTCCGGCCATGTTACCGAGTTTTCGTTTAGGCGGAATGGCTTTTTGTGCAAACGCACCTTTGCCTGCTACCTTACTTTTCTTTACTTCAATCGGAAAATTCATTGGTCAAAAATACAAGAAACAAGGGACAAGGATCAAGGCACAGGAAAAGCGGAAAGACAAATTCCCAATTCCAAAAAAATTACCGCTTTCGGAGTTTTCGTACCTCGTACTCTTACTTCCTACCTCCTACTTCCTACCTCGTACTTCGTACCTCGTTCTTCAACTCACCTCCATCCACGTATGATCCGCCAGCAACTTCGCCGATGCTACAAAGTGTTTGAACGGACCACTGCCGCCCCACTCCTGCGGACTGATCATCGACAGCAAATAACTATCATCATTCCGTTGATACAGATGATACACCTGCCCGATCACAGGACGAAAGTTCAGCTTGGCATCATAGATCATCAACGATAATTCTTTGCGCTTTACAATCTCCTGTGCCTGCCGTGCCAGCAATTCAATTTGCTGTTTGATCTGGTCGAGCTGCATATTGGTTTGCTCTTCCATGGCTGTTAATGCCTGGTGACGGATCACTCCTTCTTTGGTGGGACGAATAGCCACGCCACCTATACTCGACGCATACGGCAACACACTCATTTGTTTGTGATACACTTCCACATTGGTGTAGCGTTTAAACTCCGGTGTAAAACCAAGTGTGGTGATCTTTAAAAAACCATTTGGCATGATTTCGTGTGTAGCGCTGAATTTGATTTGTCCGTTGCTGATAAACTCAATCAGCATGGTAGAGGAATTGGGAATTTCGGAACGGATCTGCTGCGCCACTTCTGTATTTTCAAATGCATGTACAGCGCCATCGGGCACAAAGTTGTATGATGTATAAAACGCTTCGTTGAGATGCGTTACCCAGTTGGTGCTCATCATCAACGCTGTTCCGTTCTTCACCGATTCGATTTTACAGTTACCGCTCTTGGGTGTTTCGCCAAATTCGTAACTGCACTTTTCCGGAAACAACTGCCACGATGCTAAAAAATTATACGCCTGAACCATACTGCAAAGATGTGTGAAGTTCTCTAAACACAGATAAGGCGATTTTGTTCAACTTTTAAGAAGTTATGAGTTAAAAGTTATGAGTTACGGGTGCTTACAACTTTTACCACTCTGTTATGTGTTTAACAGTACAATTTAATACGTTGGCGCAGAGATCCCGATAGCTATCGGGAGAGAAGCTGAGGCAACCGCAGAGTGCTCACCACTCATAACCCATAACCTTTAACCCGTAACCAAAATCATCAACATGAAACTCGAAACAGTTCTCCACCTACCTTTGAAGAATTATGTCATACAGCTCACTCGAACAATGTTTACTCGATCTGGAAAAGAACGGTCACCTGGTGCGCATCAAAGAAGAAGTAGACCCGCAACTCGAAATGGCGGCTATTCATCTCCGTGTGTATGAAGCCAAAGGTCCCGCCCTTTTATTTGAAAATGTGAAAGGTTCGAAATACCGGGCCGCTTCCAATATTTTCGGCACACTCGATCGGAGCAAGTTCATCTTTCGTGATACGTTGCAATTGGTGCAAAAACTCATTGAACTGAAAGGCGATCCGATGAAAGCATTGAAGAGCCCGATTCAAAACCTCAGTACCGGCTTGGCAGCACTCAAAGCATTACCCAAAAAACAATCTTCGTTTTCGTTTGATAAAATTCAGGTGAGCGATCTTCCGCTCATTAAACATTGGCCGATGGACGGCGGCGCTTTTGTAACATTGCCACAGGTGTACACAGAAGATATTGACAAGCCCGGCATCATGAAATCGAACCTGGGTATGTACCGGATTCAACTGAGCGGAAACGAGTATGAGCTGAACAAAGAAATCGGTTTGCATTACCAACTGCACCGTGGCATTGGTATTCATCAAACAAAAGCAAACGCCAAGAAACAACCATTAAAAGTAAGTTGCTTTGTGGGCGGACCACCTTCGCATACCTTGAGTGCCGTGATGCCCTTGCCCGAAGGCATCAGCGAAATGACATTTGCCGGTGTATTGGGCGGCAGACGTTTCCGTTATGCATACGATGCATTGGGCAATGCCATCAGTACAGATGCTGACTTTGTTATTACAGGTGAAGTTGATCCCTTGCAGAACAAACCCGAAGGGCCATTTGGCGATCACCTCGGTTATTACAGTTTAACACATCCCTTTCCGTTAATGAAGGTGAACAATGTGTATGCAAAAAAGAATGCCATCTGGGCCTTTACCGTGGTGGGTCGTCCACCACAGGAAGATACCAGCTTTGGCGAATTGATACATGAACTAACGGGCAACGCTATTCCACAGGAAGTACCGGGCTTGAAAGAAGTACATGCGGTGGATGCGGCCGGCGTTCATCCCTTACTGTTAGCCATCGGCAGCGAACGTTACACACCGTACATGCCCACCAAACAACCGGCTGAATTATTGACGATTGCCAATCATGTACTCGGCACGGGACAGTTAAGCCTGGCGAAATTTTTATTTATCACAGCTGACGATACGAATCAACTGACTACGCATCACATACAACCCTACCTCGAATATATTTTTGAACGTATTGATCTTACACGTGACCTGCATTTCCATACCAACACTACCATTGATACACTCGATTATTCTGGTACCGGTTTAAACAGCGGCAGTAAATTAGTCTTAGCTGCATATGGCGAAAAGAAACGGGAACTGTGCAGAGAAGTACCACAGGTGTTGAAAGAATTACAGCATCTGATAGCTATCGGATTTGAAAATGCACAACTCTGCATGCCCGGTGTAGTGGCTTTGCAAACAAAGAAGTTTACCACGTACGAAGAAGCGGAACGAGAGATGGATGTATTAAACCATCAACTATCAACCATGAACCGTGAACTCAATGGCGTAGCACAAATCATCATTTGCGATGATGCTTCGTTTGCAGCTGCCACCTTGAAAAACTATTTATGGATAACCTATACCCGCTGCAACCCGAGCCATGATGTATATGGAATTGATGCGTTTGTACAACACAAGCACTGGGGTTGTAACGGACCGGTTGTATTTGATGTACGCATGAAGCCGCACAATGCACCTGCATTGGAGAAAGATCCTGCTGTGGAAAAACGGGTAGATCGTTTGTTTGCCAGAGGCGGAAGCTTGGAAGGAATTGCATGATGCTGATTGTTGTATTTGCGAAAGTTTTTACAAGGGGTAAACTTTCGTATATTTATGCGTTAGCTGCTATATGGACAACCTGCAATTTCAAAATTAATCTTATGTGCAATGCTTGGAATCACCCACCTGGTTGTACTTGCGGTTGGGGCGGTGACGGCCACTTAGGGAAAAGGACGGACGGTAAAACCTTCTCAAATGGACTTACATTATTTGACACAAGACGATTTGACTCATATGTAAATCCTAACGCAAAATGTCCAGTTTGTGGTGCCGCTGTTTATTTCTATAAATCAGAACACGGAGGACGAGTATTTTTTGATGACTTAGGACCACCTTGGCCTAAGCATCCATGTACGGACAATTCAAAATACAGTTACCAAATTCCGCTTCCTACAACCCAACATGTTATAAAACAGACAGCATGGCAAAAAAATGGATGGTTTCCTGTTACGGTTGACAATCTAAAACACAAAAGTGCATATGCCTTTACAATAACAAGAATTGACAGATATTTTTCCTATAAAATTGATACAATGATTTATGGTTCTTATGCCGAAGAACTAACAAAAATGGACTTGATAATTTTTGCTAAACGTAAAGACAAAACATCTTTTTCGTTAGCAGTTTTTGATATTAATGACAATCTAACATTTGAAGTTGAAATCAATCACACAGAAACTAAGTTGGACACCTTTTTCAGTAATAATCAGAACAGTACTTTTAGGTGGCTTTAAATTGACAAGTAATACAGCAGCCAACAGTTTTGCGGCAGCGGGGGCGACGCAAAGCATCGTTCACCATCTGTAATTCTTTTCAGAAGTTGTTCCAGCATGACATTTACTATTTAGCTTTAAATAAAATTTTATCTTTAGTATCACCGTTCAGCACTCGTCGTCAGGGGCGACGTAAAATAATTGCCCCACCGACCACAAAACTGTGAACGTTAGCGGTAATAATATTTGACCATGCTTAATCTTCCATCACCACCGACAGACAATCTTTATAAGTTCATATCAATATTTGGACTTGTGGTTTCAGTTGTTGCATTTATTTATGT
Source organism: Bacteroidota bacterium (assembly GCA_023428755.1). Classification (GTDB taxonomy): domain Bacteria; phylum Bacteroidota; class Bacteroidia; order Chitinophagales; family Chitinophagaceae; genus Lacibacter. The sequence goes on from JAEYWX010000017.1 coordinate 384,481, forward strand.
TGAGACCAAATCTTTCGAAAACACTCAGGAAATATATCAACTAAACTCTGAGAAGCGACAATTACTCATTGAAAAGTCCAAGCTTGAACGTAAAAAATATGCACTAAAGCAAAGGTTATCAGATTTTGATAAAAAAGCAAATTCAAAATCACCGTCTGTTATGAACGATACAGTAATAGTCTGGACAAAAGTTATTTCTGGCCCAAAGGACTTAGTTGATGAAAGCACATCTATTTCTCAATTAATCGAAGAGTTAAGGATAGCTGAATTAGACTATCTTAAGAAAGAGACTGAGATTGAAGACAAACAGTCAGTAATTGATTTGAAGACATCAAAAAATGAAAAGATCTTTGAATGGATTGATATACTACTTCCGTTTGGGGTATTTCTAACAGTAATAGGCTTTTTACTTTGGTATAATAAATCTCAAAAATATCAAGATATAATTCTTAAAGAGCAGTTTATACAAGCAAATAGAAATGAACATTGTCAAAGCTGTGGTATACCATTAAATCGTGACTTAGTTTACGCTTCCAAAACAGAGAGTGAAAAGAAAACAAGCAAATATTGTAGTCACTGCTTCAAAGATGGTCAATTCACTGAACCAGACTTGACAATTAACAAAATGAAAATTGCTATTGAAAAACGATGTAAAGAATTAGGCTTTTCAAAGCTCCAGACTTATGTATGGAAAAATGATCTAGAAAATCTTGATAGATGGAGAAAAAAATTTCATTGGGATTAAATCACTATGCGCATGCTGGCAGCGCAACTGAACAGCATTATTCATAATCCCGCCGTTGCTTCGTGGCCTCACCAGCAACACATGCACAAAAGCTCAGTAAAAACCACAACAACGTAATCATTCAAATCCGTTGTTGGTCGGCGACACAACAACGGCAGCTACCTTTCTTTCCACAGCAATTTTCTTATTTTAGCAGTAATAATACAAAGGCAGGTATACCTGCAAGAAAAAAGAAAACCATGTTTACACTGGAACAAATCAAAACAGCTCACAGCAAAGTAAAATCAGGTACTGACTTTCCTGCGTACATCAACGATATTAAACAGCTGGGTGTAACCGGGTATGAAACATTTGTTTCAGACGGACATACAAACTACTACGGTGCTAATGACTTTAAGATTTCAACAGTCGCAAAGTATAACCCGTTAACAATCGCTGAAAACTCAGACCCTGAACAATTCCAAATGGATTTAAAAGCACACCAACAGGGAAAAACAGATTATCCCAGTTTTTGCAGTGACTGTGCTGCATCAGGAATTGAAAAATGGGCTGTACGTATGGACAGAATGACCTGCACGTATTACGACAGAGCAGGTAAGGAAATTCTAACAGAAGTTATACCCGCACCTTAGAAAACTCCGCCTTTGTTGGCAGCACATTTGAACAGCATTATTCACAAGCACGCCGTTGCTGCGTGGCCTTTTATTCTCAGGCGAGTCTCCTGAAAGGGACTCGCCGCAAATAAGCTCTGATAAACATATATGGACTACCTCATCAAAAACCAATCACTCGAATTAAAACACCAACCCGGCAAAGGTGCCTGGACGTATCATATTCAACTACCCAATACCAAACATCTTGTAGGCAAATGGGGATCGCTGAAAGTATCGGGTACCATTGACGGTTATAAAGTAGAAGCCAAAAATCTGTTTACCATTAAAGGACAGGATAAGCTCCTCTCCATTAACGAAACGATCAGAAAAGCGATCAACAAAAAAGGCGGCGATACTGTTACTGTAACCCTTTACCTGTTATCGTCCCAAAACCAAATCACTGAAAAAGAAATACAGGATGCTTTTGCAGATGCAGATGTAATAAAGGCATTCAACAAACTTCCGCAAGAAGAACGAACCAAAATCATGCAAACCATCATTGCCCAAAAAACAGAAGAAAAACAACTGAAAATGATCGTGAAGTATATTGAAGAATTATAACCTTTTGTTACCAGCAAAGACTCCTGAAATAAACCTTTGCTCTATTTGCCATCTTTTCACTGATAAAATTTTGCAGCTTTTAGTTTCAGAGATGTCTCCTGCGTCGACATGACGTGCAAGAGTTTGAGAAATAGTACAAACTCAGCATTCTAATCGTTAAACCGATACTTCACCTTTTAACCGTAGCAGAAGAACTGTTCAATTAAAAAATCACTTCAACTTCCTCGTAAACCGTATTCCCATCGGCACAGAAAAAAAAGTATAGTTTTCCCGGTTGAGGTTATTGCCAAAAAAACCGATGGCATCAATACCGTCGGGTTGCAGACAGCTGTTGGCTTCTTTGTATTTGATGGAAAACATTTTGTGACGGGCACCCAGGCCTATAAACATTTCATAACTCCAGTTGGGCGAACCAAACAAGGCTTCCCGCATACCGATGCGAAAACTCAGATCCACCACATCTTTCACCCGTTTATAGGTATCAAATTTTTCATAGGCAGGTACGCCGTTTACACAATCCATTCCCAGCCATGCTTCTTCTTTGCGTTCGGTGTGCTTGTACATGGCACCTGCTTCAAAAAATGCGCTGTGCCGGTTATTCATGTACCAGCGGGCAAACGGAGCAATGGCATAACCGGCTAACGGTTTTGTATAACCGTCGGCAGCAAAATAAACGGACACATCTGCGCCCACAGCAAATCTCGGTTTCAGCATCACATCCATACCCAATCGCACACTCGATTCAAACGGATCGAACAAGGCCAGCGGTTGCAAACGCAACTGCTGTTTGTAACTGTTTTTTACAACGGTATCTTTTTGTGCAACTGCAACAAACCATAAAACGCAACCGGCTACGGTAACAAAGAATTTCTTCATCAGGTATTATTGGATAGAAGAGAGAAGAACGGGGTTACGGTTATCAGTAATATCGTAAAGGGTAGAACCGGTTTGTGTCCAGCAGATCAACACATTGTTGTAAGGAATCACATCCATGTACCATTCGTTGTTACCGATCACCTTGATCTGTACGGGATCGTATCCGTTGGAAATATCGTACACACGTAAACCCACCGTACGGTCGCATACATACAGCACATCATCTTTGTAACCCAGTCCATACGGTTCGTTTACAAACATCGCTTTGCGTTGAATCGGGTTTAAAATATCTTTCACATCATACACAGCAAGGATACTTTGCACACCACCACATTCTGCATTTACACGCAACGTTGCATAGGCTACTGTATCTTTCGCCACTACAGGATCGCAACGACGAAGAACAGTTGGTGAAATAGCCTGGCTTAATTTTTCCGGGCTTTCGGGATTGGTAATGGAAAAGATATGCACCACACTTGTACTGCCAATAAACAATTTGTCTTTAAACGGATAAATGGTTTCAATTTCAAAACCAACCTTCACGGTTTTGATGAGTTGTGGTGAAGCACCATTGCTGATGGAAAACACACGCAGGTTTTCTTTGTCAACAGCATATAAATAATTTCCCACTACTGCAAAGCGTGCCATGGAACCACCCTGCCCTGCCTGTCCGCCACCGGCAAACGAGTTATTACTTTCTTTCGAGCAATAAAGAAAGAGTATTGATACAGTAGCGAGACAAACGATGTTGTATATGATCTTGCGCATAGGTTTCAGTTTTAGCGTCGGCATTTAGGATCGGTTACAGTTGCTAATTTCCAGTCCACAACAATTCCTTTTGATGGGTCCACGCATTCAAAATACGTATTGCTTACAGGTGGGTATTCATTGTTGTGATAAGGAAACACATCTTCCAGCCGCTTTACCAACGATGGACTGGAAGGATTACTGATATTAAATACCAGCAGATCATTAAAATTATTGACGTATAAAAAATTGTCCTTGATGGAAATTTCGGTACTAAACGGAACGTTGAGAAACGCAAGTTTTACCGGTTGTGAAGGATTGCTGATGTCGATCAAATGAACGCCGGTGTTTACATCGTTCTGCAGCAGCAGATTTCCTTTTACATACACTTTCCCGGGTTTTGTAATTGCTTTGGCCGATTGTACAGAGATGGCTGTGAGATTTTCGGGTTTTACATATACCGGAGCATAGGCCTGTTGTCCTCCGCTCCAGCTACCGGACCCAAGGGGATCGCAGCTTTGCAACAGCAGAAACAGCGATACCAGGCAGGTGAAATTTCTCATAAAAAGTGGTTTGTCTGTTGAATGAGTCTTAAAAAAGGAATTCCGCTGCATGGGATTTCCTGATAACAACAAAATAATACAGAAATAACCCAAAACATATAAAAAAGAGCAAAGCCTAAATCGCTTTGCTCTTTCCATTTCAGTTGAAAATAAATTATACCACACCTAACACAACCAGCAACGAATAAATAACACCCGGCACCCAAAACAGCAAGGTAAGTACCAGGCTGATCCAGAATTTGGTGTTGATCGCATTTTGGTGCAGATACACTGCCAGTGGTGGCAACAGAATGGCAAGAATCACCAGTAAAATAGTTTGCTCATCTGCATCTTTTCCCTGGCGCTTCGCTTGTTTAAAAGCGTTTACTTCCTTTTTCACTTCTTTGATACGTTGCTTCTTTTCTTTTTTAGAAAGACTGTTGAAGGCATCAACTGCATTTGTAACATGTTCCTGCATCGCTTTTTCCGTTACTGGAACAATAGCCTGCACATGCACTGATTGAAATAAAAAGAAAGCGAATAACAAAAAGAGGATTGATTGTTTTTTCATAAACAGTTTTTTTAATGAGTTAGCAAATTGTAAGCCAAACAGATTGCAAATATAGTGTTGTGTGTACTTGTTTGTTTACAAGATATGCAGCAGTGGCCGGTGGGAACACCGACCACGACTAATTGAATGAAAAGATTATTTTAATACTGCCACCGTACAAATGCTTCCATTGCAGCATACTGTGTTAAACCAAGTTTGCCATACAGATTGGCTGTTGCTGCATTGCGTTCTTCAGCACGTTGCCAGAACTCTCTGCTGTCGCTGCCCTGGAAGGGCACCATATCTTTTTGTGATTGATGAATGAAAATACCAAAGCGTTTTTTCATCACTTGCTCCGGACTCATCGGTATCGCCATTTCAATTTCTTCAATGTTCCACTCCTGCCATGCACCTTTGTACAACCACAACCAGCAATCGTTGATCCATGTATCACCTGCTGCTTTGATTCGTCGCAATGATTCGAGTACTACATTAAAGCAAACCAGATGTGTGCCATGCGGATCAGCAAAATCACCGGCACAATACACTTGCTGTGGTTGAATCTTTCGCAGCAGTTCCATGGTAAGCCTGATGTCTTCTTCACCCATTGGATTTTTTTCAATAGTGCCTGTTTCGTAAAACGGAAGGTTTTGAAAATGCCATTGGCCTTCCTTCAATCCAACATAACGACAGGTAGCCGCTGCTTCGCAACGTCTGATCAATCCTTTGATGGCACGTATCTCAGCAGTATCAACCTGGTTCGATTTTTTATTTTCCAGATAACCTCTTGCTTCTGCAAGTATGCTTCTTGATTTGGATGCATCCGATCCCACCATATCTTCAAACCCTACTGCAAAATCCATAAAGCGAGTTACAAACTCATCGGTTACTGCAATGTTGCCGCTGGTTTGATAAGCTACATGTACTTCATGTCCCTGATCATGCAAACGCTGGAAGGTGCCACCCATCGAAATAATATCATCATCGGGATGGGGTGAAAACAGAATCACTTTTTTGGGATACGGATTACTGCGTTCCGGATGATTGGGCATTACAGCATTGGGTTTACCACCGGGCCATCCGGTAATACTGTCACGCAACATGTAATATACCTGCAGGTTGATCTCATACGCATCTCCTTTTTCCACCAGCAGATCACCCAAACCAAATTCATTGTAATCGGTATTGGTTAAACTCAATACAGGTTTGCCCAACTTCAATGATAAATTCACCACTGCTTTTTTGATCATCTTATCGGTCCATTCGCACTCACCGGTTAACCACGGACTTTTATAACGGGTAAGCTCAGCCGCAGCCATTTCATCAATCACAAACATCACATCATCGTGATTCTGTAACAACGATGCCGGTACATGTTCCGTATCATCACCTTCAACCGATTGTTGAATAACAGGAGCTTTTGTCGGGCCCCATGCCATCAATATAATTTTCTTTGCTTTGAGAATGGTACCAATACCCATCGTGATGGCCAAACGTGGCACTGCACTGATGTTGGCAAACTCGTAACTGTTGGCCAGGCGTGTAGAGTTAGTGAGTGTGGTTAACCGTGTTTTGGTAAACACACTCGAACCAGGTTCGTTAAAACCGATATGACCGTTTACACCAATGCCGAGTATTTGCAGATCGATACCACCTGCCTCTGCAATTTTTTGTTCGTAGGCTGCGCAATGTTGTTTTACATCTTCTTTGGCAGTGGTACCATCGGGTATATGACAATTGTTTTGATCGATATCTACTTTATCAAACAACTGTTGTTTCATAAAGCGATGATAGCTTTGGATTGCATCCCGCT